>REDI01000026.1 GCA_007693595.1 Deltaproteobacteria bacterium | reverse complement strand
TCTTCTTCGGGCTCATCGGCCTTCGAGGTGCGGCTCCTGGAGCGCCTGGAGCGGGTGGGGGCCGCCTCTTCTTCTTCGGGCTCATCGGCCTTCGAGGTGCGGCTCCTGGAGCGCCTGGAGCGGGTGGGTTTTTCGTCTTCTTCGGGCTCATCGGCCTTCGAGGTGCGGCTCTTGGAGCGCCTGGAGCGGGTCGGGGCGTCCTCTTCGTCTTGCGCTGCGGAGCTGCGACTGCGGGTTCGACGCCCGCGGGTCGGAGCCTCTTCTTCTTCGGGGTCGGCGCTCGCCGAGCGACGCAGTCGACCACGGCGGGAGGTGGACTCCTCCTCGGCTTCTTCGGCGCCACGTCGGCCGCGCCGCGCGGGGCGGGTTGCTACCTTCTCTTCGGGCTCTTCTGCGCCCCGACGCCCGCGGCGGCTGGGACGTCCAGCCACCGCTCCGCGACGGCTGGTGCTCTCTTCTTCTTCCTCTTGACCGGAGCGGGCGACCTTGCCCCAGCGGCCCTCGCCCGACACAGCCGGGGCTCCACCACGACTGGCGGCAGCCCGGCCGCGAACGGGCCGTGCGGCCGTTGCGCTGCGCATGCGGGTCTCGCGCCCGTCGCCTCCGAGTCCGGTACGGCGTGGGCCCCCGGCGGTGCCGACGTCCATCAGAGCCTTGCCGCGCCGGGTCGTGGTCCGGACGTTCTGGAGCACCTGGGCCAGGGACTCGCCGGGGAGGGTGGCGCTGCCGATGGCTTCGGTGATGGCCTGCACGAACTCCCAGGGGTGCTCGTAGCGACCGATCGGGTCGAAGGCGAGGGCGTGAATCAGGACATCGTGCAGGGAGGCGGGCAGTGAAGCCTTGTCTCGAAGGAGGGCCTGGTGGGCCTCGCCCAGCTCGACCTGCTTCTTGAGATCTTGGCTTCGGCCCTTGATGAGCGTGTCGCCAGTGGCCAGCTCGAAGGCCATGAGCGTGAGCGCGTAGAGATCGGTGGTGATGTCTTCGTAGCCCGAGGTCAACCGCTCTGGTGGGCAATACTTGAAGCTGTCGTCGCGCACCTTCAAGGATGCGTCGGCCCGAAGCGCGACCATGTCGATCTGCGGCAGGCCATAGCCGAGGAGCTGGGGCTGGCCCTCGGCGTCGAGCAGGATGCGCCACGGGGTGAGCCCGCCGTGGCTGTAGATACCTTGCATAGGGCCATTTTCGGAGGCCTCTTGCAGCATGTTTCCGACGCCGATCAGGAGCTCGCAGGCGGCGCGCAACCCGACGGGCTTGCGAAGGTCGCGGTACGCTCGCAGGATCTCTATCAGCGCGAGCACGGATCCCGTCTCGTACTGAAAGACCGACTGCTCCCGGACCCAGCGCGTCATGCACGAGATCCCGTCGACCATCGGGAACTCCATGAAGCTCTGCACCATCTCGACGTCGGTGTTGAGCTGCGGATACTCGCGCCACACCTTGTCGAAGACGATGGCCGTCTGCTTGTGGCCATCGGGGTTCTCGACCTCGACGAGCTCGGAATCTAGACCTACGGTCTTGCGTCCCGTGGGCTTCCAGGCTCCGAAGTCGATGTCCTCTGCGGGGGTATCTGCGGTCGCTGCTCCGCTCATGCACGCTCCGGCGCTCGCGTGTTGGGGCGCACACCATAGCAGACGCGGGCCGTGCTGGCTTTCCCTCGCCCCTGGAAGCTATGGGGTTTTCTGATCTGATCGAGGAGGACGTATGCGGATCGAGATCGTTGAGCCGGCCACGGGCGAGGTGCGGGAGGTCCTCTCTGGACACCGGAGCGCGGAGGTCGAGCGTCGGCTGAGCCGCTGCGTCCAAGCACAGCGCGCGTGGGCACGGGAGTCCCTAGAAACGCGCGCGGCGCTCTCGCGTCGAGTCGCGGCGCTCCTCGAAGAGATGGCCGACGACCTCGCGGTGCGAATGGCCACCCAGATGGGCAAGCCCGTCTCGGAAGGCGTGGCGGAGGCGCGCAAGTGCGCGTGGGTTCTTCGCTACTACGCCGATCATGCCCCAGCCTGGTGCGCTGATGAGCCCGTCGACCTCGATCCGCAGCGTGCCTGGGTCCGCAGCGATCCCCTGGGCGTGATCTTGGCGATCATGCCATGGAACTTCCCATACTGGCAGGTCTTTCGCTTCGCAGCCCCGGCCTTGATGGCGGGCAATGGGGTGGTGCTCAAGCATGCCCTGGCGACGATGGGGATCGGCCTGCACATCGAGCGGCTCTTCGCTCAGGCGGGCTACCCGGACGGCTTGATCACGGCGGTCCTGATCGACGAGCGCGAGACGGGGCGGCTCATCGGGGAGCCTCGGATCGCGGCCGTCACCCTCACCGGCAGTGAGCGGGCCGGGCGCAGCGTCGCAGAGCGGGCGGGGCAAGCGCTCAAGAAGTGCGTCCTGGAGCTTGGGGGGAGCGATCCCTTCGTCGTCCTGGCCGACGCAGACGTGAAGGAGGCGGCCCGGCAGGGGGCGCGGTCGAGACTGCTCAACGCCGGTCAGAGCTGCATCGCCGCCAAGCGCTTCCTGGTGCACGAGCCGATCGCCGAGGCCTTCATCGAGGCCCTGCAGGCCGAGCTCGCGTCGGTCGAGCCAGGGGACCCTATCGATCCTGCTTGCGCGATGGGGCCGCTCGCCCGGAAGGATCTACGCGATCATCTCCACGATCAGGTCCGGCGCAGTGTGCAGGCCGGTGCCCGGCTCGTCGCGGGCGGGCGCGTCCCGGATCGCAAGGGCTGGTACTATCCCCCGACCTTGCTGACCGGGTGTCACCCCGGCGTTCCCGCCTTCGACGAGGAGCTCTTCGGGCCGGTGGCAGCGGTCCAGCGGTTCGCCGACGAGGCGCAGGCCTTCGATCTGGCCGCCGCGACCCCCTACGGTCTGGGGGCGAGCGTCTGGACGCGGGATCTGGATCGTGCCCGCCCCTTCATCGAGGGGCTCCCCGTCGGCAGCGTCTTTGTCAACGGCATGACCCGCTCCGATCCCAGGCTTCCCTTCGGCGGGGTCAAGCTCAGTGGCTACGGGCGGGAGCTCGGCCTCGATGGCCTGCGAGAGTGGGTCAACCGCAAGACCATCTGGGTCGATCCGGCGCATCTGGCGAGCTCAGGGATCGAGTAGGTCCTCGCTGGGCCCCGTGATCAGGTAAGTCCACCCAACCTTTGGAACTGGGCGCCAGATGGCGAGGTGGAGCGTGTCGTCGATCGGATGGGTGAGGGTTCCCCCCTCGCGGGTGCGGAGGATCGCGAGTAGATCGGGGTGAGGGAAGGGCGGGGGGCTCCAGTCGTCGGGCGCGTCGCGGGCCTGCTCTGTTTGCGAGGAGCGCACGATGACGTGTCCCTCGCCGTCGATGAGCCAGGCCTCGACGCCGTCGAGCCCGCGAGGGTCGAGCAGGGTGTCGATCACGTGCGAGAAGGTGACGTCGATGGCGGCGACGCCCAGGGCCTCCCCCTCGAGGTCGCGCAGGGGGGATGCGCCGGTGATCAGGAGTCCGAGACCACCTTCGTCGGCGTCCAGGGCAGACCAAACCGGAGCCTCGGCCTCGATGGCGGAGAGGTACCAGGGCCGGTCGCGGGGTTCGTAGACTTCGGGGTAGTCTCCGGTGCCTGGGTAGCCTGCCATGACGCCGCTCGTGGTGGCGACGTAGGACCAAACGATAGGCGAGGGGCGCTCGCGCACGTTCACCTCTTGGTCGGCCAGGGGGAGCTGCCGGGTCTCGTCGCTCAGGGATGAGAAGACGGCCCGTCGAAGGACGCGGGTAAGCGAGGCGAGGCGCCTGGCCTCGTCTTGGTGTTCGTCCAGGCTCAGGCCCGTGGCGACCAGCAGGTCGGGATGATCGAGGCTCACGTCATCGCCGTAGACTGCGCTGGGGGCGGTGTCGGGCGGGGCGAGCGCGGGATCGGCGAAGGCGTGGGTCGGGTAGAAGGGCACGCTCGGCGGGGGGCTCAGAAGCGCTTGCTCCGCTGCGCCCGCGATGGCTTGAAGGTGTCCCTCGAAGGTAAGAAACTCGGACTCGATGCGCTGCGCTTGATCGGTGACGAGGCGCTGTAGCTCGCCGAGGCGCTGCTCTCGGCGCTCGGCCTGACTTCGGTTGATCTCGTTGACCGCGACCGCGCCCGCGACGCCGATCAGCGCGATCATCACCACGCCGAGGAGCAAGAGCAACACCAGGGCGACGGTGAGGGTTCGATGCCGCGCCACGGTGCGCCCGACGGACTGCAGGAGGGTGTCGGGTTTGGCCTGGACGGGCTCGTCGCGCAAGAACCGCCGGACATCGTCGGCGAGGTCCTGCACGGAGTCGTAGCGATCCTCGGCTCGAGGAGCTGCGGCCTTGTCGATGACCGCGACCAGCTCCCTCGGCACATTGGTGGGCCGACGGCGCGGGGTGATCTCGGCTTTCTCTCCCTCCATGGCCATGTAGAGGGTGTGGACCGAGGTCGAGCCCTGACGCGCGCGCTGGAGGGTGACGAGCTCCTGCAAGATCAGGCCGAGGGTGTATTGATCGCTCTGTCCATCGAGGGTGTCGTTCTCGCCGCGTGCTTGCTCGGGCGACATGTAGGCAGGGGTGCCGATCGCGACGCCGATCTGGGTCTTGTGGGCCTTGCTCTCGCCCTCGGATGGGCTTGGCGCGAGCGCCTCGGGGGCGCCGATGCGCTTGGCGATCCCCCAGTCCATCACGAGCACCTGGTTGAACGCCCCCACCATGATGTTCTCGGGCTTGAGGTCGCGGTGGATGATCCCGCGGCGGTGAGCGTAGGCGATGGCGTCGCAGACATCGAGGAAGATACTGAGCCGATCGGCTAGCGGTGGGACCCGGCTCGGGTCCTCGATGGCCTCGCCGAGCAGGTCCATCAAGGTCTGCCCCCGGACCAGCTTCATGGCGTAGGAGGGCCCTTCCTCTGCGTCGGTCGCCAGGTCGTAGACCGGCACGATGCAGGGGTGATCGAGCTGTGCGGTGATCTGCACCTCGTGGTGAAAGCGACGCTGCATGGTGCGGTCGCTCGCGTAGTCGGGGGTGAGCACCTTGACGGCGACGTGGCGCTGGAGCGCGGTGTCGTGCACGAGGAAGACCTGCCCCATAGCTCCTTCGCCCAGCAGCGCGACGGGGGCGTATCGAACGGAGGCGTCGGGCCTCTGGGGGAGGCCGGGCACGACGGGCGCGTCGGAGACGGTCTCGACTAGGGTGCTCAGGCGTAGCGCGCCGACCTCGACGAGGTAGGCGATGTGATCGGGGCTCAGCCGCCCCTCCCCGTCGGGGCGCGGGAAGCGCGCCAGGGCCTCGTCGAGGTGGTGGGCCTGCTCGGGAGGGAGGGCCGATCGCACCAAGGTGATGGCGTCCAAGGGGAACTCGCGGCTAGGGTCTGCGTGGCAGTGTAGCGCAGCGCGCCTCAGGAGGGGCTGGCCCTCGCTCGGAGCGTCGTGGGGAAGGCCGGAGCGCGTCGCAGCTCAGAGGTAGCGGTCCATGGAGCGCACGACCGGGTGCTGCGCGCCCAGTCGTTTGGCGACCTCGGCGCGGGCGCGCGCCATGCGGGCGAAACCGTCGGTGAAGTCGCCGCAGTCGATGTCGTAGCGGGCGACCTCGAAGCGGCTGATCCAGGTGTCTACGTGGTCGCGCCCGAAGTGCTTTGCGGTGGCGAGCATCGCCTCGGCCATGGCGTCGCGCGCGCGATGGAAGTCGCCGCTGCGGTGGAGGGCGTGGGCGAGTCGGTGGCGGCAGGCGGCGACCGAGGGGCTGCCGGGGCCGGTAGCGCGCGCCCAGAGGCTCAGGGCGCGCTCGTGGTAGGCGATCGCTTGGTGGGGGTCCCCAAGGACCCGGGCACAGGCTCCAAGGCCGTCGAGAGACTGGGCCTGAAGGGTGTCTTCGGCTGCCCGCTTGGTTCGGCTGTGGTGGGCGTGACCGAAGGCGCGGGCCGCTTCTTGGCCCCGGCCGCAGGCCCAGGCGGTCCAGCCCAGGGTCATCCAGGCTTCTTCGTCGACCAGCGCCGAGGTGCGGTCGGCCTGGGCGCGCACCTTAAGCGCCAGGCCATAGGCGCGCGCGCTCTCGCCGCAAGCGCGAAGCAGGTCGCACAGGGCCATCTGGAGCTCATGGAGCGAAGGATCGCCGGGTCGGGACAAGGGCCCCGGATCGTCGAGCAGGGACTCGAGCGTGGCGCGGGCGCGGCCGGGCTGCCCTGTGGCGAGCTGTGCCTCGGCTGAGGCCAGGGTGTGCAGCGCCCCTTCGCCTCGACGGGCGGCCCGCTCCGCGAAGGTCAGACAGGCGTCGGGGAAGCCCAGGCGCCCCAGCGCTCGGGAGCCCAACGCCGCGATGCGCCCCGTGGGATCGTCGGGATCGGGGACGTCGGCCCGCTCGGCCACCGCTCGCCAGGCCCCGGCGCGCAGCTCTTCGGCCAAGGTTGCGACGAGGCTCATGCCCCGGCCAGGGGCCAATGGCTCCAGTCCCCGGCGAAGTGGACCTCGCGCTCCAGGTGCACGCCGTGCTGCGCCTTCACCGTGTGCTGCACATGCTCGATGACCGCGCGTACCTCGTCGGCCGTCGCCCCGCCGAGGTTGACGATGAAGTTGGCGTGTTTCTCGCTGACCTGCGCATCGCCGACCCGGTAACCCTTGAGCCCCGAGGCCTCGATGAGGCGGCCTGCGTAATCTCCTGGGGGGTTGCGGAAGGTGCTCCCGCAGGAGGGCTGGTCGAGGGGTTGGGTCCGGGCGCGGTGGTCGAGGTGGGCTTGCACCTGGTCGCGCATGGTCTGGGGATCGCCCGGCCGCAGGGCAAAGCGGGCGGTGGCGACGATGGCGCCCCGCGGCAGATCGCTGTGTCGATAGGCCATGTTCAGGTCCTTGGCGGGCAAGGTCCGCAGGCTGCCATCGGGGAGGACGACGTCGACCTCGTGGAGGACCTCGCGGGTCTCGCCCAGGCGCGCGCCGGCGTTCATGCGGACCGCGCCGCCGACCGAGCCGGGGATGCCCGCGAAGACCTCGAGTCCGGTCCAGCCGTGCCTCAGCGCCTTCTTGAGCAGCACGGCGAGCTTGGTGCCCGCGCCCGCCTGGATCACCGTGGGATCGGCAGGCAGGGGATCGGCCTTGGCGAGATCGCGCGTGAGCTGGATCACGACGCCCTGGATCCCTCGGTCGCTGATCAGCAGGTTCGTGCCGTTACCCAGGACGAAGACCGGAGCCTTGTGGGTGGAGCACAGGCGGGCGACGGCCCGGAGGTCCTCGAGGTTGCCGACCCGAAGGAAGCACTCCGCGGGACCGCCGACCTGCCACCAGGTGCGCCGCTGGAGCGGGGCGTGAGCCTGGGGGCTGAGGCCGTGATCGGTCAGGGCGTCGACGAGTGGAGCGGGCAGGGGCATGCGGAGGGGTTATCCGAGCGACCCGACGCGGGCTTGTCGCGTTGTCTGGAACGGGAGGCGAGCATGGTGGTGATCGGTGCAGGGAGGGTCGGAATCGCGCTGCGCGATGCTGCCGTCGAGAGCGAGGAGCCCTGTCACCTCATCGATCGGAGCCGGGGGTGGGAAGCCCTCGACGATCCCGCTGGAGCGCCGATCCTTGTGGCGACGCGCAACGACGCCCTCGACGAGATCCTCTCCCGCGTGCCGCCGCACCGTCACGGCGATCTGGTCTTCGTGCAGAACGGAATGATCCGGCCCTGGCTCGAGCGTCATCGCCTCACCGAGATCACCCAGGGCCTCCTCTACTTCGCCGTTCCAGCAGTCGGTGATGCCCCGCAGCCCGGTCCTCAGCCGAGCCCCTTCACCGGGCCTCACTCCTTGGCGATGGTCCGCTGGTTCACCCGTCTGGGCGTTCCTGCTGTGCCGGTCGACTGGCCGCGCTTCCTCGCGCTTCAGCTCGAGAAGCTGATCTGGAACTGCGCCTTCGGAGTCCTCTGCCAGGCCCTCGACGCCGACGTCGGCACGGTCTGCCGCGAGCATCGCGCCGAGCTCACCACCGTGGTCGATGATCTCCGTCAGGTCGGCCGTGCGAGTATGAATGTGGACCTCCCCCTCGAGTGGCTCGTCGACCGCCTGGTCGCCTACAGCTTGACCATCCCGACCTACCGCGCTGCCGTCAAGGAGTGGTCCTGGCGCGACGGCTGGTTCGTCGCCGAAGCCCAGCGCCGCGGCTTCGAGCACGCCGCGCACCTCCGCTGGCTGCGCGAGGCGGGCGAGAGCGTCTGAGCGGGCCGAGCGGTCAAGGCGCCTTCGGGCTCAAGTGCCGCTAAAGTCTACGTCGTCGAAGATCAGGGTCGGCACGAGGTTCGCAGACCAGGGCCAGGGGTCGTCGCCGCGGGCGACGAGCTTGTGAAAGATCTGGAGCAGGTTGCCCGAGACGTTCATCTCGGCGACAGAGCGAACGGGTTGGCCGTCTTCGAGCAGCACGCCGCGGATCCCGAAGCTGAAGTCGCCGGTGATCGGGTTGGCGTTGCCGCCGAGAAAGCCGTTGACCAGGATCGCCTCGCCGCCCAGCTCCCGCGCGTGGTCTTGCCAGGAGCGCTCGCCCGCGGGCACCACCCAGTTGGACCGACCGCCGGTGGTGGGGGCCATCTCGAGTTTCCGCGCGTAGTAGACGCCGAGGTAGTAGCTCTTGAGTACGCCCCCTTCGATGATGGTGCGCGGCGTGGCGATGAGGGCGTCGCCGTCGAAGGGGCGGCTGCCCAGGCCTCGGGGCACGGTCGGATCGTCGAGGAGGGTGAGGTGCTCGCTACCGATCCGCTCCCCGAGCTTGCCGTCGAGGCAGGACCGGCGCTCGTACAAGGAGCTGCCGCTCAGCGGAGCGCCGAGCAGCCCGAGGATACGGCCCGCGGCTCGGTTGGCCAGGATCATGGGGTAGCGACCGCTCTTGTGGGGAGCCGCGCCGATGCGCTCCTGGGCGCGCTCGATCACCTCTTGGGCGACCTCGTCGGGATCGGGCAGGTCGCGGTAGAAGCGCGCGCCGTACCAGGCGCTCGCCTCGGGGCGCTTGCCGTTGCCCTCGTCGAGGGTGAGCTCGGCCCCCATCGAGAAGCCGGAGCTCTCGTGTTCATCGGCGAAGCCATTGGAGAGGACCCGCGCGTCGAGCGAGGATCCGTCGGCGTAGCTCGTCGAGGAGCTGATCACGCGGTCATCTTGGATGGCGGTGACCGCCTGCTCGAGGGCGAGCGCACGGGCGGCCCGCTGCTCGGGCGTCACCCGCTCCCAGTCGGGATCGTTCTGCGCCAGCTCGGCCTCGGAGGCGCCTCGGCCGCAGCGCTCACGCTCGGGCTGTCGCCGCTCCGGATCGGGTTCGAGCAGCCGGGTGGCTTGGATGGCGCGCTCCATGAAGACCTTGAGCGCTTCGGGGCGGAGGTCGCTCGTGCTGTGCACCGAGGACCGCTCGTCGACGAAGAGGCTGAGGCTGAGGCCCCGGGTGGTGGCCTCGGTGGCTTGCTCCACCTTGCCGTCGCGGCGGGTGAGGGTCGCGTGGCTGCCGGCCGAGACGGTGACGGCGGCCTCGTCGGCGCCGAGCGAGAGGGCCTGTTGCACGGCCTGATGGGCGAGATCGAGCAGTTCGCTCATGGATGGCACTCCGAGAGAGGGGAAGAGGGATCAGGAACGGCCACCGACCGAGAGTTTACCCACCTTGATCGTGGGCATGCCCTGGCTGACGGGCACGGACTGGCCGTCCTTGCCGCAGGTCCAGCCACCTTCGTCGATCTTCATGTCGTTGCCCACCATCTCGATCGTCTCGAGGACTGCGGGGCCGTTGCCGATGAGGTTGACGTCCTTGACGGGGCGAGTGAGCTTGCCGTCTTCGATGAGGTAGCCTTCGCGGACGTAGAAGGCGAAGTCTCCGGCGCCGATATGCACCTGGCCGTTGCTGAAGCTCTCGCAGTAGATCCCCCGCTGGACGCTCTGAATGATCTCTTGGGGGTCGTGGGGGCCCGAGCGCATATAGGTCGAGCGCATGCGAGGAAGGACGGGGTGACGGAAGGACTCGCGGCGGCCGGATCCGGTGGGGTTCACGCCATAGTGTCGTGCGCTGATCCGGTCGTGCAGGTAGCTCTTGAGGACGCCGTCTTCGACGAGGACGGTGTTCTCGACATCTTCGCCTTCATCGTCGGTGTTCAGGGATCCGCGCGCGTGGGGCAGGGTGCCGTCGTCGCAGATGCTCACCTGAGTGGGCGCGATGCGCTTGCCGAGCTTATCTGCATAGATGCTGATGTTCTTTCGGTTGAAGTCAGCCTCCATGCCGTGCCCGATCGCTTCGTGTAGGAGGATTCCCGAGGAGCCGGCCGCCATGACCACGGGCAGCTCGCCGGCGGGGGGAGGGCTGGCGGAGAGGGCCCGGATGGCGCTGCGGACGGCCTCGTCGACCAGGCGCTCCTGGCGCTCGGCGGTGTAGTAGGTCAGGCCGTCGCGGGCGGCGAGGTTGTAGCTTCCTCCCTCGCGTTGGCCGTCGTCGAGGGCCACGCAGGACAGCCCGGCGCGAGTCATGGGGCGGTAGTCGGCGACCATGCGGCCGTCGGCGCGCACGATGAGCACGTGCTTGTCGGCGTCGCCCAGGTAGACCTGGACCCTCTCGATGCGGGGGTCGGCGTCGAAGGCTCGGGACTCCCAGGCGCGCAGCAGAGGCACGCGGTCGGCTACGTCGACGTCGTGCCAGGCGCGATCGACGGGGTAATGGTCGGGGAGTCGGGCTGGGGAGGCGTCGACCGGCGCGGTGATCTTGCCTCCCCGAGCGATCTGGGCTGCGGTACGGGCCGCCCGGAGCAAGCTGTCGCGCGAGAGGTCTTCGGTGTAGGCGTAGCCCACCTGGTCGCCGACCACGACCCGCACCCCACAGCCGAGGTCGACGCTGGTGTAGGCCCGGTTGACCTTGCGATCCGAGAGGCTGACCGAGGTGGCGGTCGTGTGCTCGAAGTAGAGGTCCGCGTCGTCTGCACCATACTGGGTGGCGGCGGCGAGGACCTCGCGGATCAGCGCGGGCGTGACGCCGAAGGGCTCGAACCAGGTGTAGGGAGAGGCGTTCATGGAGGCTCCGTGGACGAGGGCCGGACTGCTGAGATCTCTATAGCCTCCTGCGGCGAACCGAGGGGGCAGAGCCGGGCGGATTGAGGATGGACGGCGGGTGGCCCGGCTCGCGTCGGTCGTGAAGGGGTGAGGATCGCTCGGTCCGGCTTGACCCGGTCGCGCCAGGGAGGCACACAGGGAGCGGAGGTCCTCATGCAGCGCGCGCTGTTCATCGGCACGTCGGTGGTCTTGGTGCTCGGCGCCCTCGCGCTCTTCGCCTACGCGCTCTGGCCTCGTGGCCAGACCGAGGCGGTCGAGGTGGTCTTCGAGGATCTCCCCGTGGACCATCCGGCCGTGCGCGTGAAGGGGACCGCCCACTTTCGCGGGCTGATCACCCAACACAGCCGAGGAGGCCTCCCTTGGCACCCCGAGGTCATGTACGTCTATGCCCTCTTTCCCGTCGGCGACACCGAGAGCCGCGAGGTCCGGATCTTGGTGCGCACCCCGAACCCGCCGCCCAAGCGGGTCGACTTCGGCTTCGTCGAGGTCGAAGGCTGGCTCGACCCTCCCCGTTCGCACACCGTACCCTTGAGCACGGAGCAGTTCATGGCCCGCGGGGGCTATTTCTTTCACCCGGACCTGCGGGTGATCGAGGCCTGGGCGCTGGGCGGCTTCGATCCGACGCGGCAAGACTGAGGGGGCGCCTGCGCTCAGCGGCGCGCCTGCCAGAAGGGTAGGGTTCCGGCGTAGATCGCGCTGGCTCCGAGCTCGGCTTCGATGCGCAGGAGCTGGTTGTATTTCGCGATCCGGTCGGAGCGGCACGGGGCGCCGGTCTTAATCTGGCCCGAGCCGGTGGCGACGACCAGATCGGCGATGAAGGGATCTTCGGTCTCGCCCGATCGATGCGAGACGACCGAGGTGAAGCCCGCGCGGTGCGCCATGTTGACGGCGGCGAGGGTCTCGGTGAGGGTGCCGATCTGGTTGACCTTGATGAGGATGCTGTTGCACGAACGCTCGTGGATGCCACGCTGCAGCCGCTCGACGTTGGTGACGAAGAGGTCGTCGCCGACGAGCTGGAGCTTGTCGCCGAGCGTGGCGTTGAGGTGGGCCCAACCCTGCCAGTCGTCTTCGTCGAGTCCGTCCTCGAGGCTGACGAGGGGGTAGCGCTCCGCGAGATCGCGGTAGAACTCGGTGAGCTGCTCGGCTGACCAGGGCTCTCCCCCCTCGCCCTCGAGGTGGTAGTGATCCTCGCGGCGCAGCTCGTTGGCCGCGACGTCGAGCGCAAGGAGGATGTCTTCGCCCGGGGTGTAGCCGGCGGCTTGGATCGCCTCGACGATGAGGTCCAGGGCGGCCGCGTTGTTCGGAAGGTCTGGCGCGAAGCCTCCTTCGTCGCCGACAGCGGTGGCGAGGCCCCGCTGGCGGAGCACCTTCTTGAGGTGGTGGTAGATCTCGGCGCCGTAGCGCAGCGCTTCAGAGAAGGTCGGCGCGCCGACGGGCAGGATCATGAACTCTTGGACGTCGACGTTGTTGTCGGCGTGGGCGCCGCCGTTGAGGATGTTGAGCTGCGGCACGGGCAGGAGGTGGGCCTGAGTGCCGCCGATGTAGCGGTACAGAGGCAGATCGGTGGCGTCGGCCCCGGCGCGAGCGATGGCGAGCGAGGCACCGAGGATCGCGTTCGCGCCCAGCTTCCCTTTGTTTGGGGTACCGTCGAGCTCGCAGAGCAGCGTGTCGATGGCTTGTTGCTCGCGGCAGTCCAAGCCGATGAGCTGGTCGGCGATCGGCCCGTTGATGTTGTCGAGGGCCCGCTTGACCCCCTTGCCCAGGTAGCGGTCCTTGTCGCCGTCTCGCAGCTCGACGGCCTCGTGGACGCCGGTCGAGGCCCCGGAGGGTACCGCCGCGCGCCCGGTGTGGCCGCTCTCGGTCGTGACCTCGACCTCGACGGTGGGGTTGCCGCGGGAGTCGAAAATCATTCGACCTTCAACGTGATAGATGCGGGGCATGGGATCTCCTGGTTGCGGGGTAGGGGTCGTATCGCCCCCCTGTCGAGCCGTCAATCGGGGCTGTGGTGGACGGAATGCCGTCACGGGCGAGGGTTCTTTGATGAAGAAGGGAGACCGAGCATGAGCGCACTCGTCGCGATCGTCACGGGGATCGGTTCGGGCTTTGCCCTGGCGAGCCCTCCAGGTCCGACCGCCTTCGATCACGATCACGCAGCGTTCGCAGGCATCCTTGAAGGCGTGGTGCAGGAGCGTGGGGTAGACTACGAAGCCCTCGCCAGCCAGCGAGCCGAGCTGGGCCGCTACCTCGACGGGCTCGCAGAGGCCCCCCTCGCGGCCTTCTCCAAGGAGGAGCAGCTCGCGGTTTGGGTCAACGCCTACAATGCCCACACGCTGGCGCTCGTGCTCGACAACCCCGAGATCTCGTCCATTAGGGATCTTGACGGGGGCGAGGTCTGGAAGCGCCGCACCTTTCGGGTGGGCGGTGAGGACCTCACCCTCGACGCGATGGAGCACGAGCGAGCTCGGCCGCTCAGCGACGGTCGGGTGCACGCCGTGCTGAGTTGTGCGGCGCGGGGCTGCCCTCCACTGCCGCCAAGCCCCCTTCGGGCCTCCACCCACGAGAGGCAGCTCCGCGAGGCGGCCACCGTCTGGGTGCGCACGAACGCCTACAAGATCCGGGGGGACACGCTTCATCTGTCCCAGGTCTTCAAGTGGTACGCCGAAGACTTTGAACCTTATCGGCGCGAGGTTCGGGGCGCGGACCCCGAGCAGGCGGGGGCCATCGGGTTTATCGCAACCTTTTCTCCTCGCGAAGACGCGGCTCGCCTCACGGCTGGCGCCTATGAGGTGGCCTGGGAGCCCTACGACTGGGAGCTCAACCGTCTGCCCTCTGTCGAGGTGGCGCGTTAGCCGCATCGCATGGCCTACTGCAGCGACTTTGATGCTCTGCTCGCCGACTCCGGCGTTCCTGCGATCTTCCTGCCTGATCGTGAGGGGCTGCTCCGCTTTGATGCCGAGTGGACCCGTGGCGCCTGGGGCCGTCTCGGCGCCTCGCCGGAGCCGGCGCCGGCTTGGGTCTTGCTGCGCGATCGCGATACGGGCTTTGTCCTGCTGGTTTACACGACCGCTGTGGGCCTCTTGCGCGAGCACCCTCGCATGGACACGCGCCACTTCGCGGATCGCGCGCAGGCTGAGCGGGCGCGGGAGGCCTTCGGTGTCCCTCCGATCTGTAGGGAAAGCTGGTGATCCTCTTGTGGCTACTGCTGGGCGTCGCTGGCGCGACCGCCGAAGGGGATCCCTCGGACGAGTCCGGGGACCCCACCGAATCGACCCCTCCGTCCGAGCCTCCTCCCCCTCCACCGCTCGGGGGGCCTCCGCTCGGACCGACGGGGAGCGTACCTGCAAGCCCCAAGACTCCGAAGGAGCCCGACAGCGACGCGGCGCCCGCTGACGAGGATGGAGACCTCGAGGACTCTCCCGAAGCGCGGGGTTCGCCCCCTTCCCGAAGCGATGAGATCATCGTCTACGGCGAGCGGGGCATCGATCCCGAGCGCATCGCGCTCGAGAAGCGGTTGATGGATAAGGGCTACGATCGGGTCGTCGAGAAGGACGGTTATGTGATCTTTCGGCACGACGAGGCCTGGAAGGGCGAGTTCCGCCTCTACGACGACGGCTGGGTTCGCTACAAGCGCCAGCCGGTCCAGTTTCGACCGAACAACAACAATATTCTCGGCTGGGCGAGCTGCGCGCTGGTGCTACCCTGTGTGCGCGCGGGCGGGCAGTCCTTGAGCAAGCGCAAGTGGAATGGGGTGCGACGCCGCGCCCTCGAGGACGCTGATGAGCTGGGGCGAACCTGGTCGGATCGGGTGGCGGACCGAAGCGTCGATCGCACGGTGGATCGGCTCCCCGATCAGCTCGAGGCCCTGTGGGATGAGGGGGAGCCCCTCACGAAAGGGGGCGAGAAGCTCTCGACGCCCGAGGCGCGAAAGGCGGCGCTCCTCGACTACTGGGAGTCGCGCACCGACACGGTCTGGGGCAACCGGGTGCGCGCGGTGGTCGAGCTCTTCCTGCGCGCCGAGGTTCAGAACAGCCCATGGCCCTTCACCTCCCAAGAGATCCGCGCCTTCAACGCTCGGCGCACCTGCGAGGCCGTGCTCGACCTCGACCGCCCCCTCGACGACGTCATGGAGGATCTCGATCGAACCAGCCTGGACTGAGGGGTTGTGCGTCGCAGCCGCCTCCGGGCTTGCCCGATGGGCGGTGAGCGATAGGCTGCGCTCCCCTTGCGCTTGGAGCTGAGCATGTCCCCGACGTCCGCCCGCCGGTCCTCGATCGATCACCTCCTGCAGCACGCCGAGCCCGGTCAGCCCGCGCGCATCGAGGGCTGGATCAAGACCTCTCGCTTCTCAAAGAACGTCTCCTTCCTCCATGTCTTCGATGGGTCTTCCCCACGAACGGTGCAGGTCGTGCTGAGCGAGCCCCCCTCCGAAGATCTCAAGGGTCGGCTCGGGATCCACAGCGCGGTGCGCGTGCAGGGCACGTGGGTTGCCTCCCCTGGCGGGGAACAGGCCCTCGAGATCCAGGCCACCCCTGAGCAGGTGCAGGTCATCGGGCCGACCGATCCCAGCGCTTATCCCATCCAAAAGAAGCGGACCTCCCTCGAACACCTGCGCACCATCGCGCACCTCCGGCCTCGCACCAACACCTTCCAGGCCACCTTTCGAGTGCGCAACGCCTTGTCCTGGCAGATCCACCGCTTCTTTCAGGAGCGCGGCTTCCTCTGGATCCATACGCCGATCATCGCCGCCTCCGATACCGAGGGGGCGGGTGAGCTGTTCAGCGTCGAAGTCCCCGGTCAAAGCGAGCCCTTCTTTGGTCGGCCGACCTACCTCACGGTCTCGGGGCAGCTCCAGGTCGAGTGCTTCGCCCAGGCCTTTTCCAATGTCTACACCTTCGGCCCCACGTTCCGTGCCGAGAACAGCAACACCGCGCGTCACGCCAATGAGTTCTGGATGATCGAGCCCGAGATCGCCTTCGCTGACCTCGACGATGTGATCGCCCTGGCCGAAGACTTCGTGCGGCAGATCAGCCTGGCGACCCTCGAACAGTGCGCCCAGGACTTCGAGCTCTTCGATCGCTTCGTCGAGAAGGGCGTGGTGCAGGCCGTCCGGAGCTCGGTCGACAAGCCCTTTGCGCGGATCACCTACCGCGAGGCCCAAGAGCTGCTCCAGCAGAGCGGGCGGAGCTTCGAGTACCCCATCGGCTTTGGTCAGGCGCTCCAGGCGGAGCACGAGCGCTTCCTCGCCGAAGAGTATTTCAAGGGCCCCGTCTTCGTCACTGACTATCCAAAGGAGCAGAAGGCCTTCTACATGCGCCAGAACGACGATGGCCTGACCGTGGCAGCCACCGATCTGCTCGTCCCCCGCTTGGGCGAGATCATCGGGGGTAGCCAGCGCGAGGAGCGTCTGGATCAGCTGAAGCGCCGCATCGTGGAGCTGGGCATGGAGCCCGATGACTATGCCTGGTACCTCGACCTCCGGCGCTTCGGGAGCGTTCCGCATGGGGGCTTTGGCCTTGGTTTTGAGCGTATGCTCATGTGGCTCACGGGCATCAAGAACATCCGCGATGCCATCCCCTTCCCCCGAACCCCTGGCTCCGCGGCGTACTGAGCCTCCTCGTCACGGAGCGCGCTCCGGGCGGATCGGCGACTTCTGCGCTAGGTTGGTTCTCTGGAGGTCCCTTGTTGCGAACGTCTGCCTTGCTGATCCTGATCGGCTGCGTTCCCGTCGAGTCGGAGCTCGACGTCGCCTCGTCCAGCGATCCGCCGGCCGCCCAAGACTCCTCCACCATCGACCGCGACGAAGACGGCTGGACGGCGGATGTCGACTGCAACGATCTCGACCCGCGGGTGAACCCAGGGGCCGAAGAGGTCTTCTGGAACGGCATCGACGACAACTGCGACGGCCGCGTCGATGGCAACGGCCTCTACCTCGGCGACGCCGACGTCACCTTCCGGGCCACCATCGAGGGGGTGAACCATCGATGGGATCTGTCCTGTGAGACGCGTGTCGATCGCCTGGGCTGGTCGATCTCGCTGCGCATCTCGTGCGACGCGCCCGAGGAGGATCCGGTGGCCCTACAGGCGATGGGAGAGCGCTTCACGGTCGTTCAGGTCGAGAACATCGCCGACGAGGAGTCCTACGCGGGGGGAGGTCGGCTGGAGTCCGAGGCGGGCTGGGGCACCGACGCCTCGCTCACCGCCACCTGGCAGGGTCAAGCGTATACCCAGGTGCAGGGCACCGCGACCATGCGGGCCCGATACGCGAGGCTCGACGCGACCTTTCTTCTTGAGCTCAATCCGCCCGACTAGCGCGGCCTCAGGGGGTCTCCCTTAGGATCTCGGCGACCGCCCCTTCGGGGAGGTCCTGGTAGGGGAAGCGGAAGTCCTGCGCCTTGGCGTAGCGGTAGAGGTCGGCGCAGTAGGTGGTGAAGGGCACGGGGGCGCGCCCGAGCTCACTGATGACGCGGCCGTTGTCGAAGACGGTGTCGTTGGTGACGTAGGGAAGGAAGACCTTGAGCATGCCGGCGATTCGTTGAGGGGCGCCCTTGGGCAGGCTGGCATCGAGGGCGCGAAGGGTCTGATCGAAGGGGGTCTGCAAGCGGCTGGCGAAGCGGGGCCCGCGCTGCCCGGTGTGCTCGACCATCGCACGGAGGATCTGCTGGGTCGTGGCCGACTGGGTGCCGGCCGAGAGGTGGTAGCGGGTGAACTGCGGACGATCCTTGAGGTGGATCGTTGCGATGGCGTCGCCCACATAGTCGGCGTTGACGATGTCTTGCCGGATCGAGGGGCCCCAGGGCAAGGCGGGGAGATCTGCGAAGAAGACGAAGGCCCGGACCATGTCCCACTGGGTCGTGCGGGGGTGGCGGCTGTCGCCGAGCACGGTCGAGGGGCGAAAGAGGGTGATCGGCACGTCGGGGAGCAGCTCTTCGACCATGAGCTCCGAGAAGGCCTTGGTGCGTGCGTAGGGGTCATATTGACGGCGATCCCACTGGATGCTCTGATCCTCGGGCACGATCTCGCGCTCGCGCTGGCCGGCGACGGCGACGGTGCTCACGAAGCTGAAGCGACGGAGGCCTCGGGCCTCGTGGATCTCGCGGGCGAGGGTCAGGACCGACAGGGTGCCGCGGAGGTTGGTGTTCAGGCAGGCGTGCTCGGACTTGCGGTTGAGCGAGGCGGCGATGTGCAGGATGGACTCGGTGGCGCCGACGAGCTCTGCGCGGGTCGGCTCCGGGAGCCCGAGCCCGGGCGCGTGCAGATCACCAGGCACGATGCGCACGCGTCGCATGGCCTGAGAGAAAGTCGGGAGGTCCATGTGGAGCTGCCAGGACTTCCAGAGCTTGCGCACCGCCTGCTCTCGGCTGTCACAGCGCACCAGCAGGCGGAGCGGGCGATCGCGCTCGAGCTCGAGCAGGCGCGCGCAGGTGTAGCCGCCGAGGTAGCCCGTCGCGCCGGTGACGAAGATGCTGTCCATGAGGTCCTCCGCGCGGGATGCTATCGTCTGGGGCAGCGGTCGGCCCGTCTCATCGCCGCTTGGAGGTCCGCGTGCAGTCCCTCGCCTCGCCCTATGCGCTCCTCGGAGCGGCCCTCGCTGGCGCCCTGGTCGTCTCGGCCCAGCTCTACGGCGCCTTCTCACCCCCCCCTCCCGTCATGGATCTCCCCGTCTTCTGCGACGGGGCTTCGCGCGAGATCCGCCCGGGCGAGTCGCTCAGGGTGCTGATCTGGAACATCCAGTACGGCGCCAGCACCAAGCACCAGTTCTTCTACGATGGCGGCGAGGCCGTCCGGGTGGAGCGCGCCGATGTCGACTGGACCCTCGATCAGATCGTGCAGACCGTCCAAGAGCTCAACCCCGATCTCGTGCTCTGGCAAGAGATCGACGTCGGCTCCGATCGCACCGCTCGGGTCGATCAGCTCGCGGAGCTTACCCGCCGGCTGGATCACCGCTGCTACGCCTCGGCGAGCTATCATCGCGTCCCCTACGTCCCGCATCCCAGCCACGAGCCCATGGGTCGGGTCGACATGCGGCTGGCCGTCAGCGGCAACCTACGCCTGACCGACGCTCGACGGCACCAGCTCGCGCTCCTCGACGAGCCCTGGTGGCGGCGTCTGTTCAACCTCCGGCGGGCCCTGCTCGATGTCCGGGTGCCAATCCAGGACGGCCGCACCCTGCGGTTGCTCAACACCCACCTCTCGGCCTTCTCCTTCGGCGATGGCACCCTGCCGATGCAGCTCGGTCAGATCCGCGATCTCGCGGAGCAAGGGGTGAGAGACGGCGAGGCGGTCCTCTTGGCCGGCGACCTGAACGCCCTGCCGCCCGGGGACGATCCCGCGCGCTTCACCGGCCAGGACCGTGAGCTCTACGCCGATGTCGGCTCGCCCATCGCCGCCTTGTACGACTCCCCTTACCTCAAGCCCTCGGTCCCTCCCGAGCGGGTCGCCCGAAACCCGCGCCCCTACTACACCTATGTACCGTTTGAGGGGGAGCCCGATCGCATGATCGACCACGCCTTTGTCGGCGGGCCTGTCCAGGTGCTCAGCCACAAGGTCTGGCAAGACCGCAAGGACATCTCGGACCACTTCCCGATCCTGCTTAAGCTGAGGGTCGGCCCCTGATCGGGCCTACTCCTCGTCGCTGCCCGAGGGCGAGGCGTGCAGGGTCGCGATCAAGAAGTAACGCCCCGGACCGTAGAAGAGCTCGGGCTCGAAGGGATCGAGGATCGAGGTATCGAGCGGCTTGACGTGGAAACTGTCGAGCCACTTCCGCAGGCCTTGGCGCACCGGGGTGCGCATGCCCGAGAGGTCCGCGAAGTCGACGATGATCACCTTCCCTCCCGGCGCGAGGCTGCGTAGGGCGTTGGTGAGGGCCTTGTGCGGGTCCTGGACCATGGACAAGCAGTAGCTGAACAGGACCCGGTCGGGGGCTTCACCTAGGAGCTTGGTGTAGTCGGCGTCTTCGGCGAAGCCGTGCTGGAGCTGGGCCCAGGGACAGCGCTTCTGCGCGTGGTCGAGCATCTCGTCGCTGGCCTCGATCCCGCCGAGGATCGCGCTGGGACGCCCTTGGTGGATCTTGCGCAGGTTCCGGCCGGTGCCGGGGCCGATCTCGATCAGGCGCCGCCAGGACTCATCGTCGAGGAGCTGCCGGATCGCGGTGTCGCGGCCGAAGAGGTAATACTTGCGGGTCAGGTCGTAGATGTGCCGGGCCCAGCCGTAGTATCGGTTCAAGAAGTCGCGGTGCGAGGACTCCTCGCCCCCCAGATCCGGGCTGCTCTGGGACGCTGCCATCAGTGCTCCACGCGGTAGAAGGAGATCCGGCGATACTGCCGAGAGCGGTCTTCGAGCGTGGCGATCTCGGAGGGCTCCTGGAGGGGCACGAAGCGGCGCTCATAGCCGCAGTTCTCGACCATGCCGGTGCCTTCGACGGAGCGGGCCTGCACGATGGCCCCGTCGCGGCTGGTGCGAAGGATCTCGTCGAGCAGCCGGCGCTGGGTCTCGGTGTCGAGCCAGTCGGGGGCGTCGCAGAGGGTGTAGTGCGACCAGGTGTCCGGGCCGGCCTGACCGAGGACCTCGAAGAGGTTGCGGTTGTGGAAGCGGGTGGTGGTCGGGCTGCGGAAGGAGCGCTCCCAGCGGTCTTTGCGCAGGTAGGGCGGCACCGCGTCGGGGTGGTCGTGGTTGAACTCGCCCGCGACGGTGTACCAGACGAACCAGTTGGTCTCGACGTCTGTGGCGGCGACCCGCTTGAGGTGCTCGATGAAGAAGTCGATGATGTTCATGCCCTCGGTCTGCAGGATCCGATCGCGCTGCTGGAAGTTGATGCCCAGCGAGACGAGCTGCAGCGGGCTGTTCAGGACCGCCTTGAAGTGGGGCTTGTAGAGGACCGGCTTGACCCAGTCTTCGACAGCTTGCATGCGCTCTTCGGGGGTGTTGTGCATGATCGAACGAAGCCAAGAGGCGTCGACCCCGACCTGGCGCCGGAAGGCGGCGAGCATCTGGGCGGTGAGCCCTTGGTGGAGCATGGACTTCTCGAAGCGATCGTGGTGCCGCTTCCAGTAGCGCTGCATCCAGCGGGGCAGGGTGTCGGCGAGGCGGCGCACGCTACGCTCGGGATCGCTGGACCAGCCGCGGGCGAAGAGGTCGTAGAACTGGCTGTAGGACTCCATGCGTTGGGCAGCCGTCATCTTGAGGGCGGCCAAGGCGAGATGGTGCGGGTTGATGTCGACGGCGTCGATGCGCTGGGGCCGACCCGAGAGCATGCCCGCCGCCCCGCAGCCGGCAGCGGAGATGCACAGCACCGCGCTGTCCTCGTCGACTTGAAGGAAGCGTTCGTCGATCTCGGCGTCTTCCCAAAGGATGTTGTAGACGAAGAGCTTGGAGAAGGTCGACTGGAAGAGCTTGTCCCGAAGGGCCATGGCCGCTCCTTGTGTGAAGGCGGGCCGGCGTGTAACCCAACCGGGCGCGCGTGACAGGGGGGTGGGTCGCGCGTTCGGGGTCCGCCGTGGTCGACCCTTCTCGTCGCGATGAGGGCGTTCGGGCGCGCTCTCGCGGGCCACATACGAAGGACGTGGTGTGGCGACGCGCCCTATTTCGCGCGGGCCTCGGCGCGTTGCTTGAAGGCGTCCAGCGTGGCGGGGAGGGTGCGGCCGGTGAGGGCGCTGACGATACTTCCGGGAACGAAGCCGCGGGGAGTGACGTCGACCTCGTAGGTGGCGCGGGTCTTGCCATCGGGCAGGGCTTCGAGGGTCCAGCCGCCGTTGTTCTCGCGCATCAGGCTGCTCTGCTCCAGGGTCCAGCGGACCTTCTTGGGGCGCTCCTCGACCATACGAAGGGTGTAGGAGACCTTGCGGATCAGGTTGAGGCTGAACTCGACGACGGCGCCCTTATCGGTGCGCTCGATCACCTTGACCTCGGAGACATCCGAGAGAAAGCTCGGATAGGATGCGTAGTCTGTCACGATGTCGAAGAGGACCTCGGGCGAGGCGTCGATGGTTACGGTGCGACTGGCTCCAGGCATGGGGGCTCCTCGGGTTAGGGGGCTGGGGTCGCGCGAAGGCGCGGTGTCCGTGGAGTGTAGCTCGTCGTCCCGGAGAGGTGATGCGTATTTCCAGTTCCGGGGGCTTGACCTTGTGGGTCGGGGTGCTCTTCGCTGGCGCCCTCGGCGCTTGCGCGAAGCCCGACCTGCTGCCTCCATACCTCGGGCCGGATCAGGACCTCGAAGGCGGGTGGTTTCTGGCGACGGGCTTCGACGGGCCCGTTACTGCCCGCTTTTCCATCGACGACGATCGGCTCATCCTCCAGCCCTTCCCCGAGGACGAAGGCCAGCTACCTATGAACTACAGCGTGGATCAAGGCGAGTGGGAAGCTCGCGCGGTCACCGGGGCGGTGCTCCGGATCGCGCCACGCGGCGGCGGTGGGCTCTTCGTCTACGACGCCCTCGGTCGGGCGGGCGTCGCGTGGCGGATTGGGTCCTTGCCCTCGGAGATGGGGGGGCGGTGGATCTTGCGCACCATCGAAGGCGGGGAGCTGCCCATCGTACTCATCCTGCGCGGGCAGGGTGAGGCCTCCCTGCTCTCGTACGATGAGCGGCTCACCCACGAGATCTGGCCGCTACAGCGTGCCGAGGTCCCCCTCTCGTGGGTGCGCATGGCCGAAGAGCCCATCCTCGAGACGCTCCACCCGCTACCCGGCGGAAGCTGGCTTCTGCGCAGCCATCCAGAGCAGCCTGCCCGGGTGCTTCATCGCGCCGATCAGCGTCCGAGCTGGCTACCTCCCGTGTCGGTCGATGACGACGAGCCCGCCGAGGACTGAGGGGAGGAGGCTTGTCGTCACGGACGAGCTTGGCCCTCCGGTCGGGCACGGTGGTGCCCTTCGGCAAGCGCTGGCTCCGGCCCTACGGGTCGATGGATCTCCGTCCGAGCAGGCCCCCGGAAGCTGTTGAGCCGCGTCCCTGGCGACTCCAGGGCATCCGAGCCGTTCGGGAGGGTCCCGACGAGGTAGGTACGGGGGCTGGGATGTCGACGCGACGTGGTGCGTGGCCTTAATCTCGCGGGTCACGGCGGGTGGGGACGGCTAAGAGATCGTCGTCCCCCCTGCCCGAGGAGCGTCTATGGCTGAGCTCAACGACACCGTAACCCTGGTCACCGGCGCCGGCGGCCACCTCGCCGAAGCCGTCCTCTCCACCTTCGCTCGAGCGGGCAGTAGGCTCGTGCTGCTCGACCTTCAGGCGCCCGAGGAGCGCGCTCGCACCGTTGGAGGCACCGCGATCTCGGCGAACCTTCTCGATGCCGACGACGCGGGCCGCGCGGTCCAGGCGGCCTTCGAGGTCCACGGGCGCCTCGATCACGTGCTCCACCTCGTCGGGGGCTTCTCGTTCCAGCCTGCCCACGAGGCGACCGACGCCGACTTCGACAAGCTCATCGGCCTGAACCTGCGCACCTTGGTCAACGTCGGGCGCGCGGCCCTCCCCCTCTTGCGCAAGCGCGGCAAAGGCTTGCTCGCCGGGGTGAGTGCGGGGCAGGCCTTCCGTGGCGGTGGAGCGGGTGTGGCCCTGTACGCGGCGGCGAAGGCGGGGGTGGCCACATGGCTGAAGTCGGTCGATCTGGAGCTTGAGACTTCCGACGTCAAGGTCACGGTGCTCTACCCCATGGGCATCATCGACACCGAGCCCAACCGCTTCGCCATGCCCACCGCCGATCGTGCGACGTGGATCGATCCCCAGGATCTTGCGGCGGCCCTGCTGCTCGCCGCCACGACCTCCCGACGAGGGCGCCTGCTCGAGATCCCGGTCTATCCCGGTCGGGCGGGGGCCTGAGCCTCAGCGGCGCCGCTGCGTGCGGTGCTTGGGCAGCTCGAGCGTGAAGGAGTTGGCCGGGCCGTCACAGGTGAGCCGGCAGTTCTGAAGAAAGTCCCAGCCGAGAAGCACTCCCACGGTGTAGCCTTCGACGCGGTGGGCCAGGGCGGGTAGCTCGACGAGTTTGACCGGGTAGACCCAGCGGTTGCCCCAGAACTGCACGCCACCTTCTCGCAGCGCCGAGGCGTGCTCCTCCTCGGTCTGGGTCACGGCCTTCCAGGTGGCGTAGCCGGGGCTCGGCAGGCCGAGGCTCGCCGCGAGATCCTTGTCGACGGCGCTCATCGAGGCGCCCGTGTCGAGTAAGGCGTGGGTATTGCCCTTGGCGGGACTCTCTCGGTGATGCAGCACGATGCGCAACAGGGGACCGTAGCCTGGGTGGAGCAGGCCGCGCTGGACGTGGGAGGCTTGAGCGGTCGGGGACACACGAGCTTTTATCGCGTCCCTCCGTCGCAGCCCAGGCGCCTCGCGTGGGGGGCAGGGGATCTACCAGCGTAGGATCAGGCGATAGAGCTCCGCGTTGTCTTCTTCGAAGATCTCGAGATCCAGGCCGAGGCCCTGCGCGGAGGCCGCCGCCTCGAAGGTGTCGAGGGCCAGGCGCCCAGGGTCAACCAACCAAGCCTCGCCCTGAGGATCGAGGGTGGCGGCGATGACCTCGGCGACGAGGGGGGCGAGCTCGGGGCTGAAGAGAAGATCGGACGCCACCACCCGGTCGAAGCGTCCCAGATCGGGGGGGAGGTCGCGCCAGTCGAGATGGCGATAGGCGACCTCGACGCCGTTGTGGGCGGCGTTCGCACGCAGGAAGGCCCCTGCGTGCGGGTGGTTGTCGGTGGCGAGCGCCTTCGCCCCGTGTCGGGCCGCGACGAGGGAGGGCAGGGCCAGACCGCACCCCAGCTCGATCACGCGCTGACCGGCGACGGTGTGCTGCGCGACGCTGCGAGCGAGGGCGCGGGCACCCGGCCAGAGGACGCCGAACATCGGGAGCCAGTCCCCCGGATCCTGGGGTGTGCGGCGGCCGGCGAGGGCCCGATAGACCGGAGCGACGTTGCGCTCGAAGCCATCCAGGGCGGCCAGGGCATAGGTGTGATCAGCGATCGGGACCCGCAGCGTGGCTCGCCCGTAGCCGAACTGGCTCGGGTCGTGAAGATCGAGGGGCCTCACCGAGCGCTCAGTCGATCACGCCGAGCTCGCGGCCCACGGTGATGAAGGCGTTCATGGCGCGGTCGAGCTGCTCGGGGGTGTGGGCGGCGCTGATCTGCACCCGGATCCGGGCCTGACCCTTGGGCACGACGGGGTACGAGAAGCCGATCACGTAGATCCCCTGGGCGAGCAGCGCGTCGGCCATCTGGGTGGCGAGGGCTGCGTCGCCGAGCATGACGGGCACGATGGGGTGTGTGCCGGGACGCACATCGAAGCCCGCCTCGGTCATCCCGTGGCGGAACGTGCGGGTATTGGTGACGAGTCGGTCTAGGAGATCCGAGGAGCTGTCCAGCAGGTCGAAGACCGCGAGGCTAGCGCCGACGAGGGTAGGGGCGAGGGTGTTGCTGAAGAGGTAGGGGCGGGACTTTTGGCGCAGGAGGTCGATGATCTCGGAGGGCCCCGTGGTGAACCCGCCCGAGGCCCCGCCCATGGCCTTGCCCAAGGTCGAGGTGATGAGGTCGACCCGATCCAGCACGCCCTTCTCGGCGGAGGCGCCGCGGCCCCCCGGCCCGAAGAAGCCGGTGGCGTGGCACTCATCGACGTGAACCAGGGCATCGAACGCCTCGGCGAGGTCGCAGATCTCGTCGAGGCGAGCGATGTCGCCATCCATCGAGAAGACGCCGTCGGTGGTGATGAGGATCCGGCGGGCGCCCCCTTGCCTGGCGGCGGCGAGCTGGGCGCGAAGGTCGGCCATGTCATCGTGCTGGAAGCGGAAGCGTCGGGCCTTGCACAGCCGCACCCCGTCGATGATGGAGGCGTGGTTGAGGGCGTCGGAGATGACTGCGTCGTCGGCGGTGAGCAAGGGCTCGAAGAGCCCCCCGTTGGCGTCGAAGGCCGCCGCGTAGAGGATGCTGTCTTCCTTACCGTGGAACGAGGCGATCCGACGCTCCAGATCCTTGTGGATGTCGAGGGTGCCACAGATGAAGCGGACCGAGGCCATGCCCAGGCCATAGCGATCCAGGGTGCGCTTGGCCGCGTCGATCAGGCGCGCGTCGTCGGCGAGGCCGAGGTAGTTGTTGGCGCAGAAGTTCAGCACCCTCGCGCCGCTCTCGACGGCGATGTCGGCGGACTGGGGGGTCACGATCACGCGCTCGGCCTTATAGGTGCCGGCGGCCTTGATCTGGGCGATCTCTTCTTGGAGGCTGTCGCGGAAGCTGAACATCGGGTCCTCGCAGGTGGGGAGAGGGCGCGATGTAACGCGCTGCGGCGGCCGCGAGGACCGCCACATGCCCCGGCTCAGAAGGCGATGACGATGCCGCCGGAGATCTGTGGGAGCAGCCCCGAGTTCTTGACGTCGCGCTCGATGATCTCCCACTCGCCGCCCGTCCAGAACCCGACCGCGAGATCGGCGTTTAGGCCGAAGTTCTTGCTGAGCATGTAGTCGATGCCGCCACGGGCGCGCGCCCCGATGCTGAGCTTGGAGCCCGAGCCGTCTTCGGGCACGTAGTACTGCGCGCCGATGAGATCGGCGCCGACGTAGGGGCGGACCTGCCCGTCGTTGATGTCGACCTTGTAGATCGCGCCGAGGTTCACCGGGAAGATCGTGTTCCAGGCGGTCGTGGGCATGCCGGGTTGCTGGAAGCGCTCGGGGATGTTGCGCTGGACCGACCAGCCCTCGAGCCCGGCGAGGAGGTGCAGGCCGGACTCGCCGAGCCGCACGCTGATCTCTCCGCCGTAGGTCACGAAGCCGAGGCGGTAGTAGGGGCTGTAGCCACCCCGCAGCTTGATCTGGACCAAGGATGGATCCCCTTCGAAGGAGCTCGACTTGTTGCTCTGCCCTCGATCCTTGCTCGGCTTTGGCGCCTTCTCGCGGGGAGACTTCCCGATCGGCTCGTCATCATCGAGGTCGACGATGCGGCTGGGGCGCGGGGGAGGCTCTTCTTCGGTGAAGTACGTCGAGCCCCGCTGTGGGCCGGTGTCGGCGACTGGCGGGAGCTCGAAGTCGTCCTCGTCATCCTCTTCGACCACGAGCAGGGGTGCGGCACCGAAGCTGATCGCGTCGGGATCGAAGTCATCGTCGTCGTCTTCTACCTGGGTCATCGTACTCGCAGAGGCCGCGCGCCGGGCTTCTTCGGCCTCTCGGCGCCGGGCGTCGTCGGCGGCCCGTCGTCGGGCGTCCTCGGCCTCGCGTTGTCGTGCTAGCTCCGCGTCGCGTCGCCGGGCTTCCTCGGCCTCGCGTCGAGCGCGCTCTTCGGCCTCGCGCCGTGCGCGCTCTTCGGCCTCGCGCCGTGCGCGCTCTTCAGCTTCCTTGCGTGCGCGCTCTTCGGCCTCGCGCCGTGCGCGCTCTTCAGCTTCCTTGCGTGCGCGCTCTTCGGCCTCGCGCCGTGCGCGCTCTTCAGCTTCCTTGCGTGCGCGCTCCTCCGCTTCACGACGCCGGGCTTCTTCGGCCTGGCGCCGTCGAGCCTCCTCGGCCTCGCGCTGGGCGCGTGCTTCGGCCTCGCGCTTGCGCTGCTCCTCCTCGCGCTTGGCGATCTCGAAGTCCGCCTCATCGAAGGCGAAGTCGTCGTCTTCGTCGTCGAGGTCGAAGAGCGAGACCGCGGCCCCTCCGGCGTCTTCTTCTTTGGCGGTGGCAGCCTTGCCGGTCACCAGCTCGCGCACCACGTCGTCCATGGAGTCCGCGATGGCTTCGGGGCGGTTCGGCACCTGAAAGGACTGCCGGCGGATGACGCGCGAGGCGGAGACATCGAACCAGACCAGGTCGAAGGTGACCCCCGCATCCGCCATCTGGAGGGTTCCAGCCAGCAGACGGGACCCGCCCGCCTCGCGACCGATCTTGGCCAAGCAGGCGGCTTGGTTGAGGCAAGCGGCGTTGAGGGTTGACGGCATGCGGTCGAGCTCGATGACCCGGTCCACATCGGGCATGAAGTCGAGCTCGGAGGACAGGAGCGAGGTCAGGTTCGCCACATCCCGATCCTTGGTCGGCCCCTTTGGAATGAGGGGCGGCAGGACCACTTCGTTGGCGAGCGCCACCCCAGGAAGCGAGAGGCTAGCGAGGAGCAGCGCGGCGATGCCGCCGGGGAGAAGTTGCGAGCGACCGTTCATCGGGGCCTCCGAGAGCGCCTTGGTATATGCCACGTCCGGCGTCCGCTGACAACTCCCGACATGGGCCAATCAAGGCCATATCGTTGGGTTGGCGGCGGGTATGTCGAGTTGTCAGCCTTGCGTTGTGCAGCCTGGAGATCAGTCGGCGGGGGCGAAGGAGCTGGCGATGTTGCCGATCAGGACCGGGGCGTGTTGGTCTTCCGTGGTGCCGCCCCTGGACATCTCTCGCCCTCGCAGGGCAGGGCGAACCAGCGCAAGCTCTCGAAGTCGGCCGAGAGCGGCGGCTCCAGCGGTGCCGGCTCCGGGGGGCGCTCTCGGAGCTCGGCGAGGATGCGGTCCGCCTCGTTGAGGTAGCGGCCGACCCGCCAGGAGGGCTCGCGGCGGTGGTGGCTTGGGTACTCCATGGACCCCGCGTCGTAGCGGACATCGTGTAGGCTGGCCGGGGGGCTGGGGTGCCCGCCTCGGTGCTGCCAGATCCCGGTCTGGGGATCGAAGTGGTACAAGGGCAGGAGCTCTGCGCCGTGATCCGCCACCCACTGGACCGCGTCGACGAGGAAGTCGAACGAGGCCTCGTCGATGAAATAGTTAAAGTTCACCCGAACCCAGCCGGGCTTGATCCCCTCGGAGCCCCTCAGGATCTCACGCTCGAAGGCGTGGCTTCGCTCAAGGTCGATGCCCAGCAGGCGGTGCCCGTACGGCCCGGCGCAGGAGCAGCCTCCCCGGCTCTGGATGCCAAAGAGATCGCTGAGCAGCGATACCACGAAGTTGTGATGGAGTCTTCGCGCGCCGTGACGGACCACGAAGCTCACGATCGAGAGTCGCCAGAGCTGTGGATTGCCCAGGATCTCGATCTGAGGGTGGGCGCTCCACACGTCGATGGCACGCTGAATGAAGGCGTGCTCCCGCGCCCGGATGGTCTGCACGCCGACGGCTTCTTTGAGCTGGAAAACCAGCCCGGCGCGGATCGCGCCGAGGATACTGGGTGTGCCACCCTCTTCTCGATGGACGGGGTCGTCGAGGTAGCGGTGCTCGGTGGGGTTGACGTAGGCGACCGTTCCGCCGCCGGGCACCGCAGGAACCTTGTTGCGAAAGAGGTGCCGCTTGGCGATGAGCAGGCCCGGAGTTCCAGGACCGCCCACGAACTTGTGTGGTGAGAGGAAGATCGCATCCTTGTAGGCTAGTTGCCCGTGGGGGCCTTCACCCGACAGGTTCATGTCCATCGAGACATAAGGCCCCGCCGCGGCGAAGTCCCAGAGCGAGAGCGCGCCATAGCGGTGGAGCAAGATGGCGATCTCGGCGGTCTTGCTGCCGATGCCCGTGACGTTGGACGCAGCGGAGAAGCTGCCGATCCGCAGGGGGCGGCGCTGGTGCCGAGCTAGCTCCTGCTCCAGGGTGCGCAGGCAGATCCGACCATCGGCGTCTTCGGGGATCGTGAGGACTTCGGCCACGCTCTCGCGCCAGGGGAGCTCGTTGCTGTGGTGTTCGTAGGGGCCGATGAAGACCACCGGCCGCTCCTTGGGGGGGATCTGACGGGCGAGCTCGTAGCGCTCATCGAGCTCTCGAGGGATACGCAGACCCAAGATGTCGATGAGCTTGTGGATCGCCCCAGTCGCGCCGGACCCGCAGAAGATCACGACATCGTCAGGCCCGCCCCCGACGGCCCGATGGATGATCGCCCGCGCCTCTTCGCGCAGCCGGGTCGTCTGCCGTCCGGTGGCGGAGGCCTCGGTGTGGGTGTTGGCATAGAAGGGCATGACCTCGTTCCGAAGGTAGTCCTCGAGGAAGGAGAGGCTACGGCCGGAGGCGGTGTAGTCGGCGTAGGTGACCCGGCGCGGACCGAAGGGGCCGTCGAGGACCTCGTCAGCGCCGATGATGCCGCGCCGGATGCTGTCGATCAGGTGTTCGGCGTGCTGGTCCATGGAGTCCTCGCGATCGCCTCAGTGTAGCCCGATAGTGCTGACGATGGCGCGGCCTTAACGACGAGACCCCGCGGTCCGAGGACGACGGGGTCTTGTGAGGTGCGGGATCCGACGGGCTCAGCGGCGCCGACGGCGCGCGATGAGGCCGACGAGGCCCAAGAGAGCCAGGGCCCCGAGGCCGCCGGATGGGCTGACCGAGGCGCAGCCGCAGCCACGGCCTTCCTGAGTGACAAGGCCGCTTCCGTCGCCCGGATCGTTGGGGTCTCCACCAGGATCTGCAGGGTCGACGCCAACGCCGACCATGGGGATGGCCAGCAGAGGTTGGGTCGGATCATTGGTGTGAAAGTAGAGGGTGCCCGAGAACTCGCCGAGCTCCGTAGGAAGGAAGTCGATCTCGAAGGTGTCGCGGGTGGGTGGCCCGTTGTTGTTGCGGGCCAACAGCAGATTGTAGTCAGGCATGACGAAGCCATCGCCTTCGGTCCAGCCATCGCCGTAGAGTTCCACGTTGCCGTGGTTCTCGACGGTGACTTCGACCGTGCTGCTGTCGCCGAGGATGACGCGCCCGAAGTCGAGCGTGTTTTCGCTGACTCGAATGGAGGGCAGGTCGTGGCTGACCGTCAGGGAGTTGTCGGACTGGATGCTCTTGAGCTCGTCGTCGAAGAGCATCAGGCGATACTCGTAGGCGGGATCGATGTTGATGTTGAAGCTTCCGAACTGCGCACTCACGCCGATGGCGAAGCGCAGACCCATGTCTCCTTCGAAGGAGCCGTGCCAGATCGGTCGGATAGATACCTCACTGGATCCGGTGCTCGGCGCCGGGATCTCGACCTCGTCGCTGAGGGAGTGGACGTCGCCTGCATGGGCCGCGTTGGAGCGGCGAACCTGAATGCGCTCCCCGGTCAGGACGGCCTCGAGCACGGGTCGGACGTTGATGTTGATGTCGAGGTCGGCCGTGGTGGATGGGTCGAGGCCCATGAGTTCAGTCAGGTCGAAGTTCAAGTCGCGGTCGAGGCCTGGGAGGGCATCGCCGATGGTCGTGAGGTTGACGGAGTCCCCGCCTCGAGCTCCACCCAGCAGGACCGCGTTCAAGGGGATCTCTTCGACCCAGCTCAGGCTCTGGTCCCAGAGGTCGTAGCTAAGGACCGAGCCAGCGATGCGAGCTTGAATGCGCAGGGCAACGAGACCGGAGTTCTCAAGGAGGACGGTTCCCCCGCGCTCCGACTCTTTCCAGGAGTTGGTGAGGGTGTCGGGCCAATGCATGGCCGACAGCGCCTCCATGGCCGCGGTCATATCAGACCTTACATCGACGATGACCGAGATACGCGCAGAATAGTCCTCTCCCCCAGCGAAGTCGCGCAACTGAAAGCCGAAGTCGAGGTCTTCGCCCCGGAAGAGTTGGCTCTCGATCTCAAACTCGACCAGCTCGTCGTTCGACTCGCCGTCGAGGGGCTCCGTGTTCGCCAGCGCCGCGACAGGCAAGCTGACCGCAGAGAGAAGAATAAGGTTACGCATCAGTAGATTCCTCCAAGGGACCGGCGCCAGAGGGAGCCAGTGTCATCCCGCGCGGCCGTTTTACAGCGTCGCAACGTCTCCCGCAAGGGAAATTTTTTACAGGTCGCGGGAGCCCGCGTGGCAGTGTAACACCTCTCTGCTCCCGTCCGCTGGTCTCTGCCGACTCCTTCGAGGCTCCTCATGCTCGTGCTTCGCGCCCGTCAGATCGAGAAATCCTTCGGCGATCGTCTGGTACTGCAGGGCTGTTCCCTCGACGTGCACCACCGGGATCGGGTCGGGCTCGTCGGGGTCAATGGGAGCGGCAAGTCGACCCTCGTGGGCCTGCTTGCGGGGTTCGACGCTCCGGACCACGGCGAGGTGATGGGCGCGGAACGCTGCGTCTTGTTGCGTCAGGAACCGGAGCTGCCCTTCGACACGGTGGGCGAGGCGGCCGAAGACGCGCTCCGGTGGCACCGGGAGCTGCTCTTTCGCTACCAGAGCGCCCTCGAAGAAGGCCGCCTCGGCGACGCCTCGACCCTCCAGGCTCGTCTCGACACCGTCGGGTGGAGCCGCGCCCACGAGGTCGACGCGATGCTCGATCGCCTGGGGGCCCCCCCGCGCTCCGCCCGAATCCAGGAGCTCTCGGGTGGCGAGCGTCGTCGGCTGGCCCTCGCGCGGGCCTTGCTCACCCGACCCGAGGTCCTGCTCCTCGATGAGCCGACCAACCACCTCGACGCGGACACCATCGAGTGGCTCCAGGCCTGGCTCCTCGGCTACGACGGTGCGCTGGTGCTGATCACCCACGATCGCTACCTGCTCGAGGCGGTCGCCGATCGCATCGTTGAGATCGAGCAGGGCCGAACCGTGAGCTACGAGGGGAGCTATGCGGACTACTTGCTAGAGCGAGCCGAGCGTCTGGCGTCGCTGTCTCGCGCTGAAGCCCGGCGGGTCTCGCTCCTCCGCTCCGAGGCAGCCTGGGCCGCCCGCTCGCCCGCTGCGCGCTCGACCAAGCAGAAGGCGCGGCTCGAGCGCCTCGAGAAGCTGAAGGTCGCCCACGATCTCCCCGAGGATCGGGCCTTCGATCTCGAACTCTCGACCGGCATCAAGACGGGTCGCTCGGTGCTCGAGCTGCACGACTTGCGCAAGGCCTATGGGGATCGCGTGCTCTTCCGGTCGCTCTCGCTCAACCTCATCGCGGGGGAGCGCGTAGGGGTGGTCGGGCCGAACGGCGCAGGAAAGTCAACCTTGCTTCGCTTGATCGCGGGCGTCGAGGAGCCTGACGGGGGCGAGGTGCTCAAGGCGCCGCGGTTCAAGGTCGCGGTGCTGGATCAGCATCGCAGCGGTCTGTCGGACGGTGACACGGTCTTCGAGGCGGTCGGGCAGGGCAACGATCATGTCGTCGTCGCCGGCCGCCCGATCCACGTCGCGGGCTTCCTGCGTCGTATGCTCTTCCCCCGAGAGATGCTCCAGCAGCGGGTCGAGACGCTGTCGGGGGGGGAGCGGGCCAGACTGCTACTCTCGAGACTGCTCTTGCAGGGCTGCAACCTGCTGCTGCTCGACGAGCCGACGAACGATCTCGATCTGCAGACCCTCGGAGTGCTCGAAGAGGCGCTCCTGCAGTTCGATGGGGCAGCGGTGATCGTCACGCATGATCGGGCCTTCCTGGACCGGGTCTGCACGCGGATCCTCTCGCTGCACGGCGATGGCTCCACCGGCATCTACGCGGATCGTACCCAGGCGATCCGGGCTAGACAGGCCCGCGAGGCCGCGCGGCGAGACACCTTGGAGCCAGCGGAGGCTTCTGGGCCAGCCCCTCCACCCAAGCCAGCGGCCACGAAGCGCCTCTCCTTTAAGGAGCGCCAGGAGCTCGCGGACCTCCCGGGGCAGATCGAGGCGCTCGAAGCCGAGCAAGCCCAGATCGAGTCCCGCCTGGCCGATCCGGCGACCTACCGCGAGGCCGCCGACGACGTGGGGCCGCTCGACGAGCGGCTCCGCACCCTGCCCGCGCTCCTCGAGGCGGCTTATGAGCGGTGGGCGGCCCTGAGTGAGCGGGAACCTTAGCGCGACCACCCCCAGCCTCTCTCCAACCCCATTCGCCAGGCTGCAGGCCCGCGGTTAGAGTCACCCCTCTGTCGCCGAGGCCGCCATGTTCCGCTACCGAGCAGATGTCCTGCCGATCACCCTGATCCTCCTGTCCTTTGTGCTCGATGTGGCGGTCTTCCTCGTCGCGCCTTGGTGGGTGGCGCTGCCTTGGGCGGTCGCGGGGCTGCTGCCCAAGGCCTGTATCTGCGCGTGGAACCACCATCATCAGCATGTGGCGACCTTCTATCACAAGCTGCTCAACCGCCTGCTGGAGGTGGTCTTCGCCCTGCAGACTGGCGCCCTGCCGCTAGCCTGGGAGCTACACCACAACGCGGGCCACCACGTGAATTACCTCGACCAGAAGCTCGACGAGTCGCGCTGGGCGAGGCCCGACGGCAGCGTCATGGGGCCGCACGAGTATAGCTTCAGCGTCTTTATCACCGCTTATCCGCGGATCTGGGCCAAGGCCAAGCAGCATGAGCTCAAGCGCAAGCAGTTTTTGATCTGGGCGGTCATCACGGGGCTCGTGGTGCTCACCGCGCTGCTCATCAACCCGATCAATGCGCTGTTGCTCTTCGTCCTGCCGATGGTGGTCGGGCTCTACGTGACCGCGTGGCACACCTATTACCACCACGCGGGCCTCGACACCGACGACAAGTTTGCCGCGAGCTGGAACATCATCCATACGGGCTACAACGTGCTCACCGGCAACCTGGGCTACCACACGGCCCATCACGTTCGCTGCACCGTCCACTGGTCCGAGCTGCCCGCCTTTCATGCCTCGATCGCCGATAAGATCCCCCCGAAGCTCTACCGGCGCCCCTGCTTTCCCTTCACGCTGCTCGGGCGGGCCTGGTATCCTCAGGGCCACCCCAATGCCCCGGTAGAAGGGGTCGCGGCCGCAAAGTAGGCGGGCTCAACTCACCCAGTCTGCGTCGATCGAGAGCGCCTCCAGGCACAGGCCACCGGCAGGGGCGGTCTGACGGCTGGCGTGGGTTGGGGTGCCCCGCAGGGCCTCGTGCCAGGCTTCGACCGAGCAGGCCCCGGAGGCGGTGGCGACCATCCCGCCGACCAGGGCGCGGATCATGCGATAGAAGAATCGCTCTGCGCGAATAGTATAGAGGCTCTGGTGGGTCTCGTGGGTCCAGGTGCTGCGCAGGATCGTCCGGCGGAGATCGGTGCGATGCTCGCCGTGACGACGAAAGGCGGCGAAGTCGTGGCGGCCCGTGAGCGACGCGGAGAGCTCATCGAGCAGCGCGGGATCCAGCGCTGCGGGTGGGCGCCACGCGGTACGGGAGAGGTGGGGATCGCCCCAGGGCGATCGGTCGAGCTGATAGGTGTAGATCTTGGGGCCGCAGGGGGGCAGGGTCGAGATGTGGGCTGCGGCCGTGCAGCGTAGATCGCGCGGGAGGTGCCGATCCAGCCAGCCGAGCACCTGGGCGGGGGTGGTCGCGCGCGGCAGCAGGACGTGCCCGACGTTCCCACGCGCGTGCACGCCGGCGTCGGTCCGAGAGAGGGTCTCGAGCGCGAGAGGAGGGGCGTTTACGCGCTCGAAGGCCTGGCGGAGCACGCCGCACACGGTGCGCGCCTCGGGGTGCTCCGGGCAGCCGTGCAGATCGGTGCCGTCGTACGACAGCCGGAGCAGCAGGCGGCTCAACGACCCAGATCCCGACTGATGACCTTCGCGCCCACGAAGAGGGCCGTGCAGGCGAAGGTCGCGCCCAGGGCGGCCACCCCGAGCTGGGTCAACGCGCCCGCAGGGAGCTGCTGCACGAGCAGGTAGCCTGCGATCAGCGTCGCGAAGAACATGATCAGCCAGACGGACTGCTGTGCGGTCCGAACGTCGCGGGCCAGGGCGCTGATGATCGCGCACTTCAGGCCGATGGCGATGGCCCAGATCGGCGCTCCGAGAAGAGTCGTAATCCACCAGGCGGGGTTGGTGGGCAGCACGGAGCTGGAGTTGGCGGTCAGCGGGAGGGCGGCGAGCGTGCCCATGACGACGGCCTGCCCCAGGACAAAGAGCAGGGTCGGGAGCGCCAAGGCGCCGAGCACCTTGCCGAGCAGGAGCTCTGAGCGGGTGATCGGCGCGAGCAAGAGGAAGGGCAGGGTGTGGCACTGTCGGTCGTGCAGGACCGTGTGACCGGCCAAGACGCCGGAGATCCCGAGGTACTGGCTGAGGAGTAGAAAGGCGCCGATGGCGAGGGTGTACCCGGCGACGGCATCGAGAGAGGCGTCTTGCAGACCGAAGATCGGCAGCCAGGACTCGGTGCCGGTCCGCGCCGCCTCGCTCAGGGCGATGAGCTGGAGGATGCCCGCGGACGTGAGAACCAGCCCCCCGATCGCCAGGAAGAGCGTGGTGATCGCGAGCAGCATCGCGGGCTGCCGGAGCAGCTCCCGCACCTCTCGGGTCGCGAGTAGACGGATGCGCTTCATGGCGCCTCCAGCGCGCAGCGGCGGTAGACCTCGAGCAGGCGTGAGGGACTCGGGGGGGCGCGCTCCCCCTGGAGGGTCTCGAGGTGCCGGACCTCGGATTGCACGAAGGCGACTCGGTCGCAGATGGTCTCGGCGGCGCGGAGATCGTGCGTCGCCACCACCACCGCGATCTGGGCCTCAGCCGCCCCGTGTACCGCGCGCCACACCGCGTCGGCCGCGATCGGATCGAGGTTGGCGGTAGGCTCGTCGAAGAGCAACACCAGCGGATCGCAGAGCCGGGCGCGGACCAGCGAGAGCTTCTGCCGCATCCCGCTGCTCCAGGTCCCAGTGCGGGTGTGGAGGGCGGCTTCGAGACCGAGGGTCTCGATCCAGGGCCGAGCGCGATCGTCCACGTCGGAGGGGCTCAGCCCGTTGAGCTCACCGAAGAAGCGCAGGTTCTCGTGGCCGGTGAGAAGGGGATACAGTCCTGGATCGGGGGTGATGAGCCCGATCTCCCCAGAGGCCTTGCGGGCTAGGTCCACCGCGAGGGTGCCCTCGACGGTGATCCGACCTTGGCTCGGGCGTAGCAGCCCGGCCATCAGGAGGATGAGCGTGGACTTCCCGCCCCCATTGGGGCCGATAAGGCCCAGGACCTCGCCCGCTCGGACCTGCAGGTCGATGGCGCGGAGGACCTCGGTGGGGCCGAAGCTCCGATGCACTCCTTCGACGAGTAGGCGGGGCGATGCGGACATGCGGTGGCCTCCGGCTGGGCTCGTTGTACCGGGTGTCGGAAGCCAGGGCAAGGGCGAGATGAATCCGGGGCGGAGGCTGCGGTGCGGCTTCCGGCTCGTTAGCAGAAGGGGGAGGGGGGCGAGGAGGCTGACTGCGCCCGAACGAGCCAATGCCACGCCAGCCCGATCGGCGGGTCCTCCCGTCCAGCACCCTTACCGAGAAGAGGAGCCGACGCCGGGGCTCCGCGAGGGGTTCGGGCGCTGTCCGCGCTCCTCGCCTCCGCTTCTCTGGGGCGCTTGCCTTTCCGCTGCTGCTCTCCTGCGCCCCGCTCGAAGAGCCGGAGCCCTCCTCGTCGGAGCCGGGATGGCGAAGCGCGCTCTATCCCCGCGACTGGCGGCCGGGTCTGCGCGACGAGCAGGGGCGCGGTCTGCACGACTTCAGCTATGCCGGCTATCGAGGCGGCGAGCCCCCCCCGATGGTGGAGGGCCCGCGCTTCGACGTGACGGACCAGGGCGCGGATCCCTCGGGGCAGACGGACAGCACCGACGCGGTCCAAGCCACGATCGCCCAAGCCGAGGAGGAGGGCGGGGGCGTCGTCTTCTTTCCCGAGGGGCTTTACCGGCTCGACGAGGTCCTCACCGTCTCCGCCTCGGAGATCGTGCTGCGCGGCGAGGGGCCGACGCGGAGCAAGCTGGCCTTCACGCGAAGTCACGGCATGAGCGACCGGGCCATGATTACCATCGGGCAACCCCTACAGCACGGACCCGATATCGCGCTCACCCTCGACGCCCGCGACTTCGACACCCAGCTCCGCACCGCCGACGCTGTCGCCTTGCCGGTCGGCACCCAGATCGCGGTCGGCTGGGAGATCTCGCCGGAGTTCGTCGAAGAGCACGGCATGACGGATGTCTGGACCCGCTTCGCCGACACCTGGCGCCCCTTCTTCCGCCGTGAGGTCGTCGGACGCGATCCCTCAAGCGGCGCGATCACCTTGGATGTACCCATGCGCTACCCGGCCCTGCGCCGCGATGGCGCGAGCGTGCGCGTCGAGAGGGGCCACCTCTTCGAGGTCGGCATCGAGTCCCTCGGGCTCTCGACCGCGGTGAGCTGGAGCGAAGCCTGGGCGTCGGACCGGAGCCATGCGGTGCTTTTCCGGGGTGTCGCCGATGGGTGGATTCGAGATGTCCACAGCTTCGAGGCACCTTTCGCCGAAGAGGCTCGCGGCCGTCACCTCCAGTCAGGCGGCATCAAGGTCGAGGCGAGCAAGCGGATCACCATCGCCGACAGCGACCTCCGCTTGGCCCAGAACCGGGGGCCCGGAGGCAACGGCTACCTCTACGAGGTGAGTACGAGCTCCGAGATCCTCATCCGGGACAGCCTGGGTGTTGCGGGGCGGCATAACTTTATCCAGAACTGGGACTTCGGCACATCGGGCTGCGTCTGGCTCCGGGTGCAGAGCTCCGAGGGGAGGGCGATCAACAGCTCGAATACCTCCTTGGGCTGGCTCGGCGCGTCCGAGTTCCATCACTCCCTCGCGATGGCGAATCTTGTCGACAGCTCCGAGGTCAATGACGCCTGGTATGCCGTCAATCGAGGCGCGGCGTCGAGCGGTGCCGGGCACACCTCCACCGAGAGCGTGTTCTGGAACCTTACGGGCGAAGGTCTGATCCGGAGCTACCAGTTCGGCCATGGCTATGTGATCGGAACCCGAGACGTGGAGACCTGGGTGGACTTCGACAAGCCCGACTTGCTCAACGAGCACCGAGGCACCGCCCCCGAAGACTGGCTCGAAGGAGAAGGGCAGGGGGGCGACCTCTACCCGCAGAGCCTCTACGAAGACCAACGCGCGCGACGTCTCGGGCCGTGAGCCGTGAGGCTGTGTCAACGCGCGCACCGATTCGAGGCGAGCGGTGTGTAAAGGCGCGTCGCTCACCGAAGCACCCGGGTTACACGACGAGAGCATCGGCACGAGATTCGCACAGTCTACGGCCATCACTCACTTACGGAGGCCCCATGAACGCTGACCAGCTCACCCGTCACCTGATCGACGAGCTTCACCTGCTCCACAGCGCCAACGAACAGACCCGTGCGGTCACCCGAGCGATGAAGGTCGCGGCGACCGACAGCGTCCTCGCCGCGACTCTCGACACGTTCCTCGAGCTGGCACGCGAGGAGGCTAAGATCCTCAAGTGGCTCCTTCAGGAACAAGGCGAGCCCAACGACGGCACCCCCTCCCGTCCGGTCGAGATCATGGCCCGCGATGGCTGGCTCGCGCTCGAGGAAGGTGATGATCAGCTCCGCGATCTCGAGATCGCCACCGTCACCACCCAACTCCAGAGCTTCCATCTGGCGAGCTGGTTCGGGGTGGCGAGCTACCTCCGGGTGCTCGATCTGCAAGACGAAGCCGACGTCGTCGATCACCTGACCAAGGGGCTGCGTAAGCTCGAGCGCGAGATCGAGTCGCTCCGGCCTTCGCTGGCTCAGCTCGACAATCCCACGAACAACTCGACCGACTGGTACAAGCCCTCCGCGCGCCGGCATTATGGCAACTTCAGCGCCACTTCGCTCAAGATCTGACCCTGGCAGCCCCGCGAAGGTCCGGCGGCGCCCTGTCTCGGTGGGGCCCCGGCGGCGCCCTCTCGGAGGGGCTCTGGCGGCGCCCTCTCGGAGGGGCCCCGTGTTTGGCGCTGTGGACCGTCAGTGTCGGTTCGTCTCGTAGCGGTAGGTCTGCACGCCGCCGCGGCTGAACTGCATGGTCATGCGGCCGTCCTGGCGCTCGACGGAGACGGGTCGGCTCGACGAGCCGCTCAGGGCTCGGGCCTTCTCGACAGCGGCGGCTCGGCCCTTGACGGTCAGGACTTCTTTGCCATTCTTGATGTTGTACGTCTCGGAAGGGGTAGTGGCTGTCGCTGCGATGACGTCCTCCTATAGGTTGGGGTCGGGTGCCTCTTAGGACGCAGGGCTTGCGGCGTCAAGGGATGAGCCCGAGAGGCGGGCGGGCTCGCTCAGCGCGGTTGCGATAGGGCCTACCCACAGGAGGTGTCGTGCGACCGTTGCTCATCGCGATGTTCACCGTGTTCTCGTCTGTTCTGACATGGGCGGGCGACCTCGACTTTGGCTACAGCCCCGCGCCAGGGCCTGGCGAGAGTCCGACCTTCATCGTCACGCCCAAGCGCGCCGCGGCCTCGATGCGGGTCGTGATCGAGGCGGGGGACCGCACCTTCGAGTTCACGCGCGGCGCGGTGCCCGCCGGTTCGGCGCAGCGCTTCGAGTGGCGCCGTGACGACCGGGTCACCGAGGCCACGGCCTGGGTCCAGGTCGACTTCGCCGACTCTGCGACCGAAGAGGTCCGGGTTCCGTTCTCGTGGAGCTACAGCGCGCCGCTTAAGGTCGATCTCAGCCGCGCCTCGGCCGACATCGCTCGGCGAGTGCTGTCGATCGAGGTCACGGCGCCGGTCGAGAGGGCCGAGATCGTAGCCTATGGGGCCCGCAAGGCGGTGCTCGATGAGCGGACGGTCGAGGTCGACGACGGGCCCGGTCGTATCGAGGTCCCCTGGGTCGGGGATCCGGGCGAGGTGGTCCTGCTCGATGTCAAGCTGCACGCCGCCAACGCCTGGGCAGGCTTCACCTATTCCCCATGGTTCCTAGATATCCCGCACGACGACGTGCGCTTCGCGTCCAACAGTCACCAGATCCCTCCCGACGAGGAGCCCAAGCTGCGTGCGACCCTGGCCCAGCTCCGCGACGTCATCGAGAAGTACGGCGAGGTGGTCCCGGTCAAGATCTACATCGCGGGATGCACCGACACCGTGGGCAGCAAGGAGCACAACCGCGCCCTTTCGCGCCGCCGCGCGCGCGCCATCGCGCAGTGGCTTCGTGCCCAGGGCGTCGATCGACCGATCTACTACTACGGCTTCGGCGAAGACCTGCTCGCGGTGCCCACGGGCGATGGCGTCGACGAAGCGGCGAACCGCCGCGCCTTGTATCTGGTCGGGGCGAACCCTCCCGGTCAGGGCTCGGGGATCCCCTCCGTGTCCTGGATCCCGCTGTAGTGCGAGGCGAGGACTCCCGGCTTACGTCCCAGGCTTGCCTGCGCAACCAGGGGCCTATCCTTAGGGCGCTTCGGCCGCTCTTCTCGGGCCCCGTCCGCGTGCTCGAGATCGCCTCGGGTACCGGGCAGCATGGCGCCTACTTTGCGGCCCACCTGCCCCAGTTGTGCTGGCAGCCGACCGACGTCACGCGGTCGTCCTTTGAGAGCATCGAGGCGTGGCGCGCCCCCGTGGCGGACCGGGTCGCCCCCCCGATCCTCCTCGATGTTACGTGGCCCACCTGGCCGGCGTGCGCTGTGGATGCGATCTTCTGCGCCAACATGATCCATATCTCGCCCTTCGAGACCACCCGTGGCCTGCTGCGCGGAGCTCAGGCCCGGCTCCCGTCCGGGGGCTTGCTGATCCTCTATGGGCCGTTCACTCGGGGGGGCGCACACACGGCGTCGAGCAACCTCGCCTTCGATCAGAGCCTCCGAGCTCGAGACCCCCGCTGGGGCGTGCGAGATCTCGACGCGGTGGTGGATCTCGCAGGCCAGCGCACCCTCGAGCTGGAGCAGGTGATCGAGATGCCGGCGAACAACCTCACGGTGGTGTTCAAGAAGGTCTGAGGCGAGATGGAGCGGATGGGGATGCCGAAGCAGGAGCTTCGCGCTAGAGCGGAACGCGAACGGGGCCCGAACCTGGGCTGCCCAGACCTGCAACGAACGTCCATTCCCTCAGGAGCCTTCATGCGCACGCTGCTTTCCCTGCCTCTAGTCGCCCTCATGTTCACCGCTTGTCCCGCCGAGCCCACGCCAGCCCCGGCGCCGACGGCCGCGCAGGAGCCCGAGGCCAAGAAAGAAGAGGCCAAGAAAGAAGAGCCCAAGGTCGACCCGATCGAGGTCGGGGCCGACGATGGGGGGGATTACCCCGAGATCGTCGTGGAGCCCGAAGGCGACCAGATGAAGTTCGCCACCGAAGAGATCACGGTCAAGGCTGGTGAAAAGACCCGCATCAAAATGAAGAACACCGCGACGGTCGCCGCGATGGTCCACAACATCGTCATCGTCAAGAAGGGCTCGGGCGAGAAGGTCGGCCAAGCAGCGATGGCTGCCGGCGAAGCGAAGCACTACGTCCCCGCCCACGCCGACGTCATCGCCGCGACCAAGCTCGCGAAGCCCGGCGAGACCACCACGGTCGTCGTCGAGCTGCCCGAAGGGGAGTATGACTTCATTTGTACCTTCCCAGGCCACTACATGATGATGAAGGGTGTGGTCAAGGCCGTGGCCGAGTAGTCCGTGCCCTCCGTCCCGGCCTCGCCCCCGTCGGGCGAGGCCTTTTTTATGCCTGCGACCTGGATCGTGCAGCTTTTCGCGCTGCGGAGCGGATCAGCTTGTGCATCTCGATCACGAACAGGATGCTGGATGCGACCGCGATCATTCGAACCCAGGTCCAGGGATCGGTGATCGGCACCACCCGCAGCACCGTTTGCAGCGGGCTCCAGTGCAGCGCGAGCAGGTGAACCCCCAGCGCCGCCAAGGTGGCGAGGAAGAGGAAGGGGTTGGAGAAGGGGCTCTTGCTGAAGACCGAGCGGAACTCCGATCGGGCGTTGCCCACCTGAAAGACCTGGAAGAGAACCATGGTGGTGAGGGCGACGGTGCGCGCTTCCTCGAGGGAGTCCGTGCGACCGAGCACGTCCTGGAACATCCAGAGTGTGCCTATCGCGAGCACGATCCCCGAGATCACGGTGCGTTCCCAGAGTAGCCACGAGACGATGCCTTCGGTACGAGGCCGGGGTGGGGCGGTTCGGACGTCGGCCTCGCCCGGCTCGAAGGCCAAGGCGAGGTCCTGCAGGCCGTTGGTCACCAGGTTCATCCAGAGGAGCTGGGCGGGGACCATCGGCAGGCTCATGCCGAGCACGAGGGAGCCCAGGATGGCCCCGATCGACCCGGCTCCCGTGGACAAGAGGAAGAAGGTGACCTTGCGTAGGTTCGCGAAGGTGACCCGCCCGGTCTCGACGGCGGCGTGAATGCTGACGAAGTTGTCGTCGGTGAGCACCATGTCGGAGGCTTCTCGTGCCACATCGGTGCCTCCTCTTCCCATCGCGACGCCGATGGCCGCGGCCTTGAGCGCGGGCGCGTCGTTGACCCCATCGCCGGTGACCGCCACGATCTCGCCGGCTTCTTCGAGAGCGTGCACGATGCGCAGCTTCTGTTCTGGGCTGGTTCGGGCGAAGACCGCGATCTCTGAGAGCTGCTCCGCGAGGTCGAGCTCGTCGAGCTGGTCCAGCTCCGCGCCGGTGATGGTGCGCCCGCCGTCGGTGAGCAGGCCGATCTGACGTGCGATCGCCTGCGCGGTTGAGGCGTGGTCTCCGGTCATCATGATCACGCGGATCCCGGCCTCGTGGCAGCCCTGGATCGCCTCGGCGACCCCCTCGCGTGGGGGATCCATCAGGCCCACGAGGCCAGCCAGGTCCAGCTCCCGAAGACTCTGGTCGGTGAGGGGCTCTTCGGGGCTCAGGCGCCGGCTGGCGAGCCCGAGCACCCGGAGACCCTCGGAGGCGAGGTCGGCGATCGCCTGGCGCACCCGCTCGGGGTCCAGCGGCTCTCCGTCGGCTTGGGTCGTACACATCTCGAGGATCCGCTCGGGCGCGCCCTTGGTCATGACCCACCGCTGATCGTCGAGCTCGCCGAAGGTCGCGGCGTAGCGGAGCTCCGACTCGAAGGGGATCTCGTGCAGGGAGCGGTACTGGGCACGAACCTGGGCCGGCTCCGCGCCGAGTCGACGGGCGAGTTCGAGCAGCGCGATCTCGGTGGGATCCCCTGTCTCGTTGGTCGTCTCGCTGCCCAAGACCGCCTCGCTCGACAAGATCGCGATCCTTGCGACGCGGTCGAGGCTTGGAGCCTCGTGGGATGGGTGGTCCAGGTCGACGGCCTGATCCCCGATCCGTAGCGCCACCGCCCGCATGCGGTTCTCGGTGAGGGTGCCGGTCTTGTCGGAACCGATCACCGTGGTGCTGCCTAGGGTCTCGACGGCGGGAAGGCGACGGATGATCGCGTTCCGAGCCGCCATGCGCCGGACCCCGACCGCCAGGGTGATCGTGAAGACCACCGGCAGCCCCTCGGGGACGCTGGCGACAGCGAGCGCGACCGCGATCAAGAACATGTCGGTCCAGCTCTCGCCGAGGACGATCCCGATGATCATGGCGAGGACCGCCGAGATGGCGACGACGACCCCCACGATGGTCGCCAGGCGGTTCATGCGCTGCTGAAGCGGCGTCTCGCCGCGGCGGGTCTGTCGGATGCCCTTGGCGATCGCTCCGATCTGGGTGCTTGTCCCCGTGCCCACCACCACCGCGGTGGCTCGACCGCTCAGCACCACGCTGCCGGCGTGCACCATGCCGCGGCGGTCTGCCACGGCGGCGCCGGGCTCGACGGGCTCTGGATCTTTTGAGACGGGCAGCGACTCCCCCGTGAGGAGGGACTCGTCGACCCGAAGGTTGGTCGTACGGATCAGCCGGAGGTCGGCGGGGACCTTCATGCCGGACTCGAGCCGCACCACGTCGCCCCGTACCAGATCGACGCTCGGGATGTCATGGTCTTGCCGGTCACGGATCACCCGGGCCTTGGGGCTTACGAGCTTCCCCAAGGCGTGGACCGCCAGCTCGGCGCGTCGCTCTTGGGTGAAGCCGATTAGGGCGTTGAGACCCAGCACGGCGAAGATGACCGCTGCGTCCACCCACTCCTGAAGGAGTAAGGTGGCCGCGCCTGCGAGGAATAGGATGTAGATGAGCGGGCTCTGAAACTGATAGACGATGAGGGAGAGCACGCTGGGGGGGCTTGCGTCTTCGAGCTGGTTCGGCCCCTGCGCCTTGAGCCTGAGCGCGGCCTCGTCGGCCGAGAGGCCCGAGCTCTGGGTCTTCAGGAGTTCGAGGACTTCGGGAGCGGGGATGCTGTGCCAGGCCTGCTCGGTGTCGAGCTCGTGGGGCGCGGGCTCAGCCATGGTTTGGCTCCGGGGAGGGGGGGCGAGAGACGTACCCGGTTCAGCGGTACTGATCGAGCGCTTCCTTCAGGGCCTTACGCACCGTGTCGCGTAGCCAGGGGGGGCTGACCACCTTGCAGTGCTCCCCCCACTCGAGGGCGAAGCGGATCAGCTCCTTGCCGCCGGTCTGCATGACGAGCCGGATCCGCCCGTCTTCGAGGGGTTCGAGACGTTGGCTTGCGTGCCAGGTACGCTCTCGGATCAGGTCGGCTGCACGCTGGCTGAACTCGAGCACCACCGTCTCGATCTGGCCGCTCGCCTCGATGCCGAACCATCGGTCCAGATCCTGATCGGGGTCCCATGCGCTCGGATAGTCGAAGGGCTCGCCAACCTCGATGGACTCGATGCGATCGACTCGAAGTCGGTGGACTTGGGTGTCGTGGTCGGGCTCGGGGAAGCCCATGAGGTAGAGCACGCGCCGGTAGGCGACCAAGGTCAGCGGACGGAAGCAGGGGTAGGTTCGGACGCCGTTGCGCGCTTGGTAGCTCAGATTGAGGGTGCGCTCTCGCAGCAGACCGTCGAGCAGGTCGTGCAGCGCGTCGTTACGGTCGTCGGTGAGCCAGGCGGGTTCGGACTTCACGCGGATCTTTCGCTGGTAGTTCTCGGCGATCCGGCGCGGCACGCCCTCGTTCGTCGAGGCGCGGTGGAAGGTCTCGGCCAGGGGCGTGCCGTCGAGAAAGCTGGTGGCATCGCGCCCGACCTCGAGGGCGATCTGGTCGTAGATCGTGAGGTTGATATGCCCCTTCACGGGATCGAGCACCCACAAACGGTCCCGCCCGCTGCCCTTGGGCTGGATCGGGGCGAAGGCGCTCAGTCGCTTGAGCAGCCGTCGGGCATGGCGCCGGTCCACCTGGAGGGCTTGAGCGACCTCGGCCGTAGCGAGCTGGCCGTGTTGCTGCAGCATCAAGAGGACGTGGATGGCCTCTTCGGTAGGACTGCTCTTGGCGCTTGTCATGGATCGCCCTCCCCCGCCAGCTTAGCGCACGGGGAGCCATCGAGGGGACCTGAACGCCCGAACAGATCCTCTCAGTGACCGTTTCGCAAGTTCGAGGCTGGGCTAAGGAAGGAGTGTCGGTCGGGTCGTGGCTCGGTTGGGGGGACTGCGGGCTGCGTGCCCGGCCGACACCTTCGGGCTTCGACGGGTCGGCTCGCGCCAAGCTTGTCGAGGGAGCGCTCGAAAAGGCTCCTAGCGTCGCGTGTCGATCGCCTTGGTCTCGCGAAGCTCGGGACGCTCATCGCCTTCGGTGAGGAGCTTGAGCGTGTAGCGCTGGATGTACGGGGGGGCCTCGATGCCCTCCGAGACGGCGGAGGAAGAGGTCGCGAGGCCCTCGACCTCCGCTTCGCGGCTGACGAGGTGCCCACGCTCCAGATCGAAGATGCCATCGGCCGAGACATCCATATTGAAGGTGTTCTTGACCTCCTGGGTGATCTCGGCGCTGGTGGCGCTCGGGTGGCCGATGGAGCCGGCACCCTTGGTGCGGAGGTAGACGAGGCTGTCTTCGTGGGGCTCGATGCGGTGCTGCACGCGGACCGCGCCGACGCCACCCACGCCGGCGGGGTAGCCCGAGAACATGGGGTTCTTCTCTTCGAAGGCGCCTTGGCCGTCGTCGGTGCCCTTACGGGGGAGCCGAACCTGGGCGACCGAGAAGGCCCGCATGAAGAGCTGCCGCATGATCTCGGTGTTCTCGAGGTCGCGGCGATTTCGACGGTCGAGCTCGGTGAACTTGAAGGAGCCGAGTCGGCCGTCGTCGCGCCAGCGGATCTCCATCGTGGTGCCGGTGAGGCGCTCTTTCCACTCGCGAAGGATCTTGTCGAGGTTGCTGTCGGGACCTTGGGCTTGGGCGGCGTCGCGGGACATGGCGACGGCCTGCAGGGCGATGTCGTCGATCTTGCACCGGACGAGCCACTTCTTCTTGTGCTCATTGAGGGGCGCACAGGTGGCGATGAAGTCGAGGTGGGTCTCGGTGCAGCGGACCTCGAGGTTGTTGAGGGCGCGGATCCAAATGAACTCCGGCAGAAAGACGCTCGACTCGATGTGGTAGGTGCGCTCCATGCCGTTCCACTGCCACGCGAGTCCTTCGACAGGCTCGGAGGCCTGCGCCGTGGCGGGAAGGCAGAGGGTCAGCGCGAGGCTAGCGGCAGCGAAGAAGGAACGGAGGGTCATGTCTCACCAGGGCATCGGGGTGGGCCCTACTAAGATGCGCGAGCGGGTTCGTCTATGCCATCGGTCCCGCTTTTGCGTGGTTCACCAGGTTCTCGACCTCTTGGTGCATGGCCTGGAGCTCCTCGGTAAAGGGGGCCTGAACCGGCGGAAAGCGGAAGCCGGTCTTGGGGTCGAGGTCGAAGGCCGTGACGCGAAAGCTGATAGCGAAGCGCTCTCGCTTCCACTGCGCGAAGCACAGCAGGCGCACGAACTTCTCGATGTGGGCGGCGAAGAGCCTCGGATCGTGACCATAGCGCGGCGCGAGCTCCGACCAGAGGGCGCGAAAGATGTCGAGCGGATCCTGCCCGAGCTGCACGAAGTGGTAGAGCAACCGATCCAGGATGTCGTAGGGCATCAGGTCGTCTTCGTCGGTCTGACCCCGATCGGCGGGCCTGAGCTCGGCCGTGGCGGGGGTGCCCAGGACCGCGTCGAGGCTCGGGTAGCCGTGGAAGTCGCGAGCCCAACGCAGCCAGAGCTCGACCAGAGACTTCGGGACGTCAGCGATGGGGGCGATCCCCCCCGACGTGTCGCCGTCCATGGTGGTGTAGCCTACCCCCGCCTCGGACTTGTTGGAGGTCGCGAGCAGCAGGGCGCGGCGCACGTTGGCGATCATCCAGATCAACGACCCTCGGATCCGGGCTTGCACGTTCTGCAGCGCGATATCGTGGTCCGGCTCGCTCCACGAGAGGCCATGCCCGCTCATGGCAGAGAAGACGCTGAGGTGGGCGTCGAGGGCGGGCTGGATCAGCCCATCGAGGTGCTCGGCGCCCAGCTCTTGGGCCAAGCGAGCCGCCGCTCGCTGGGTCGCTTCGCCCGAGTTCTCGGTGGCGAGGTAGGCGGTGACGAAGCGTTCCCGGATGTGGGTGGCGAGGTCCTGTTCGGAGAGATCAGGTTGGTCGTAGCGGTGCATTCGGTGGACCAGGAGCGCGCACATCGCCGAGTCGCGCCCGCCCGACAAGGCCAGGGCGATGCGCTCGATACCACACTTTCGAGTGTATTCCCGCAGCCCCATCGCGAGCGCCAGCTCCAGCTCGAGGTGCGGGAGGTCCTGAGCCTGGGGGGAGCGAGCGAGGAGGCCGCGCTCCGCGAGCCACTCCAAGCTCGGATCGGAGCTGGTAGAGGGCTGGGTGCCGCGGAGCCAGTAGGGGGTCGGGGCGGGAACGGGATCGGTGGTCTCGAAGTGGCCCCGGAGTTGGTTGGGCGTGGGCAGAGGCCCCAGCTTGCCGTCGAGGGCCTGATCGACCTGCTGGCGCCATGAGCCCTCTTCCATGCGGGTCAGACGGAGGGCGTCGAGGTCGAGGTGGGCGTCGACGACGACGTGATCGGCGTCGAAGGCGAAGCGCCGCCCTTCGCGCAGGATCTCGCCGTCGCTGGCGATGAAGAGGCTGCCGTCGAAGACCAGTCGGGTGGCGTCGCAGCCGTGGGATGAGGCGTAGAGATAGGCGACGCGGTCCTCGGCGCTGATCTCGGAGACCAGACGACGCCTTCGGGCATGCTTGCCGATCACGAACCACGAGGCGGAGGGGTTGAGCACGAGGTGCGCTCCGGCCAAGGCGGCCATCGATCCCGGGCGGATGCCCTTCCAGCCATCTTCGCAGATCTCGATGGCGAAGCGGCCCAGGCCGGGGGCGTCGAAGACCTGGCGACCGAGGGGCAGGCCCTCGCTGCCGTCGGGGGGGAGCCACTCTTCGAAGCGGTCGCCGGGCCATGGGGCGTACCAGCGGTTCTCGTACTCGACGTCGCCTGTGGCCAGGTACTCCTTGGCCACCAGCCCGGCGACCTGGCCGTCGGCTAGCACCGCGCAGGCGTTGTAGAGCGTGTCTCGGTGGCGGATCGGCAGCCCGACAAGCACGACCATGCCCTCGGTATACGGCCGGAGCGCGGTCACGCTGGCCCACGATCGGCTCAGCGTGCCGTGCCGGACGAGTCGATCACCGAGACTATAGCCCGAGATGCAGAGCTCAGGGAGGACGAGCAGCTTCGCCCCTCGCGCTCGGGTTTCGGTCATGGCGGCGATGATGCGCTGACGGTTGCCCGCCCAGTCACCGACCGTCTGGTTGAGGGAGGCCGCCGCCACGTGGGCGGTGCGGGGGACGACCGTGGGCATGTAGGCCTCGCGCGCTGGGCGGAGTAGGGGTCAGCGAACGTCGGGCTCGACGATGGGTGGCTCCGAGATGTCGATGACAGGAGGCTCGGGGCTCGGGGCGTCGGGATCAGGGATGGAGGTCCCGGCGGCCGGGACCGGAGACGGGACGGTTGCGCCACCCGGCTCACCAGCCGCACCCATGGGGCGGGGCTGTTGCACCGCGGAGGGGCCTCCGAGTGAGGGCTCGACCTCTTTGGTGGGCATGACGATCGGGGGCTCGACGTCGGCCGCGATGAGCTGGACCTTGTAGCTCTGAAGGTACGGCAGGCCTGCCGTGCCGTCGGCGATGGCGGAGCTCGCGGTGGGGTTGCCGCCGAAGATCACCTGACGGCGCACGATATGGCCGGCCTCGGTGTCGAAGAAGGTCTCGGTGTTGAACTCGACGTTGAAGTGGTCGGCGATCTCGCTCTGCCCACCGACGTTTCGGGTACGACCGGCGTTACCCACCGTGCCCTTGCCGGAGCTGGCGATGCGGACCTGACTGCCTCGCTGCGCATCGATCTGGTGGATGGTCGGCACGTTGCCCACCGAGCCCGCATCGGTCAAGAAACCAGCGATCAAGGGCTGCTTCTCTGTCCAGGTTCGGTCCCCCTTGTCCGTGGCCTTCTTGGGGAGCTCGATCTCGAGCGGCGAGAAGGTTCGGACCATGATCTGTCGAAAGATTTCGATGTTCTCGCCATCGCGGCGGTTCATGCGGTTGAGGTCGGGCAGGTTGATGCTGCGAATACGGCCGTTGTCGCGCCACTGCATGCGGACGGTCGAGTCGGTCAGGCGCTCCTTCCACTCTTCGAGGATGCGATCGAGCCGACTGCTGTCGGTCTCGTTCTTGCGACGCGCGTCGCGGGGGAGGGCAGCGACCTGCAAGCCGACGGCGTCGATGTTGCAGTCGACGTTCCAGCGCTTCTTGTGGGGCTCGGTCGCCTCACAGGTCGCGACGAGCTCAATGTGGAGCTCGTTTGCTCGGACCTCGAGGTTGTTCAGCGCACGCACCCAGACCCAGTCGGGGACGAAGATGCTGCCTTGGATGTGGTAGCGGCGCTCCACATCGTTCCAGTTCCAGGCCAGACCTTCGACCGGCTCTTGTTCAGCGAAGGCCGGAGTCGTGGCACCGAGGGAGAAGAAGAGGGCGAGGGCGGTCGCGCTGCGCGACATTGGGACTCCTGGGCGAGGTTCATCGACTAGTAGGTAAACGTAAGGACCAAACGGTATGTCGTCCACCGCGCCACGGGAGAGGTTGAATCTTGTGACGATCGGGGTGAAGGGAAGGGGAACGCTCACCTGGAGTCCTCGATGCGCCCGATCCTCGACGTCGCCGCAGATCTATCGCTGCCTACGCAAGATCTCGTGCCCTATGGCCGCGACAAGCTCAAGCTGCCCCTCGCCTTGCTCGATCGCCCGCGGCCTCGCGAGGGTCGCGCGCGGCTGGTGTTGGTGAGCGCGATCACCCCCACCCCGGCTGGCGAGGGCAAGACCACCACCTCGATCGGGCTGGGACAGGCCCTCCGGCACCTGGGCGAGTCGGTCTGCCTCGCGCTGCGCGAGCCCTCGCTCGGACCCTGCTTCGGCATCAAGGGGGGGGGCACGGGCGGCGGCCAGTGCACGGTCGAGCCCAAAGAAGAGATAAACCTCCACTTTACTGGGGACTTCCACGCCATCTCCGCGGCCCACAACCTCCTCGCCGCCGCCATCGACAACAGCCTGCACTTCGGGAATCCCACGGGTCTGGATCCTCGGCGAATCACCTGGCCTCGGGTGGTCGATATGAACGATCGAGCGCTGCGTCGCGTCGTGATCGGCACGGGAGGACCCACCATGGGCATGCCCCGCGAGGGCCAGTTCGATATCACTGCCGCCAGCGAGATTATGGCGATTATGGGGCTCGCAACGGATCTCGATGATCTGCGCGCTCGCCTCGACCGGATCCTGGTTGGCTTCACCCGTCGGCGTGAGCCCGTCTACGCCGCGTCCTTCGAGGTCACCGGCGCCATGGTCGCGCTCCTCAAGGATGCGATCGAGCCGAACCTGGTCCAGACCGCAGACGGGACCCCCGCCGTGGTGCACGGGGGCCCCTTCGCGAACATCGCCCACGGCTGCAACAGCATCCTCGCGACCCGCATGGCCATGCACCACGCGGACTGGACCATCACCGAGGCGGGCTTCGCCTTCGATCTCGGGGGCGAGAAGTTCCTCGACATCAAGGCCCGCCTGGCCGGGCTCACGCCTGACTGTGTGGTGGTGGTGGCGACCGTCCGCGCGCTCAAGTGGCACGGCGGCGCCGACAAAGCTGACCTCGCCGAGCCTTCTGCCGAGCGGGTGCGCGCCGGGCTGAGCAACCTCGAGCGCCACCTCGACAGCGTCGAAGGCTTCGGGGCGCGCGCGGTGGTCGCTATCAACCGCTTCGCCGACGATTCCGACGAGGAGCTCGACGTGATCCGAGCCGCGTGCTCGGCCCGCGGGGTCCCCGTCGCCCTCGCAGATCACTTCGCGCGGGGTGCTGAGGGGGCGATCGAGCTGGCCCGGGAGGTGATGAAGGTCGCCTCGTCGCCGCCCGAGCCTCTTCGCTTCACCTACGACCTGAGCGACCCCCTCGAGAGCAAGATCCGCGCGGTGGCTCAAAAGATCTACGGAGCCGACGACATCGAGCTCACCACCGAGGCTCAGCGCGATCTTCGCATCATCGACCGAATCGGACGGTCGGACCTCCCGATCTGCATGGCGAAGACCGCGGCCAGCGTCTCGGACGATCCCAAGCTCCGGGGCCGGCCCACCGGCTTTACGCTCACGGTGCGCCAGCTCGCCCTCAGCGCTGGGGCGGGCTTCGTGGTGGTTCTGACCGGCGACATCTTGCGAATGCCTGGCCTGCCCCGCCGCCCCTCTGCGGCCGATGTCGATCTGGTCGATGGTCGGATCGTCGGGGTGGGCTGAGGCGCGGGGCGCGTGAAGGGATCGCGCCCGACCGGGGGTCAGTCCTCGTCGGTGCCGATGAGCATTGGCAGCTTCCCGTCGGTCACGATGACCTTGGCGTTGCTGCTCTTCGAGAGCTCCTGGAAGGCCTCGAGGCTGCGCCACTTGAGCACCTGCGGGGAGAGGCCCTCTTCGAGGATGCGCTGGGCGTCGCGGATGCCCGTGGCCTCGATGCGGCGGCGCTCCGCTTCTTGACGCTCGCGCGAGAGCACCCACTGCATGCGCTCGGACTGCTGCTCGGCAGAGAGCTTCTCTTCGACGGCGCTGTAGAGGCCGGGGGGCAGGGCGATGCTCTTGAGCAGCACGGCTTCGACGATGAGGCCCCGGTGGGAGAGCACCTCGTTCATGCGGGCCTCGACGGCCTCTTCAATGGCGAGGCGCTCGCCGCTGTGCATGTCTTTGGCGGCGTAGCGCGCCGAGACGTCGGCCGCGGCCGAGCGGAAGACTGGCAGGACCATCTCGTACTCGTAGCGTTCCCCGACGGTGTTGATAAGGGTCGGGACCATCTCGGGCTGGACCCGGTAGAGAATGCTGACCTCGGCCCGCACGTTCAGACCCTCGCGCGAGGGGAGATTCAGCGCGACCTCGAGGTTGCTGACTCGGGTCGGGACTCGAATGAAGGTGACGCCGATGGGGCTGTGTACGATAAGGCCTGGATCTCGAACATTCTCCGAGAGTTTGCCGAAGGTGCGGCGGACGGCGACCTCGCCGGGGCGCACGGTGGTGCAGGCAGTTCCGACCAGGGCGAGGGCGAGGACCAGCAGGGTGCTCAGACGGGACTTCATTCGGACTCCACAACGTGAGAGGGACCGCCAGCGGCGCTGGTCGGCAGAGAGGGTGCAGGCTAGCGTAGCTCTTGTTCATGCTCGCTGAGCCAGGCGATGATGTCGGCGGACTCGGGGAGGAAGGTCGACTGGCCGTCGCGGTCGATCCGAAGGACCGGGGTGGTCTTCCGGCCACGGGCATCGAGCAAGGTCCTGCGGTGATCCGGGTCGCGGGAGATGTCGCGCAGCTCAACCGAGAGCCCGAGCGCTCGAATATGTCGTTCGACCCGGATGCAAAAGGGGCAGCCAGGGATCCGGTACAGAGACAGTTGAACGTCGGTCATGAGCGTGGTGTATCTAAAGGACCAGAGAAATGCCACCCGTAAAGGTGACGAAGGGTCAGAGGGCGTTATGCGCCTCTCCTTACCCTTGAAGGAGGCACAAATGGCACGTCCACAGCGCGAACTCGAACAAGAAATGGCATCGATCCAGGCTGTCTATGGCCAGCAGTTCGCGGGGCACCCGCGCGCTTCCCGCGACCTGAGCAAGCTCGACGAGATCATCGAGCGGGCCCAGAAGGTGCAAGCGGAAGCCAGCGAGCTAGCCCTGGCTTCCATGGCCGAAGGGGCCGAGAAGCTCGCCGAGGCCTGGGCCGCGGAGCGCGCCAACATCGTCCAGTCCAAGGAAGGCGGTGAGCATGTGCTTCAGGCCAGCGATCTCATGCAGTGGCTCCGCGACAACTACCAGCGCTATCGCCGTCACTTCGCCGGTCACCCCCGCCCCACCCGAGACCTCGGCATGCTCGCCGAGATCGTCGAAGAGATCGAGCGCCGCGTCGGCGAGATCGACACCCTGCTCCTCCGTCACGCCGACGAAGACCTCGCCCGCAGCCGCGAGCGGGCCGTCGGCAACCTCGATGTCTACCGCACCGAGCTCCAGCAGATCCGCAGCGCCCGTCGCGTGGGGACCCCTCAAGAGCGCGGCGTCATGCTCGCCATGCTCGCGAATGACCAGTTCGAGCGCTACCGCCTCCACTTCGCTGGCAAGAACCGCATCGGCCGCCGCCGGCGCGTGCTTGAGCACATCCGCGAAGCCCTCGCCGAGGTCCACCGCGAGATGGTGACCCTGCTCGATGCGGGCCTCGACAACGAGACGCACCGAAAGAACATCAGCGTGGTCGAAGCCCACCTCAAGACCTACGACGAGGAGCTCAGCGCGCTGCGCACGGTCCGGGCGCGGGTCACCCGCAACGACCGTATCAAGGTCCTCGCCGAAGACGCGAACGAGATCTTCGAAGCCTTCCGCAAGGAGTTCCGAGGCCAACCTCGCAAGACCCGGGACCTCGATCGCATGGCTCAGCTCTGGGAGTCTCTCTGGCCCGTCGCCCTCGAGATGGAAGACATGGCCCGCGACGACGACCGCGAGCCGGTTGGGTCCAACCTGCGCAAGGTGCGCGACACCCTGCGCGTCTACGAGCGCGAGTGGGAAGCCATCCGCGAGGCTCAGGCCGAGCAAAAGGAAGCGGTGAACTGAGCGCCGGGAGGTCGCGCTCCACTCGGCTAGACGAGATCGTAGATCGAACGGAGCTCTGTGTAGGTCAGATCACTCACCGAGCGGATGACTCGGCTCCGGGCTGCGATCCAGGCGCCGTAGCTCTGGGCTCGGGAGCGCTTCTCGATGATGCCGACGAAGGCATAAGGCACTTGCTCGCCCTGTTTGTTGCGCACAACGATGATCCCGAAGTCGCCGCAGAGGTGCGAGGTCGAGCCCGTCTTGTTGAGCACCTGCGTACCCGCTGGGAAGGAAGGGGCTCCGGTGACGAGCCGGTCGCGGCTGGGTAGGCTCATGATGCGCTTGAGCTCCTTGTGGCAGCCGAGCTCCTGCTTCCAGAGCGCGCGACAGAAGCGCACATAGTCGCGCGCCGAGGAGCGGTTTTTGTAGGTGCGGCCGTAGGGGGGGATCGCCTCGACGATATGGGTCTCGCGCACGAGGTCCGGGTAGTGCTTCTTGAGGAGCCGCTGGGTGGCGACGGGGCCGCCGACCTTGGACATCGCCCAGTTGGTCGCAGAGTTGCTCGAACGCTGTAGCATGGCTTCGAGTTTGGCTTTGCTCACCGAGCCGTAGATGATCCTTCCCTCACCCACCCGATGCAGGAAGGCCAGGGCGACGAAGGGCTTGACCATGCTCGCGCACTGAAGGCTGCGCTCCGCGTTGATCGCGACCCAGGTTCGGTCGTCGTGTAGGGCGTGCACGTACCACGAGGTGGTCTCGTCGGGGGCGAGCTTGCCTGCGCGTCGAAGGGTCTGGACGTGCTCGTTGATCGCGTCGCGGATCGGGGTGTTGACGGCTGCGGGTAACGTGGTGGAGGAGGAGGGAGGAGGGACCTTGGCCCGGTCTGCCACCGCGTCGGTCGGGGAGGGCGCCGAGGCGGCTGCGCTCTTCTTGAGGACCGCCTGGGTGGCTTGGGCGCTCGCCACCGCAGGGGCCACCGTCGCCGCGGCGACGATCGGAGCTCCAGACGACTTGCTCACGTTGCCCGCGACCAGGACCCCATCGGTCGAGCCGGCCCCCCACACCGCGGTGGTGTGGCGCTCTGGGATCACCTGCCCGCGCATGCCGGCCGACTTGAGGAGGGTCGTGTGCTTCTCGGCGACCTTGGCGGTGGAGTCGGCGTCGCCGTGGCGCTTGTAGACCACGGCGTAGCGCCCGTTGGGGGTGGGCTCAACCACGAGCTTCCTGAGGATGTCTGGGCCGAGCAGACGGGCCACTCGGTCAAAGCGCTCGCGGGCTTTGGCGAGGCTCGCCGACTCCGCGTAGCTGATGTTGTAGGAGCGCGTGTAGCCGGTGTCGGCGATCGCGGTGGCGAGGACCTCTGAGCCGCCAAAGCTCGCGCGGAGTAGTCGATCGTGTGCGGCGGCGACCTTGCGCGCGACCCTGGGGTCCGTACCCTTTCGGTCGTAGATCAGGCCCCAGTTTCCAGACTTCCCTTGTACGATGGCGAGCTCACTGGCGACGTCGGGTCCGAGCAGCTCAGCGACCTGATCGCGATAGTCGAGCACCGCGTCCAGGTCCGGCGACCAGAGGTAGCTCACGTCGTAACTGCCGTCGCCTTTGGCGCGGGCGGGCAGGGGCAGGAGGAGCGCGCCGGTTCCACAGGCGAGCAGCATCAAGAGGTCGCGACGGGTCGTCATGGGAGATCCAGGGGGGCGGGGGCTCGCCGTGGGGGAAGGGGGTGGCTGCCAGAGAGCCACCGCGGAGGTAGGTAGAATGACAGGGTCCTTCTCTCTTCGCAACTCTTTGGAGATCGCCGATGCCCGATGCGCCACGCTCAGTCCTGTTCGTATGCCTTGGAAATATCTGCCGTAGCCCGATGGCCGAGGGCATCTTCCGTCACCGTCTCGCGGGGCGCTCGGCCTCGCCCGCCTTCCATGTCGACAGCGCCGGGACCGGCGCGTGGCACGTGGGGGAAGCCCCCGATCCGCGAACACAGGAGGTCCTGCGCCGGCACGGTGCTCCCGTGCCCGGCCCCGCGAGGCAGGCGCGCCCCGACGATGTTGAACAATTCGATGTCATCATGGCGATGGATAGGTCTAATCTACGAAACCTGCACAGGCTCTACCCGTCAGAGGCCCACGGGCGGGTGCACCTCATGCTCGAGCCGACGACGGGCGGCGACGTACCCGATCCCTACTACGGGGGCCCGGATGGCTTCGACCAGGTCTATGGGTTGCTCGACGAGGCGATCGAGGCGTGGTTGGGGCGCTGGGGTTTGGGCTGACGTGTTGCCCGCCAGGCCTCGTGGACCTGCTCAGCGCACGCGCCGTCGTCGGCCGCCGCGCCGTTGACGGCGCAGCTTGAGCAGGAAGCCATCCTTGGGCTCGAAGTCGTCTAAGACCTGCCACGGGTCGAGAGGGCGCTCATCGTCGGCGTAGAGATCCCAGTCTCGAGCTCGAAGCTCGTAGCGATGCCGGAGGTGGCTCACGAGGAAGGCCGCGTGGATCGCCGTGCCGACATCCAGCTCCACGGGGGGTTCGTCTTCGTGCACGGAGATCCTCGCGCGGAAGAGTCGGTTGGGGATGAACTCGAGCTGGACCGGATCGGGGGCCGAGATCACCCGGGTGAGGGTGCAGCCGAACCAGGCTTCGCCGCCCTGGGTCAGCCGGAACCAGCCTTCGATAGCCCCATCGGGGCCGACGGGGGTGTGGCGCGACTGGTCGGCGACTCGGGCCGCGCTCATGGCGAGGGTCTCGTCAGGTCCCAGACGGGCCCAGACCGTGCCGCCTTCGGGCATCTCGATGAGGTAGCGAAGGGCTCGGCCTTCGATGGGGAGGGTGGGAAAGAGGGTGGTGCGATCCCGCATGGCGGCGCGTGGCCCCTGGGTGTGGGCCAAGCGGTCCCGGAGGCTCGCGTCTCGGACCACCTGAGACTCCCGTAGTCCCCGCCGGAGCTCCTCGACGGCAGACTTGGGCCGAGAGGCGGATCGCGCGGCGAGCGGCAGGGTCGAGGACGCTTCGGGGGCCTCGACGTCGTCGATAGGGCGCTGCCCTGAACCTTGGCCTCGACGGGCCACGGGGCGCCAACGATCGGCGTGGTGGTCGGGCTCGAGGGGCGGTTGGGGTAGCGCCGGGGTCGAGCGCACGAGGGGTTGAACGAGCTCCGTCAGGCTCGGCCCCTCGCAGAGCGGACTGTAGAGGAGATCGTGAGCTTCTCGGATGAAGTCTTCGACGTCGGGGTGCCGGCCGTCGCGATAGGGAGCGAGGGCGCGCCGCAGGAAGGTGGCGACCTCGGGTGGGATGCGGTCACGCAGGGCGTAGAGCCTCCGGCCTCCTTCTGCCCGCTCCGCCTGGATACGTACCGCGTGGGCGGTGCCGCTGTAGACCGGCTCGCCCAGCAAGGCCTCGGCGGCGATGAGGGCCAAGGTGAAGAGATCGGTAGAGAGATCCTCGTCGCCGCCCTCGAGACGCTCGGGCGCGAGGTATTGGTAGCAGGTGGCGCTGAGCTTGAGGTCGGGGTCCCGATCCAGCGCGTAGAGCTCGAGCGCAGGCACCCCCCAGCCGATGAGCTGGAGGTCCCCCTCGGCATCGATGAGCCAGCGCCAAGGGGTCGGATCGCCGTGGAGAGGAACGCCGCTCTCCTCGCCTGCGGCGCTGGCCTCTTGGAGGATGAGGGCGGCGCGGTACGCGAGCTCGAGTCCGGCGCGCGGGCCAAGCGCGGCGCGATGGTGGGCGAGGAGGTCGGCCAGGCTCCAGACGCGCCCGGTGGGGTAGAGCAGCTGGTGATCCCCGGGGGACCAGTCATCGATCTCGACCAGGCCGGAGATCATGGGGTTCGTCAAGAAGCCTCGGCCTCGATCCAAGACCTCGTCGACGAGCTCGGGGTCGCGGTAGGGCGCTCGGTGTACCAAGGCGCTCCAGACGTGCCCCCGGTGCTGAAGCTCGATCACCTTCGCGGCGGGTCCTTCGAAGATCCGTTCGGTGGGCTTGAGTTCGGAGAAGTCCACGTGGGCTCCACGGCGAAGAGAGAGAGGGCCGTCTATCCTACCGTGTTCTCGCGCTCGCGCGGGGGTCTCTTGGTATTTCGTTGGTTTAGAAGTAGCCTAAGCGCATCGCCAACCCGGCGGTGGGAGCCGACAGCGCCCGGGACTCGGGCTGCCAGCCAGGCACGGTACGCATGCCCGCGTAGACCTGCAGTTGTCCCCAGTGATGGAGTGGAACCCCGAGGCTCAACCTGGGCTCGATGACGTTGATGAGGGGACCTGAGCGAGGATCACGGGCGTAGGTCTGAGCCCCGATCCCCAGCAGCACATCGGCTTGCACGAGCAAGGGTTGGTCGGGCGTGAACACGATCCCAGGCCGCACCCCGACCCAGGTCAGGCCGGTCCGTCCGACCCAGTCCGTCGTTCGACCAGCCGTCGCGCTGAGCAGGAAGGTGCGCTGAATGTGAAAGCCGGCCTCCAGATCGAAGCTGGTCGATGGCCCGCCGTACAAGCCGGTAGCACCCAGGCTGAGCCCCACGTAGCCACCCGCCGCTCGCCTCGGTGGCTCGGAGTGGGGGGTACAGCTCTGCCCGAGGGAGCAAGACCGCGTGTCGTAGGAGTCATGCCCATATCCTGGGTTCGTGTGGGGCTGCTCCGGCCCTTGGACCGGGGGGGCGTCTCCGGGGATCGCTAGCGGGCGCTCCGCGCTCGCGACCCCAGAGAGCGTCAAGCCGATCGCCAGGATAGTTGAACGGACCATGGGGACTCCCTTGGGTGAGCTCGCCCGGTAGACGCCCCCGACGGCCTTCTTCGTCGAGGCCGGTGCGGAACGCAGACAGATCATGACCTCTCGACCGCTCTTGGCAGAGAGCCTGTGCCTTGCCATACTGCTCTCTGCGCGAGGGGTCGAAGCCCGTCATGGGTCGTTCCTCGAAGGGAGGAGTGATGGCTGGCCGATGGTGCCGTGGGGCGGCGGGCTGCATCCTGCTCGGGCTCACGACAGGCGTGGCTCGATCCGCGGAACCGATGCCGGGCCTTCTCGAAGATCAGCCGGCGTACAAGTGGAGCGCTCCTCCGCTCGAGAAGGGGGAGTGGGTCGCCGGGCTACGGGTGGTGGCCCATGGGGTCACCGACCAGACGACCGTAGCGACCGAGGCCTCCAGCGTCTTACTCGGCTTCTACAACGGGCGCGTACGCACGCGGCTTCCCCCCATCGCCGGCCAAGAGATCAGCCTGGACGCCGGAGCGGGGCTGCTGACCCCGCTAGCCCTGGCGCGGCTCGCCGTCCCAGAGTGGCCGAGCCGACCCCCGCTGCTGGTGCTCGACGCGGGCTTGCCCATCACCTTCGATCTCAGGCCAGGGGTCTTCTTCACGGCGCGACCCTGGGCCTCCTTCGCGGTTGGCCGGGTCCACGAAGGCGACGCCAGCGCGGTGGAGCTCCTTGGGCGCGCGGGTCTCTCGGGGGGCGGGGCAGGGGGCGTGCTCCAAGTCCACCTGACCTCCCGGATCGGCTTTGTGATCGGGCAAGACCTCGGCGCCGATGCGCACGGAGGGCCCGCTCGCCTGGTCGGACGCTCCACCGGCGCGCTGACCTTTGGGATCGGAAAGCTGCGGGCGAACGTCGGGGTGGGTCTGCTCGCGGCCATCCCCCTGAACGAGCGTGGCTCCCCTGTGTTCAGGCCTCTGCCAGCCTTCGACCTGTGGGGTCGCTGGTAGACGACGCGGGCCTGGGAGCGGCGTTCAGGTCCAGTAAAGCGCTCGATCAGGCAGCCTTAAAACACGTCACCCGGGCCGGCGAACCGACCCGGGCGGGTGTCGTCAGAGACGAAGATCAGGCGCGCTCGATGCGCTCGACCGCCAGCTCGACCTTCTCGATGGCCATGGCCGAGGAATCGGCAGCCATGTCGGGGACGAACCACTTGCAGGGCCACGCTTCGTAGAAGTTGTAGCGAGCAACCTCGGTGGCGCCGTCTTGGTCAAGGATGATGACGGAACCGGAACGGCGGTCGATCTTGCCGTCCTCGATGTTCTTGCGCCACTCCCAGAGGTCGTCGGTCGCGGTGTAGCCACGCTCAAGGGTGATGTTCGCGTAGGTGGTGCGACCAGGCTTCTTGCGGACGATGGTGTCGTTGCCTTGCTTGAACTCGACGATCTCGGTCTCGGAGTCCATACCGCTTACGGACTTGAAACCGCCAACGATAATCTTGGAATCCTGGGTAATCCCAGTAATCTCAAGCAGGAAGTTATAGTTGCCATACAGCTCTTCGGTAACGCCGGGGTTAGCCATGATGTACTCCAGTTGCGCATCGAAACGGCGGCTCGTGTCGATGACTGACCGTGCAAACTTATTTTAGGGTGCCGCGTCTGCAGGGTCGGGTTGGTTCAAAAACACGGCCGCCGAACAGCGACCGCATGTGAAGAATGCCTTAGTCTTCGTGCGGCGTCAAGGAATCACAGAAAAAAGATCCTGTCTCGTGACTTACTCTGGCGTTTGGCATGGACCGACGCGGACGATTCGCGGGAACTTTTTCGGATGGAAGGGAGGCGTAGGTTCCGCGGCGGAGAAGGTAGGCAGTAATCAAAATTCTGAAAGGCGAGCCCTGGAGGGTTGCGTCGCGGGCGCCGTAGAGGCGACACTCAGGGTGGAGGTTGCATGACACGGAGCCTGATCACGGTCACGACTTGTCTGGTGCTCGCGTCGGGGTGTTTCGAGCGCTCGGCCGGCGAGCGAGAGGCCGCACGGCTGTGTCAGGCCTATGCGCGGTCCTTTGCCGAGGGTGCTGCGCTTCGTTGTCAGCGCGGGGACTTCGAGTCGAACCTGCGAGCCTTTCGAGCGGCTGCTGGGGTCGGTCAGAGCTGTGAGCGCGTTCATCGCGTGCGCGACCCCCATGAGCTCGAGGAGTATTGCCTTCCTTGGGTCAGCGGACAGGCGGACTGTCCCTTGTTCGACGATCCTCGTGCCTATATCCAGGAGCTCCCCGATGCATGTCGCGGTCAACTCTTGCTTCAGGGCGATGGGTAGGGCCCGCTTCGAGCTTGCTAGGGGTAGACACCCGTGGAGCGGTCATCTATCGTAGGAGGGCAGAATGGCCCAGGATCCTGGAGGTTTCCCATGTACAGGTACTTCACGCTCGTCGCTCTGACCGCGCTCTTGGCTGCCTGTGGTGAGCCGGGTCAGCTCGACCTCACAGGGGGCCCTGAAGCGGCGCGCGGGGATGGTGAGCGCGCTTGGGACGAACGAGATCGCGAGGCCGACACCCGAGACGAAGCGAGACACGAGGACGCTACCTGCGAAGAGGCGTGCGGTCGTCGTGCGCGGCATGCCTACGACGACTGCCTGGACACCGGGCGAGACGCCGAGGCTTGTGCTCGCTACGCCCGAAGCCTCCACGCCGAGTGTCTGGCGACCCACTGCGATGACTCTGCGCGGGGCGAACGCGAGCTCGACGAGCGGGAGCGCGAAGGTCGCGACGAACGGGATGAACGCGATGAGGTCGCGGACAACTGCGTCGACGCCTGTGCGGAGCGCGGCGCCGTCACGTATCGCACCTGCTTAGCCGACGGCGGATCCGAAGCGCGCTGTGCCAACTTGGCGCGCGAAGTGCAGGCCGATTGCCTGGCGGTTCACTGCGACTGAGCGCGGGCCGCGTGGCTCAAGGGGCGTTGTGCGTCGAAGCCAGCGCGCTGGCCTTGTCCGCCAGCTCCGCAGCGGTAGGGCGTGCGTCGGGATCTCTCGCTGTCGCGCGACGTAGGAGGGCGCGAAGAGCGTCCGAGATCGTCTCGCCGGGGTCCAGAAAGGGGGTTCGGTTCTTGGCGTCGGACAGGTGGAGGAGGGCGGCCAGACCCTTGCCTACCGGGGGAAAGGCGGGTCGGCCCATGGCGGTTTCGATGAGGACCTGGCCCAGCGCGTAGACGTCGGCCGCGGCGGAGGCCGGAGCGCCCAAGAAGCACTCGGGGGCCAGCCACCCTGGACTCCCCGGCGCGTCGTCGGGTTCGAAATCGCACCCGTCGCCGGGCGGAAGGGGCAAAGAAAAGTCGGCTAAGACGGGCTGACCGTCGGGCTCGACGAAGAGGTTGGCCGGCTTGATGTCGCCGTGGAGCACCCCCTGTTCGTGGCATACGGCCAGCCCCGCGGCCAGCGATGCGGTCGCTTGGACGAAGTGGGCTGGACGACCTGATCGGTCGAGGCTCGCCCCATGAAGGAGCGACAAGATCAACCACAGCTCGGTGCCGCAGGTCGAGAAAGCCCATTCGTAGAGGATGTTGAGCGCGGGATGCCGTATCGGTTGCAGCCGCCTAAGCCGGGCCTCGAGCCGGGCGGCGGCTGGGGTGTGGGGTCGCACGTCTTGAGGGAGGTCGATGACCTTGGCGGCGACCGGCGCGGACCCAGGGCGCTCGGCGAGCCAGACCGTGCAGCAGGAGCCCCGTCCGATGACGTCTCCGACGCGCCAGTGTTTGAGGGCAGGGGGCGCCAGAGGCACTCGGACTCCGTGAGCAGCGGGGGAGTGAGCGTAGCACGAGAGCGCAGAAAGGCGCTCGCATCCCCTTGGTGGAGATGCACGAGGACGCGACGTGTCATAGGGGGTGCCACCCGGCTCGACGGGTGTAGATGAGGAGGATGGACATGAACTACGGAGTCATGAAAACCGTGGGGCTCAGGACGGGGCTGGTCGCCGCGCTGCTGGCGATCGCCTGCCAGGGGCAGCTTTTCAACGTGCGCGTCAGCGGCGACGCGACCACCACCGTTCCTGCACGCACGGCGCTCGAACAGCTCGTCGGCGATTTCGGTTTCGGGGAGTTTGTCTCGATGGACCTCACCGAGAGCCAGGAGCTTCAGAACCAAGGGGTCGAGCCGGGCGACATCGCGAGCGCACGTCTGGTCCGTTTCGATCTCGAAGCGATCGACCCCGACGACGCGGATCTCTCCTTCCTCGACTCCATGTCGATCTACGTCGAGGCGCCCGATCTGCCGAGGGTGCTGCTGGCGACGGCGAGCGAGTTTCCCGAGGGAGAGGCGGTCGTCGAGTTCGAGCTGACCGGCGAAGACATCGCCGACCATGTGGTGTCGCAGTCCATGACCTTTAGTACCGAAGTGAATGGTCGTCGCCCCACATCGCGAACCGAGGTCCTGGCGAGCTACGCGGTGCGGGTCGGGGTGACGGGTCAGGGAGCCTGTGCCCAGACGCGTCGGGGCGACTGAGTCGTTTCGGGTCGTGAGCGAACCAGCCCGAGGCGCCCGCTCGTGGTATGGTCGTGCGCCTAGCTGAGAAGGGTGACCATCGCATGCGCTTCAATGATCTCAAGGCGGCGCTACAGCCTAGTATTGACCAGGATCTATCGCGTGTCTATGCTGACTTCGTGCGACAGAGCGGCACGGGCGATCTGGTTCGATTTTTGAGCTACCTCAAGGACCAAGAGCTGGTGCCTCAGGGCCTCGTCGACGAGATGCTCCGCGAAGGCACCCTCGACACCTCCGCCGTCGAGAAGTTGGCGCGTAAGAACACGCCCGCACCCGCCGAACGCAGGCAAGGGACCCGAGGCGCCACGGGGTCCTCCGAGCCGCCGCCCGGCGACGCGAGCGAGCCACCCCCGAGCTCCGATGCGCCCTCGGCGCCCGAAGACACGACCTCCGACACACAACGAGACGCGCCTGCGGATCCTGAGCGCGACGGCGCCGAGCCCGAGCAAGAGGAGCAAGGTGCTGACGACGACGAGAGCGACGAGAGCGACGAGAGCGACGAGAGCGACGAGAGCGACGAAGGCGGCGAAGGGGACCCGGCCAAAGAGGCCCGCGCCGAGCGCGACCGCGCCGCGCAAGACGACGAGGGCCGTCCGAAGCGGCGAAAGACCCGGACGGGATCCCGCACGGGCGGGCGCAGGCGATCCGGGGCCCGCTCTGGCGCGCGCTCCTCGGGGGCACGAAGCACTGGGGGGCGTCGATCGTCCGGCCGACAGACCTCAGCGCGCGATCGGCTCAAGCGCACCATGTTCGCGCTGCGCGCCGAGGGGGCCAGCCAGCCCTCCGACAACACGGATCTGCTCCGCCGCGACTACAACTTCGTAGGGAAGGTGGGCGAGGGCGCCATGGGCCGCGTCCTGAAGGCGCGCGACAACGATCTGCTCCGATTGGTCGCCTACAAGGAGATGTCCGAAGAGATCGCGGCGAATGCGCAGCTCGCGGCCAAGTTCTACGGCGAAGCGCAGATCACGGCGCAGCTCGATCACCCCAACATCGTGCCGGTCTACCAGCTCGAGCAGTCCGCCGACGGCATGCTCGCCTACACGATGAAGCTCATCAACGGCAAGACCGTCGAAGACTACATCGACGAGATCAAGGAAGCCTACGAGAAAAACCGCCGCAAGATCCCCGATGAGTACTCCCTCGAGAAGCGCCTGGAGCTCTTCTTGCGCTGCTGCGACGCGATGTACTACGCCCACCGCCGTGGCATCGTACACCGAGACCTCAAGCCCGAGAACATCATGATCGGGCACTATGGCGAGGTCTATGTCATGGACTGGGGCATCGCCAAGGTCGTCAACGAGAGCGACATCGTCACCGAGCAGAAGGTCGAGCTGCTCCACTCCCCCGAAGAAGATCCCGAGCTGATCATCGGAACGCCGCAGTATATGTCGCCCGAGCAGGCCAATGGCGACAACGCGACCCTCGATCACAAGAGCGATCAGTATTCTATGGGGCTGATCCTCTACGAGCTCATCAGCCTCAACCAGGCGGTCACCGGCAAGTCAGCCATGAAGATCGTCATGCGTCAGCAAGACGCGAGCAAGGATCCGCTCAAGCACAAGTACGGGGACCACATCCCCCGGGAGCTTCGCGCCATTGTTGAGCGCGCCACCCACAAGGATCGGTCCAAGCGCTACGAGCACATCCAAGCCATGGCCGAAGACATCCGCCGTTTCACGCGCGACGAGGCGATCAAGGCCAAGCCTGACTCCATCACCCAGGCGGCGGGCCGGTGGATCCGCCGACACACGGCCTTGACCGCCTTTATGGTGCTCATCGTGCTCTTCACCGCCGTCATCGGGGTGATCGGGGTAGGCGCTGGGGCGGCGATCTGGACCTTCCAGCAGTCCGAGCGCCAGACGCGGGTCAACGGCCTCAGCTCCAACGTCTTCGCGCAGGCGTCGCGCATCGATGGGCAGTTCATCAAGTATGAAGGCCTCCTCGGCACCATGGCCGCGACCGCCTCCGAGAAGCTCACCCTCGGCAGCACCTCGGAACGCACGATCTACCTGGCGCCAGACTTCAACGGCAAGACGGAGCGGAGCGTCCCCGGCATGAAGCAATCGGGCCGGTACGGGCACGAGATCAACCTGCTTCACCCGGTCTTCGTCATGCCGGCCAAGGCCGACTCCGAGGCGGCCGAGCGGCAGATCGCCCGGCTCGCCGACATGGGCAGCAACCTGCGCAGCGTGCTGCTCCGGTCCGAGTCCGAAGAGGCGGCGCGCTTCACCCCGGCCCGCTACCAGCGCCGGATCGGCGAGCAAGGTACGCCGCTCACCTGGGCCTTCATCGGCCTCGAGTCCGGGGCGTATGTTCACTTCCCGGGCAAGGTAGGCATCGAGAACTTCGACCCGCGCGAGCAGCCCTGGTACCAAGACGTCAAGAACACCTTCCAGCGTCAGCCGGGGCCCCGGTGGAACCCCCCCATCCCTGACTTCCACGGCCAAGGCTTCGTGCTCACCGTCTCGCAGCCGATCTTCGACGTCGAAGGCGACCTGCTCGGTGTGGCGGGGGCTTCGCTCACCTACGACTACATCATCGACAACCTGCTCGAGCTGCCGGCGGGGGTTCGGGGCGTGCGCGAGATCACCATCCTCAACGAGAAGGGTCAGCGCATCGTAAGCACCGACGACAAGGGGCGTCGGCCGGGTGGGGGGCGGAGCCGCGCGCGCCAGCTCTCGGAGTTCGGTGCTCCCGAGGTGGTGCAGGCGGTCCGCTCCTTCGCCAAAGCGGGCGTCGTGACAAAGCAACGCGATGGCGAGCCCAGGATCATCTTCTACAACCGCATGGAGAACCTGGGTTGGTACCTCGTGGTCGAGGGCCACGAGTACGAGATGCTCGGATCCGACATCTAGCGGTCGGTGCGCATCGCAAGAACGAAGCCCTCGGGCCCGGTGTGGACACGAGGGCTACAGGGTGAGCTCAGGATCCGAGCTTGTTGATCAGGTCGACGTAGGCTTGCTTGGCCTCTTCGTTGCTCTTGCCCTTCTGGGCGGCCCAAGCGTCGTACTTGGCTCGTCCCTTGAGGTCGAGCATACCCGGCCGCTTGCCCGAGACGTCACCCGAGGTGGCTTGCTTGTAGAGAGCGTAGATCTTTAGAAGGTTCTCGTTGCTCTGGTTGGGCAGCGAGCGGGAGCGGCTCACCGCGTCTTGAAAGTCGTCGTCGAGGGCCATGTGTGGGCTCCGGGTCGGTGGGGTTGGCGGATGTGCGCCGGCGGACGAGCCAGACCAGCGCTAGGAGAAGGGAGGGTATCGCAGGGGAGGCGGGAGCGGTGGCGCAGCCGCAGGCCCGCGCTTCGTGCGCCTCGTCGAGATCGAGCTGAGCGAGGAGGCTGGGGCCTGAGATCTCGCCGTAGCCAAAGGTGAGGTGGTGGCCTCGCTCGTCGTGAGTGACGAGGGGCGAGGGGGTCGCCGCGTCGCGGAAGATCTGGTGCAGCTCTTGGGCGGAGAGGGTGGGGTCGACCGAGACGGCCCAGCCTGCGAGCCCCGCCACGACCGGGGCGGCGGCGCTCGTCCCGCCGAAGTTGGTGGTGATCCCGCTCCCCGCCTGGAGGGTGACGGTGGCGGAGGGGGCGGCGACGTCTACGGCGGCGCCGCGGTTGGTGTAGGACGTGGGCAGCCCATAGCGGTCGGTCGCGGTCACGCAGAGCACGTCGGGGAGGGCCTGCAGCTCGTCGTCGAGGAGCTCGCGGTCGCTGTTGCCCGCGGCGAAAACTACGAGCGCTCCCAGCCCGCCTCGGGACTCGGTCGAGGCGACGTGGATGATGTCGGCGAGGGGGGCGGGCACCGGCATGGCCATGCCGAATGCCCAGGAGTTGTTGATCACGGCGGCGTCGGTGGCGATGGCGTGTTCGAAGGCGGCGACATCGGCGCCGAGGGTCGGCTCGCCTGGGCCGAGGAGGCGGATGGGGACCAGGGTACACTCGGGGCAGAGCCCGACGATGTCGATGCCGTTGTTCGCTCGAGCGGCGATGATGCCCGAGACGGCGGTCCCATGGTGGTCGCACAGCTCGGTGCTGCTCCCCTGGCAGAAGTCGCCCGGACTGGGCCTGGGATCCTCGCTGTCGCTCAAGGCGTCGTAGGGCTGGACCCAGCTCCCCTGAAGGTCAGGGTGGTCCAGATCGATCCCCGAGTCGATGACGGCGACGCGGACCTGGGGATCGCCAAGGCTGAGCTCGTAGAGCGGGTCCATCTCAAGCACGTCGAGGTACCACTGGCTCGGGAATCTGGGATCGTCGAAGCGCGTCTGGACGTGAGGGAGGATCAGGTCGGGCAAGGCGCTTCGCACACCGGGGCGCTGCCGGAGCTCCGCGCCGAGGGTGATCGCCTCGTCGACGCTGCGGGTCGGAACCCGCCAGGAACGACCCGAGGGCCCGAGAGGTTGGGCGAGCGGATGGGGTGGGGGCCCAGGCTCCTGGGTGAGGATGACCGCGGGGAGCGCCTGGAGGCGGAGGCCTTGGGGAAAGCGGATCCACGTCGCCTGGTGGGGCCCGGAGGGCTCGACCGTCGGGAGCTGATCGAGGCTCAGATCGAGGGGGGCGGCGACGCTGGTCGTGGGGTGGGCGAGCGAGACCAGGGCGCTCGCGAGCAGCCACAGCAGTCGGGAACGAGGATCGGCCATCGGATTCCAGGGGCGTTAGGGGTAGCAGCAACATCACCGAGAGGCCTTCGATGCGCAACCTGATCCCCCTCCTTCTCATCGTCTCCGCCTGCGCTAACGCCGACGGATCGAGCGATGCTCTCACAGGAGCCGGGGAGCTGCGGTGCGAAGAGCCCGCCGACCTCACCTGCCTCGACGAGCTGATCCTGCGGCTCGGTATGCACGGGGACCGCGTCAGCGAAGGCGTCGTGACTTCGGTGGACCACGGCGACTACTTTGAGAGCACCGTCGATGCGCGCGCCGGAGGTTTTGGTCAGTCTGACAATAACCCTTGGCTGTACGTGCGCTTCACAGAGCAGGGCCTCGAGAAGGTCGAGATCGACGACGAGACGGCCCTCGAAGACATGACCTGGCACCTCGCCGCCAAGCGCTTCATACTGCGGCTCAACGGGGGCACCTCGGGGCCGTCCTGCGTCGGAGCCGCACCCGTGCTTGAGCGAGACTTTGAAGATCTGACCCAGGTCCCCGATGGGGTCCGGTTCTTCCAAGATGACTTCATGCTCGAGGACTGCACCATCATCAACGACAGCTCTGGTCTTCCCGACAGCCCTCAGGTCGCCCTCAGCGCGTGGTGGAGCTACCCCGGCTGCGTCGCGACGTCCGGGGTGCCCTTCTTGATCCAGCTCGAGGACGGGCGCACGGTCCGGCTCGTGGTCGACCGCTACTACGCGCAGGGGCAAGAGACCTGCAACGTCCATAACAACCCAGGTCGCGATGGGGCGCTGCTCGGCTGGCGGTGGAGCTTCTTGCCATGACCTTCCTGGTCGCGCTGCTCGGGCTGGCCCACGCGCGCCCGACCGAGGGTGGGCAGTTCGGCTACCAGCCCGATGATGTCGTGGTCCACTACGACGCCCCAGGGGGGAAGGTCCGGGTCCACTACGCCGTCGAGGGGCCGAGCGTGACGCTCCTCGCCGATGATCGAGGCACGGGGGTCCCCGACTATGTCGAGCAGGTGGGCGAGACGGTGGAGCATGCGTGGGAGCTCTTCGTGCTCACGGGCTTTCGCGGGCCTCTCTTCGAGGCGGATGTCGGGCTGGGCCCCCTCGGTGGGAGCGAGGCCTTCGACGTCTACCTGGTGGACTTCGGCGGGGGGGCCGACGGGGCGTTCCGGGTCGACGGCTGCGTCGAGGGCGTCTGCGCGGGCCACTTACTCATCGAGAACGACTTTTTTGGCTACGGCTACCCGAGCCTGACCGATGCGGTCGACACCCTGGCGAGCCACGAGCTCTTTCACGCGGTGCAGGCCGCCTATACCCGTGAGCTCTCCGTCTGGGCCTCCGAAGGGACGGCGGTCTGGGCCCAGCGCCTCTTCGATGAAGACAATGTTGACTTTCTACGATATGCCCAGGCTTATCTAGACGACTCCGGCCGATCTCTCGACACGCCCCCCGTGGGCCCGGTCCCCCGCTTCGCCTATGCGACGGGCCTCTGGTTCGACTTCGTGGGACTGCGCTACGGCGACGGAGCGCTGGTCGATCTGATGGAGCGGCTCGGCGAGTCGCCAGGTCGCGACGAGATCGACGTAGTCGGGGAGCTCCTGGCCGATCACGGCGAGGCCTGGCCCGAGGTCTGGCGCGACTTTGGGGTTTGGAACCTGGCGACGGCGGCGCGCGCGGGGGAGATCCAGAGCTATCCCTACGCCGACGCCCTGCGCGAGGGGGTGCCTGCCTTCGCGGAGGGGGGCCTGATCGCCGAAACCCGGCGCTTCTTTCCGCTGGCGACGACGTACTACCGCGTCGACCATCGTGGGGGACCGCTGCGGGTCGCCACCGCGATCTGCGAGGCTGGTCTCGAGGTCCAAGCCTTCCCCGTCCAGCAGGGGGCGGCCGATGGCGCGATCCACACGGCGCTCGACCCCCATCTCGAAGAGGGCGCCTGGACCTTCGGTGACGAGTCCCTCTCCGAGGGGGGCTACTGGGTCCGGGTCGGGCTCTTGGGGCCTGCCGAGCAGAGCGTGCGCACCGAGATCTGCCTTGGCCAACCCCGTTGGTGCGCGATCGAGCCCGAGTGCGCCGTGCCTGGACCAGATGGTGGGGCCGACGTCGAGTCGGGCTGTACGGGGTGCGCCACCGTGGCCTCGTCGCCGTCGCTGGCCTGGCTCCTGATCGCGCTGGGCTGGTTGCGCAGGCGCCCCTTGCGCTCGAGCGGCACTTAGACCATCATCGGCCCCCCTTCATCCCAAAGGAGTGGTCATGGGAAGCCTGCTTGAGTTGTTTAGTCTCGGCATCTTGCAGTTCGCGGTGGTTCGGCAGGGTGAGGTCCGCATCATCGAGCGCCGCGGTCGCTTCGCCCGGGTCGCACAGCCCGGCGTCGCCATCCTGCTCGCGCTGTGGGGATACGGCGAGACCATCGGCAAGTTTCGGATCAGCGAGGTCCGCCACGACAACACCGGCAAGGTCTACCTGGCGCCGCGCAACAACGTCGAAGTCATCCCCATGCGTATGCAGGTCGACGACTACCCCAAGGAGTCGATCATCACCCGCGACAACGCGACGGTCTACATCGACGCGGTTGTCTACTACCGGGTGATGGATCCTCGGCAGGCGGTCTACGAGGTCCGAGACTTCGTCGGGTCGTTGCAGAAGCTGGTCCAGTCCGCCCTTCGGGACGAGTGCGGGAAGTACGAGCTCGACGAGCTGCTCGTGAGCCGCGATCGCATCAACTCGGCCCTGCGGATCCAGCTCGACGAAGCCACCGATCCGTGGGGGATCAAGGTAGATCGCGTCGAGATCAAGGACATCGATCTGGGAGAGTTCGGGCAGATCCTTGCGGAGCAGCGGGCGGCCGAGACTCGCCGCCGCACCGAGATCACGCAGGCCGAAGGCCATAAGCGTGCTCAGATCCTCCGTGCCGAGGGCGATCAAGAGGCGGCCGTCCTCTCGGCCAAGGGTCGGCGCGAGGCGACGATCCTCCAAGCCGAGGCCGAGAAGGAGGCGTCGATCCTTCGGGCGCAAGCCGAGAAGCAGGCGGCGATCCTGGCGGCCGAAGCCGAGGCCGTGGGTCAGCTCAAGCTGCGCGAGGCCGAGGCGCGCGGCTTTGCCATGCTTCAAGGGGCGCTCGCCAACCCCGCGACCACCGAGCGCATGCTGCGCTTCTTGGAGCTCCAGCAGGCGGGTGCGGTGAGTTCTAAACTGGCCGAGGGCAAGGCGACCAAGATCTTCCTGCCCAACAAGCTCGATGGCGTCTTTGGCATGGTCGCCGGCGCGGCCGAGGCCCTGCGCGAGGGCTGAGCGCTCGTCAGCGCGGATCCGACCCCTCGCCTGCTCCCATGGTGAACAAGGCGAGCTGAGGATCGAGCATCAGGCCGGTGTGGGCGCGCACCACCCGGCCCTCGGTGTCGACGAGGACCGAGGTCGGAAAGGTGGTCACGCCGTAGGTCTGAAAGGTCGAGGGCTCACCCTGTAGGACGGTGTAGGTGATGCCGAGGTCCGCCCGCGCCTTGCGCAGCCTGCCCACGGGACCATCCGCCGCGATCCCCAACACCACGAAGTCGGGGTTCCGGTCGGCGAACCGCGAGAAGGCGGGGGCCTCGATCCGACAGGGGCCGCACCAGGTCGCCCAGAAGTTGAGCAGCACCGGCTGGCCTCGAAGGTCCGAGAGCTGCACGGTCTGGCCTTCGAGGTCGGGCAGGGCGAAGTCTGGCGCCTCGTCGGGGAGTGCCGGAGCGCGGATCCACCCCAGCACTTGGCTCGTGATGGCCACGAGGGCGACCACGCCCAAGAGCTGCAGCGCCGAACGGCCGTAGCGACGCCATCGCCGAGGAGGGGCCGTGGGCTCGGGGGTCGGTTCGGATCCGGTCATGGGGTGAAGGTAGGCACAGGGCGGGGATGGGAAAGGGCGCGGATCGGCAAGCTGGGCTTCATGGGGTAGGAGGGGGGTGGAGGAACGATGCGACGTGCGGCCTTCATCGCGATGGCCCTGCTGGGGCCGGTCAGCGCAGGTTCGAGTGAGGTTCAGATCTTCGGCGAAGAGACCTTCGTCTTGCCCGCACCGTCCATCGCGCTCTTGGTGCGGTCCGACGGAGGCGTCTGCAGCGTCGATGTCGGGGGCATGATCTGCTTCGACTCCGAGGGGGTGCCCGAGTGGGATCTCGATCTGCCCGGCTATCAGGTCTTCGACGTGGTGGTCGGGGCCGACGAGGTCGCCCTGCTCACCGCCGAAGCTACGCTGATCATGTCGCTGTCGGGAGGTGAGGCGCTGCTTCTCAGCCCCGACGTGCTCGTCACCCCGCGCGCCGACGGCATCCTCACCTACGCGGGCGAAGAAGCGGGCTTTCCGCTCCCCGAAGGCTTTGCGTTGGTCGAGGCGATCGCCACCCTCGACGGCAGGCTGGGCCTCTTCGATGAGGCGGGGGATCTGCTCTGGCTCAGCGTCGACGGCGAGGTCCTCGGCGTCAAGGAGCTGGGGCTCTCGGGCTACGGTGGGCTGCGTGCGCTGCCCCTCGGAGACGGCTTCGCCGTGGTCGATGACGATGGGGTGATCTTCCTCGACGACCAAGGGGAGCCCAAGGCGGCAGCCGAGCTGCTCGTCTACGACATCGCCGCCTTCGACGGCGGCGTGATGGTCGCCGATGGCGAGGGCGTGGTTCGGATCTCGGCGGCGACGGGCGAGATCGAAGCCATCGAGGTCGAAGCCGACGCCTGGCGGGTCGGGGTGAGCTTCGACGGGGAGCGGCTCGCCGTGGCGGGGCTCGACATCGGGCGCATGCTCGTGTGGCAAGGCAGCCGGCAGCTCGGCGGGGTGGGTCACCGCGCCGAGGTGGTCTCGATCCGCCCGGCGCGCGACGGAGGGGCGCTCACGGTCGACGCCGATGGCCTGGCGATCCGCTGGCGATCGGACGGCAGCGGGCAGGTCGTGAGCGAGCAGGTCATCGCCGCCACCCTCGACGGGCAGGGAGGGAGCTGGTTCGCCCTGCCCGACCAGCTCGTGTGGGTCCGCGACGGCATGGTCCGCGCCTGGGAGGTCGAGATCGACGACCTGCTCGGCGTGCACGATGGGGTGGTGCTCCGGTCCGACGACGTCATCGAGCGGTGGACCATCGAAGGGGAGCTCGTGTGGAGCACGGTGGCGCCCGCGGGAGCCCTAGCGGTCTTCGACGAGGTGCTCACCGTGGCCAGCGGCGACGAGCTGTGGGTGTTGGACCTGGGCTCCGGTCAGCGGCGCCGACGGATCGTGTCGCCTCAGGATCAGATCGCTGCGGGGGGCGTCTCGACAGGAGGCTTGGTGGCGATGGGCTGGAGGGGCGCCTTGCCGGTCTACGGTCGGCCTCCCAAGCTCGAGACGGCGCGGGGGCTCGCGGCGATGCGCCGGGGGCCCTCCCTCTCGCCCAACGGCCGCTGGGCGCTGTGGTCCAACGACGAAGAGCGCTTCGTGCTCTCGGATCTCAAGGGTGGCCTCGCGATGACCGCCGGCGCGACCGGCGAGATCCGGGCGCTTGCGACCGACGACAGCCACGCCTGGCTCGGCCTGCACGACGGTCGGGTCGAGCGGTGGGACGTCACAGCGCGGATCCAGGACGCGCCCTTGGCGCCCTTCTCGGCCTACGCCCAGCTCGATGTCTTCACCCCCTTTCCGACCCCTACTGTCCCAGACATCGAAACCTCCTACGGGCCCATTCACGGGCTGCTCGCTACCGGGGCGGGGGATCTGGCTTTGCTCGTCGGGGGTCTGGCGCTGCGGTCGACCTCGGGATCGACCCGAGTGCTCATGGTGGAGCACGGTCGCCCGCGGGTCGCGAGGTGGTCCGATGAGCACGGCGTCTTGGCCGGCTACTCCGACGGCCGCGTCTTCCGGCGCGCCCAGACGGAAGAGGCTGAACTGCTCGGCACCCTCGGCGGGCCGGTGGTCGACATGTGCGGCGTCGGAGCTCGGGTCTACGTCGGCACCTTCGATGGCCTGTGGTTCGTCGAGCAGGGGCAGGCCCCGCGGCGTGCGCGCGGGGCGCCCAGCGGCATCATCGAGGCGCTGGAGTGCGATCCGAACGGCACCTGGGCCTCGGCGCTGGTCGAGGGCGAGGTCCACGTCTGGCATCAGCGGACGGGACAGGGCCTCGCCGTGCTTCGCCAGGGCGCGCCCATCACGGCGATGGGCCGTAGCCCCAAGGGGGAGCTGATCACCGGCGGTGCCGACGAGGTCGTCATCGGCTGGGAGCCCGCCAAGTGGAGCGCGGTGTGGACCCTCGAGGGTCACGAGGCGCCCATTACGGCGCTCGCGACCGATCGCACGGGGCGGGTGCTCGTCGCGACGGCCGGCGAGCGCGCCGTGTGGTGGGACGTCTATGCGGGCAAGGCCCAGCAGGTGGTCGAGCTCGGGGAGCACACCACCGGGGTGGCGCGTCTGCCGGGATCGCGCTTCGCTGTGAGCGGCATCCAAGGCCGACTCGTCGAGCTTGGCGCCGAGGGTCGGATCGAGCCGCTGGCGAGCGGCCCCCCGCCCGCGAACGAAGCCCCCGAGGGCGTGCCGCTGGTCGTCGTCCCGGGTGCCGAGGCGGAAGCCTCGGAGCAAAGCCCGCAGGAGTAGCTGCGAGCGCCTGGTGGGGGACGGAGGCGGGGCCCTGGGTTACCAGCCGCGCGATCGCGAGTCCTGCGCGCCGATGAGCGGCGCTCCGACCGCGCCCTCTCGTTCCCGGTGCCCTCTCATGTCCGCCCCTCCTGCCGCAGACGCGGTCTCCTTCGCTGATCTCGATCTCGATGATCGTCTCCTTCAAGCCATCGCCTCCCTCGGCTTTGAAGAACCCACCCCGATCCAGGTCGAGGCCATCCCCGTGATGCTCTCGGGTCGGGACATGGTCGGAGGCGCGCGCACCGGCTCGGGCAAGACCGCCGCCTTCGGCCTGCCGCTGCTGCACCGGGTACGCGATGGAGGCCCTGTGAGGGCCCTCGTGCTCGCCCCGACCCGAGAGCTCGCGCTCCAGGTCACTGACGCTCTTCAGAGCTACGCCGCCGCGCTCCGACTGGAGCTGGTCTGCGTCTATGGTGGCGCGCCCTACGAGCCTCAGCTCCGCGCCCTTCGCCGTGGTGCGACGGTGATCGTGGGCACGCCGGGCAGACTGCTCGATCACCTCGATCGCGGCAGCCTCGATCTCTCGGGCATCGAGGTCGTCGTGCTCGACGAGGCCGACGAGATGCTGCGGATGGGCTTCCTCGACGACGTGGAGCGGCTGCTCGGCGCCACGCCCGCAGGGCGGCAGGTCGCCCTCTTCTCGGCCACCATGCCGCCCCCGATCCGGAGGGTGGCGCGGGCGCACCTCACCGATCCCGTCGAGGTTCAGGTCGAGCAGGATGCGCTGAGCGTCGACCACATCCAGCAGCGGTGGGTGCTGGTCCCCAAGCGCCACAAGCTCGATGCGCTCATGCGCGTGCTGCGGGTGTCACCTCCGGGGGGAACGCTCGTCTTCGCTCGGACGCGGGCGGCCTGCGCGGAGCTCGCCGACGCCCTGGCCCGCGAGGGCTTCGGCGCCGATGCCTTACACGGCGATCTGAGCCAGTCCGCCCGCGAGCGGGTGCTGAATCGCCTGCGCGCCGAGAGCCTCGATGTTCTGGTCGCGACCGATGTGGCAGCGCGCGGGCTCGACGTCGATCACTTGGGCATGGTCATCAACGTGGACCTCCCCGACAGCACCGAGGTCTACGTCCACCGGATCGGCCGGGTGGGGCGCGCGGGGCGGGCGGGGATGGCGGTGAGCTTCGCCACCCCGCGCGAGCGGCGGCAGATCCGCTCGATGGAGCGGACCCTAGGCGTCGACATCACCCAGTTCGACGTGCCCTCCGACCGCGCCATTGTGCGGGCTCAGCGGGAGCGGCTGGCCGATGAGCTCGGTCAGACCTTGGAGCGTGATCTGGATCAGGTGGCGCAGTGGCTCTCGGAGCTCTCCGAGGCCCGGTCGTGGTCGATGGATCAAGTGGCCGCGGCTGCGGTCGCGCGGCTGGCGGATCTCCGTGGGGTAGGGCTGACGGACGAGCCCGAGCCGGAGGTCGTCGGGTGGTCGGGCACTGCCCAAGAAGAAGTCCGCGCCGAGGCCGGCGATCCGTGCAACGAGGTCGAGGTCTTCATTCCCATCGGCAGGCGGGACGGGCTCCGGCCCTCCGACGTGGTTGGGGCGATCGCCAACGAGGCTGGGATCCCTGGCAAGGCCATCGGGCGGATCACGCTCTTCGGGCGGAACAGCTTTGTGGGGCTGCCCCGAGACGCGGCGGAACACCTCTTGCGCAACCACTCCACCCTCGAGATCCGGGGCCAGGCGGTAGAGCTCTCGATGGCCCGCGGCACCCAAGAAGATCGGCAGCGCAAGCCGCGGCGAGGGGAGCGGGACGGGGCTCGCCCTCGGCGCGAGCCGCTCCCGCGGAAGGGTCGCTTTGGCAAGCCGAAGGGTATCGGGGGCAAGGGCCGCAAGAAGACCCCCCGAGGTCGCCGCTGATCGAGCGCCTCGACCGGCGTGCGCCGGAGCACTCGGTTAGTTCAGCCGCCCTTGGCGCGCGGATCCGATGCTGCGCGGCCCTTGGTCCTGGAGGTCCTTATGCATCCCTTGGTTCGCGAAGCTCGACAGGCGAGCCCCGACCCTCAGGCCGTCGCCTTCTTCGATCTGGATCGAACGCTGGTTCACGGCTTCACCGCCCGCACCTTTCTGGGCGAGCGTCTCAAGGGGGGGCACCTCAGCCTCAGCGACGGGGCCCGCTTGGTGCGCTCCATCCGAGAGTTCCAGGCGGGTAAGATCGGCTTCTCACGTTTCTTGCTCGAGGCGTCGCGCCTCTACGAGGGCATGCCCGAGCGCGAGCTCGAAGAGCTGGGTGAGATGCTCTTTCGAAAGCGGATCGCGAGCCGCATCTACCCTGAGTCCTACGAGCTGGTCCAGGCGCATCAGAGGGCCGGGCGAAAGGTCGTGGTGGTCTCGTCGGCCACCCGCTACCAGGCGGGGCCCGTGGTCCGAGCGCTGGGGGCCGATGGCCTGCTCTGCTGCGAGCTCGAGGTCGCCGACGGCGTGTTGACCGGCGAGATCGTGCGCCCGGTGGTCTACGGGGTCGGGAAGCTGCGGGCCGCGCGCGAGTGGACCGAGGTGCACGGCGGATCGGTGGAAGCGAGCTGGTTCTACTCCGACGGCATCGAAGACCTCCCCCTCCTCGATGAGGTGGCGCATCCTCGCCCCCTCAACCCCGACGCCGCCCTCACCCGCGAGGCCGCACACCGAGGCTGGCCGGTCCATCGCCTTCAGAGCCGCGGCACCCGCGCCCGCGACGTCGTGCGCACCGGCGTCGGGGTCAGCTCCATGGTCGCCTCCGTGCTCGCCGGGCTCCCGCTCCTCGCGCGCGGAGAGGTCGAGGCCTCCCGGAACCGCGCCGAGACCCTCTTCGGCGAGATCGGCACCCGGATCGCAGGCATCCAGGTGCAGGTCGACGGCGAGGAGCACCTCTGGGATCATCGCCCCTGCGTGTTCGTCTTCAACCACCAGAGCGCCATCGAACCGCTGCTGATCTGCAAGCTGCTCAAGCGCGACTTCGTCGGCATCGGTAAGGCGGAGCTGCAACAGTCCATCTTCCGCCCGATCTTCGACTATGCAGGGGTAGTCTATGTCGAGCGCTTCAACAAGGAGCGTGCCATCGAGGCCCTCCAGCCGGTGGTCGACGCCCTCGGCGAGGGCAAGTGCGTCGTCATCGCTCCCGAGGGGACCCGGAGCCGTACCCCCATGCCGGGCCCCTTCAAGAAAGGCGCCTTTCACATCGCGCGCCAGGCGGGGGTGCCGCTCGTACCGATCGTGTTCCACAACAGCTTCGCTGCCCTCCCCAAGAAGGGTCGGGTGGTCCACCCCTCCACGGTGCGGGTCACGGTGCTGCCTCCGGTCGACACGAGCGCCTGGACCTACGACGACGCTTGCGATGCCGCCGACGCGCTCCGCGCCCGCTACGTGCAGGTGCTCGGCGCTCGGGGCTGATCACTTGGCGGCGTGCTGGAGCTCCTCGTCGAGCTCGGTCAAGACCTGCCGCAGAACGCTCATGACCAAGGCGCGCTCTTCGTCGGTGATGCCGAAGTGCGGGGTGAAGCGAAGGGCGTTGCGCCCGCCGTGGATCACGCCCATGCCGTAGCGTCGGCAGCGCTCCTCGGCGCTCCCTGGACCGATGGCCTTGACGTGCTCGGGGTTGAGCTCGGCAGCAAAGAGTAGGCCGGTGCCGGTGATCTGGGTGATCAGGTGCGGGAAGTCCTGGGCGAGGGCCTGCAGATCGCCGACGAAGGCGCAGCCTTGCTCGCGAATGTTTTGGCGGATCTCGGGGGTGATCATGTTGAGCACGGCGCAGGCGACCTCGAGGCCTCGCGGGTTGCCCGTCATGGTGTTGCCGTAGATGCCGGTGACGTAGAGGTCGGCGGCTCGAGAGGTCAGCCCCAGGACCGAGAGGGGGTATTGCCCGGCGTTGAGCGCCTTGGACCACGTCTCGATGTCGGGAGGAGGCGCGTCTTCGAAGCCGGGATAGTCGACGAGCGAGAGCACGCCCCAGGCGCGCAGGCCTGCCTGAATGCTGTCGATGAGCAGCAGCGTTCCGTGCTCGAAGGTGAGGGCGCGGGCTGTGTCGTAGAAGGCGCGGGTCATGGCGCGACCGGGGGCCCCTTCGCCTTGGACGGGCTCGATCAACACGGCCTCGATGAAGACCCCTTCGCGGTTCGCGCGGTCGAAGATCGCTTTCAGAGCTTCAATGTCGTTGTAGGGGACCGTCCAGAGGTTGTCGAGCTGGCGGTAGGAGGCCAGGTGCCGCTCGTAGACCGGCCGGGTCGAGTGGCTGAGCTGGGCGGGTCGGTCGGTACGGCCGTGAAAGGCGCGCTCCATGACGACGAAGACGGTGGGCTTGCCCTGGTGGGGGCCGCCGGGGTCGGTCTGGCGGCGCGCGTTCACGTCGCAGATGCGCATCCCGACGGTGACGGCTTCGGAGCCGGAGTTCATACACACGAAGCGGTCGAAGGGGCAGCCTTCGGCGCGGGTGTGGCCGAGCTCTTGGCGGAGACGGGCGTCGAAGCGAGCCTGGCTGGGGCTGGCCGTCATGATGTTGGCCTGGACCCAGGGGGCGGCGAGGGCCTCGAGGACGGGCTGGGGGGCGTGCCCGAAGCCGAGCATGCCGTAGCCACCGCTGTCGTGGATGACGGCGCCGTGGGTCGTGACGATCCACGGGCCGTCCGCCGCCAGCGCGAGGTAGGGATTGGTGGCGTCGGAGGAATAGAAGTTGACGTAGCCTTCGTGAGCCTTGCCGATGGCGAGCGACTCGTCGAGCGCGATCAGCGCGGCCAGGTCCCCTTGGAGGGCGCCCGCGGCTCTCTCAGCCCGGGCGATGGCGCGGGTGAGGCGGGGGTCGCCTTGGAGGAAGGGAAGAAGGGCGTGGTCGGACAGGCCGGGGGTCTGTCGGGGGCCGGATCGCTCTCGGAGGGCCTGGAGGGTGCGCAGGGCGTCGTGCATGGGAGCCTCGGGGAGGGAGAGGGGATCCTCTAAGGAGGCGCGCCGCGACGATCCACCACGCCTCGTTGCAGCGAGGCAGCCAGGAGCGGGATCCTAGCTGCGCGCCGCCAGCACCCGCTCGACGGTGGTGACGACCGCTTGGGTCATGGCGTCGAGCTCGAGGTTGAGGTGAGTGCCGGGGACCGCGGCGCCCAGGGTGGTGATCCGCAGGGTCTCGGGGATGAGGTGGACGTCGAAGGTGCACGACGCCGTGTCGACCCGGCCCAAGGTCAGACTACAGCCTTCGAGGCCGACGTAGCCCTTGGGCATCAGGAAGGGCGCGGCGCTCTCGGGGGCGCGCAGGGTCAGCCGACGGTTGTTCTGGGTGCTGTGGATGTCGGTGATCTGCGCCGTGCCCCAGATGTGCCCCGAGAGGACATGCCCGCCGATCTCGTCGCCGAAGCGAGCGGCGCGCTCGACGTTGACCCGCGACCCCTCGCGCAGCGTGCCCAAGGTCGTGCGGCGCAGCGTCTCGTCGATCACGTCGAAGTGCACGCGGTCAGCGTCGACCTCGGTCACTGTGAGGCACACGCCGCCGACGGCGACGCTGGCGCCGATCACGAGCCCATCCCCCAGCCCCTCGGGCAGGTCGAGCACGAGGTGGCGCAGCGCTCGGTGATCGGTGAGCTGGGCGACGGTCGCCGCGCCCTGCACGATGCCTGTGAACATAGGACCTCCGAGAGCTACCTAACCTTAGACGCCTCACCATCCAGAGGGGACCTGACGGGCGCGTGTGGCTCCCGACAACGTGGTATGCGTTGATCGTGCGGGACGTCTTTGCGGTCGCCGCGAGAGCGGTCTCAGACACCCCCTCGCATCGAGGACTCGCGCTTCGGAGGCGTCGATGACATTGTGGCGACAACCCGTTCAGGTCGAGGTCGACCACCGCGCCCGCTGGGACTTCGGCAACCGGGTGCTCTGGGCCGAGCGTCGGTCCGGGCAGTGGTTGATCGGCGGCCCGGAAGGCCTCGAAGACGAACCTCAGGTGCCGACCCTGGCGGTGACCCCGACCGCCGAGGTGCCCGAGACCGACGGCGCGCCCCTCCGGCGTCTCGCGGTCGCGGGCGAGGCCCGCTCGGTCGAGCTGGTTCCCCGTCCTCCCCCCCGGCCGATCATCGCCCGCCCCGAGACCCCTCTCGTGGTGCCGTCGGGGCAGAGCACCACGGTCTACGTCGGCCTGCCGCTGTGGGTTGGGGTGCACGATGGGGAGCTCGTCTTGCACGAAGTCCCCGCCCTGCGCCTCTCCGAGACCTGGTTCGGAACGCCCGCCGAAGGAGAGCTGTGCTACTCGATCCGCACCCGGCTGCGCATGGCGGTGCAGGATGTGCACCGCGGAGCCCATCGAGCCACCTGCGAGATCGCCATCCGCAACGAGAACGTGGAGCCCCTCGTGCTGGAGCGCCTTCGTCTGCCCGCGCCCTCGCTCGCGATCTACACCGATGATCGCGGTGAGCTCTGGACCTCGCCGGTGCGGGTCCTCCGCGAGAAAGGCGACTCGGGGAAGGAGTCGACCGAGATCGAACGTCGCGACGCCTCCGATGGGCGCCGCCGGATCGGCGAGCCGCGACAGCCCTTGAGCGCCCCGCTGCTCGGCCGTGTCTTCAACGCGATGTGGAGCCCTGGAGGTAGCCCGTGAACCTGGACTGGGATGTGGTGCAGACCTGGGCGCTCGACGCCCTCCCTGCGGTCGGTTGGGCCGTGGCCATCGGGCTGATCGGACTGCTGATCGGGATCGTGGGCGCACGGCTGTTCCGTCGCTGGGTGGGCACGTGGAGCCAGCCCCTCGGGCCGGGCCGCGCGAACCTGCTCGGGAAGCTCGCGGGCTACGCCTTCTTCGTGCTGACGGTGGCCTGGACCCTCAACGCGGCGGGGCTTCCGCTCTCGGGCATGCTCGGCTGGGTCGCGGGGGCTGCGGGGATCGCGGGGGTGGCTATCGGCTTCGCCTCCCAGACCTCGGCGAGCAACGTCATCTCGGGGCTCTTTCTGCTCGGCGAGCGCCCTTTCGAAGAAGGCGACTTTGTCATCATCGGGGGGACGGCGGGTCAGGTGCTCGCGGTCGAGCTGCTCTCGGTCAAGCTGCGCACCTTCGACAACCTCTTCGTGCGGGTGCCCAACGAAACGGCCATGAAGTCGACCATCACCAACATCTCGCGGTTCAAGATCCGTCGCATCGATCTGATCCTGCGCTTTCCTCCCGATGCACCCCTCGAAAGGGTCAAGCAGACCCTCGACCGCACCGCCGATGCGACCCCCTACATCCTCACCCAGCCGGCCCCCAGCGTGCTCTTCAGTGGCTTTGCCGACGGCATGGTCGAGCTCCAGCTCTCGGCGTGGGCCTCGGCCGAGGCCTTTGGCGAGACCCGCGGCAAGTGGGTGGTCGAGCTCCTCGCGGCGATCAACAAGGCCGGCCTGACCCTCGTCGGCGGGAGTCGGGCGGTTCGCTTGGTCGGGCCCGCGCCTCAGGCGGCGTCAGCCCCACCGGAGCCCCCACCGGAGCCCCCAGCGGAGCTGCCTCACTGAGCCGCCTCGGCCGCACCCTTCGGCCTTTTAGTCGGGGCGTCCCTCGAAGACGCACGGGCCCTCGCCGCAGGTGTGGATGAACTCCCCGGTGCGCAGGAAGTGCATCATCTGGTCTCGACCCTCGGGTTGGCGCCGGAGCCATCCGTGGGAGTCGGGCTCGGAGGGACGTGGGACGAGTGGGTCGTCGTGAGGCTCGATGCCGAAGTCGTACTCGGTGGTGGCCGAGAGGCCATCGTAGGGGGTCGCGACCTCTTCGAGGCCCCAGATCTCGCGCACCTTGGGCGTGAGCAGCGGGGCGCCGACCGCTCGGGCGAGCACGTGGCTCACCTCGTTGAGCACCTGCCCATCTTCCATGGCGATGTGCAGGAGCACTTGATGGGGTGGGGTGTTGGGCAAGGGCGCGTGTGAGATGTGAGGAGCGAAGGTGATCGGATCGAAGCGATCCCAGCCGGTCCCGACCAGCCCGACCACCAGGGAGCGCTCGCCGTGCTCGGGGTACATGGTGGCGAAGATCTCGGCGTATCCGTCGAAGACGTAGCTTCGGTGCATGAGGAAGGGGTAGCAGCAGCCCGGCACGCCGAGCACGCCTCGCTCGATGTCGACGCTGACGCCCATGATCACCGTGCCCAGGCTCCCCCCCTGGGAGTTGCCGTAGTACCAGATCCGCTCAGGGTCGAAGGCGTTGCCCTCGTCGAGGCGCTGGAGATCCTCGTGCGGGTCGAGGGGCAGCCCGCCCACCACGAAGCGCTGGAGGGCGAGGTGGTTGACGATGCCCTGGAGCGCCTGGTCGGCCAAGTAGGGCATATTGCCTGCGTTATCGGCTAGCGCGCTGATCCAGGTATTGATGACGGTCTCGTCCATGCCCTGCATGTTCGCGGCGATCAGGCTGAACTGATGCTCGTTCGCCAAGGTGCGGATCCAGCGGTTGTTGCCCTCGGCCCGCCTCCCGAGAAAGCCGTGGCCGTACTGCATGACCGCCGAGGGCTCGTTCGCGGCGACGACGCTGTGAGGGATCTGAAGGCGGAAGGGGACTTGTTCGACGCCGTCGGCGAGGGGGAGCCCCTGCGCGTCGCGACGGAGGATCCGCAGTCCCAGGTCGTTCGGCTCGAGGATGAAGCTCGGGACCTCGGCGACGCCATCGGCGATGATCGCGATGTCGGGATCGCCGTCGACCCGCTCGACGGACTCCCAGGTCACGGGGGGCCCGGTCTCGCCGACCTGTTCCAGCATGAGGTCGCGCATGGTGAGCAGGTCGCGGGTGGCGGACTCGGTGGAGCTGGTGGTGAAGTCCCAGGCGAGCTGGAGATCGTCGCGAGGGAGGCCCGCTTGCTCGAGCACCGGGAAGATGTGATCGTCGAAGTGGTCGCGGCGATCGTGGAGGCCGCGGTGACGGCTCGCGCTCATGTCGCGGAGCGCCTGGAAGGATCGGGGGGCCTCGACCACCTCGCCGTCGACGTCGAGCAGGCCGCGGATCCCGACCACGATCCGGCTGGAGCGGGGGAGGGGCACCGCAGGCCGCAGGACGAAGAGGTAGGGCTCGTCGGGCACGAGGTAGTCGGGCTCGAGCCAGTGCGGGATGCGCTCGCCGGTGTCAGCGTTGATCATCACGGTGAGGGCGTTGGGACCCATCGAGGGCTCGGGATCGAAGACGTGCTCGGTGGAGGGCCAGGCCGCGTCGGGCAGGTGAAAGATGGCCGGACTGGACACGCCGAAGCCGTCGAGGCCTTGAAAGGCGGTGAGATCGAAGGTCTCGCCCACGCGGTTGACCGGGAGGGCCTCGGCGTCGAAGGCGAGCCGGGTGGTGCCGTCGTCTCGGTGCTCGACGTAGCGATCGGAGGGGAAGGGCAGCATGCAGTAGGTGGTCTGCAGGTTCTCGCAGGCGGGATCGCCACGGTCTTCCTCGACGCCGAAGTTGTCGTCGAGGCCAGGGCCGCAGGAAGCGAGCAACAGCGCGGTGAGCAGGGGGGAGGCGTGGCGCATGGGCGCTCCATGGAGAGGGGACCAGGCGAGGTCTAACCGGCGCGCGTGTCGGGGGCTCTCGGGGCTTGTCGGACCGCGCTAAGGGGGTGGAGGAGGCGCGATGTTCGAGCCCATAGGTCACCCTGCGGTCGTGCGTGAAGACGTCGGGATCGAGCGCGAGCCGCTGGCGCTCCCTGCCGGTGTCCCGTGAGGTGGCTCGTTGCGGTGGTGGTCCTCGTCGGCTGTGCGCCACGCAGCGTCCTTCAGAGCGGCGAGGCGAGCTGGTATGGCAAGGAGTTTCGAGGCCGGCCGACCGCCTCGGGGGAGCCCTTCCGACCCGCCAAGCGCACCGCCGCTCACCCGACCCTGGCCTTCGGCACCGTAGTCAAGGTACGACGGCTCGACAACGGACGCACGGTGAGGGTGCGCATCAATGATCGCGGCCCTTACGCCAAGGGCCGGATCATCGATCTCTCGCGGAGGGCGGCGCGCCGCCTTCACCTGCTCCAAGACGGCGTGGCGCCGGTCGAGCTCCGGGTGGTGGGCTGTCGGGGGGCGGGGGCCCGCTGCCGGTGAGCGCTCCTCCCGCTCAGTTGAGCCCGAACTGGGTGAACTTCCAGACGTCGCCGTCGGGGTAGAGGGTGAAGGGCACGGGCATGCGGCCCTCGCCACACCACAGCGAGAGGCGCTCGCCCTGGGCTCCGCTGGCGTCGATGGTGGCGGTGGCGGGGTTGCGCGCGACGACGATCACGCCCTTGCCGTCTTGATGAAGGCAGGCCGCAGCTCGGGCCCCCTGGCTCTGCTCGAAGGTGTAGGCCTTGAGCCGGTCGAGCTGCTCCGTCTCTTGGGTGGCGGTGGGGTGGAAGTGCTTGACGAAGGCGTTGAAGCCCTTGTTCTTCGCCTGGCTGTCGAGAGCGGCGATCAGGGTGTGCTCCGCCGAACCCGCCGCCGGGTCGACGAAGAGCTTGCCGCTGATCTCGACCCCCAGGGGGTTCTTGACGGTCACGCTGCCGTCGTCGGAGGCTTCGATGGGGGTCGAGGGGGCGGCTTGGGGGGCGCCGCCGCTGGTGGGGGCGGTGGGGGAGGCGTCGCCGGAGGGGCCGGAGGGGGCGCTGCTGGGCAGGTCGTCGGCGAGCTCCTGCAGGGCGTCGCAGGCCGTCAGCGAGAAGATCAGCAGAATGGCGGCGGTCGAGGTACGAAACATGGAGGCTCCAGGGTTGTGCGAGAGCCTACCAGAGTCGATCGGTCCGCGCTACATCGCCGGCAACCCACGTCTTGGGCTCGAGCGCCGCCGAGGCCGAGGGGGAGCTTCGGCCTAGGACGACAGCAGCGAGGAGCCCGCGAGCAGCCCGGGCTTGGTCACCACGCCGACCAGCTTGCCCCCGTCGACCACCGGCAAGATCGTGAGGTTTTTCTCGACCATCAGGGTCGCGACCTCGTCGATCGCGGTGCTCGGGCTCACCGTGATCACCTTGCGGGTCATCAGCTCGCCCACCATGGTCGAGGTCACACGGGCCATCTCTTTTTCGGCCTTATCCATGGACCCCAGGGGGATCACTGCGTCGAGGATGTGCAGGAGGGTGGGGAGGTGGACCTTCTTCTCGCGGAACACGAGGTCCATGGTGGTGACGACGCCCACGAGCTTGCCCGCTTCGAGGACGCAGGCTCCCTCGACGTGGTGCTCCAGCAGGGTCTCGGCGAGGACGCGCAGGGTGGTGTGCGGGCCGACGGTCACGGGGGGGCGCATCAGGTCACGGGCGGTCTTCATGGGGGCTCCGGGAGTGGGATCAGCGGGCACAGCGAAAGCCGGTGCCGAGCAAGGCCTGGCCGCGTCGGACCATGGTGGAGGGCGTGCCGGTGCTCTCGAGGACCGCTGGGGCTTGTCCTTGCATCCGCCACTCGTAGCCGAGCCCGACCTCGGCCTCGTCCCAGGTGGTCGGAGAGGCGTCGACCTGAGGTAGCCCGCCTCGGCTCTGGCAGTAGGCGCGCGCGGCCAGGTGGGGGACGTACTGGACCGGCCGCCCCGCTTGCCCCGCGGGCGGGTTCATCCCGTCCCAGCCGAAGAGGTAGGCGTCGTCGGCCAGGCCGCGTTCGCGGGCGCGCTCGGGCGCCCAGTCGGGGTTGGCCTTGAGCCAGGCGGCGAACTGGGCGCTCGTGACCAGACGCCCAGCACCGGCGACGGGTGCGGGGGCTGGCGTGGGTTCGGGCTGAACGGGGTCGGGTGCAGGGGGCGTCGGCTCGGGAGCCGGGGGCGTCGGCTCGGGGGTCGGCTCGGGAGCCGGGGGCGTCGGCTCGGGCCGCGGGGGGGCCGTCTCGGGACGAGGGGGTGGGGGACGCGGGGCCGAGACGCGCTCGGGGGCAGTCACCTGGAGTCGGCTCTCGTGCCGGGTCTCGCCTAGGGGCACCACGACCTCGCGCGCGACGAAGGTGCAGCCCGGTGGGCAGTCTTCTTCGCACGGTGGGCCGTCGGGACAGGTTCCGACGCGGACCGTCGCGTCGTAGCGCCCGGGACGGAGGGCCTCGCCCTTCCAGACCCGCCCCTGCATCTGCCCGTCGACGCCGTCGATCGCGATCACCACGGGGAGCTCGTCGGGCAGATCGGAGGTCCCGATCCGTACCGGCCGGCTGGAGGGGGCTGTGACGGGGGCCTCGAGCTCGAGGGGCCCCTCGCCGGGGGGGACCTCGAGGGTGGCCTTGCCGCTCAGGCACCACTCGGGGCAGCGCCCTCGGGCACAGGCGAGGGCCTCGCAGTCGACCCCGACCACCCACCTCAGCTCGTGCTCTCCGGGGGTGACCCGTCGAAAGCGTGCGAAGTCGGGTCCGAAGTCGGTGGGTGCCCGGTCGTCGAGGAGGGCGTCGAAGGGCAGGCCGTCAGGCAGGTCTGCCGTGAGGTGTACCGGGCGCGCGTCGGGCTGCCAGAGCAGGTAGGCTGCGACCCCTCCGATCGAGGCGAGCGCGAAGGAGACGACGAGGAAGGTCGCGAGGAGGACCGCTCCGATCCCGATCCGGCGAGGGACGGGTCCGGTGAACTCGTCGATCTCGACCTGCGCGACCTCGGCGGCGGGGGACTCGTTGAACTGGAAGGTGTCGGCGTTGCCGAGCCGCGACGGTGGCTCGGGGGTGCTCTTGCGCTTGAGGGTCTCGGCGGAGTGGAGCGCCTCGGGCGGGGGCGGGTCGTGGGCCGCGGCGGTGGCGACGTGCAGGGATCCGAGCCGCGCCACCAGCTCGGCGGCGCTCTGGGGTCGTAGCGCCGGATCGGGCTGGGTGAGGTCGGCGATGAGGGCGCGGACCTCTTCGGGGTGATCCGGGCCGGGATCGAGGGGGGGGTGGTTCTGCTTCTGCAGGATGACCTGAAAGGCTTGCTGACGGGCGTCGCCCTCGCCGCTGACGGGGAAGGCGACGTCGCCGGTGAGCATCTCCCAGTAGACGACGCCCAAGGCGTAGAGATCCCACTGCACCGGGTCGAGCCGATCGGGCTTGACCCACTCCGGCGGCGCATACGAGACGGTGCCGAAGTTCATGTTGCCCTGAGTGAGCCGGGTGGTGCCCGCCTCCATGGCCAGCCCGAAGTCGACGAGCTTGGCTGTGCCTTTTTGGTCGATAAGCACGTTCGCCGGCTTGATGTCGCGGTGACGGACCCCGCGGGCGTGCAGGTGTTCCAGGGCGCTGGCGAGCTGCTTGATGAGGAGCTGGGCTTGATCTCGGGGGAGGCCACCGATGCGCGCCAGGCGATCTTCGAGGCTCTCGCCCTGCACGAACTCCATCTCGATGTAGGGGTTGTCGCTCTCGATGCGCACGTTGCGCACTTTGACGATGTTGGGGTGGTCCAGCGAGAAGAGGATCTCGGCCTCGCGGATGAAGCGCGCGCGGGCCTCGGGGTGGCGGGCCACCGGCGCGTCGAGGACCTTCACCGCCGCCAGGATCCGCTTGGCAGCATGGTTGTGGCAGCGGTAGACCGAGCCCATCCCACCCGAGCCGAGCCGCTTCTCGACCACCCAAATGTCAATGCGATCGCCTGGTCGGAACACGGCAGCTTCCTTCGGGGAGGCGGGGTAGGGTCGCGGTGGTGGCCCTGCTTCGCAAGCCACCATAGTACGATGCGTCTCTCACGGGAAGGCTTGAACGTGGTGCGCTCCCCCCCGCTCCCCTCGCTACTGCTCTCGCTGGCGCTGTCGTGGCTGCCAGCGCCCGCCTTCGCGGGTTTTGGAGCCACCGGACCGGCCACACCGCCTACGACCCGATCGCCCTACGATCCTCTACTCACCTGGCGCGGCCGGCGATCGAGCCAGGGGGCCTTCGCCTTCGGCGGGCTCTTCGAGGCCGCTACACCCACCCTGGTTCAGCAGCGCTACGATCCGCTCACCCAAGAGCTGCTCGAGCCCGATCCGGTCTTGAGGGACCTCGTGGGGGTGCACCTGGGAGGCCGCTACGCCCTCTCCGATCGGGTCGAGGTCGCCGTCACCCTGCCGATGTGGCTGTCGGCACGGGCGGACGATCGGGCGGGGCTCGGCCTGGGCGACGTAGGGGTGCACGTGCCGATCGGTCTGGCGGCTCAGCAGGTCGGCTCCTTCGAGCTGGCTGCGAGCGTGGTGCCCCGGGCCACCCTGCCCACCGGGGCCTCCGACCGCTTCCTCGGCGATCCCTCCCCCTCGGTGGGTGCGCTGGTCGTCGGCGAGGCGGTCGCGGGGCCGATCATCGCGACCGGCTGGGTCGGTAGCGACCTCCGCAGCTTTCCCGTGCAGCACAACGTCCGGCCAGGACCGGGACTCCAGGGCGGGGGAACCGTGGGGGCCGTGCTGGGCGACACGCTCGGGATCCACGTGGGCTGGCGGGCCGATGCGCGCTTGCTCCCCGGCGAAGTGCCTCAAGAGGCCCCCGGCGCTCCCCGAAGGGCCACCGGCTCGGAGCTCTCGGTCGGCACCCGCGCCGCGCTGGGCCAGCGCGGCTTCGCAGGGCTGGCCATCGCCGGCGCGACCCAGCAGGCTCCCGGTACGGCCGCGCTGCGCATGTGGGCAGGCGGTGGCGTCAGCTTCGGTCGCGAGGTTGCCCCCCTGTCCGAGCCCGGGCCGACCCCCCTCCTCGTGACCGACCCGGATGGCCAGCCGGTCGTGGGGGCGGTGCTCTCGAAGTCCGGGCAGGAGCTCGGCCGCACCGATGAGCGTGGCGAAGCCAGCCTTCCAGCCGTGCGCTGGCGCCGCAGCGAAGTTCTGGCGATCTCGGCCGAGGGGCTGGTCACCGCCGAGCTCGATCCTCCCCGCGACCAAGAGCCCCTCTCGGTGGAGCTCGCGTGGCGTCCGGTTCAGATCTCGGTCACGACTCGCGACACCGAAGGCCGTCCCATCGACGCGGAGCTTCGGTTCGAGACCGATCGCCCCCCGGTGCGCGCCGCGCAGGGCATGGCCTCGTTCGAGCTCCCACCAGGGGACTACACCGTCTCGGCGATCGCCCAGGGCTTCGGCACCCAAGCTCGAGATCTCGCCTTGCCCGTGCGGGGCCCCTCCGCCGAGGAGCTGACGTACATCCTGCTGCCGGAGCGTGGAGATCGGGGCTTTGACCTAAGGGTGGTCGACGTCGAGGGCGAGGCGGTCGCCGGCGCGAACCTCAGCTTGTCGGGGGAGCCCATCGGCACCTCGGCGAGCGGCGGTCGGGTTCGCATCGAGGGCCTCGACGCCGAGCCCCGAGTGATCGACGCTCAGGCCGAGACCTACCGCGACTTCACCCGCCCCGAGCTCGAGCCCGAGCGACCGCCGCTGCCGGTCGAGCTCGTGATGACCAGGGAACGAGGTGCGGTTCAGGTCGTCGTGCGCGGCCCCGAAGGCGAGCGTGTCGGCGACGCTACCGCCCGCTTCGTCGGGGCGGATCGACTCGGACCCTTTCAGATGGGCGAGATGGGGCGCCGCACCTTCGTGCTTCGCCCCGGACCGTGGCAGCTCCTCGTGGCGTCGCCCCGGTATGGGCTTCAGCAGCGCGCCCTCGATCTCCCCGATCGCGACACCGCCCTCCAGGTGGTCGAGGTCGTGCTGCAGCCCCCCGAAGATGGTCTCGTCGATCTGATGATCCGGGTGGTCGATCCCGACAACGCCCCGGTGAATGGCGCCGAGGTTCAGCTCGACGGGAAGCTGCTCGGCACGACCTCCTCCGGCGGGGCGCTGAGCCTGACCAAGTTACGCGAGGGGCCGCGGACCCTGAGCGTCGGCGGGGAGCGCTTCGTCGATGTTGAGGAGTCGCTGTTTTTGTACGAGGGCCTCCAAGAGAAGACCGTCGTGCTCGGATGGCAGCCGGGTACGACCTTGGTCTTGGCTCGCGGGCCGCAGGGCATGGCTCCCGACGCCACCGCGCGCTTCGCCGGCCCCGAACGCGCCGCACCGCTGCCGCTGGGGGGCGAGGGGCTCGGCTTTACCACCCTCGGGCCGGGGCTCTGGCAGGTGCTCGTGGCCAGCCCCACCCTCGGAGCGCAGCAGCAGGGGGTGGCGATCCCGCCCGAGAGCCGGAGCCTGCATGTGGTCGAAGCCGTCCTCGGGGGCGGTGAGACCGGGGCGGGTGCCCTCATGGTCGAGGTGGTGGATCCCGAGGGTGAGCCGGTCAAGGGCGCGAGGATCTCGCTCGACGGCATCGAGTCTGGCGCCACCGCGAGCCTGGGGACCCTGTCGATGCAGGGGATCTCGACGGGGCGCCGGCTGCTCGAGATCGCTGCCGAACCGTTCCAGCCCATGGCCCTCGACGTCCAGGTCACCGAGCAGGAGCGGCCGCGTCGGGTGGTGCTGGACTACGGGGTGGGTGCCCTGCGGGTGACGGCCCGAGCCCAGGGCAAGCCGGTCGAAGATGCCAGCGTTCGGCTCGGCGGGCCGCGCTTCATCCCGAGCAGCCCCGTCGACGCGGATGGTCAGCGACTCTTTCAAGTCGATCCTGGGCAGTGGCAGATCTTGGTCAGCTCCCCTCGCTACGGGATGGAGCAGCGCCAAGTCCGCGTCGGAGAGGAGCCTGGCCTGACCGAGGTGGAGGTCGATCTAGCGCCGGCCCCTGCCGCCAAGGCGCAGGTCTTGGTGCGGGTCCAGGATCCCGAAGGGGCCCCCATCGCCGGGGCGACTCTGCGCATCGACGACGGGCCACCCCAGGTCACGGGGCAGGGCGGGCTCGCCCTGATCTCGGGCATCGAGCCGGGTCCACGCACGATCCGCGCGGAGGCTGAGGCCTTCCTCCCGGCCGAGATCCAGTCGACCAAGCTTGAAGATGGCCCGAACGAACGCATCCTCACGCTCGCCTGGGAGCCGCGTCCACTCCAAGTCCGCGTCGAGGGGCCCGACGGCTCGCCGCTCACCGGGGCCGAGGTCCGATTCGATGGCCCCGAAGACGTTTCGGTCGCGCGCACGGGCCCAGACGGGCTCGTGCAAGCCACGCTGCGACCAGGGCGGTGGCGCGTGCTCGCCAGCACCGAGCAGCTCGGGACACAGGCGGGCGAGGTACAGCTCGCACCGGGCGACGGGGCCCAGACGCTCACCCTTCGGCTGCGCCCGGCCCAGGTGGGGCTCGAAGAAGGGCTCGTGGTGCTCAAGGATCGCATCTACTTCGACACGGGGCGCTCCACCTTGCGCGCCGACAGTGGCCCCATGCTCGACGAGATCGCCGCCGTCCTTCTCGCCCACCCCGAGATCGTGCGCCTCGAGGTCGGGGGGCACACCGATCCTATCGGGGGGGTGCCCTTCAATATGGAGCTCTCGCGCCGTCGCGCGGCCGAGGTGGTCCAGGCCCTCATCGAGCGGGGGGTCGCGCCCGAGCGCCTCCGAGCGCGCGGCTACGGTCCGACCCGCCCGCGGTCCTCCAACGACACCGCCGAAGGGCGAGCCGACAATCGGCGCGTCGAGTTCAGGGTGGAGCCCCAGTAGCGCTTCGATCACTCGTCGATGAAGCAGACCCCCGGCAAGGGAACGCAGGTGCCGTCGCAGGCGCGGGAGTGGCACTCCTGACCCGCTCCGCACGGCTCCCCCCCGGCCTTGAAGGGGGCGCAGGTCCCTTCGTCGCACCAGCCGCTCGCGCAGGGCGCTTGGGGACCGCAAGGCTCGTCGAGCAGGGCGGCCTCGACGCAGACGCCGCCGATGCATGCGCTCTTGTACGGACAGCGTTGCCGTTGATCGCAGCTCTGACCGAGGGCCGCGATGGTGGGACCCTCACACAGGCCCTCGGCGCACCAGGCCCCCGCGACACAGCGCCGCTCCTCATCACAGGTCTCGCCCGGAAGACGGCGGGGCGCGCAGGTGCCCTCGACGCAGGTGGAGGTCGGGCCGCAGCGGGCGTCCTCGCAGGGCTCGCCGTCGCGGACGGTGGGCTGGCAGGTCCCGCAGAAGTCCAAGCCGAGCACGCAGGTCGAGCTCCGGTCGCACAGGAAGCTCTCGATGCCCGGTGCGCAGGTGGACCCAGCGGGAGCCAGCCCTTCCCAGACCGCACCACAGGCGCCGTCGAGATCGAAGATCTGCTGGTCGCAGGGGACCTCATCGAGGTGGGCCTCGCATTCGCGCAGGCCCGAGGCGCTCAGGCGGATCTCGCCGCGGGCTTCGAGGGCTTGATAGTGGGGCTGATAGCTTTGGGTGCACGCCTCGGAGAAGGTCGAGAGGCACGCTTCGTGGGTCTGGACCGCCATGCGCCCGCACCGGATGTAGTAGCGACAGAACATGTCGGCGGACGTCTCGCAGTAGTCCGCGGCGGTCGGATCGGGGCTGGCCGTGGGCTCGGCGGAGACGTGCGGGTCGGCGGGGCAGCCCAGGGCGAGCCACAGGGGGAGCCACCTGACGAAGCGGGGCATGACAGACCTCCGGTCGGTCGGTATCTTCGAGGGGCGATCGGGGCTACGCCGGACGAGGAGAGAGCGAGGTTTGCGGATAACGCCCCCGCTTCCCCCCACGAAAGGGTCGCGAGGGCTCGAAGGGTCGTGCTATACTCCGCGCGCCTGGAGCGTTACACCCTGCCGTGTCGGCAGCCTCTCTCCAGCTCTGTTCTGGTCTGCACCGTTGATTGGCGCGCCCCGCAGGTCGCGCCCCCGAGGTCTTCATGCGCTATTCTCTGCTCGCCCTTCCCGTCTTGCTCGCCGCTTGTGGTACGGAGCGCGTCTCTGCCGCCGACACCCCGCTCGAGCTGATCATCGAGTCCCCGTCCTACGGCCAGTTCCTTGGCGACGGGCCGATCCGGGTCACGGGTCAGGTCTCGGATCCGGGAGCCAACCTTCAGATCGGTGGGCAGCCGGTCCAGGTCGATGGAGCCGGCCGCTTCGCAGTTCTGGTCGACTTCGACGGCGACTACGAGGTCGTCGATATTCAGTTGGGGCGCCAGGCGGGCCCCGCGCTGCGCGAGAGGATCCCCGTCTTCGCCGGTCAAGACCCCATGGAGTCCTTCGTCGCCGAGATCCCTGCGCGGGTCACCAACGACGGCCTGGAGCGCCTGGGAGTCGAGCTGGGCCGCGCCTTCGACGAGACCGGCTGGTCCGAGCAGATCGCCAACGCGCTGCCTTCGTGGTCCGGCTCCGACCTCAGCTTGTCCGCCAAGGGCGTCGAGCACGAGCCGACTCGGGTCGAGATCCAGGGCGCCGAAGGGGGGCTCGACGTCGGGCTCGCCATCCGCGACTTCCGGATCGTCTACGAGGCTCGGGCCAGCATCTTCGGAGGCACCATCGAGGCCGATCTCGAGATTGGTTACGATCGCGTGGGGGCCGCAGCGCTCGCCCAGCCCGCCATCCGCGACGACGGGGTCGTCTTCCTTCGGGCCAGCAACACCTCCGTCGACCTGACCGATGCTAGGGTCTCCATCGGAGACATCCACGTCGAGGTCGCTGAAGCCGCGCTCGATGGCCTGGGCTGGGTCGTGACTTGGTTGGGCGAGAACCTGGGCGATGTGCTCTTCGACCTGATCGACGAGGTCGAGATCGGCGGGCCCTTCGACTTCGAGACCGACCTCATGGGGACCGAGCTCAGCCTCGCGCTCCGGCAGGTCGCCGGGGAGCCACAGGGGTTGACCCTCGGCGCGACCGTCGGCATCGATCAGCCCGCGCCCCACCGTGGCCTCAACACGCCGTACCCGCTGGGCTCGGACCGCGTCTCGGAGCCCGTTCACCTCGCGGTGGGCGTGCACGAGGGCTTGCTTCACAGCATGGTCGGCGGCGCCATCAGCGAGGCCCTCAGCGAGGACCTGGATCTCGGCCCCATCGGCGGAGTGCTGGGCACGGTGGTCGGAAACCTGCCGGGCGGCGAGTACGCCCCCGACGGCGCGACCTGGTGCTTCGACCTGGCGCCGGGCCCGGCCACGCTGGTCCGCCTGCGCGACGGCATCGATCCGCTCGGCTCCCTCTTCCTGCCCGACATCGATCTGACCATCGGCACGCTCGAGCAAGGGGTCTGCGACCCGTGGATCATCTCCAACATCGCCATCGACGCCAACATCGTCGCCCAAGGCAGCACCCTTCGCGTGAACCTGGGCATCGGCGATGGGGCGGTCATGTACTACGGCGCTCCCTCTCACGTCTGGCGCGAAGAAGAGGTCGTCGATTCGCTCTCGTCCTTGATCGACAGCGTGGCCGGCATCCTGGGGGGCCAGCTCACCTTCGACCTCGCGGAGCTCATCGGTGGCCTCTCGGGCGAGGGCTTCATCGGCGAGGTCGAGCCTAAGATCCTCGACAGCCAGCCCATGTCCTTCGACGCCAAGCCCATCGACGGCATGTACGCCCTGAGCCTCTCGCTCTGGGGCGAGCTCGACGAGTAAGCGGCGGCTCGCGCTCTAGGACTGCAGCTTGCGTTCGACCTGATCCAGCATGTCGGCGACCATCGCCTGGATGTCGTAGCGTGGGTCCCAGCCCCACTCTTGGCGGGCGGCCCGGTCATCCATGCGATTGGGCCAGCTATCGGCGATCCGCTGGCGGGTTGGATCCGGCTCGTGGACCAGCTCGAAGCGCGGGAGGTGGACCCGGATGGCCTCGGCCAGCTCTGCCGGCGTGAAGCTCATCGCGGTGACGTTGTAGGCGTTGCGGTGGATCAGCTTGTCGGCCGGAGCATCGAGGAGGTCCATCACCGCCTTGGAGGCGTCGGGCATGTACATCATGTCCAGGCGCGTGTCGGGGGCGAGGGGGCAGGCGAAGCGGCCGTGCCGGAGCGCGGCCTCGAAGATCTCGACGGCGTAGTCGGTGGTGCCCCCGCCTGGGGGCGCGCTGTGCGAGATCAGCCCGGGGAAGCGCAGCCCGCGTGTGTCGACGCCGTAGCGGGTGAAGTAGTATTCACAGAGCAGCTCGCCGGTGACCTTGGTGATCCCGTACATGGTGCTGGGACGCTGCACCGTGATCTGCGGGGTGTCGTCGACCGGCGTGCCAGGGCCGAAGGCGGCGATGGAGCTCGGAAGAAAGAAGGTAAAGCCCGCCTCTCGGGCGATCTCGAGCAGGTTGAGCGCGCTGCCGACGTTGAGCTTCCAGGCGAGCTCGGGCCACCGCTCCCCCGTGGCCGAGAGCAAGGCCGCCAGATGGATGACGATCGTCGGCTGGAAGTTGGCGACGACCTGCTCGATCGCTCCGCGCTCCAGCACGTCGAGGGTTCGGTAGTAGCCCTGGTGCGCGGGCGAGGGGGGCCGCACGTCGGTCTGAAGCACGGCCTCGTCGCCGTATCGCAGGCGGAGACTCTTGCAGATCTCGGTGCCTAGCTGACCGAGCGCGCCTGTGACGAGGACCTTGGTCATGATGCACCTCTCGCAATGGGGCAGGGGGAGGGATAGGCTGAGGGCGGGCTGAGAGCCAGTCAGCGCCGCAGCCTTCACCGGGGCCTGACGGGCCGATGCCACGAGGGAAGGTTGCCACGACGAGCCTCAGCAAGGATGCGTGGAGCCGCCTTGTGGATCGTGGCGGGAATGGCGGGATCCACCCCGGCCCTCGCGGAGCCCTCTCCGCCTAGCGCTGGGTCGGAGGAGCCTCCTCAGACCACCCCGGCTGAGGACCCGTCGACTTCGGAGGAGCGGGTCGGCACCTCTCGCTGGAGCGCGGACCTCGAGGGGCCGGTGCGCCAGGTCTTCGCCGCCCCGGAGGGCCGGGTGGTGGTGGTGGGTCCCTTCGACGTATGGCTGCTCGATGGCTCCAATGGGCGCGTCTTGGACCGGCTCGACAGGTCCTCCCTAGACGCCAGCCTTGAGGTGGGGGCGGTGTGGCTCTGCGGGGTCGATGGCGTCCGTCGGATCCAGATCCGGCAGAGCCGGCTGACGATGGAGGATCGGGTGTCGGATCGTCCCTGCGAGGCCCTCTCGGGCCCTCCTGCTCACGATCCCTGTGGCGATCTGTTCGCGGTGGGGCGCGCTGGCGTCACGGCGCTTCCGCTCTGTACGGAGGAGGAGCGCGTCGCCCGACGACAGGCCGACCCGCTCCCGCCGGCGTCCTCGGGGGGATCCGCCCTCGCCGATGGGGCGCTCCAGGATCCCGAGGCTCGGGCGCACGACGCGGCTTCACCGCCCGACGAGGTCGGGCGCGTATCGGTCCCTCCTGCCTCGCGGGAGCCGCGGCGGAGGCCCGATCTGGCGGCCGAGCTAGGGATGCCCGAACGCACCCTTCACCGGCGCTTCATCCTCAGGCGGTGCTCCGTGGTCGCGAGCGTGCAGGGGTCCCTCTCGGATGTCGAAGAGAGCTGGCAGAACGTCACCACTTCGCACCACACCCGCGTCTCGCCAGGCCTCGGGGTGGCCTGCGACTTCGAGCTATGGGGCGGGCTGGGCTGGTCGATCGGACTCGAGACGGCCCCATGGCTCACCTACACCATGCGCGACGCGACCTACCCCCACGCGCTGATCGGGACCGTGGCCGTCGGGTGGGCGCCAGAGCGCGGCTTTGTCGGCGCTCAGCTCGTCGGCGGGGGCACGTTGCTGGGGCTGGGGGCGGTGGGCCGTTGGCAGGCCTTTCAGACCCGCGGCGGCATCCTTCATGGGCCGGAGCTCCGGGTGACCGCGGCGCTGTACCACCAGTTCGTGGGCTCGACGAGCCTTGGGTATACCTTTAGTCTGGGGCCGGGGCGGCCGTCGCGCTAGCGGTCTCGGCCTGGACGTAGGCCGCTCGGGCGTGCTCGAAGCTCTGGAGGCTCGCTTGGAGGGCGTCGCGAGCGGTGGGGGTGTGGCCGTCGGTGAGGGCGGACCAGACGCGCGCCAGGTTTCGCTCCCCCGCCGAGAAGGCGCCGAAGTAGACCGCGAAGGTGGTCAGGCCGTGCCGCGCGATGAGCTGCCCGCGTCCCTCGACGAGCGGGGTGAGGACCTCGTCTTGCAGGGCGTCGATCCGGGTGCGGACGGTGAAGGTCGGCGCGTCGAGAGGGAGGTCCGCGATGGCCTCGCCCGTCTCGTTCAGCACCTCGATGGCGGAGTCCACGGCGGCGAGGAAGTCGACCGCGCCTCGCTCGCTCGTGGCGGCGGACGAGGTCGTTCGGGCCTGTTCGCGACGCGCTAGCCAGGCCCCTGCACCGATGGCGACGACGCCGAGTCCCCAGGGGATCCCGCCGACCCGGAGCCAGCCGATCAGGCGCTCGATAGGAGTGGGGACCCGGCTGACAGCGGCCCGCGCGCTCGCTGCGGCTTGGGCGAGGTCCCCTTCGAAGGTCCCAGCCTCGCGCAGGGCCTCGATGGCGACGTCGGCGGCGGCGAGGGCGTCGCGAGCGCTGGCTGCTTCTTCGGGCGGGGCCTCCGCCAGCCGATCGGCGGCGCGCAGCCGGGCCTGCTCGGCGCGCTCCAGGGTGATCGCCAGCCCGAGCTCAGCGCGGTACTGCTGGTGTTCCTCGGCGTTGAGGGCCGCGCCTGCTGCGCCGAGCAGCACGCCGACTAGGAGCAGGAACCAGGCCAGGGCGCGCATCACTGGGCGCCTCCCAGGGCGAGCAGGCCCAGGCTCCAGGCGAGCTGGATCAGCGCTTCGCCCACGATCAGGCCGGCGGCGAAGGGGACGAGCTTTCGACCGACAAAGCGGGGTCCGAAGCGCTTGCCCAGCCCCATCGAGATCAGGCAACCTACCCCGTAGCCAAGGGTGATCGAGAAGGGGAGGTACATGGCCAGCCCGACGAGTACGGCCACGCCGCCGATGGGGAAGATCGACAGGGCCCCACCCAGGGCCGCGCCCGAGATGTACTTGTCGAGTGCGCTGTCGCCGCGAGAGAGGGCGGCGAGGACCGACTGGAGCGCGTCGCCTTGGGGAGCCGAGAGGCACTGGGCGGTGCCCTCGAGGCAGGCGGTGGACTGTGGGCCGAAGCCGGGCGAGCCATCGGGGGGCAGGGTCCACAAGAGCATGAGTACGCCGATGGCGACCAAGGGCCCCACCCAGCAGAGCAGGAGCTGCGCCACCTGTTGATCGCGAGGACGAGCGCCGACCAGGTGGCCGGTCTTGAGATCGCTCATCATGTCGGCGCATTGGTTGATCGCGACGCAGACCGCGACCCCGATCAGGATGCTCGCCGTCACGTTGCCCCCGGTGAGGAAGTACATCAGGGTGACGGCGATGAGGGACAGGCCCGAGAGCGGCGAGATGTCGGTGTGGCCGGTGGCCGTGGCGACGATCACGCCCGCTAGCCCGAGCCAGACCGCCCCGACCACGGCGATGAGCAGGGCGTGAAAGAAGCCGATCCCCGGTGCGAACCACGCGCTGAGCCACATCAACACGAAGGCTCCCCCCATGCCGGCGTAGACCCACTTGGGGGGGAGCTCCTCGGGGCTGGCGCCTCGCTGACGGGCCACCTTGGCGGCGGCGGCGAGGCTCTTCATGGCGCCGGTGACGGCGGGCAGAGCCGAGAAGACCCCGGCGAGGGCGCCGCCGATGAGCAGGCCGATCCCCAGGGGGCGCAGCATCTCGGCATAGATCTCGCCGGCCATCCAGCCTGACTGCACCGTGGCCGGCAGCGGAGCGATGGGCTCGACCCACCCCGCCCCGACGGCGATGGGGCTGATCACCCACCACGCCAGCACCCCGCCCGCGGCGAAGGGCAGCCCACCCTTGCCCGAGAGCAGGCCCGCCCCCAGGTTCGCCGCCGAGACGTACAGGGCGATCGGCAGCCAGGGAGGCAGGGCGAACAGGCCGCCCAGGTCCAACTCTTCGGGGACGAAGGCGAGGTTGACCCCCAAGGTCAAGGCCGCCGCGACCGCCGCCCCGACCATCAGCAGCGCCCCCTGGGTCAGGCCCTCGCCGGGGCTGCGCAGCAGGGTGCCCACCGCGATGCCGCTCGGGAAGCGCAGGCGCTCCAGCTCGACCATCTGCTTTCGAAGTGGGATGATCAGCACGATCCCCATCAGGCTGCCCGCGATGGCGGCGAAGATCAGGGCGCCGATCGGGTAGCCTTGAAGCGAGGGATCGTCGACGGAGAGCAAGAGGAGCGCGGGCAGGGTGAACACCACCCCCGCGCTCGCGGTGTTGATGCCTGAAGCCACCGTCTGGTTGATGTTGTTCTCGATGATCGAGCGTCGGCGAAGCACCCCGCGAAGCAAGGTGAAGCCGATGATCGCCGCGACGGTCGATCCCGCCAGCCCAAAGCCGAGCTTGAGCGCGATGTAGACGAAGGCCGCGGTCATCACCACGCCCTGCAGCGCGCCTAGGGCGACGCCGACGACGCTCAGCTCAGGGTAGGACCGGGTCGGTGCTCGGTTCACGACCTTCCAAAGAGAAGGCCCCCTCCGGAGGCAGAACGGCCGGAGGGGGCCCTAGATGGCGCACCCAGGAGGAGTCGAACCCCCAACCTTCGGATCCGTAGTCCGACGCTCTATCCAATTGAGCTATGGGTGCAGGATGTTGTCGGCGCGCTGACGCGGCAGCCGTGTGTAACCTATGCGGGCGAGTGGCGCACCCAGGAGGACTCGAACCCCCAACTTTCGGATCCGAAGTCCGACGCTCTATCCAATTGAGCTATGGGTGCAGGTGAAAAGTGGCGGAGTCGGAGGGATTCGAACCCTCGGTGGGCTTTTTACACCCACACTCGATTAGCAATCGAGCACCTTCGGCCTCTCGGTCACGACTCCGTGGTGCGATGAGCTGCGATGGCAAAGAACTGGCGGAGGCGGAGGGATTCGAACCCTCGGACCTTTCGGTCGGTGGTTTTCAAGACCACTGCCTTCGACCACTCGGCCACACCTCCTCAGCGCGGCGGTCGAGGTCTATGGCATCGGCGCGTCGACGTCAAGGCGAGCGCGGGCTCAGGCTGATGGCGGCCTGAGCACCAGCTCTCCGCCCATGTAGGGCCCCAGGACCTCGGGGAGCTCGACGGAGCCGTCGGCGCGCTGCCCATTCTCGAGCAGGGCGACGAGCGTTCGGCCGACGGCGAGACCCGATCCGTTGAGGGTATGGGCCGGGCGGGGCTTGGCCTTGCGGTTCGCTTCTTGATCGGGGCGATAGCGCAGGGCCATACGCTGGGCCTGAAACTCGCCGAAGCACGAGACGGAGCTGATCTCGCGGTAGGCGTTCTGGCTCGGGAGCCAGACCTCGAGGTCGTAGCAGCGCTGGGCGGCGAAAGAGATGTCGCCGCTGCACAGCAGGCTGACCCGATAGGGCAGCGCGAGCCGCTGCAGCAGGGTCTCGGCGTGACCGAGCAAGGTCTGGTGGGCTTGGGCGCTGTGCTCGGGGGTGGTGATCCAGACCAGCTCGACCTTGTGGAACTGGTGCTGGCGGATCATGCCGCGCACGTCGCGACCCGCGCTGCCTGCCTCGGCGCGGAAGCAGGGGGTAAAGGCGGCGTACTGTAAGGGGAGGGCCTCTTCTTCGAGGATCTCATCGCGGTGGAGGTTGGTGACGGGGACCTCGGCGGTGGGGATCAGAAAGGCGTCGCTGCCGTTGAGCTCGCCGTGGAGCTTGAAGAGGTCGCCCTCGAACTTGGGGAGCTGGCCCGTGCCTTCGAGGATCCGTCGGTGGACGATGTAGGGCGTCATGACCTCGGTGTAGCCGTGCTCCTGGGTCGCGACGTCGAGGAAGAAGTTGATCAGGGCACGCTCGAGTCGGGCGGCCTGGGCCCGGAGCACGGCGAAGCGCGCGCCGGTGAGCTTGGCCGAGGCTTCGAAGTCGAGAATACCCAAACGCGCGCCGATCTCGACGTGGCTCTGGGGAGCGAAGTCGAAGCGCGGGGGCTCACCCCATACGCGGAGGATCTGGTTGTCGGCCTCGGAGGCTCCTGTGGGCACGTCGTCGTCGAGGAGGTTGGGGAGCTGGAGGAGCAGGTCGTCGCGGGTGGAGACGACCTGGGCGAGCTCGGCCTCGATCGACGAGATGCGCTCGTTCCCCTGCTGCACCGTGGCCTTGAGGCCCTCGGCCTCGTCGCGGAGGCCCTGCTTGTAGAGCTCGCCAATCTGCTTGGACAGCACGTTGCGCTGGTTGCGCAGCTCGCTCTGCTCGGTGAGCAGGGCGGCGCGGCGCGTGCTGAGGTCGACGATCTCGTCGACGATGGGGTGAAGGTCGGGCTGCTGGCGACGGCTGAGGTGGTCTTTGACCCGATCGGGGTCGTCGGCCACGAGGCGTGGATCGATCATACGCTCCTCCGAGGCGCGGGCTAACGCTCGCTTGCCTCGGGGGCCATCCCCCCCGCGACGCCCAGCTCCCGGAGCAGGTCTGCGCGCTCGCGCGGCGCCACCGGAACGACGGGTCCCTCGATGGGGATCTGCAAGGCACGACTGAGGTAGGGCGCCAGGTCCGGCGCGAGGGCCTGGGGGCTTGGGCAGGGCGTCCGGTGGTCGGCCAGGCGGGTGACGGTGTCGGGATCGAGGCCGCAGGGACGCAGCCGCCGATAGGCCTGGAGGTCCAGGGTGAGGTTGAGGGCCAGCCCGTGGCTCGTGACCCAGCGGCGGGCGCCGGTGCCGATGGCGCAGACCTTGCGGGGCTTCCCCTCAGGCATGGGCAGCCAGACCCCGGTGTTGCGCGGATCTCGCTGAGCGGGCACCCCAAGATCGGCCAGGAGGTCGAGGACCGCTCGCTCCAAGGAGCGCAGGTGGCGGATCAGGTCGCGCCGCGGCCCCTGGAGCCCCAGGATCGGCCACGCGATGAGCTGGCCCGGACCGTGCAAGGTGGCGTCGCCCCCCCGCGCGACGAAACGCACCGGCAAGCCCCCCGGGTCGAGCACGCTCTCGGCGGCGCCACGGCTTCGACCGACGGTGATCACCGGGGGATGCTCCAGCAAGAGCACGACATCGGGCCCCTGCCCCGCAGCACGCGCGCTGACCAGGCGCTCCATCAAGGCGTGTGCCTCCTCGTAGGGGGTCAGGCCGAGGAGCTGGACGAAGCGGGCCATCAGGGGGTCAGGAGGGGATCGACCAGAGCGTCGATCCGGGCGCTGACCTGCTCGATGGTGCCTGTGCCGTCGATGCGTTCGATGGGGTCGCCCCTCGCCTCGAGCCGCCGAAGCACCGCCTCGTAGGACGTCGCGATCTGCTCGAGCCGGCTGCGTTCCTCGAAGATCTCGCGCACGCCGCCGCGGGCGTCGATCCGGGTCAGGCAGACCTCGACGGGCACGTCGAAGAAGATCGTGAGATCGGGGACCAGGAACGCCTGGTTCAGCGCGAAGACCTGTTCGAGCCCGAGTTCGAGGGACTGGTAGGCCAGGGAGCTGTGCAGGTAGCGATCGGTGATCACCACCGCCCCCGACGCGAGGGCTGGCTCGACCTTTCGTGCGAGGTGGTCGGCCCGGTCGGCCGCGAAGAGCCAGGGAAGGCAGGAGGGCGGGATCGCGCCGGGCTCCATGCGTAGCGTCTGCCGGATGAGCCGCCCGATGGGCCCGTCGGTGGGCTCGTGGCTTCGCACCACCCGGTGACCCGCCTGGGTGAGCCGGTCGCCGAGGCGGTGCATCTGGGTGGTGGTGCCGGCCCCGTCGAGGCCCTCGAGGACGATGAAGCTCATGCACGCTCCCGATCGACGTAGCGGAGGACCTGATCGTAGACGATCATCCCAACGATGCTCACCGCCCCGATGGCTCCGATCTCGACCCACACCGTCCAGGGGTTGTAGGTCTGGAAGAGGAAGCGCTGAGCCTCGAGGACCGTCCCGTCGAGCTCGGCGGCGAGGGTGGGGAGCACCTGGGTCTTGTCCAGGGCGTCGACGGCCTCGGGGGTGAGTTCGGTCTGCTCGGCCAGGTGCTTGCGCGCGAGGTTGACCTTGTCGCCGACCTGGTCGTAGCGGTTGCCGGCGAAGAGCGAGCCCGCGATCCAGCCCAGGGCGACGGGCACGTTGGCGTAGCCCATGAAGAGGCCCTCCTGGCCCTTGGGCGAGAGGCTCGCGAGGTATTCCATTTTTTTGGGGGAGCTGAGCATCTCGCCGACGCTGAAGACGAAGATGCCCGCGAGCACGAGCCACCCCAGCGAGGACATACCGGCGAGCAAGGAGCCGGCGGTCGCCACCACCATGCCCAGGGTGATCGAGGTGAGCGGCCGCATGAAGCTCGAGAGCCAAGCGAAGAACACCATGGTGAAGACGATGAGCCCCGGGTTGAGGTTGATCATCCACTCGGGGTTGATCTGACCTCCGCTCTCGGCGAAAGCGGTGAGGCCCGCTGCGCTATCGAGCAGGTACGGCACGCTCAGGCCACCCCAGCCCAGCGCCCCGACCCCGAGGGCCACGGCGGCGAGGATCTTGGCGGGAAGACGCGATCGGTAGGCGACCGCCGCCAGGAGTCCCCCGGTCCCTAGGCTGGCCAGGGCGCTGAGGGCGAAGGGGGGGAGGGGGGAGCCCAGCGAGGACTCGCCGATCCACAAGCCGGGGAGCGTGGCACCCGCGAGGGCGAGGGCGACCACGAGGTAGGAGCCGGCCGGGACCTGATCCGGTGGGCGGCGATCGGGACGCATGGGTAGCAAGACCGCGATCGCGCAGAGGGATCCCAGGATCCCTGCAAAGATCGCCCCGAGGACGATGGGGATGGCCGGGATGGCGAAGGCCTGCCCCAAGACCTGGATGACGCCGCTGCTGTCGACCCAGTCGTCGATGGTGTTGGGCAGCAGGTCGAAGACCTGGTTGAACATGAGCCAGAAGCCGGCAAAGACCAAGCAGAAGAAGAGCACCCGCGGCTTGAACATGCCGACCGTCGAGACCACGACCACCGAGAAGGGATCGGTGGCGCCTTCGTCGAACCAGCGCGCCTTCATCGGCGCGAAGACGTAGAAGGCGAGCTGGTAGATGGCGAACATGATGGTGAGCAGCACATAGTCGTCCGCCGAGATCGTGACCCAGCCGAGCAGCCACGAGGCGCTCAGGCCGAGGTTGATCAGGGTCCACGCCGCTGCCCAGAACCAGGCGCTCGCAGGGCTTATCGAACGGGCCAGCGCCCCCCAGGTTTCGCGGGTCTTCGCGTCGTCTTCGGTGCCGCCATCCTCGGCCCGTGAGAGCTTTCGCTCCTCGGTGGGGGAGCGGTAGAAGGGCAGCCAGAGCACGTTGAGGGCGACGATCGCCGCGCAGATCAAGAAGACGTACTTCCAGTCCATCAAGCGCAGCACGCCCGCGAGCACCGGCCCTAGAAAGCCGCCGACGTTGACGAGCTGGTAGAAGATGCCCCAGCCCATCGAGGCGTGCTTGCGGGGCATGGTGGCGGCGAGGGTTCCTTGCACACCGGGCTTGAAGATCGCCGTGCCCGCCGCGAGGAGCAGGCAGCCCACCATGAAGCCGTAGAAGCTGGTCTGGTAGGCCATGAGCACGTAGCCTACGATCTTCAGCCCGATGGCGAGCCCGATGATGTTCTTGTGCCCGTATCGATCCGCCAGCCCGCCGGTGTACATGGGCAGCATGGACTGCACGAAGGCCCACCACGCGAAGATCGTGCCCTTCTGAGCATGGCTGAGCTCGATCCCGCCCTCTTGGGTCGCGAGCACCATGTAGATCGGCACGACCGCGCGCACCCCGTAGTAGGCGAGGCGCTCGAGCATCTCCATGACGTTGACGATCCAGAAGCGGTTGTCGAGGGCGAGGATCGAGGCGATGGGCCCGGTCGGGGCGAGCTCATCGGCAGGGGCGGGCTGGCTCATGGGGGCTCCGGAGCGCTGGAGGCGAGCCGGAGGGGTAGCCCAAGTCTACCGCTCGGGGCAAGGGGCGAGCGTAGGGTTGAACGACGCCGCCCCTACCGCCGCCGGCGCATCCCAAGCAGGCCGAGCAGGCCGAGGACCGCGAGCA
>REDI01000005.1 GCA_007693595.1 Deltaproteobacteria bacterium | reverse complement strand
CCCCCCCGACCCTCCGTAGAAGACCTCTGTTCAGCGCCGCACGCGATCCGTATGCGCTAGAGCCACTCCTCGGCGAGGTTGTCGATGGCGTGGAGCTCGTGCAGGCCGAGCAGGTTGACGTCGATGTCTCTCTTTCGCGCGTCGCCCAAAGCGAAGGCGAAGCCGTAGCCGAGCGGCTCCCACGCGGAGTCGCTCAGGGTGAGGTCCGCGGTACCGCGCTGTCGAAGCGCGAAAGACAGACTCGGGCGATCGTGAGCTACCGCTGAGACGTCCCCGCTCTCGGCGGCTTTGATCGCGGCCGTGAGGTCTTCGAACTCGACGGCGATCCCCCCGTGACGTCGCACGAAGCCAGCGCTGGTCGTGCCTCGCACCACGCCGACCTGCTGGTCGCTCATGTCGGACGGGGTGCGGATGCTCGAGACATGGAGTTGGGTGAGGGTCAGCACGGTGGCGATCCCGGCGGTCAACGACGAGGCGGTGACCATCGAGGCCAGCATCCACACGCTGGCAATGAGTCGGCCGGAGCGGGTGACGGGCGCAATGTCGCCGTAGCCTACGGTGGTCATGGTCACGATCGCGAGCCACATGCTGTTGCCGATCCCCGGGATGGCCTGGGAAGGGATGTTGTCGTTCTTGTGGCGCTCTGCCACCCACAAGAGGGCGCCGACGGCGAACAGGACGGTGAGAAGCACCCCGACACCGACCAGGAAGGCGCGGCTGAAGAAGGAGCCGAGCATGGACCACAGCCCGAGAGATTCTCGCGCGGCGATCCCGATGCCCGCGTGCATCCAGGGCTGGGTGAAGGCCACGCGCTCAGCCCGTGCCCGGGTGATCGTGAGAGGGCCGATTGCCACGTCGATTTCGCCCCGTTCCACCGCGGCGATCACCGCCTCGGCCGAAGGGTAGACCTGTGGAGGTCCCTGCTGAACCGGGACGGTCCGTGAGGCCTCCCTCCAGACCTCGATGCTCAGGCCGCTCACCTCGGTCCCGCGATCGATGACGAAGGGTTCCGATCCCGCCACGCCGACCCTCAGGGGAGCCGTGCGGGCGGACGCCGGGCCGTCGGGCTCGGGCTGAGCCCAGGCTAAGGGACAGGCTAGGAAGCCAAGAATAAGAGACAGGACCAGGGGGTATAGGCTGCTGGAGTGGGCCATAGGATCGCGGGGAAGCTCGTTGGGGTCAGTCCCAGAGGCTCGTGACCGCGAGTCGGCCTTCGGTCACGGATCCTGCCTCCCCTGCGACGTCGTCGTAGGCGTGGATCTGCCAGGTGCCGTTCGCGGCCTCGCCGCCGGGAAATCCGAAGACGAAGGTGCTCCGGGTGAACTCGGTGGTGGGGCCGGGGTGACGGTCGCGGATGGGGTTGGTCGTGCCGTCGGGGTTGGTCAGGGTGATGCGCAGGTCTTCGGGTCGAGGGTGGTCGAGCGTAAGCTCGACGATCACGTCGGCGATGGCGGTACGGAGCCCTGAGACCTCGACGTCGAGGATCAGGGGAGTCTCGGGATCGTCCGGGACCTCGCCCCCGTTGAACGGGAAGGTTCCAGCGGCCTCGAGATCGGCGCACCAGCCGTCGCGGTCTCCGAAGGTGCCGTGGCATCTCAGGTCGGGTCCACAGGGGTCTGCGGGGGAGCAGTCCGCTCCGTCTTCGACGGAGCCTGAGCAGTCGAAGTCTTCTTCAGTGACGATCAGCTCAAAGGCATCGGGCAGCTCGCCCTCAGCGACCTCGACCGCGGTGAGCACGGGGGCTGGCAGGGGGAGCACGTCGCAGCCGGTCGGTCGCTCGACGGTGAGCGCGATGCGCCAGGTGGTGCCCACGCTCGTGATCGACTCCACGACCGCCTGGGACCAGGGAACTTCGAACTCCCCTGGGAAGAGTAAGAGGTGGAGGTGGTCTTCGGTGATGACGGGGGGCTCCCCGCCGAGGAAGGTCCCGAAGGAGCGGCTCGCGTTCATCCAGTCCGACTCATCGGCGATCACCATGACGCCGGGATCCATGCTGACATCGCGGGGGATGGTGACGTCGAGGGGGGCGAAGGGGACCACGACGGGGGTGATGTCGGTGTCGGTGTCGACATCCGTGTCGGTGTCGACATCCGTGTCGGTATCCGTGTCGGCATCAGCATCCGAGTCGGTGTCGGAGTCCGTGTCGGCATCAGCATCCGAGTCGGTGTCGGCATCAGCATCCGAGTCGGTGTCGGTGTCGGTGTCGGTGTCGGTGTCGGTCTCGGTGTGAAGTTGAGAGTCGGTGTCCTCGGGGAGAGGAGGGGGAGGGGGGCAGCCGAACGAGAGCAGGAGCGGCAAGACGATGAGGGGCGAGCGCATGGTGCCTCCAGGCTTGAGGGAGATGCATAACCCCCTGCCTAGGGCGTGGCGGACCCGGTCACAGGATGGGTGACCCAGGTGGACGCGACCCCTCAGGGTGTGGTCGGACCGTGGGGTTCGTCCATTGTGAACCCGCCGGGCGTCGTCTGGGTAGCTGTAGAATCCAAGGAGCCTTCCGCGACCTGATCTCCTCCACCGAGACTTGACTCGGAGGCGAGAATGATCTGAACTGGGTCCTCTCGGTTCTCAACTCTTCCGCGCACTCTTCGAGGTCTACATGACGGTCTTGCCCCACCGTGCCCTGCTCCTCTTGTCCACGGGCCTGCTGGCTGCTTGTGACGTTCAGGCGGGCGGCCAGGACTCAGACGAGGACCGCACCGAGGCCGCCGCCCGCGAGGATGCCGCCGACGGCCACGAGCCCGCCGACCGGGACGACGGCGTTGCCGACGCCGACGACGAAGAAGTCCCTGCCGAAGCGGCGCATGTCTGCCAGCCGATCGCCGATCGCATGCAGACCCAAGCCCAGGTGGTGCTCGAGACGCTGTCGGTGGAGCACGCAGACTTCGACGGCTGGTGGAGCGGTCAGATCAGGTTCTTCTTGAAGTCCTGCGAAGAGAACCTCTCCGAAGACCAGCGTGAGTGTGTGCTCGCTGCCGACGACCCGCTCGCCGTCGAGGGGATCTGCGGGGTGCCCGAGCTCGCCCCCGCAAAGCGGCCCCGAGCCCCAGACCTCTCGAGGGTCTGGCGGTCCGAGCCGCCCGCGCTCTCCGAGGAGCAGGGAGCTGCGATCCTCTCGAAGCTGGCCGGCACTTGGCGGAGCAGCTACGCGCCCGCCAAAGAAGAGACGACATGGAAGATCGCTGCCGACGGCGCGATGACCTACCACCTCAAGCGCCGCGACAAGGTCGAAGAGAGCGAGCGAAAGCTCATTCTTCGCCAAGAGCAGCGCCTGCACCTCGACAACCTCAAGGGCTCCACCCAGCCCTGGATCTTCGCCCAGGTCGCGGACGATCGCTTCTACGCCTCGGGTAACCTCCTCTACGGTGCGCACCCCGCGCCGGACCGAGACACCTTCCAGATCTTCAGCCGCTCTATGGCGATCGCGTATGATCGAGGCAAGTGCTCCGTCTTCAGCGGCGGGGGCGCGCGGGGCGAGGCCTCGTGCGAGCTCACCTCGGACCGTGAGGGCGATCTCTTCAAGGTCGCCTACACCCTGCCTACCCACCTGGGGTCCGACGGGGAGCCACGGGAGCAAGAGGCGAGCTTCCGCCGCTATGATGACGTGCTGGTCGACACGCGCATGCAGCGCTTCAGCTTGCGCTGAGGTCCGCGGTGATCGACCCTGGCGATCCGGCGACTCCGCGCAGCGTGACGCGCTCCGTCGTGGCGCCGGCTCGCTGGACCAGCCCCTCGAAGTAGGCCAGGACGCGCTCGGTTCGCTCGGGGAGGGCCTTAGTCCCCCAGATCAAGGTGAGGGTGGTCGTCGACGAGGCCGTGGTCTTGGTTCGCTGGCTGTCCTTGACCGCGTTGCTGCATGCGCCTTCGGCGTCGAAGAGGCAGAGCAGGCCCGAGACGTCGATCGTTTGCCCGGAGGCGTTGAAGACGTAGCGCGCGCCGATCGGGGCGAGGCCGACCCGAAGGGGCGGGGCGGTGAGGTCGAGGTCGACGGTCGAGATCGGAAGGCGCCCGTGCAAGACCGCGACGTTGGTCAGATCCACGGCGACGTTGATGCGTGGGAAGACTCCATTAGAGGCTGCGGCCCTCATGTATTCGCTACAAGGCTTCGAGCGCCCTGCGGGCTTGAATCCCCCGTGGCGGAGCAGGTCGCGGACCCGCCGGCGCTCCGCGTCCCAGCCGTCTGAAGAGGGGGGCAGAAAGGGGCTCTCGGCTGCCGGATCGGTGAGAGGGGCGATCCAGGATGTTGGACCGAGCTCGCCGAGCGCCGCCGGCCAGTGGGCGACGACGGCGGCCAGGTCGAGGAGGGGATGGGGCTCCACGGCGATCATGGCGCCAGCGTATCCTGAACGGTTCGGCGAGGCAGCTCGCTTTTCGATGGGTTTCGGGCGCGCATCCCGAAGACGAGCTACTTGGGCGTCGAGCGGCGCCAATCGGGCTGCCGCCGGAGCCTCGCCGTCACGAACGATCCGCGCAGGGCTCCCTCCTCTGCACTTGGATGTCCCTTGACGACCTTTCGCTCGCTCGGCCTCGCCGAGCCCCTCCTCCGTGCGCTCGACGCGTGCGGCTACGACACGCCCACTCCGATCCAGGCCCAGGCCATCCCCGCACAGCTCGCCCGACGCGACGTGCTCGGCTGCGCCCAGACCGGCACCGGCAAGACCGCGGCCTTCTGCCTCCCGATCCTCCAGCACCTCTCCGAGGGGCTTCCCGCCCGGAACAAGCGGTCCCCGCGACCCAAGATCCGCGCCTTGATCCTCACCCCGACCCGAGAGCTGGCGGCGCAGATCGGCGACAACCTCCAGAGCTATGGGCGTCACACTCCGCTGAGCCACCACGTCATCTACGGCGGCGTGAGCCAGCGACGCCAGGTTCAGGCTCTCGAGCGCGGCTTCGATGTGCTTGTTGCGTGCCCCGGTCGCCTGCTCGATCTGCATGGCCAAGGCTATGTCGATCTCTCGGCGGTCGAGCACCTGATCCTCGACGAGGCGGACCGCATGCTCGACATGGGCTTCATCCACGATGTCCGTCGTGTGCTGCGGCTGGTCCCCTCCAAGCGTCAGGGCTTGCTCTTCTCGGCTACCATGCCCGCGGCGATCGTCAAGCTGTCTCGTGAGATCCTCAATGATCCGGTGATGGTCGAGGTCACGCCTCAGGCGACCACGGTCGAGAAGATCCAGCAGAAGGTGATGATCGTTCCCCAGGCCGACAAAAAGCGCCTCTTGCGGGAGCTTATCCACACACAAGACGTCGAGCGCGCCATCGTGTTCACGCGCACCAAGCGGGGCGCGAATCGACTCGTGCAGCAGCTCGAGCGCGGCGGCATCGAGGCTGTGGCCATCCACGGGAACAAGTCACAGAATGCTCGACAGCGCGCCCTCGATGCCTTCCGGGACGGCCGCATGGCGATCCTGGTCGCGACGGATGTGGCGAGCCGGGGCATCGACGTCGACGACATCAGCCATGTCTTCAACTATGACCTGCCGCACGAGCCCGAGAGCTACGTGCACCGGATCGGTCGTACCGCCCGCGCGGGTCGAGAGGGCATCGCCATCGCCTTTTGCGATCCAGACGAGGTGAAGAACCTCCGTCAGATCGAGCGGTTGATCGGTGAGGCTATCGAGGTCGACGAGGACCACGAGTGGCACACCGCCCTCCCGCAGGCCAGACGCCCCGCGCCGACCACGCAGCGTCGTCACGCTCGCCACTCGCGCGGTCGCCGCTGAGCCGCTACCAGCAGCTCCCTGATCCGCTCAAGGCGACGTAGGAGCCATACTTCCAGTGGCGTCGGCCGTTGGTGGAGAGCACCCCTACATGGATCGTGCGGCCCCCCAGGCCGATCGAGAGGTTGAGCCTGGGGTCGACCTGTTCATCGAAGACGTAGCCGCTCAGGTCGAGGTCCTCTTGCCAGTAGACCTCGCACAGCCAGGCTTGGGCGTCGGCGCGGCTCCGCTCACTGCGGAAGTCGAGGTCCACCGCGTCGGCGTCGGGGTGATCCCCACCTGCCGCACCTCCGACGCCCTGGTTGTAGCAGGGTGGACGCCACCAGTTCCGCATGTAGACGGGCTCGCCTACGAGTTCGCGCAGATCGTCGGCCATCAAACCGAGCACCGCGCCTCGGCGCCACCAGCTCTGGGGTGGCAGCAGCTCGTCGTAGCCGCAGCTCGCGGCGACGGTGGGGTTGTGCGGGGTGACGTACTCGTGGGCGGAGAAGAACACGATGCCAACCTCGTCGAGGTAGTCCTGAAAGCCCTCGACCGAGTCTTCGAAGGTGGTGGGCTCCGGGTCATGGCCGCCGAGGTAGTGGAGGAGGAAGGGGTGGTCGATCGTCGTCCATCGGGGAGGATCGGTCGGGAGCTCGGAGGTGGGCTCGTGGGACGATGCGTCCTCGGTCGAGGACCCATGGTCTTCGGTGGGCATGCCTGGACGGGGGGCTTGGCGCTCCGTCGGCGCGTCGCCGCAGGCCAGCAGCAGCGCGAGGACGAGCGCGCCATGGGTAGGGGATGGGAAGGGACCCGCCACACGACCTCCAGGAGGATGGGGTTAACCTGTCTCGCGGCGGGCTCGAGGAACGAGGCCGCACCCCGCACAGAGCTGTGGCGTTGCGCGGGACCGGGCGCCGTGCCAAAGAGCGGGGCGAGGTGATGATGAGCGCAGAGCTGTCGATCGAACGCGCCGAGCGGGTCACCTGGATCCGCTTCGACCGCCCGGCCAAAAAAAACGCTCTCACCCTCGCGATGTACCGCGAGGCGACCGAGGCCCTGCGCGAGGCATCCACGGGCTCCTGTCGCGTGGTGGTCATCGCCGGCCATCCCGGCGCCTTCTCGGCGGGCAACGATCTCTCGGACTTCATGCAGCGTCAGGGTGAGCTCGGGGCGGTGCTCGACTTCCTCGATGCGCTCGTCCGATGTCCCAAGCCGATCTTCGCCGCGGTCGATGGGGTCGCCATCGGGATCGGCACCACCTTGCTCTTGCACTGCGACGGCGTCTGGGCCACCGAGCGTAGCCGCTTCAAGACGCCCTTCGTCGATCTGGGCCTCGTGCCCGAGGCGGCCTCAAGCTTACTCCTCCCTCAGATCGTGGGTCCACGGGTCGCCAACGACATGCTCCTCTCCGGCCGCACCCTCACCGGCGCGGAGGCAGAGCGCTACGGCTTGATCAACGGGCTGACCAGCCCCGAGGCGATCGAGTCGCTGGTCGGCAGCCAGGCCCAGATCCTCGCCGCGAAGGCTCCCGCGGCGGTGCGGCAGAGCAAGGCGCTCATCCGGGGAGCGCAGCAGGAGCGCGTCCTCGGGCAGCTCGCCGCTGAAGCCGAGGTCTTTCAAGAGCGCTTGCGGTCCCCCGAGTTCCAAGAAGCGGCCGCCGCCTTCATGCAAAAGCGCAAGCCCGACTTCAGCCGCTTCGACTGAGAGGCAGGGCTCGCTCAGGCATCGAGCATGGGGAGCACGGTCGAGGCGATGCTAAAATAGAGCACGACGCCCGTGGCGTCGGCGATGGAGGTAATGAGCGGGGCGCTCGCGGTGGCGGGATCGAGCTTGAGGCGGCTGAGCAGGAAGGGGAGCGAGGCGCCGATCACGCTTCCCACCACGACGATCGAGACCATCGTGCTCGCGACGACCAGGGCTATCGCTGGGCCGCCGCGGGCGAGGCCGAGGAGCGAGACCGCGGCGGCCATGGTCAGACCGAGCAGGGCTGCGACGGCGACCTCGCGACCGAGCATGCTGCCCCAGTCCTTGATCTGTAGCTCGCCGGTGCCCAGCGCACGGACGGTCAAGGTGGCGGCCTGGGCGCCGGCGTTGCCCCCCGAGTCGATCAGCAGCGGCAGGAAGAAGACCAAGGGGACGTAGCTTGCGATGGTGTCCTCGAAGAAGGCGAGGCCCGCGCCAGAGAAGATGTTTCCGAAGACCAGCAGGACGAGCCAGACCACCCGCCTTCGGTACAGAAAGGCGATGCTGGCATCTTTGATCTGAGTGCCCAGCGCTCCGATGGCCTGGTGTCCGCCGTGGCCCACATCGAAGCCTGCGACCTTCAAGAAGTCCTCCGTGGCTTCGGCCTGGGCGACGTCCATCGCGTCGTCGTGGGTGACGAGGCCGATCAAGACTCCCCCCGCATCGAGGACCGGCACTGCGATGAGGTCGTAGTCTCGGATGCCCCGAACGGCCGCTTCGCGGGGGTCGGTCGCGCGCAGGGTCGTCGGGGGGGTCCGCATGACCTCGTCTAGGAGCTCGGTCGGTTCAGCGAGGATGAGATCGCGCAGGGTGACCCAGCCGTGCAAGCGACGGGCCTCGTCGACGATATAGGCGCTGTAGATCGTCTCTTTATTCGGCGCGTCCCGCCGAAGCGAGGCCATGGCTTCGGCGACGTTCAAGCCCCGGTCCAGCACCGCGACCTCGGTGGTCATGATGGCGCCGACTGTCCCCTCGGGGAAGGCTGCGAGGACCTCGATCTCTCGACGTTGGGGCTTGGAGATCGCGGCGAGCACGGCGGGCTGCCTGTCTTCGGGCAGGCGCAGGTAGACGTCGACCCGCTCATCCGCCTCCATGTCTTCGAAGATGGCGACCAAGCCGTCGTCGTCGAGGTGGGCGATGAGGTGGGCCTGGGAATCGCGCTCCAGGTAGCCGAAGACCGCACCTCGAAGGGGCTCGGGGAGCGCCACGATCACCCTGGCTCCGTGCGCGGGTTCGAGGGTCTCCAGGGCATCCGCGAGGTCCGCAGGGTGCGCCTCGGCGAGCGCGTCGAGGTGCGTGGGGTCTTCGACGAGCTCGGCGCGCAGCAGGGTCTCGGTGAGGGTCGTCAAGTCCAAGGGGCCTCCTGTTCGGAGGCGATCCTAGCAGGCTGACGGGAGCAGGGGCCGCGCACGGCGAAGGAGCCAGGTCTTAGGGACCCCCCGATCGCCGTGCGCCTGGTGGTCGGCTCTGACGGCGTGCCCTTCAGTCTTCGTCGGCTTGCCGGACGTAGAACCGGACGAAGTCCGACTCGGTGAGGATCCCCACCACCGCCTCGTTGTCGACCACGGGCAGGCACCCGAACTTGTTCTCGATCATGCGCTCGGCCGCATCGATCAGGTCATCGTCGGGGTTGGCGAACTCGGGGCTGCGCTGCATGATCTCGGAGACCGTCTGCTCGGCGAGGACGGCTTGTCGTTCCTGGGTCGGCAGGTCGTCGATGGCTCCTAAGGCGCGGCGGGCGAGGTCGCGGTGGCTCAGCAGCCCGACCAAGGCGCCGTCGTGGTCGACGACGGGCAGGTGCCGGATCGAGCGATCCTCGAAGATCTGCCAGACGATCGCCAGATCGGTTCCGGGGTTTACGGTGAGCACATCGGGGGTCATCAGATCGGCGACGGTGTCCATGGAGTCTCCTGGTGGGGTGGGTGATCGAGGATGCAAGGGGCGCGCCATGCGGTTGGGCGCCTCTCAGCGTGCAGCCCCGATAGAGGTAGTGCCTTTTCCCCCCGTCGTCGTGTCGAGTGGGCGCCCTCACGCAGGCAAGGTAGGCAGTCAGGGGAGCTCAGGGCCTCGCCGATCGTCTCGCCCCGGCTCCAGGGAGCCCCATGGCGCTGGTCATCACCCGAGCGACGCGAGCGGAGCTCGACCTCTGCCTCCACGTCCGGCGCCGCGTCTTTATCGAGGAGCAGGGGGTGTCAGAGTCTCTCGACCTGGACGGCTTTGACGGTGCCGCCATCCATGTCCTCGCGCGCCGTGATGGAGAGCCGGTCGGGACCCTCAGGCTCAGGCGCTGCGGATCGCGTGCCAAGATCGAGCGGGTGGCGGTCCTGGCTCCCCTTCGCGCCGAAGGGATCGGCCGCGCGATGATGGACTTCGTGCACCGACTCGCCCGTCATGAGGGACTCGAGGCGCTCGAGCTTCACGCTCAGGTTCCGGTCATCGGCTTCTACATCCGGCTCGGGTATCGTGCGTACGGACCCGTCTTCCTCGACGCGAACATCGAGCATCGCGCGATGCGCTTGGAGCTCTAGAGCGCCCTTCGTCACCTCGTCCGAGAGTGGACTCAGCTCGCCTCCTTCCCTGCTTGTTCCTGCTTGGCCCGCTCGTCGAGCCACGCCATGAAGGCTTGGGTGGTGATCTCGGCCATGCAGACGACGTGCTCTCCGCTCTTGCGGAGCTCGGCCGCTTCGGCCTCGTCGAAAGCGCGGGTGATGAAGGGGACTTCCTTGGCGTGCTTGGCGACGCGCTCGTGATGAACCACGCGGCGGAGGGTGCTGAGCACGGCCTTGGCCTGGTCGATCCGAACGTGGCTCAGGATCTTGGGGTTGGTGGCGTCACCGAGGACCGCCTTGGCCCCCAGGGCACGCAGCCGATCGACCACCCCGGCGTCGTCGTCGATCACCACCACCTCGAAGCCTCGCTCGAGCAGGTCTTCGATGAGGGCGAAGGTGTTCTCGCCGCACCCGAGGACCAGCAGGTGATCGGACACGTCGAGGGGCTCATCCTTGCGGTGTTCGAAGGGGTGCAGTCGAAGGAGCAGGTGGGCGACCTCCTCTCGGGCGATCAGCGGCGTGGCGCTCATGGTGATCACCGCACAGAGGGTGAGCGCGGCGAAGAGCTCGTCACTCACGTGCCCCCCCGCTCGACCGAACAGCGCGATGACAAGCGAGATCTCGCTCGTCTGCGCGAGCAGTAGTCCGGACTCGACGCTCGCGAGAGAGGTGAGGCCTGTGGCTCGGCCGATCAAGCTCACCAGAGCGGGGGTGGCGATCAGCACGAAGAGGGCTAGCCCGACGCCGATCAACAAGCTGGTGAGGTTCGGCAGCCCGAAGCTAGCGCCGAGGGCGGTGAAGAACATCGCGAGGAAGAAGTCGTTGACCGAGCGGAGCTGGCCGCGAATGACGCCGTTGACCGGGAAGGGTGAGACGGCGTATCCGGCGCAGAAGGCGCCGATGGCGAGCGGTAGCTCCATCGTCCACGCCAACCCGACGAAGGCGAAGAGCACGGCCAACACCCCGAGCAGCAAGGTCTCTTCATCGAGGCCTAGACGCAGGAGCAGCCAAGGGGTGAGGGTTCTGGAGGCGAGCAGGGCCAGGCCCCCCAGGACGAGGGTGCGCAAGACCGAGGACTCCATCGCGGGCATACCCTGGTCCACCTGAGCGAGCGCCGCCATGGCGATCAGGGCGAGCACGGTCTGGATGAGCAGCACCCCGAGCGTCAACCTTCCGAAGGGCTCGAAGAACTGCTGCTTCTGATGGAGGAGTCGAACGGCGATCAGCGAGGAACTCGCCGCGATCGTCAGCGCGACGAAGAAGCTGGTGAGCGGGGGATAGCCTAGAAGCCACGCGATCCCGTAGCCCCCGGCACCCAGACCGAGGAACTGGACGACGCTGATGATCGCTGAGGCGCGGCCCAGCTCTCGGGTTCGTCGCTCGTCGAGCTCGGCGCCCGCCGCAAAGAGCAGCAGGGCAAGCCCCAAGAGGAGCATGCCCTCGAGCAGCTCTTCGTCGATCTCGATAGGGAGGAGCTTGAGCGCGAGACCAGCCGCCACCAGCAGAGGCACGGAAGGGGCGCGGGTGAACCGGGCGATCCCATAGGCGACCGCCGCTGCGAGCAGGAGCATGGCGATGAAGGTCATGCGTGCACCTCCAGCGCGTTGAGCTTGGCGCGCATGGCTTGGGCGCCCAGGGCCTTGGAGTTGAGCACATAGGTGACGTCGAGCTCTTGGAGATCGGCGCACACCGACTGATCGAAGCCGTGGATCGCGACCGGGACGCCAGCTTGGCGGCAACGCCACGCGAGCAGGTTGTTCACGTTCTCGATCTTGAGGGCTGAGACGACCAGCTTGGCGCCAAGTGCACCGCTCTGGTCGAGCACGTCGGGGTGATCGATGTCGCCGACCATGGTGTCGCAGGGCAGGTCCGTGAGCTTGGCTGCGTCGACATCGATCGCGAGGACGGCCTCGCCCCGCGCGTGCAGCGCCGCTGCGATTCGTCGTCCAAGGCCGTTCATGCCCACGACGACGACATGATCGGAGGGCCGCGCCTCGGCCTCGTCGACGTCCGGCTCTTGGTTGGCGAAGAAGATGCGGAGCACCCCGGTCCAAGCGATCGCGGCGTAGAGTTGATCGCTGTAGAGGATCATGTAGGTGGACGCCGAGATGGTGATCAGGCCGACGAACGCGACGACCGAGAGGATCGGCTCGTCGATGAGCGAGGCGGCCACACCCATCTGAGCGAAGATGAACGAGAACTCACTGATCTGCGCGACGGTCACGCTGGTCTGGAAGGAGGTCTTCTCACCATAGCCGAAGCGCGTAATGATGATCATGAAGATGAGGGGGTTGCCCAACAAGACGAAGAGTGAAAGGACGATCGCCGTCGACCACTGGTCCAGGGCCGAACCGAGGTTCATGTTGACGCCCAGGGTCACGAAGAACACGGCGATGAAGAAGTTCATGATCGGGTGGACTCGCCGCATCAGGTCGTGGGCACACCCGAGCTGAGCGAGGGCGACCCCCGCGAGAAACGCTCCGATCTCGGGAGAGAGCGAGAAGGCTTCGGCCGCGAGCACCATGGCGAAACACCAGGTCACGCTCCAGACGAGCAGGCCTTCGCTGCTCCGTTGAATCCAGCGAAAAGGAAGGGGTAGAAGATACTTCGAGGCCACAACCGCCCCGACGAGCATCAGGGCCATGCCCCCGAAGGCCCAGGCCAAATCGACGCTGATGGACCAGAGGTCGAGCTCGGCGGGGTCCCCTGACCCCGAGAGGCCCGCGAGGAAGGTCAGCGCGACGATCACCACCAGGTCTTGAACCAAGAAGATTCCCACCGCGATGCGGCCGTACAGCGCGTGCAGATCACCTCGCATGTCGAGCAGCTTGACGACGACGACGGTACTTGAGAACGTGAGCGCCGTCGCCAAGAAGAATGCGGACATGGGCTCGTAGCCGAGCAGGGTGGCGAGCCCGAACCCGATGCCTGCGGTGAAGACGACCTGGCCAAGCCCCGCTGCCACGGCGACGGGGCCTACGTCGCGGATCCGCTCGAACGAGAGCTCGAGGCCGACCAGGAAGAGCAGCAGGATGATGCCGACCTCGCTGATCACCGCGATGGGGCCGTGCGACTCCTCGCCGGGGAGGCTGGCCTCGATCAGTCCCAAGCCGGGACCCAGGAGCAAGCCCGCGAACATGTAGATCAGCAGGTTCGGGATCTTCAGCCACCGAAAGGACAGCACGAAGAGCGCTGAGACGACGATCATCAGGCCCAAGGAGTAGAGCACGAAGGCCTCCGGCGGGCCGGCTACGGTTCGAGCCGGCGCGGGCTGTTCACGGTGGCGTGGTTCCAGCAGACCTGGAGTTCACGATGGGGTCGACGAGCCGGGAGCCGGTGTAACCCGACTGGAGGGCGTCAGGATCCGAGCCGTTACGCTCTCTGGTCGAACCATGCGAAGAAGACGTCGAGCTGGGCCCGCTGATCGGGGGCGAGCCAGTCGAAGTTGACAGGGCGGTCGCTCACCTCCCAGAACTCCGGCTCTTGGGTCTGCTCCAGGTCGTGACGGATCGAGGCCAGCCGGCTGGGTAGCTCGTGCTTCATGTCGTCGAAGATCCGGCGAGCGAGCGACTCGCGGCCGTGGAGAAGATAGAAGGTCGCGAGCTTAAGCTGGGCCTTTCGGACACCGCGCAGGCTCGCCTCTTGGAGGGAGCCGCCGTCGGGTTCGCGATCGAGCTCCAAGAAGATCTCGAGTAAGGCGTCGTGGCAGGGGTGGTCTCGCAGGGCTGTGACCTCGAGCAGTGTGCACAGATCGTAGGCAGCCGTCTCGAGGATGAAGGGTAGCTGGCGCGAGAAGGCGAGCTGCCCGTAGAACTTGAAGCGCTCGCCGATCTCGATGACGAGCGGGCCCTGGTCGAGCGCGAGCAGATCCTCGGCGAGGGAGCGGTACTCGTTAAAGACGTTGTAGGCGGTTCGAACGTCGCGCTGGTTGATCGCTTGGCGAAAGTAGGTGTGCATGAAATGCAGGCAGGCGGTCGCTGCCTGGGGGTGGTCGTGCTGGATGGCGTGAACCGCGAGGTGTCGGGTGTGGATCGCGATCATGTGGGCGACATCCTGAAGTTGTACCAGGGAGTCGCTGAAGACCGAGAGGTACTGGCGCAGCACCTTGGTCTGAGGCCAGATCTGCCGCTCGTTGATCCGGCGAATGATGTCGGGGTGAAAGCTCACGAAGTCTTGGTCTGACGTGGCGATGTCACCGAGATCGAACCATCGGGCTGGCATGGAGAGGCGCGCCTCGGTCGCGCGCCGCCCGACGATCGAGAGCGCCGCGATGGCGGAGACGGCGATGGCCTTTTCTTTCTTCTGGACGCTGTTCAGTGCGATGTCGCCGAGCTGTTCAATCCCGCTCGACAGCACCCGCTGGCTCTTGGGGCTGGCGTTGCGGCGTCCGAGGGACAGGCCCCGGCAGGCGCGGGCCTGCAGGCGTCGGACGACACTGCGCGGCGTCAAGAAGTCGAAGACGTAGACGAAGTATGGCAGAATCGACAACATCGAGACGATCATGGTGCTGACCACCACCCGCACCATGGTGGAGGGGTACGCGGGGCCATAGAGGCTCATCGAGGTGGCGATCACCAGCGCGGAGGTGACGGCGAAGAAGGACAGCACGGCGCCGTTGATCGGATCCCGAAGGAAGAGCTCGGTGATGCGCGGCGTATACCGACTGGCGGCCAACTCGACGATGATCGCGACCACGGTGAGCACGATGCCGAGCACCGCGACGGTGACCTCGCCGAGGCCGCCGATGGTCTCGGCCGCGTCCGGCTGACCGAAGAGCTGGATAGGTCCCGGAGGGTCTTCGAGAGGCCCGAAGTCGATCCACCACAACAGCGCGTAGCAGCAGGCGGTGGCCGCCAGCAGCGCGAGCACCCCGCCCAGAGCGGTGAGGACGGGGTGTGGCCTTGTGAGGTGGCGATGCACATCGACAGTGTACCAGGGGTAGCCTCCGACGCGGCCGGCTGGGGTTGGTTGGCGTGTGCGCAGGCGATGGCGTAGGCTGGATGAAGGAGGATGCATGCGATTGGTCTTGTTCGCGTTGCTGCTCGTGGCGTGCGGCGCTTCCAAGGGGCCCCTTGTCTCCAAGTCGGACCTCGCGCTGGTGCCGACCGAGTGGGCCGATACCTGGCAGCCCCAGGTAGACGACGCGGTCCAAGCCAAGGCGGCGGTGGTCGAGGCCTCTTCAGCCGTCGCGTCCCGCGAGCGGGCGGTGCGGGAGTCTCAGGGCCACCTCGATGAGGTCGACCGCGAGATCCGCGAGGCCGAGAAGGCCCAGCGCGCGGCGCGCAAGGGCTCGGATCCCGACGCCTTGCGGTCCGCGACGGAGCGGCGTACCGCGCTGCTAGCAGAGCGCGGAGACGTCGAGCGAGAGCTGACCAGGCGCCGCGCGGAGCTTCGCCTCGCGGGTGCTATCCATGATCGCTTGGAGGTCGAACACCAGATCGCCGTGCGGAAGCTCGAGCACCTGCGCGCCCGAGGGGTGCGCGACGCCGGGGGCTGGATCGATCTCGATCGCTTCACCGAGGCCCTCGATGCCGCTGAGGCCCGCCTCCCGCCAGCCCAAGAGGCGGAGCGTGCCGCCAAGTCCGCCGTGGCCCTGGCCGAGCAGCGCTGAGCACCTGCTGCGCGTGTCTGGCTGCCCCCCAACCAGACAGGTTTAGCGGCGAGCCTCAGGGTCGGGGGCCCAGTGGAGCGCGATGGGCGCGGTGGGGTGCGCGCGCAAGAGCTGGCCCAGCCCGAGGCCGGTCTCGCGGGTGTCGGAGAAGTAGAGCTCTACCGAGAGGACCTCGAGCTGCTCGCGGTCGAAGGTGCGCCAGTCAGGGGCTTGGGGAGCGGGAACGAGCGCCTGGTCGGCTACCCCGATCGTGAGGGTCTCGGCCCTGTCCGGGGGGCCGATCCGCGCGCGGAGGTGACCGGGCCTCGGCTCTTCGTCGACGATCGGCAGGCGCCTGAGACCCGTCAGCAGGCAGAGTAGACCCAGGAGCCCGAAGACCCCTACCGCTGCCCACTCCGCGGGGCTGCCCCCGCTGGACAAGACCAGAGAGAGGATGAAGGCGCTCAGCCCGAGGCCGCACAGGGAGCCCACCAGGATCCAGACCCGGCTCTCTCCGGTCCATCGCATCAGGAAAAACCCTCGACGATAGGCGCGGCCGAGCGGATCGACGAAGGGCACCCGCAGCGCGCGGGCCAGCCGATTCGCGCGCAGGAGCCGCCCGGCGCCCGTGATGTAGGAGGCGCCCAGGAAGAGTCGCACAGGCACCCCCGGCGCGTCGATGTCCAGATAGATTTGACTGTAGGCCATCGCCCTTCGCAGCCCGTTGCGCACCACGACCACGCGCCGGATCGCCGAGGCGGGGAAGTGATAGATTTGGCGACGTTGGCGCCAGCGGAGCCCGCTCGAGGTCTGCTCCAGCGACGTCGTGCCCGCGCGGAGGGCCCAGAGCCCACCCAAGACCAGCGCGAGGCCTAGCACGCTCGCCGCGGGCCACACCCAGACCTCCTCGTCTTCGAGGAAGGTGGACACCGTGCCTTCGAGGAGCACCTCGACCAACACGGCGACGACCATCGCGAGCGCCGCCAGCCCAAGCAGGACGACCACGATCGCCCAGAGAGGGCGGTAGCGAAGGGGAAGGAGGGCGTCGAGTGGTTGCACAGAGGCTCCGAGGTGCGACGGGGTGGGGGACGCTGGCGGTCCTCGAGCGAGGGGCCGCGTAGGGGTGGCGCGTCGCTTGCGGTAGGGTAGGGCGAGACGCGTTGTCGAACGAGGTGCGGGCATGTCCAGCGAGCGGATCACCCACCAGTCTTTCTCGAAGATCCCTATCGTCGGGATGGGCCTTGGTGCAGCGCTGATCGCCTTCGGCGCGCTCTGGCCCGACTTCGAGGTCGAAGCGCGCGCGATCGCAGCCGTCGTGGGGACCCTATTTTTGGGTTGGCAAGCCTGGTCCCTCTGGCGCTCCCGCCTTCGGCTCGTGATCGATGCGCAACAGGTTCAAGTGCTCTTTCCAAAGGGTTCCTCCACCATGAAGCGCGAGGCTGTGCACGCCATCTCGGTGCGTCGCTCCGTCCGCCCCCTCACCCAGGAGACCCTCTACCTGGTGGTGTGCAACAACCAAGGTGAGCTGCTCGGGGTGCCCTTCGAGCGTCACTGGCTCCATCAAGACCGGACCTACGCCTTCGCCCAAGAGCTCGCGAAACAGCTTGGGGTCCCCTTGCAGGATCCCCAGGGTGAGCGGTGGAGCCAGCTCTCTTTTCCCGCGCTCCGCTGGGTGGGCCAAGGTCGAGAGTGGCGACTCCTGCTCGTTGGGCTGACCGTCGGCGGGGTAGCCATGGTCTTCTACCTCGGGCTCACGTCGACCGTTCCGGTCCTGGGTTCGATCGGGGCGCTCATGACCGCCGGCTTGGTCGCCATCGCGGCCTTGCTCCTGGCCCTCGTCCCTCGAGGACCCTGACGCGCCGATCGATGGACCCCATAGGGCACGCCTCTTGTTGCGCGTAGCCCGTCGGGTCGGCTATACTCCGTAGGTGTTCTCCTCACATCTTGAGGTCTTCTATGAAGAATCTTCTCTCTCAAAGATCGCGTGGCAACCGTCCCTCTGGCGCGGGTGCCTCGCTCTCGGCTTCGGCCTCTCTCTCTCTAAATGTATCGGTCGGACGTGGCAATCAGGCTGAGCAAGAAGATGCTCAGGTGGAGCAGAACCAGGAGCTCGAAGAAGAGCTCACGCCCACCCTCGATGCCCTCGAGAACGTCGCGGTCGCCACCGAAGACGACGGTCCCCCCGAAGACTTTGATCTCGGGTCCGAGCTCAACGCGGCGGTCAACAGCAACCAAGAGGTCCTCCCCGAGCCCGAGGGCGACCTCAGCGACGTCGAGATGAACGAAGCGGCGGTCGAGGCCAACGTCGACGCGCCGGCCAACCTACCTACCGAGCTGCCCCAGCTCCCCAACGTCGCGGTGCCGAATGTTGATGGTCCCACCCCGAATGTCGAGGGCCCGATCCCCGAGACTGGGCACACCATGGACCTGCCCAACTGCAAGGTCGAGTCCCCCGACGCCAACGCAGCCTTCGAAGACTTCGTCATGGAAGGGATGGAGCTCAGCGATCGCATCACCGATCGGTACATGGACGTCCGGTCCGACATCATCGGCAGCTCCGATCAGGCGATCTCCGAGGTCCAAGGAGCGGCCGAGGGTCTTCGCGACGCCGCCTTGTCCGGCGTACAAGGCGCCCGCGCCGAGGTCGAAGGCCTCGCCGAGGGGGCTCGAACGCGCGCTCGGGAGTCCAAGGCTTCCCAGCTCGAAGAGCTGCGCTCGGTCAACGAACAGGCCATGCAGCGGGTGCTCGACCGCTCCCACGCCCACCAAGAAGAGATCCAAGGCAAGGTCGATGAGCTCGCGTCCAATGCGCGCGGCCTGGGCTCGGAAGGGGCCGCCTCCATCCTGCAGATCTCCGAGGCCCAGGCGCAGTCCGTGCTCGACCACGGGCAGGCGATCGCTGGGCGCTACGCCGATCATCGGTATTCGCGCGACATCCGGGTAACCAGCGGCCGCATGGCCCGCGAGGCGGCGGCCGAGATCCGAAGCGAAGGTCGGAAGGCGGCCGATGCCCTCCGCGAGGCGGCCGAAGGGCTCGCCGTCAAGATCGAGGCGGACGGTGCGGAGTACATCGCCAACCTCGCCGAGAACGACGAGCCGACCCGCGAGTTCTTCGAGTCCTTGCTCTCCGAAGCGGAGCAGGCGCTCGACTCCGGCATCGACGAGTTCATCGAAGAGCTCGAACAGACCGAGCAGCAGCTCCTCGAGCAGCTCGATGGCATGGAGTCCGGCTTCCTCGCGTCCATCGACGAGGCCGAGACCACGCAGGTCGAGGCGATCGATCGGCTCCGCAACCAGATCCTCGAAGGCCTGAGCGAAGCGCGCCACAAGGCCATGTGGGCCCTCGAAGACAAGCTGCGCGAAGTCGAAGAGTGGATGGACGAACATCAAGATCTGCCCCCCGAGCTCATCGTGGCCTACCTGCAAGAGTGCTCCCTCAGCTTCAGCGCTGCGGTCGACACCCTCGATGAAGAGCTCAAGGCCATGGGCATCCAGGGTCAGACGAGTCTCTCCAACGCCGCAGACAGCGCGGTGGGGGCCTTCGAGGCGACCCGGTCCGACGTCGACGAGAAGCTCGACGAGTTCTCGCGCGATGCGAACCAGGCCTTCGAGTCCCTGGTCGAGGGCTACGAAGAAGGCCTCGCCGACGAGGTCGAGCAGTTCTCCGAGGCCTGGAACGCCGAAGCCGACGACAAGATCGAGACCCTCGACGCCGCGCGCGACGAGGCCATCACCGGCCTGACCGATACCTACGCCCAAGGTGAGACCGAGCTGGCGGAGCAACGGGCGAGCGCCGAGCAGGGCTTGCGCCAGACCGGCGCGGACTCGCGCAAGAGCATCAGCGACAAGGCCCGAGAGCTCGCCAATCGGAGCCGCTGGAGCTTCTTCCGCGGTCTGGTCGGTAGCTTCCTCTCGGGCATGTTCAGCGGCCTGCTCTCGGTGCTCAAGAACATCGGCATCGCCCTCCTCATCGCAGCGGCAGTCATCTTGGTCGTCGCGGTCGTCATCGCCCTCGCCAAGGGCATCGCCATCGCGGCTGCCATCGGGGCTGCGATCGCCGCGGTGGTCGCGGTCGCCAAGGCGCTCGCCGTGGTCGGGCTCGTGCTCGCCGGCTTGAGCACGCTGAACTCCCTGATCCAGTTCGCTGCAGCCTGGATGAACCCGGAGCTGACCTGGAACGAGGTCGCTGAGCAGGGTGGTGACAGCTTCATCAACATCGTGGCGGACTGGGTGCCGGTGATCTTCTTCAGCAAGGTGAAGAACCCCACCGGAGCGCTCCGCACGGCCGACACGGTCAACGAGCTCGTGACGGTCGGCAACGCGGTGGTGGTGCCCATGGGCTACGCCGACGCGGGCGAAGCGTCGGCTCGTACCGTGATCGCACGCCAGAACCAGCAGCGGTAAGCAGCAGGGTCGCGGGGCGCGGTCCGCTCACCCGCCGCGCGCACCGTTGGGGGGGCGAGGCGACCCTCAGCGCAGCGGCGGGGTGGCTCACGGGCTCGGCGGAGGAGAGGCGGTCCCGAAGGACCCGACCCTCGACGGCTCAGGGGAGCTCGATCTCGACTCGGAACCAGGCCTCGCCGTAGACACGGCAGTTGGTGGAGTGCCAGATCCACTGCGCGCCAGCGTCGATGAACTCGGTGATCCGAGACGGGCTCCACACCGAGGCATCGGAGGCGTTGCACAGATCAGCTTCGGGCCAAGCGCTCGCGTCGAAGGAGGGGTCCGTCCAGTCTGCGGGAGGGCTGGTACGCGAGAGCTTGAAGCTCCCGTCGCCCGAGGCGTGCCACACATCGCCATCGACCCGGACGAAGGCGATCATGCCTGCTACGACGCGATAGTTGTCCCACGAGCGAATGGTCAGCACGTGGGTGCCCGAGGGCAAGCGCTCGGTGTGCACATCGTGAGCTCGCCAGTCCGCGGCGTTGGTGCCCGTGATCGAGACGCCGTTCAGGGAGCCTTCCCACTCGTCGTCGGAGGTGATGAAGATCTCGACGTCGTAGTCTCGCCCAGGGGTTCCGTTCCCGATCTGGCTCGCGGTGGCCTCGGCGTTGGTGGGGTCGTCGCTGTGGACGATGAGCTGCCCTTCATCGAGGATGTCGTCGAAGGGGCGGTAGCGGACGGTGAGCTCGGTCTCGGTGCCGGGGTCGAGCTCGAGGGGCAGCGTGGCGAGGCCCCCGAGATCTCCGATGAAGAGCTCGTTCTCGGAGGTCGAGAAGTGCTCAACCTTGTCGATCCGAAGAGTGTCTTCGCCGACGTTGCTCACCGAGACCTGCAGATCGACGGTCTCGCCGCGCTCGACCGTCCCGAAGTCGTGGTCGTGTGGCGTGACTTCGATCTGGGGCGCGGGGACTCGGCCGATGAGGGGGATCTCGACGAACTCCTGCGTGGGATCGTTGCTCTCGATGGTGAGGCTGGAACTCAGGGACTCGAAGGTGGTGGGGCTCCACGAGATCCCGACGCCGGTCATCTCATCGGGCTCCAGGACCGCGTCGTTGAGCTGTCCCAGGTGGATCCCCTCGGCGTCGGGGGGGAAGAGCTCGATGAGCCTCAGGGGGGCTTCACCGATGTTGGTGATGGACAGCGCGGCGTAGCCCGTCTGCTGTCGGGGGTTGGTCCCAAAGTCGATCTCGGGAGGGTCTACGAGGATCTGCGGATGCGGCCCCTCGGGGCCTTGGGGGTCGCCACCGTCTTCGCGGGCCGTGACGCCGTAGTCGACGCAGCCGGTCAGGAGGACGATAAGGGCGAGGTGACGCATGGGAGCTCTCCTTGTGTAGGCAAGGGTAGCACCAGGAGCGGCCGACTGCTCGTTCTTGTCGTCAGGGACGTACACTCCGGGGGTTCAGTTCGACGGTGAGCGAGAGGGGAGGCGGGAGACGGTGGTGAAGATGGTGGGCTCTTCTTGGTCGGGCAAGACCACGGTGAGCTCGATGGGGGTGAACTCCTCGATGTGCCAGACCTGGTTCTGGTTGGTCGGGGTGTCGTCGATCGCCCAGGCCGCGTTGAAGATCAGCTCGTCGCGAACGATGACCCAGCGGCCCCCCTGGAGCGCTACCGGCACGTCGGTCATGGGGTACCGCCAGCGGCGATAGGCAGGACGGACCTCGCGGAGGCCCGTGGCGTCGAGCTGATCGTCGAGCTCGATGATGTCGTACTCCCCATCGACCACCCGGCCCCAGTAGCCGTAGAGCTCGTGACGCTCGGGCATGTCGGGGGCGCAGCCTGTGAAGAGCAAGGCCAGGGGGGGGAGGAGGAAGCGCATGGCTCAGTTTGGCCGCAGCGAGAAGGTTCCGTCAAGGTCGACGTTGAGGGGCGGTACGCCGCTGACACCTCGGATAGTCCCTTGGAGCTGACCGGAGCCGGCGAAGAAGCCATCCCACTGGGCTGCGGTGGGGAGCAGGGTTCCGACGGTGACCTCGCCCGTCGCGTTGGGCGTGGTGGTGATGTCGCCCCGGATCACGCCATCGTAGGAGGCGTCCACCAGCCCGAGCGTTCGGATCAACCCGCTGGTCTCGCAGGTGGCGGTGCCCTGGATGGCGGGGCTACGGGAGCGATCGACGGTCAGGTTGGCGGTCCCCGCGCAGGTCCCAGTCGCGCCCGAGGCGTTGAGGTTGAGCTGAACGGAGCCACTGAACGGGCCGTCGATGATGGGGTCGTGGGGGGTCAGCTCGGACTCGGCAGACTCGGTCGACTCGGACTGCACGGGAGGGGTGGAGTCGGAGTCGCTGTCGGGGTCGGACGGATCCGCGGGAGGACCACCGGGTGCGGCGGGCTCTTCGCGAGGGTCACCCAGGGCCATCAGGCCGGGTCCGCACGCGGTGAGCAGAAAGGTGAGGGGTAGGATGCGCATGGTCCACCGAAGCGATGCGGAGGTCTATCGTGCGCGCCAGCATGGTGCACGAACTGAGCGTTACGACCTTACGACGGAGGAATGCGGGCTCAGTAGCCGTGCCCGGTCCCGACCGCGATCGAGACGCTCGGGCTGAACCGGCTGAGCATGTAGCGCAGCTTGGGCTCGAGCACGACGAAGAGGCGGCGGCCAACGCGGGTGAAGCCCTCGGACATGCCAATGCGCGCGGCGATCAGGGGAGCGGCCGAAGTGGCGGACTGGACCCCGCTCGCGCGGTCGGCCCGGTGGTACATGAGGGCAGCCCCCGCCGAGGCGCCGAAGGTGAACTTCCCGGTGATGGTGTCCCAGCGGACCGTGGGCTCGGCGGCGAGGGTCATGTGGATAGGAATGTCGCCTTCGGCGGTCAGGGCGAGCCCGAGGCCGAGCCGGTCCCCGTTGCCGAGGTGCCGACCCCACACCCCGAAGAGGCCCAGCTTGCCCCACAGGGGGATCTCTTCGCGCCACCACGTGACCTCGGAGATCCCGAACTGCACCCCGAAGTCGTAGCTGTAGGTAGGCGGGATGCGCTCGAGCTTAATCTCGGGCAGCTCGGGGACTTCAGGGGCGGCCAGCGCGCTGCTGGCAAGGAAGCAGGTGGCGATCATTAGCGTGCGCATACTCATCCTCGCAGGCAAGGACGGAAGGTAGCCGCTACGAGTCAGCCGTGGGAGCTGGGGGGAGGATTTCGACTGAGTGTGACGATCTCGGATCTCGCCTGAGAGGGCGAATGCGTTACACCCCCGCCTTCCCCGAGGAGTTCTCATGATTCGTCTGATCCCCCTGATCTCGGTCCTCGCGCTGGGCGCGTGCGACAACGCCAACCCCGACTACGAAGCGCGCCTCACCGCCCTCGAGGACAAGGTCGAGGAGCTCTCGAACCGCCCCGCGCCGGGCGCAGCTCCGCAGCAGCAGGAGCTGTCTCCACACGAGCAGGAGGCGTTCGAGCGCTGGCAGCTCCTCATGGGGGACTACCAAGAGGGCAACATCGAAAAGGTCCTCGAGCACATCGCGATCATCGAGCGCGACTTCGCCGACACCCCCGCCCTACAGGCGATCGAGAGCATCAAGGAAGAGTACGCGGTCATCGGCACCGAGCCGCCTCCCCTCCAGGCCGAAGAGTGGCTGACCGGCGCGCCGACCTCCTACACCGACGGCAAGGCCACCCTCGTCGTCTTTTGGGAGGTCTGGTGTCCTCACTGTCGCCGCGAGGTCCCCGAGATCGAGCAGACCTACGCTCGCCTGCGTGCCGAAGGGCTGAACGTGATTGGGCTCACCCAGCTCTCGAACGACACCCCCCTCGATGAGGTCAAATCCTTCCTCGACGAGAACCAGGTCACCTACCCCACCGCCCGCGTGGGCGCCGGGCCATCCGATGCCTTCAAGGTCTCGGGCATCCCCGCAGCAGCGGTCGTCAAGGACGGCAAGATCGTCTGGCGTGGCCACCCCCGTCAGCTCAGCGACGACGACCTCAGGGGCTTTATGGGGAGCTGAGCTCCTGCGCCTCGGGCTCCGCCTCGCTCCCGTCGAGGCGGGGTGCGGGGGGCTGCCGTTCGCGACGCATCGCCCAGACTGGCCCCAGGTGCTCAATGACGTGCGACGAGAGCACCCCTGAGCCCGGAAGTGGCGAGGCCGTAGGTCGAACCTTGGTCGAAGCGGCCCGGATGGCGGCCCGTAGCTCTCGAGCCGAGGGTGGCTCGGGCGGGGTGTCGGTGCCCCCGAAGGTCGCGACCGTCCTCGAGAAGTCGACCCAGGCGTCCTCGAAGGCGAGGAAGTCCGGGTTGGCGACGTAGAAGAAGAAGAGGTCCCGTCGCTCGTGTCGCTCGATGCGGGCGACCATCCACCAGAAGCGGCTCCCGCGCGTGCAGAGCCCTCCGGCCGTCCAGCTCTGCTCCTCGACGATCGCTCGGTCCCAAACCGCAGGATCGCAGCGTATCGAGCCTTCTCTTCGGGGAACGATAGAGAGATCGACCTCGTGATCGACCCACCGAACGTCGAACCAGCGGGAGAAGTCTCGCAGATCGAACGAGACCTGATCAGGTTCCGCCTCGACCTTGGCGCCGACGGTCGAGAGCTGCAGCGACCACCCAGGCCCTTGGTAGGGCTCGATCGGTTCACTGCCGCGCTCCCCGCCCGAGGTGCCACAGAGATTGAGCGCGGCGAGCAGGGGTAGGATGAACAGACGCACGGGTCCTCCGTGTCACGGGTAACCTGGACGAGCGCTCTTCGCGGTCGTGACCTGCTCGGTTCGTGAACTGGGAGGCGAGACGGCGGAACTGCGTTAGACTGCCGCTCCTGATCCATCCCGAGGTCGATGTGCCCGCCCTCATGACCAGCCTTCGAAACCGGCTCGACGCCGCGGATGCCATGCACGAGCAGAGTCGTTTTGGTGCAGCGCTCGCGGCGTACGAAGATCTCGTCGAGCGGGCCCAGGAGCGCTCGGACCGCAGCATCGAGGTCCAGGCCCGCTCCATGGCCGCCCGCTGCTTGCTCAGCCGGGGTGATCTCGATGGCGCACGCGCCCACCTCGATGCGGCCGCGCCGATGATCTTCACGGCCGGGGCCGTGGGAGAGCGCCGCTACCGGGCTGCCCGAGCGCGGCTAGCGTGCCACGATCCGGGGGCCGCCTCGGTCGAGTCGGTTCTGCACGACTACCTTCGCTGGGCCGATAGCCAAGGCGACGCCACCGCCATCATCGATGCCTGCACCCTCTTCTCGGAGCGGACCGAAGGCGAGCAGCGGGTCATGTGGCTGCAGCGCGCGGTCGACGAGGGGCGAGCCTCAGGAGTGGTCCAGGATCTGGGTCGCCTGCTCACCGAGCTCGGCGCTTGCCTCGACGGGCTCGATCGCCTCGACGAGGCGCTGGCCGCTTATGAGTCCGCCATCGAGCACCAAGACGCCGGGGGCCCTCTCCGCAAGCGGGTCGGCAGCAGGTGGGCCGCGGGCGAAGCCGCCCTCCGCCTCGAAGACTACCCTCTCGCGCGCGCTCACCTTGAGTCCGGGGTCCAGCTCGCCGAGAACACCGACGACGCCCTGGATCTCCTCACGCTGGCCCTCTCGGATCTCGCGCGGGTCTACGAAGCGGCTGGCGACGTGGTCGAGGCGCGGCGCGTGACCCTCAGGGCTGTCGATCTCGCCCGTGAGCAGGACCTCGCTGGACTCTGGCCGGCCCGCTGGCGCAGCCTCATGGAGTTCGGGCGCTCGCTCGACCTCGACCTGTAGGCTCGTCGGTCTTTGACGGTTGGGTGAGGAGGCGCGGGAAGGCCAGACGGAGGGTGGGCTCGCTCCACTGCCAGGTGCCGTCGACGCAGTCGTGCTCCCGCCAGTCGAGGGTCGCGGCCCACACCGGCGTGCTCGTGCGCTCCCGGAGCTGCCAGGGTAGCCCGCCTTCGCCCGCGACCCGGTTTCGATCCACCACCACGACGAGGTGCCCCTCGCCCGACCAGCCTGCCAGGGCTGTCTGGGCGATGTGGGCATCCGAGGCGGCGCGGGCCTGGGCGACCCGAGTGCGGCCCGTGGGCGAGAGCGTAGGCTCCAGCTCACCGATCCGTCGGATGAGGGCGGTGGGAAGCTCTGCGGCCTCGAGATCGCTCAGGCGCGAGGGCGGCCCCACAGGCCGGAGGGTCACACGCCTCGGAACCGTGCTAAGCCCGAGCGCGAGAAGGGGTCGGTACGGGGCGTAGGGCAGGTCGGTGCGATCGTCCCACCGGAGGGCCTCCCTGGCAGCGTCGAGGTCAGGCTTGGGACCTTGAAGCTGCTCGATGGGGCCGCCAGCGGACTCGGGCAGGGCCTCGATCGCGAGCGTGACGGGCTCCCCGCGATCGCGCAGCGCTCGGACCGCGCGGGTCGCTCTTCGGAGCTGGGTCGCGTAGCCGGGGTTCCCGCCGAGGACCAGGATCCCGGGGGAGGGCAGGGCCGCCAGATCGCGAAGGGTGACGGGAGAGCAGGCCTCGGAGGCTTGGGCTGAGAGCAGCGACAGAAGGAGCGTGAGCATGATGGTCAGGCCTCGTCGTCGCGGGCATAGGCCTCGGATCGTACTCTGGCCTTGGCTGCGCGCTTGGTGGGTCCCGACGCTTGCATCAGATGATCGTAGCTCCCGAGCCGCTCCTTGATGTGTCGCAGGCTCTCGTCGTCGATCTGATCGAGGGCGGCCCCGACGGTTCTCAGGCCTTCCTGGGCCTGCGCGGTGGTCTCGCGGGCGCGGCGAGCCTGCCGATCGCGCACCACGTAGAGCACCCCGATCACCACGACGACGACGACCAGGCCGCTGATGATGGTCTTGAGGAGGTTCTCGGTGCGCCGTGCGGAGTCGCTGATGTGCAAGGCAACCCGATCGGTGACCCCACCGACGCTGTCTTGAAAAGGGTCGAGCAGGTTGGTGGTGAGCGTGGTCTCGAGGGTCTCGCCGATGCCTGGTCTGTAGGGGGTCCCCCCCTCGATGGCTTCGTTGACCGTGTCGCGCAGAACCTCGGCCATGAGGTAGCGAAACGTAGGATCTTCGAGGCGCTCGTGCAGCTTGTCGAAGGCCCGATCCACCGCGGCCGCGGAGGCTCGCCCAGCGGCCTCTTCGAGAGCCTCGGCGATCTCGCCTCGGGCGCCCTCGGCGAAGGTGTTGACGATGTCGCGGCGAACGATGTTGCGGAACTCGGGGCCGACCTCTTCCCGAAGGCCCTTCCCCGATCGATAGGCGGCGACGGCGATCAAGGCGTCGATCGTGGTCTCGAGCTCGGCTCTTCGCTCGGGGGGGAGGGTGGTGGCGCCGTCGGTGAGGCCCTCGCCGAGCTGGCGCCCGAGCTTGCGCATGAGCTCACGCTCGAGCAGGGCCGACTGCGCCTCGCTCAGGGCGGGCCCGTCACGGTCTTCGCCGAGGAGCTCGTCGAAGGCTCCCGAGGTGAAGTTTCGGCCCATGCTCGCGAAACAGGCCGAGGCCATCATCACGATGACGACGAGCTTTATGACGCGCGCTACCATGGGGCCCCCGAGGGCACGAGAGTTCGACTCAAGCGATGGTCACGTCATCGCAGAGGTAGACGTCTTGGATGGCGTGAAGGAGGGCTACGCCCTCGGCCAGCGGCTTCTGAAAGGCCTTGCGGCCGCTGATCAGCCCCATGCCCCCGGCGCGCTTGTTGATGACCGCCGTGCGCACCGCTTGGGCGAGGTCGTTGCTGCCGCTGGCGCCCCCGGAGTTGATCAGGCCGACCCGGCCCATATAGCCATTCGCGACCTGGTAGCGGGTGAGGTCGATGGGGTGGTCTGTAGAGAGGTCGCTGTAGACCTTGTCGTGGGTCTTGCCGAAGCCGCGGAGCGCCGCGTCGCGGTAGCCCCCGTTGCCCTCGGGGAGCTTCTGCTTGACGATGTCGGCGCCGATGGTGGCGCCGAGGTGGTTGGCCTGGCCCGTGAGATCGGCGCTGACGTTGTGATCGGCGGAGTCGGTCTTGAAGGCTGGGTTGCGCACGTAGCACCAGAGCACGGTGAACAGTCCGAGGCTGTGGGCTTCCTCGAACAGGGCCGCGATCTCTTGGAGCTGACGGGTGGACTGGTCGCTGCCCCAGTAGACGGTGGCTCCGACCCCTGCCGCGCCGAGGTCGAAGGCCTGCCGGACCGAGCCGAAGGGCACCTGGTCGTGCGTGTTGGGGTAAGAGAGCAGCTCGTTGTGATTGAGCTTGACCATGAAGGGGATCTTGTGCGCGTACTTACGCGAGACGAGCCGCAGCACCCCGAAGGTCGAGGCGACGGCGCTACAGCCACCCTCGATGGCGAGCTCTACGATGCCCTCGGGGTCGAACATGCGCGGGTTCGGCGCAAAGGAGGCGCCGGCGCTGTGCTCGATGCCCTGGTCGACCGGGAGGATCGAGACGTATCCTGTGCCCCCCAGGCGGCCGTGATCGATCATGCGCTGGAGGTTGTTCAGGACGGGCTGCCGCCGATCGGAGATCCCGAAGATGCGGTCGACGAGGTCCGGTCCCGGAAGATGTAGATCCTCGCGATCGAAGGTGCCACACCTGTGGTCGAGTAGGTAGGGGGCCTCGTCTTGGAGGAGATCGGCGATCGTGGTTAAGTCCATGGCAGCTCCTTGGGGTGGCGCACAGGGTAGCCCCATTCCAGGGAGCGGGCAGCCTTCGCCTGTGCTAACGTGGAGGTGTTCTAACTGTATGGAGCTTCTGATGGGTCAGCCAGCCGCTCGAATGACCGATATGCACACCTGTCCTCTCGCCACGCCCGGCACGCCCCCGGTCCCTCACGTCGGCGGGCCGATCATCAAGGGTGAGCCGACCGTGCTGGTCTGCATGCTCCCCGCCGCGCGAATGACCGATACCGCCGTCTGTGTTGGCCCCACCGACATCATCGCCAAGGGCTCGGGCACGGTGCTCGCGGGCAAGCTCCCCATGGCGCGCATGGGCGATAGCACCGCGCATGGTGGGGTCATCGTCGCGGGCGCGCCGACGGTGCTCGTGGGCGGCTGAGCCCCAGAGGGGTGCTCAGCTCAGCTCGCCAGGCCTCTCGCGCCGATTGGTTCGAGGGCCTGGTCGTGGGTTTCAGCGGCGTTTCGTTCCGATGTTTCATCGCGGCTCCGCGGGACCGGCCTTTGGGTCATCGTTCCTCTAGACCCGCGCTTTCCTGTTGGAGTGAAGCGCTGGCCCCCCCTTTGCATGAGCAACGGGGGGAGGGTGCGCGATGCATCTGCTACTGCTCGGGACGGTGCTCGCGGGAGGGGTGACCCACTCGGTCGATGACGAGGTCTCGCTGCGGCTTGAGCTGGCGACCCAGACCCGTGTCGATCTCGTGTCGGCAGAGGGAGCGCTTCAGTCCGAGGTGCGGGTCTCGCGCGTTCGACCCATGCTCTTTCTCGAGACCGAGTCGGGTCAGGCCAGGGGTTTTTTTCACGCGCAGGTCTGGCACGATGAGATCGAGCTGCTCGATCTCTTCTTTGACGCCAGACTGCATCCCTCGGGCTGGGTGGCGCGGACGGGCGTGCTCAAGCTGCCGTACACCGTCTATCGTCAGCGGCCTTGGTTCTCGCTCCCGCTCACCGAGTGGAGCCACACGGCGCGGGCGTTCGGTTCCGAGCGACAGATCGGTACGCAGGTCTCGGGTCCCGCCGGGGGCCTGCACTGGACCTTCGGGGTGTTCTCGGGCCAGAACGAGCGGGCCGCCCACGCGATACGGCTCCCCGCGCTCTACGGGGAGCCGGCGCAGACCCGCCTCTCCCTCACGCGATCCGCCGGGAGCGCTCCGCGGCTCCATCCCGAGCTCTTCTTTCAGTTGGCGGCCTTCGGCGAGGGGCTGGAGCCTCGGGAAGGTCGGGAGCGGACCGGAAGCCAGCCTCTCGCCCTGGGGGGGGCGCTGTCGTTTGCGGCGGACGCCCAGCCCAAGCATCGGCAGGACATGGCGGCCCGCGCTGCGGTCGAGGTGATGGCCCAGGGGCATGGGCTGGGACTGCACGCGGTGGGCTACACCTCCATCGTACCGCTCACCCAAGGTCTCGCTCCCGGGCTCCACGGCGGCTTGGTCGAGATGTCTCTTCGCGTGGGCCCGCGGTTCGAGCTCGCGCTGCGCGCGGCAGGGGTGTGGACCTCTCCAGCGCTGCTCCGTGATGCGGTCACCTGGCGTGGTGCGGAGGGCGCGCTGGATCCAAGGACCCCGTGGTCTGCCGAGCTCGAGCTGGGTGTGGGCTGGAACCTCTTTCTACCCGATGCGCGTCGCATCGTGATGATCGAGGCCCAGCCGCGACGTGATGTGCTCAGTGATGGAACCACTCGGGACCGTACCCTCCTGCGGGCCCAGCTCCAGTGGCTCTTCTGAGCAGAGGGGATCCGAGTCAGGGGGCGGCCACCGACCATCCGCCGGTGGCGCGCTCCAGGGCCCGAGCGGCCCCCAGGCAGATGTGATCGAGGCCCTGGGCGGCGACGAGCTGCACCCCGAGGGGTAGGCCCGCGCTCTGGCCCATGGGGACGGTGGTCGAGGGCAGGTCGAGCACGTTGAAGAGGCCACACCAGCCACTATCGGCAAACTGGAGAAACATGCCCCCATGTCGGGGTGCTTGGCGCGGCATGGTGGGGAGGAGGAGCAGGGTGCTCGGGTCGAGCTTGTCGCGCAGCTCTCCCCGGAGGGCCTTGTGGCGCTTGAGCAGCTTCTCGCGGTCCATCAGCCGGAGCGCGCCTGTGAGCGCTTCGGTGGCCGCCACGAGCAGGGGCGGGGTGCTGTGGGACGAGGCGCCCACCATGGCCCTGGCGAGCTCGGGCCACAGGGAGGCTGCGCTCCCGTCGAAGAGCACGTCGGCGTAGGAGGGGCCCTCGGCGTCGGTTAGGGCCGCCGCCCAGATCCAGAAGGCCCGATCGAGATCGGGCATGGAGCAGGTACGGACCTCGGCTCCAAGCTGACGGAAGATCGAGGCGGCGCGGTCGACCGCGGCAGCGACAGGCTTGCTGGGCCTTCGAAGCGCCTGTTCGGGGAGAAGGACCACCAGCCCTTCGGGCGGGAGGAGTGAAGGATCGTCGAACCGGCCCTCGGGCGCGAGGACATGCATGGCGGTGATCAGGTCCTCGACCCTTCGGGCCATGGGTCCGATGCATAGGTATGAGCTGGGGTGTGGCGGATAGTGTCCCTCGTTGGGCAGCAGCCCACCCGTGGGCTTGTGCGCCGGGATTCCACAGAAAGCAGCCGGGATCCGAACGGACCCCCCAATGTCGCTCCCGAGCCCGAGCGGGCTGCCCCCGGCGGCGATCAGCGCTGCTTCGCCGCCGCTCGATCCGCCCGGAGTCCGCCCGAGGTCCCACGGGTTGTTGGTTCGACCGTAGATGGGGTTCGTCGTCTCGGACCACAGGCCGCCTTCGGGGCCGTTGGTGACGCCCATCACGATCGCCCCCGCCTCGCGCAGGCGGGTGACCAGGGGCGCGTCAGCCTGGGCGACGATGTCAGCTCGCGCGGGGAGCCCTGCGGTGTGAGGCATCCCGCGGACGGCGATGAACTCCTTGATCGTGATCGGCACGCCGAGGAGGGGCGCAGTCTCGCCTTGTTGAAGTCGCGCATCGGCGACCTGGGCCTCGAGGCGCGCTCGTTCGAAGCGGTCGACCACCAGCGCGTTGATCTTGCGGTTCACCCGCTCGATCTTTCGAATGTGTGCTTCGAGGACCTCGACGGAGGACCATCGCCCCTCGCGCAGGGCTTGTGCGATGGCGGTCGCGGAGGCGGAGAGCGGGTCCAAGGGTTCCCTCCCGGGGGTCAATATGGGCGCACGGCTCACGGGGTCAAGGGGAGGTCGAAGGTGGGAGCAGCTCGGCTATCGCGGGAAAGCTCCCGGTCTCCACGAAGCGCTCGGTGGCGTGAAGCAGGGAGAGGAAGTCGGGGTGCAGGCCCTGAGTCTGAGCGCGCTGGATCAGTACACCGGCCGCGATGGGATCGCCGAGGTGGGCGCGAAGGAGCGCGGCGCAGATCTTGATGAGGGCGGCTGTCGGGGCACGCGCGGGCGGGGCCAGCCGCCTCCAGGCGTGTTCGAAGGCTTCGTGGGCCTCCCAGACATAGTGTCCGCCGAGCAGGTCCAGGCCACGGGCATAGGCGAGGGCGATCGTCGCCTCGGCTGGCAGGCCGCTGCCGGAGTGACCGCCCTCGCAGCGGAGCGGGTGGGGGTGGAGCCCCGGTACATAGCGGTAGGGGGGCCAGGGCAGCTCGACTCTTCGCGCGGGCAGAGTCCGGGGTGGGGGTAGCTCGGCGTTAGGATGGGTGCGGGAGGCAGGATGTGGCATCGGTTCTTGGGTCTGATGTTGGTGCTCTTGGTCGCATGTACCACCTACCGCGACATCGAGCAGGAAGGCGGTTGGTGGGGGGTGGCGCTAGGGAGCGCCTCGTCGGAGCTCGTGGGCGCGCGGCTCGTGAGCGAGGACGGGCTCGGAGGGGCGGTTTACACGCGCAAGGAGCGGGATCGGTACGGCAAGGCCCGCGTCGGGGGCGTCCGCTACGAGTTCTGGGATGATCGTCTGTTTCGGATCGAGGTCCGAACCGGGAACTCCAAGGCTTTTCTAGAGCAGTTGACCCAAGACTTTGGAACGCCGTCCTACAAGATCCCGTGGCAGTGGGGGGGCCAAGGGGTGCAGATGAACTTCCGAGGTAATGAGCACGACGCGGCTGCGGTGCTCATCCTGGTCGACCCCGCGCGAGCGGCGAAGGTGGAGCAGGAACGACGAGAGCGTCGAGCTGCCGCCGCCAAGGCTGACTCCGAGCCCTTAGAAGAGCCTGAGTCGGACCGCGAGCCGCGCTCGGAGGAGCACGAGGCTCCCTCCGGTGCCGCGGGACCTTGAGCCAAGCTCCCACCCGGTTACACAGCGACAGGACAGGGAGGTCCCGTGGACATGCTCCAAGGAACAGGCTTCGTCGGGGAGCGCGTGCTACCCCGCCTCGCGATACCCGTCGGCTCCGCATTGCTCGTGACGCTGCTCTACTGGCTGACCGGGTGGGCGTGGTTCGATCTCGGTCCGTGGCCCTGGGCGTTGGGCGCCTTGCCCTTGGCGGTGCTCCTCGGGCTTCGCCTTCAGCTCGCGATCGCGCGGCACAGCCAGGCACGTACCGAGGTGCTCGGCATGGTGCAGGCCCTTCGAACCATCGGCGATGCGGTGCAGGCCCAGGGGGGCGATACCTCCACCGTGGCGGGCTTGCTGAGGCTCTTTCGTCAGCGCTTCAGCCAGCGACCGCTGCTGAGCGAGCTTGCGCAGATCCTCGGCGAAGACGAGCTGGCGCAGGTGCGCGCCTCGCCCGATCCCCAGTCCACCCTCGTCGAGCTCGTGCAGTCCGCCGCCAAGTCGTGCAAGGCGTCGGTCGACGAGCCCTTGGCGCAGGTGCGAGCCGGCCTCGACTATGCTCGCAGCGTTGGATCGGTGAGCAGCCCGCTGGCGATCGGCTCCGAGGTCGTGCTCCTCTTTCTCGCCACGCTCCCGGTGGGACTGGTCACCACCACCGGGACCTGGACCTTCTTGGCGGTGGGGGGCGTGTCCCTCGCCTACCTCTTGCTCGATGTGCTCGCCGAAGAGCACGAGCGCCCGGTTGGTCACGGGGCGTCGTGGCAGGAGCTCGGCGCCTTGATCGCCTCGGCGGAGCGTTCCTATTCCCCGGCCCGGCCCGTGCCTCCCTCGCCCGACGACACGTCGGCCTCCGAGACCGATTGAGTCTACGATGAGTCAGAGCCCTGGGGCAGCCAACGACCTTGGCCTGGTCGTCGCGGGTGGCGCGGCTCGCGGGGCGTGGCAGGCCGGGGTACTGCGCTTCCTCGTCACCTCCCTCGCCGACCGCCTGGGTCACGTGCCCTGGCCTGCCGTCGTGAGCGGCACCAGTGTCGGTGCCCTCAATGGGGTCAACGTGGCGGCGCGCTCCCTCGAGGGGGTGCTGGACCTGTCGACCATGTGGCGTGAGATCACGATCGAGCGCGTCTATCGGGTCACCGCCTCCGACGTGGTGAACGCGGTCTACAATAGCTTCTGGGCCCAGGGCGCCTTCGCCCTACTCGACGCGCGCCCCATGTACGCCCTGGTCCGGCGTCGCTTCCCCGAGATCCCGCTGCGCGAGGCCATCGCCTTTGGCGACACGCGGGCCTTCATCGTCTCGGCCACCGAGCTCGACACCGGCGTGAACACCCTCTTTGTCGACAGCCACGATCCGACGCTCTGGCTGCGCCCCGGGCCCGGGGTGCGCGTCCGCCGAGGGGCCGTCACCGCGGAGCACTGCCTGGCGAGCGCAGCGCTCCCGCTGCTCTTTGAGCCTGTCCCGATCGGCGGCAGTCTTCACGTCGATGGGATGCTGCGGCAGAACACCCCCATCCGTCCGGTGATCCAGTGTGGGCTGGGGCACGTCTTGGTCATCGGCATCGATGGCCCCGCCGAGCACCCTGAGCCGGCCGCCAGCGTCGTGCCTACCTTCGCCTTCATCGCAGGGAAGGCCTTCAACGCGGTCCTCATGGACCCGGTGGACGCCGATCTGCGCCAGGTCGAGAAGCTCAACGACCTGATCCGGTGGGGTCGGGCCCACTTCGGACCTGACTTCTCCACCAAGCTTGAGGCTGAGATGGGGCTTCGCGAGGTCCATGTCTTGCGGATCAGCCCGTCGATGGATCTGGGCCTCATCGCCCGCGATGTCTTCGCTGCGCACCCTCCCGATGTCGCCGCTCCGGTCCGGACCTTGCTCAACCTCGTGGCCGATCCCGCGAACGTCGGCGAGTCGGATCTGCTCTCGTTCTTGCTCTTCGACCACCACTTCACGTCGACGATCGAGCAGCTCGGCTTCGAAGATGCCCAGCGCCAGGAAGAGGCGCTGGCCCGTTTTCTGCTCGCCGCCAAGGCCCGTTAGAGGTCTCGTCGGGGCTCAGCGGGTGCGGGTGGGCGGGACGAATCCCCTGGGACCGCTGCGTTGGCGGACCGCGCGAGCCTCTTCGAGCAGACCTTGGTTCTCGTACCACGAGGCGAGGGCCTGTTGGAGCACGCCGGGGCAGTCGGCGTCGTTTCGCGCGCACAGTCGCTCCAGCCGCTCGGCGGCGTGGAGGGGGTCGGTGGTGGTGCGAACCAGACGCACAAAGGCGGGCCCGAGTCGCTGGTAGGCTCCTAGGTCCGGGGGACGGTCGATCTGGAGGACGAGCTGTCGGTCGGCGAAGCGCTCCTGCTCCTCGTACCACTTGGCGAGGGTCGCGCGGGCGTCGATGGCACACTCGGGCTCGTGGCCGCTGCAGAGGGAGGCGATGCCATCGAGGACCTCCGCGGGTGGTGGATCGTGCAGCGCGGCGGCAACCAGGATCTCGAAGGCGGGTGCGGGTACCGCACGGCTCGTGAGCAGACCCAGGCGCTGGACCTCGGCGGCATCGGCATGGCGCGACGCGGCGCGGAGGAAGGCTTCGGCGGCGATTCGGCTCTCGTTGAGACACTGCGGGGTGAGCGGGGCGCAGGTCTGGAGCATGTCCTCGAGGATCTCAAGCCCTCCCTTGCCCGCGAGGGCGGCGTCGTGCAAGGCGTTTCGGGGCGCCTCGGGGATCGGCATGGCGGGCAGCGTCTTCAGGGCGATCAGCCAGGCGGCTTCCGGCTCCTCGCCGATCGCGGCGAAGTATCCGACGAGGATCTCGAAGAGGTCTTGCTCGCACGCGGGATCTCGGCCACAGGGTTCCGAGAGCTCGCGCAGCAGGGTGGAGGCGGGGCTTCGCTCGCGGACGAGGCGAAGGGCGCGGGCCCGATCGCGGCTCGTGCCTGGGACGGGAAGGGGCTCGTCGACGAACTGGAGCCAGGCGGCGTCGTGGAGTCGGTCGAGTCGACTCCACATCGCGCGGAGGTGGACCCGGAGCTCGGCCTTGCACAGCGTGTCGTAGTCATCGCACAACGCCTCGATGGCGTCCAGCTCCTCGGTGGCGGGACGAGGGCGCTCCGCGAGGGTGGCGGCCAAGCGCTGAACTTCGGGTCGATCGCGAAGGCGGGGCAGGCGGAGGTAGCCAGGAAGCCACGCCCCTCCGGGATCGGCGACCTCGTCGTAGAAGCTCATCACGGCGTGGGCTTGCTCCGCGCGGCAGGGGGCATCTCTGGGGGCGCAGGTGTCTTCGGCGGCGAAGAGGAGCTCGCGCGCGGGGGCCTCTGAGAGCATCCGCTTCACCAGGTCCAAGCGCGTGTCGAGCCGCTGCTCCAGCGAGGTGGAGGCGTCGACGGTGCGCAGCCATGCGTCTGCTCGATCATCGCCGATCGAGGCTGCGGTGTCGGCGGCTGCGGTCCGCACATCGCGAATGCAAGCTTGGTCCTTAGGCTCGCAGGCGGAGTGCAGCCAGCCGATCAACGCGGGGAGGGGCAACTCTCGGGCGAGCTGGTTGGCGAGGGCCGAGCGCGAGGCCTCTTGGAGCATCGACATCAGCGCGCCTTCGGGGGGGCTCTCGAGGAGCTCTTCGAGCATGGCGCGGGCGTCGTCGTGCTCTCCAAGGGCAGCGTGCACGCTGGCCAGTCGGTAGCGGGCGTAGCTCGAGAGTTCAGGATCCCGGTTCTCGCGCACCATCCTGTAGGCTGCCCGCGCTCGGCGTAGATCGCCGCTTCGGTAGTGGTGATCGCCGACCGCGAGCTTGGCCATCTCGACGTAGGGGGTGCCGCGGTAGGTTCGGATCACCCGGACGTAGTCATCGAAGACATCGTCCTTCCCGAGCCGCGACGCGATGACGGCTTGGAGCAGCGTCAGCCGCCCTTCGCCGTCGACGCTTCGGGGGTGGAGCGTAAGGGCTTCGCTGTACCAGCGGGCGGCGAGCTCGAGCTGAAGCCAAGCCGGCGAGGTCGGCAGGGGGATCCGCCAGGGATCCGAGGCGTCGTCTTGGAGCACGAGCCGGGCCTCATCGCGAAAGAGGTCCCCGAGCTCCGCGAGATCGGCGGCCCGCTCCTCGGCCGAGCGGGACCGGAGGTCCAGGCGCGCCTTGATGGTCTTGCGGCGATTTTCTAGGTCTTGTCGGGACTGTGCCGGCGTGCGCTCCAGATCGCTGGAGGTCGTCATGACCTCCCAGGGCACCAGCCCAGGGTCGCGCGTCCAGCGTAGGCCATCGCTTGGATCTTGGGCGAGGGCCGTCGAGCAAAGGCTGAAGACGGCGAACGTGATTGAGGCGATCAAGAGGGCTCCACAGCACCATCGTAGCTGGTTGGGGGCAGGGGTGCTCTGACCGCGCCGGGGGCCCTCGGTTCCCTTGACGATGCGGTCTGCTGACCGGCGGCGTGGTAAGCTTGGCAGCATGTGGTCCATACTCGACAGGCTGGGGGACGATCCCTTCACCCCGCAGGAGCGCGACGCCTTGCGTGCGGCGGTCGGCGTCAGCTCGGCGGGCTACGATCCCTGGGGCTTCAACCTCGAGACGGCAGAGCGCACCCTCCGGGTCATTCGATACCTCTATCGCGACTATTTCCGCACCCAGGTCTTCCACCCGGAGCGGGTGCCTGAAGGTCGGGTGATGGTCGTCGCCAACCACGGCGGACAGATCCCGCTCGATGGCATGATCCTCGCGACCTCCATGATGCTCGACATCGAGCCTCCCCGCCTGGTTCGGGGCATGGTCGAGCGCTGGGTGCCGGGGTTGCCGTGGTTTAGCACCCTCTTCACCCGCTGCGGACAGGTGGTGGGGGATCCAGGCAACTGCGAAGAGCTCTTGCGCCGCGACCAGTCGATCATGGTCTTTCCTGAAGGGGCCAAGGGATCAGGCAAGGACTGGTGGCATCGCTACCAGCTCCAGACCTTCGGTACGGGCTTCGTCCGGCTGGCCCTGCAGACCAAGACCCCCATCGTGCCGGTCGGGATCATCGGCAGCGACGATACCTACCCCTCGCTGTATTCCTCCCGTCGCCTCGGCAAGCTCATCGGTGCGCCCTACCTCCCGATCACGCCGCTCTTTCCTTGGTTCGGTCCTCTCGGCCTCATCCCTCTCCCCGTCCAGATCCACGTCCGCTTCGGCGACCCCCTCTACTTCGAGGGAGATCCCGACGAGTCCGAGGCCGAGGTCGAGCGCAAGGTCGCTCAGGTGCGCGCCAGCATCCAAGGTCTGCTCGACGAAGGACTCTCGGCGCGTCCCCGGCTCAAGCAGCTCGATCGCTGGGCGAGGCTCGGCCGATGAAGATCCTCGTCACGGGTGCGGCGGGTCAGCTCTCGCGGCTGGTGAGCCTGGCTCTCGCAGAGCAGGGGCACGAAGTCCTGGGGCTCGACCTCCGCCCCATGCGCCATCGCGACTTTCCCGGGCCTTTCGAACGCGTCAAGCGCTACGACCATCGTCAGGTCGATGAGGTCTTCCGGAGCCGCGCCCCCGACGTGCTGCTTCATCTGGGGATCCGAGCCGGGGGCTTTCAGGCCGAAGCTCGGCAGCGCTACACTCAGAACGTACTGGGTACCCGGCACTTGCTCTCGTTGTGCAGACGGAACGCCTTGGATCGGGTCGTGGTGCTCGGGACCTATCACGTCTACGGGGCGCACCCGAACAACCCGACCTTCATCCCCGAAGACGCCCCGCTCCGTGCGGTCCAGAACTTCCCGGAGCTCCTCGATGCGGTCGAGCTCGACCACACGGTCACGACCTTCTTGTGGCAGCACAAAGACGAGATACCGACCGTCCTTCTGCGGCCGGTCAACATCATGGGGCCCCACCTGCGCAACCAGGTCTCCACCCTCCTTCGGGGGGCCGTCTGCCCCAGGCTGCTGGGCTTCAACCCCATGCAGCAGTTCCTTCACGAGTCCGATCTTGTGCGGGCTCTGGTTCAGGTCCTCGAGGGTTCCGAGTCCGCGGTCTACAACCTCTGTGGCGAGGGCGAGGTCCCGTGGCGAAGGGCGATCCAGATCGCTGGGGCGCGGGAGCTACCCCTCCCCCACACCATCGCCTACCCCGCGATCCGGCTCCTCTCGCGCTTGAACATCGCCTTCCCCGAGCATCTGATGGACTTCTTTCGGTATCCGGTCATCATCAGCGATGACGCGATCCGGTCGCGCTACCCCTGGCGCCCCGAGGTCTCGGTCGTCGATACGCTCCGCAGCCTGCACGACGTACCCCCCGACGCCCCGCTGGGGCGCTCGAACGTCGCCTCATAGGTTCTTTTTTCCCCGCTTCGTGGCGTTGGCTTCGGTCTCGGCGCTCCTGTCTCCGAGAAGATCGCTACGCGGGACCGGATCTTCGGCGGGGTTGGGAGGGGGTGCCTTGGGGCGGGTCGAGACCGGCCGAGGTGCAGCGCTGCGGGTGCTCTGCGCGGGAGGCGCTTGGGGTCGCAGGGACTCGATCTCTGCGCGAACGGCGGGATCGAGTGGCTCACTGGGACCTTTGGTCAGGACTTGGACCTTTCCACGGGCGACACGGGCGATGCGATCGAAGAGAGACATGGCGGCTCCTGGGGGTGGGCGTTGGCTGGCCCTGCTCCGATCGGGTAACGGGTCGACCCACCGGAGGTGAGTATGAGCTTCTATCACGGCAAGAAGGTGTTGATCGTTGGCGGTTCTCAGGGCATCGGTCGGGCGCTGGCGGTGCAGCTCGCCTCGCAGAGCGCCTCGGTCTATGTCGCCGCCCGTGGCCAACAGGCGCTCGACGAGACGGTCGAGCTCATGAAGCAGGCGGGGGGCGCCGGGGTCGTCGGTAGCGTGAGCTTCGATGTGACCGATCGCGACGCCGTGAACGCGGCGAGCGCTCAGGTACTCGAAGCGCTCGGTGGGCTCGACGTGCTCATCTGCAACTCGGGCTTTGCGCAGGCCGAGCTCTTCTCGAAGGCCGATCCTTCGGACTTCGACCGCATGATGGCCGTGAACTTCCACGGTCACGTCAACGTCGTGCGCTCCTTCGTCGATCATTTCATCGGCCAGGGGCACGGCGACATCTGCCTGGTCTCGTCCATGATGGGCTTCCTGCCGCTCTTCGGCTACTCTGCGTACTCGGCCTCCAAGTTTGCGATCATCGGCTTCGGCGAGTCGTTGCGTCAGGAGCTCAAGCTGCATGGTGTGCGGGTCACCATGTACTATCCCCCGACCACCGAGACCCCCGGCTTGGCCCGCGAGAACGAGAGCAAGCCCGCCGCCGTCTGGAAGCTCGAGGCCGACAACAGCTTCTCCAAGACCTACACCGCAGAGCAGGTCGCGCAGTCCATGGCGCGCTGCATCGAGCGGGGGGTGGTGCACGGCATGATCGGAGCCGACAGCAAGCTGATCTATACCCTCAACCGCTTGCTTCCGGGCTTGGCGCGGAGCCTGACCGATGGCGAGGTTAAGTCGGCGGTCAAGAAGGCGCAGACCGAGGCGCCACCGCGCTGATCGGGTCTCGCGCTCAGAGCAGGTGGTAGGTCACCCAGAGCCCGAGCACCAGCAGGCCGAAGCCGAGAGGATGCCCGATCCGTCCGGTGCGCTCCATGCGCAGAGCCGCCTGCTCGTCGCCTCGGTGGGTCGCGTTGTGGATCCGCACGACCTGCAGCAACGTGGCGCCCACGCTGAGGAAGGCGGCGTAGACCACGGCGTCGACGAAGGTCAAGTAGGAGATCTTGGGGAGGTGGCCTGCGACGATGTGGTGGAAGGCGACGACCGTCAGGAGCGCGACGAAGGTGCGCTGCATGCGTCCGGCCGATCCTTCGCCCTTCATCCAGAAGGCCGACCAGGTGAAGACGACGATCAGCAAGAGGGGGAGGAGAAGCTTATATAGGTAGAAGCCTGGTATTCGCTCGACGTGGATGGCGGCCTTGAGCGTGGACACCGAAGTGTGGGGGCGGGCCCCTTCGCGGTCGATCACCTTGCCGCCGAGGCCCAGCACCCGCCACTCGAGGTTCTCGTGTTCCCGGTCGTGGGTGAGGCCGTCTTCGACGAGCACCAGTCGAACGTGATCGCGGCTCCACGCGAAGGGGGCGACGTAGAGTTCGAGGGACTGGGAGTCGAAGGGAAAGCGTCGGAGATCGACGTTGGCATGAGCTTCGACGGCGAAGCGCTCGAGGTAGCGCACGGTACCATCGGGGTGGATCTCGAGCTCCTGGTGCTCGGTGATCCGAGGTCCCTCTTCATTCTCGATGGTGAGATCCGGCTGCCAGAGCGTCTCGAAGCGGCGTCGGACGGCGCTTCCGTGGTATCGGGCGATGTGGCCCTCGGTCTCGGCTGAGTCGAAGGCCTCCCGAGGATCCTCCCAGGAGGCGTGGAGCAAGAACTCTGCGTTGTAGGTGGGGAAGCTCTCATTGGGCGGGTCGACCTTGGAGAGGCCGACCAGCTTGAGTCCCACGTGGACCTCGGTGGGGGAGCTCGGAGGCCGCAGGGCGCCTTCGCTCCCGGCGAGGGCCGGATAGGCGATCGCGAGGCACAGGAGCCACAGCGAGAGTCGGAGCGGGTTCATTGTGCCTCCCTGGACGACCGCGCATATCGTGGGAGGCCCATGCTGTCGGCCGCTCGTGGACTCCAGCCGCGGAACGGCATAGATCGTGGTTCGTTCAGCGAATGGAGGATTCTGATGAAGCGCCTGATCTTTGGCCTTGCCCTGTTCAGCTTCGCCTGTGGAGGCGAGGATCCCCAGGACCCGATCGACTCGGTCGAGACGGACACGGACACGGACACAGACAGCGACAGCGACAGCGACAGCGACACGGACAGCGACGCGGACAGCGACACGGA
>REDI01000072.1 GCA_007693595.1 Deltaproteobacteria bacterium | reverse complement strand
ATGGTGGGGACTTTGCCCGAACTGAACGCTGGGGACCTTGCCCGAGCCTTGACACATAGTGTACCGCGGATGGGCGGTTAGCTCGGGTAGGGATCGGCGCACCCTCCGCAGCAGGTCGCCAAAGCTCCGAGTGTTCGCCCCAGCGTGCGGGTGCGTGGGGCCCCCAGCGCTCCGCAAGTTCAGGAAGGAGGGCTCCGCAACGTCAGGCTCATGGAGCCATAGACGCTGTAGAAGACGACATCCTGGCGCGCCTTGTTCAGGCTTGTTCGGAGGGCCGCGCCCCCGTACCGCGCGAGGAGCCCTCGGCTGTCGGCTGCGTGGGCCCAGGCATAGACTCTCCCGGGCCCTCTCAGCCTCAGAATGTTCCTTCAAGAGTGATCTGGGCGCCGCCGGGCTTGGGGGTCACGTCGACCTTGGGCTTGTCCTTGACCCACATCTTCTGCCGGTCGGTGAAGCCCCAGACCATCAGGGCAGCCCCCACGCCCTGCAGGGCGCCGTCGAGCACGTTCAGGCGGATATAACTAGGACGTAGGGTGCCATGTTGGGCGTCCGCGGCGATCACTGCCCAGGGACCGACGATGGGCAGGTAGTGCCAGCGCAGGTGGTCCGCATTGTTGCCGAACGCGTCAAGAAGATCGATGTGGGGCTCGGTCGTGGCCAATCGGGTGAGGTAGGCACCCCCGAACATCTCGCTCCCGATCGCGAGCGGCGCGACGCGCGGCCGATGTCTGAAGCGGTACCCTTCAGGCGTCGGTGCGCCGGGCTCCCATCGCAAGCGTCGGCAGGCAACATCGAGGTCGTCCTGCCGGCCGAGGCAGGTGTAGGTGTGCTGCACGGTCTCGGTGGAGCCCAGCGCTGGGGCCTCGAGGGGTGCAGCCTCGCCAGCGGAGGCCTCGATGGGGGCCGGCTCGCCGGCGAGGACGGGGGCGGGAAGGACAAGGTAGGCCGCGAGCATCGCGACACGAGCGTTCAGGGTCTTCATTCGAATCTCCTGGACGCCATTTATGATCTTCAGGTATTTCTTTCGAAGAATAGCGGTGACGGATTGGGCGAAAAGTGTCACCAGTGTCAGGATTGAGGGTCCCAGACGAAGTCGCCCGAGTGAGGGTCTCAGGCGGTCGCCCGCCCAGGGCGCCTCACGAAAATCGGCGTAGCATCATACGGCGGCCCCAGCGGACCCGTCGCGCGCTGCACCCGATGCTTGCTCGACAGCGGCACGCTCTGGATCTGCTGGGTCTTGACATCGAGCAGGTGGAGGATGGTGTCGATCTCTTTGCCGCGCGCCTGATACTGGGTGCCGATGATGGCCACCCGCTCGCCGTCGGGGCTGACCTCGGAGCCACCAGCACCCCTACGACGGTGGTGCCGTCGACCTCGACCCGATCGAGGTGGCCGACCGCTATAGCCTAAACCTGCGCCTGCGGCGCGACATCGAACACCATGACCTCGCGCATCATCACCCTCCGGCCATCGCGTTCTTCGCGGCGGGAGTTGAAGGCCACCAGCCGATCAGGCTCGGCGTAGGTCGCCCAGCTCACCTGGAGGCCACCGCCGATGGCGGTCTGCGCCGAGGCGGGCAGAGGAAGACAGCGCAAGACGACAAGCAGGAGGGAGAGGAGCGAGCGAAGGTAGTCATGAACGAGGACTCCGAGCGTGCAGAGGACGGTACGACCCCGGAAGGGAGAGGGTGGTCGAGTGGTTGAACAGCGGCTGAAGGGACCAGGGGGGGCCGATCATGCGTGAAGGGTGGACGGCGGGGACGGTGAGAGGCCGCCAGCGAGCCACTCGGCGAACGGTTCCTCAAAGAGCGTGACGCCCGTGAACCTGGCGTCGGGGATGGTGCGAGGCCCGATATCTGCGACGACGCGCTCGGACCAGGCCGCCAAGCCAGGGCCCGTCACGCCTGCCCGCAGCGATCGCGCCGCTTGTCGCACTTGGTTCGGGGCCGGCCGGCCTGCTGGCTGGAAAGAGAGCATCGAAGAGAGCAGGTCACGAAGTCTTGCCGCACCACGTGGCATGCGATCAAGCGCAGCCTCCACCACGGCTCGGTGGTCTGCTTCGCTCGGTAGAGACGCGACCCAGCCTGCCTCTTGGACTGGCGCCCCGCTCAACGCCTCGACGATGATGCAACCCAAAGCGTAGATATCGGATGAGATATGAGGGGCTGGGGGTTCGTCGGTCGTACGCCGCATCGCGAGCTCCGGTGCGAGTGTCGGCCAGGCAGGATGCCTCAAGTCGAGGCTCCGACCTCCGGGTGGGTGAACCCCAAACGACGTGAACGCCACCCGCCCGTGAGGGCCAACGAGGATCTGCCTGGCTCGAAGCTGGCCGTGCGCCCAGCGATGAGGCTCGCCTGAGCGCCCTCTGTCGTTCCAGCAAGCATCGAGCGCGTCGGCGAGGAGGGTGAGCAACGAGAGAACCGGAGCGAGCGGCTGAGGGCCCAGCTTCGCGATGATCGTAGACAGATCCACGCCATCATGAGCATCGGTGAGAAGCGCTACCTCGTCGCCCAAGATGAGCAGGTCCTCGACGGAGACAAGGGCCGCATGGCGCACGCGAGCCCAGTGACCAACTTCTTGGCGCACCTGCTCCAGCTCGAGGCTCCTCGGTCGGAGGTGGTGAGTGAAGAACTTGAGGGCAACCTCTCGGCTCACCCCCGAGGATGTCAGTAGGGTAGAAAGGTACACCTCGCTCGCGGGAGAGCGATGAACACAAGTATGAAGATGGGCCTTTCGGCCAGTAAATCGGCGCATGATCTCATCCGTTGAACAGGCGAGGTCGAGTTTCGTGCAGCAGCGGTATCAGGCTGCGATCCTAGTCCGACCTCCTTGCCCGATCAGACTACCCGCCGATTCCTTCCGAAATCTCGATACGCGATCGGGTCCGAGAGCAACGAAGGGCCCAGCGCAGGATCCATCGCCCGCCGGCGCCCAAGCGGCAGAACATACAGGCTCGCGCACGCTCCATGCTGGTCCCAGATGGGTCCAGCAGCCTCGTCAAGGACCACGGCATGAACGGTCACCTGCGAGCTCAGTCCGCGATCGCGGTGAACCGGATCGGCACCGCGGCCATGGCCTGGCCCTCCGGCGGCGAAGCGAAGCTCCAGCGCCGAGCTCGATCGGTCAGGCAGGAGCTCACCACGGTCGGAGAGGGGACTCCCTCGAGGATCGATGCCGCCTCGACGAGCCCGCGAGGGTTGATGGTCAGCCTCAAGACGACCTCAGCCTCGGACAGCTCTGACCGCTAACGGTGAGCCTGCTCCCAGCCCATCTGCATGTCGCGGCGCCACCGGAGCAGGCTGTGGTGGAGCACGGATGGCACGAGCGCGCCCTCGACTTCTACGTCACCGACTTCGACCACCGGCCGCTCAGACGCCGGACGCCCCAGTTGCGTGTGGGGGAGATCGAGAGCCCGGATGGAGGCAGCGCAGCCGATGGGGATGGGGAGCTCCCCGCCGAGGACGGAGCCGCGCCAACTTGTCTCTCGGGCGCAGGAGCCGGGGCCTCTCCCGAGGAGCTCGACGACTCGGGGGGCGCCTCGATGTGCACCTCGACCGCGGGCGAATCGGAGAGGTCACAGCCCAGCACGAGGCCGAAGATCCAGATCTGTCCAAAGCATCTCATGGATGACATCGCGCTGTTCCAAGGGACCAGGGACCTAACCGACGAGGCGCCCCCCCGGCGATGCTTGCGCTGAGAAGCCTTATCGGCTATCTACGATGGACGTTCAATGGATCTACGGAGCTGCCCTCATGCCCTCGACCGCCCCGTGTTGCCCGCCGCCCCAGGTCATTGCCGTCGACGCCCTCGATGAGCAGGCCGCGAACGCACAGCTCGCCAAGCTCGCCAAGGCCCTGGGCCATCCCGCGCGCGTCGCGATCCTCCGCCTGCTCCTCAGCCGAGAGACCTGCGTGTGCGGGGAGATCGTCGACGAGTTGCCCTTGGCCCAGTCGACCGTCTCTCAGCACCTCAAGCAGCTCAAGCAGGCTGGCCTGATCCGGGGCGAGGTCGACGGGCCGCGCGTCTGCTACTGCGTCGACGAGGGCGTGCTCGACCTGCTCCGCGCGCTCATCGACTCGCTCCGTTGAATCCACACCTTCCAGTAGGACATCATGGGTATTTTTGAACGATTTCTCTCTCTATGGGTCGCGCTGGCCATCGGTGCCGGTGTGGGCCTGGGCCTGCTCTTTCCCCCGATCTTCGAGGTCATCTCCCGCTTCGAGATGTACAGTGTCAACCTGGTTGTCGCGGTGCTCATCTGGCTGATGATCTACCCGATGATGCTCAAGGTCGACCCTTCGTGCCTCAAGGATGTTGGGCGAAAGCCCAAGGGGCTCGCACTCACCTTGGTGGTCAACTGGCTCATCAAGCCCTTCACCATGGCCGCCCTCGGGGTCCTGTTCTTTCAGGTCTTCTTTGCGGACCTGGTCCCCGCGGACGACGCCTCCCAGATCATCGCGGGCATGATCCTGCTCGGGGTGGCCCCGTGTACGGCGATGGTCTTTGTATGGTCCCACCTCACCAACGGCGACGCGAACTACACGCTGGTCCAGGTCTCGATCAACGACCTCATCATGGTGTTCGCCTTCGCGCCGATCGCCGGGCTCCTGATGGGGGTCACCGACCTCACCGTGCCGTGGGGAACGCTGGTTCTCTCTGTGGTGATGTTCATCGTGGTCCCGCTGGCGGCGGGCATCGTGACCCAGCGCCTGCTCACCCGCGAGCGCATCGAGCGGCTCGGCGCGAGCCTCAAGCCCACCTCGATCATCAGCCTCCTGTTGACGGTGGTGCTCCTGTTCGGCTTTCAGGCCGAAACCATTGTCGCCAAGCCCCTGCTCGTCGTGCTGATCGCCATCCCGCTGCTCATTCAGAGCTACGGCATCTTTGGCCTCACCTATGGCATGGCGAGGGTGCTCAAGCTGCCGTTCAACGTCGCCGCCCCGGCCTCGATGATCGGCACCTCCAACTTCTTTGAGCTCGCCGTCGCCGTCGCGATCAGCCTGTTCGGCCTGTCCTCGGCCGCCGCCCTCGCGACCGTGGTCGGCGTGCTGATCGAGGTGCCCGTCATGCTCTCCCTCGTCGCCTTCGCCAACCGCACCCAGCGGTGGTTCCCCGCTCCATCTGCTTCTTGAGAGATTCCCATGCCCGGACTGAGCTTCGACTCGGTGCTGTTTCTCTGCGTGGCCAACTCGGCGCGCTCTCAGATGGCCGAGGGTCTGGCGCGCGATCTCTTCGGTGAGCAGGTGCGGGTGCAGTCCGCTGGATCGCAGCCCTCCCGGGTCAACCCCCTCGCGATCCAGGCCCTGGCCGAGCTCGACATCGATCTGTCCAGCCACGCCTCCACTTCGGTCCAAGAGGTCGATCCCGAGGCGATCGATCTCGTGATCACCCTGTGTGCAGAGGAGGTCTGCCCCGTGTTCTTGTCGAGCGCACCTCGGCTGCATTGGCCCCTGCAAGACCCCGACCGCAAGCACGAGGATCTGACCGATGAGGAGAGGCTCGCGCACTTTCGTGTCGCCCGCGACCAGATCCGCGGCCGGCTCGAGGTGCTCGCCGCCCTCCGCGCGATCCCCGTGGGCCCCGATCCGCGCGAGTTCCACGCCAGCATCCGGGTCCCCGACCTGGCCCGGGCGGCGCGCTTCTACGCTTGGCTCCTCGGCGTTCCTCCAAAGGAGTGGACCCACCGCTACGTCACCTTCGTGAGCGAGGCGCTCCGCACCAACTTTGTGCTCCTGGTCGATGACGGACGGACCCTGCACCAAGACACCCTCTACCATCTCGGGATCGATGTCGGCACTCGAGCCGCGGTGATTCAAGCCCAGCACCGCGCCAAGGCCGCCGACTGGCCGATCCACAAGCCTGCACGCACCACCTGGCGGGGCACTCCGCTGCATGAGCTGTGGCTCAAAGATCCTGGGGGAAACCTGATCGAGATCTACGCTCGCCTGACCGACGCCGAGCTCGCGGAGATGCCCGACGACAAGGAGCCTTGGTTTCTCGTGGCGACCGACACGGAGACGACATCATGAGAGCATCGCTCTACGCTTGGCTCGTGCTCGCGGCCCTCGCCGGCTGCACGAACGAGGCTCCCACCCCCCAGACGGCCCAGACGACCGACAAGGCCCCCGTAGCGCAGGTGCCCGCGACCGAGGCGACGGACAGCGCCCCACCCTCGGGGATCTGCCCCGACACCAAGGCCTTCGGCTCCATGAAGCAGATGAGCGAAGGCGACCTCTCCTCCAAGATCGCACTCGCGGAGCTGTCGTGGAGCCCCAACGCGATCGCCGTCGGAGCCACGACGGACAAGACCATGGAGATCACGGCGGTGGACGGCAAGCTCGTCCTCGTCGGGCCCGCAGCCTCCGGCGGGCCCGAGCTCCACGGCGATCCCACCAGCGAGGGGGCGACGATCCTGGCCTATGCCGATCCGCCGTCGTGGATCGTCTCGAGCACCTTCGAGTCCTCCTCGATCCCCGATCTGCTCGCCAAGGTGGCCGCCCACAAGGCCACGACCGCTTGTGGGGAGAGCGACGCGGTGCCGTTCCGCATCCGTGGTCGTGCCGCCTCGTTGACCTGGACCACGGTGGGAAAGCCCGAGGGCTACACGCAGACCGACACCGATGTCGACGTGGTGATCGTGGGGTTCTGGGCTCCGACGCACCAGGGTGAATACGTGCCTAAGGGCCTCGATGGTCATCTGCATGTCGTCGTGCCGTCGAGCGGACTCGGCGGACACCTCAAGGAGATCGAGCTCGAAGGAGAGGTCAGCCTGGAGCTGCCAGGTTCGGCCTGATCCCCCTCCCTGACATTCGAAGATTGGCTAGGTCAGCGCAGCCTCACCCTCACCCTCACCCTCACCCTCAACCTCAACCCCTTCCCCGCCCTCGCCTGGAGCCCCATGTCCTCCGTACAGGTTCAGATCTGGTCCGACGTCCTCTGCCCGTGGTGCGCCATCGGCCTCACCCACCTCGACGAGGCCCTCGTGGGTCTGCACGAGGAGGTCGAGATCGTGTGGCGAAGCTTTGAGCTCGATCCCAGCAGCCCCCGGGTCAGCGCAGAGAGCTTGTCCGAGGCCCTGGGTCGCAAGTACGGGCGCTCACCCTCCGAGATCGACGCCATGATGAGCCGGGTCACCGAGGTCGGTGCGAGCCGCGGCCTGCGCCTCGACTTCAGCAACGCCCGCCCTGGCAATAGCTTTGACGCCCACCGTCTCCTACACCTCGCCAAGGAGCACGGCGTACAGATGGCGCTCAAGCGAGCCCTCTTTCAAGCCTACTTCTCGGACGGGGTGGCGATCGGCGACCCAGTGGCCTTGGCCTCCATCGCCGAGAGCGTGGGGCTGCCACCCGACCTCGTGGAGGAGGTGCTGCGCTCCGATCGCTACGCCGAGGAGGTCCGCGCAGACGAGGCCCAGGCCCGCAGCTTCGGGATCCGCTCGGTGCCTACCTTCGTGTTCGGCGGGCGCGTGGCCGTGAGCGGAGCCCAGCCCGCCGAGGTCCTCCGACAAGCGATGGCGAAGGCAACGACGCTCGGATGAGAGAACCCCGGGTGGCGCCCTAGGCGGGCACGGTTCTGTCACCTGGGCATCGTCCGGCAGAGGGTCGCGTGCGTTGGTCTCGGCGTGACGGCGCCACCCACGCCTTCGCTTGCGGATCGACGTCCCTGGCGACCGGGTTCGCATCCCGCGGCGCCACGAAGCGGCCCTGGTCCGACGGGACGACGGCGCTGGAGCTGTCGGCCGAGGAGCTCGCCGAGCGCCTCGTCGCCCTCGTGCCGCCGCCGCGTGCGAACCAAGGGCTCTACGGCGGTGTGCTGGCGTCGATCGAGCGGTCGGCGCGGGGGCCGCCGTCAGGCGCGTAGCGGGGCTTGCGCGTCGTCGGGCAGCCCGTCGTTGCGGTTGGCTGAGGCTTGGGGTAGGCGGTTTGGGCGCTTGGTGCGCCTTATCCCTCCGCTAATACGCACCCTGAATCAGACGCTTGCCAAGCCCGAGCCAATAAGGATCGTCGGCGGCGCACCGCACGAGGGACAGCGGTCGTCGAGCACGATCTTGTAGACCGTCGCACAGTAGGGGCAGCGGGCGCGACGCGGCTCTCGGCCGGGCAGCCCCAGCTCCGGGGCGCGGTCACGCAGCTCGAGGACCATCTCGGTGAGGAAGTCCGCGACCGCCTCGCCCAGGTCGGCGCTCGGCAGGTGCAGGTCATGGACGCCGCGGCGACTCCAGATCCGGGGGCGGGCCGCCTTGAGGCTCAGCTCGCGGTCTTCGCCGACGACCGGCTGATGCGCGACCGCGAGGAGGTCCGCTCCGTCCACGTCGAAGCTGGACCTCACGACGTCGACCCGACGCTCTGAGACGTAGAGCCCGTCGGCCCGGACCTCGATGACGGTCGAGATCGGGGGCATGCCCGACAGATCGAGCATGAGGTCCGAGAGGTGGGTTCGCCCTCTCGCGGTCCAGAGCAGGAAGGGCCAGAACACGGCCAAGAGCAGCGCCGCTTGCCACTTGGGTCGTACCTTGTCGTTGAAGGAGAGCGAGAGCGAGCTCTGCGCTTCTTCGACGTGGACGCCCGCCCGCTCGAGGGCGCGCCGGGCCCGAGCCGGGTCGCGAGGCGCGGGAGCCGTCAGCAAGGGCTGGCCCCCGTACCAGGTGCCGAGGTGAGCCGAGAGCCCACCGCCGAACGTGTGAACCACGGTCAATCCCTCGGAATCGGCGGTGACGAGAACGCTTCGGACGACCGCGTCGGCCTCGGCGTTGTTTTGAGGGCGGGACATCGCCCGCCCCACGACCGCGTCATCGGGCCCGATGAGCTCGACGTGGATCTCCTGCCAGTACCTCCAGGCGCGACGCGCAAACGACTCCAAGCTGAAGTCCTCGAGCACACCTCCGCCCACCGTGAGCGCGACCAGGATGGCCACCGGGATCAGACAGACGAAGAAGGCCAAGACGATGGCCAGCTCGATCAGGAACACCCACCGGAAAGCCAACTTTCGCTCTTGTCTGAGCAGGATGCGGGCCGCGTTCTCTGGGGGGCTCTCAAGGAGCGCGCTTAGGGTCATGGGGCGTACTCCTTGGGTCCGGCGACGAGGTTCGGGGCTGGGAACCGGCCGCATGTCTTGGCCGGCGGCCGAAGGGTATCGCAGAAATGGCCGACGAGGAACCCCGCGTTAGGCGAACATCGTCGAGACGTATCCACACAGCAAACGGTCGCAGTCAGCCCAGCTCGCCCGTGTGACCTTGTCTCGTCGCCGCCCAGTTCCTGGGCGTCAGCTCACCCAGCCTCTTCGCGGGGTCGTCCTGGATCCTGTCCAGGACCTCGCGAAGGTAGAACCACGGGTCGATCCCTCGCAGGGTGCAGCTCCCGATCAACGGTTCCAGGGTCGCCGCAGCGTGGGCCCCGCCCTCGGAGCGCGCGAACAGCCAGTTCTTCCGGCCGACCACCGTCTGCCTCAGCATGAGCTCGGAGAGACTCTCGGGCACCCCACCGAAGCGAGGCCGGGCCGTAGCGGCGGAGGACGTCGATATTGGGGGTGAACCAGTTGGGGCGCTTGGGCCAGATGAGCGACGAGGACGCTGCCCTTGAGGGTAGAACTCAGACGTCTGGGCCGAGCTTCCGAGTCGGCAGAGCAGGCGGTCATTCGCGTATGCTGTGAATGTGTCGGCGCGGGTGAGACGCCGTTCCCTCCCGCCGGAATCGAACCGGCGCAAGGCGATTTGTGTTCGACCGGCGTCGGCTTCGCTATCCGCCTCGTGCGCGCTCGAGGATCGGCCAGAGCCAGGACCGCAGCCCGGCGACGACTTCGCCCAGCTCGAGGTCGGGGTCGCCGCCGGCCTTGCGCAGAAAGGCCCTCCACTGGGTCTGCTTCACCGCGTCCGCCTCGAACGCGTCGGAGAGGCCTACGGGCAGGGCGGTCGGGATGGGTGTGCCTCGCCGGGTGAAGGTGGCCCTCACCGCGTCGACCAGGGTGTGGTCGAAGGGGAAGCTCCGCCGTAGCAGGTCGAGGTCGTAGAGGTCCTTCATGCGGCTGGTGGCGATGCCGAGCACGACCAACGCCTCCAGCTTCTCGGCCACCACGGTCTCGGGCGCGTAGGCGCGCAGGCGCGGAGCGGGCAGATCGAGCAGGCTTGCGACCTCGACGAGCGGCGGCGTGGGCACGGTGGCGTCGCCGAGGCCGATGTCGACCGGGACCTTGATCCGCGCGCCGGCCAGCTCCGCGGACACGACGACCCGCACGCCGGCGTAGGTGGCGTCCTCGCGGATGGGCGCGCCGGTGATGCCATCGGAGTCGAAGGCCATGCCGTCCTCGGGGCACGGCACGGCGGCGATCTTACGGAACACCGCCACGAGGCGAGCCACGTCGGGGCTGCCACGTCCGAGCAGGTCGAGGTCCTTGGTCGCCCGGTGCGGCTTGCCCATCCACAGCGCGAACAGGGTGGCGCCCTTGAGCACGAAGTCTTCGGCGTGGTCGGACGCTGACAGTCGGTAGAGCAGGCGCTCGATGGCATAGCGTACTAGCAGCCGCTGGAAGTCCTCGCCATCGCGGCGGGCGCGGTCCAGCAGCCGTGTTCGCACCGAGATCGCGTGGTTCTTGCGGGTCAAGAGAGCGCCTCCAGGTACGGCCGGATCACGGTCTGCACCCGGCAGGCGCCCGCCATCTCCCACAGGGTGTCGCGCCCGCCGCGGTAACGCGCGTCGTAACCCCGCAGGGCGGCGATCGCGACGTCCACACCGACCCGTGATCGGAACTTGAAGCAGTCGGCGACGGTGCGAGCGGGGTCGGTGATCGCGACCGGGACCCCCTCGATGCGGTGGCGGCTCACCCCGAGCTCCAGGAACCGAGGCACTGTCCGCGTCAGCTCCAGGCGAGGGGAGTCGAGCATCGGAGCGCGGTGGCCCCGCGGGACGGCGATCCACACGGCCGCCGGCAGCTCGTCGGTCAGCTCATGGAAGGTCAGGGCGGAGAGCAGGTTGACGACGCAGGCCGGCACGCGGGAGGCGACCAGCGCGAGCGAGTGGTGCGGCGACACCTCGGCGTCCGCCCGCGTGTACAGCCCTCGGCCGATCCGCACGAGCGCGCCCTGGTCGACGAGCCGGGCGAGCACCGCGCGGGGGATGCCGAGCGGATCGAGGTCGCGCGCGCGGAGCACGCCGTGGCTGCGGGCGAGGGCCATGACCTGCTCGGGTTGGGTGGTGGGCATGATACGAAGCGCATCTACTTGGTCGGGAGTGATGTTGAATCGTAACATGAGCGCGCCGTCCTCGCCGCACCTCGATCGTACATGGTCCCGCAGTCCCCGTGCCCGCCTTTCCCGGTGCGCTCGTTTAGTATCTGCCTTGCTACCGCGAACCTGTGCCCGTATATGCTGGGTATGTGCTTGTTGAGCTCCAGGTCGCCGCCTCCCGTGGGCATCGGAAGGGCAGGTTCGAGCACGAGACGCAACGACGAACCCAGAGCCGCCTCTGGCAGTCCAAGTGAAGCGATCGCTCTGTTGCTCGCGAGGGCATGAAGCGATCGCTACTTTCGACGAGGACGGGTCCGATCTGGCCAGCGGCGTGGTCCGAATCTCGGGGCGCGGCGTGAAGGAGCCGGAAGTCCTGCACCACCTGCCACGCCGTCGCGATTGTCTCAACCCACCGTCGAGTCCTGCGAGTGACACGTGGGCGTGGTCCCCTGCTGCGAGCA
>REDI01000040.1 GCA_007693595.1 Deltaproteobacteria bacterium | reverse complement strand
CCCTGGAGCTCCCCCATGGCTCGATCCCTCACCGTCTCCACCGAAGAGACCCCCTCCACGAACTGGCTCCTCACCGGGTTTCTGCTGCTCGCGGTCGGGTTCCTCGCGGTGGGCGCCATCGCCACGATGGCCTTCATGGACGACGCCGATGGTGCCTCCATCGAGGCGCGCTGAGCGCTTCGGCTTCGCGCGGATCGACAGAGCCCCCACGGCCTTGGAGGGTGCATGAAGGTCGCTGTGGTCGGTGCTGGAGTCGTCGGGATGACCGTCGCTTGGCACTTGCGTCGAGCTGGTGTCGATGTGGTGGTGCTCGAAGCGTCGGGGCGCGTGGGTGGCGTGGTGAAGACGCTGCAGCACGAAGGGGCTCTCGTCGAGCAGGGCCCTCAGTCCTTGCGGTCTGCGGGGAGCGCCACCGCGGAGCTCGTCTCGGCGTTGGGACTGATCGCGCAAGTCGCGGGCCCCTCGCGCGCTGCGCGGCGCCGCTACCTCCTGATGGGTGGACGGCTGCGTCCCGTGCCCTCCGGGCCCGGGGATCTGCTCCGTCCGTCTGCCTTTCGAGCGCGGGACCTTGTGCGGGCCGCCCTGGAGCCGTTGATCCCTGCTTCGGAAGCCCAAGCTGGGCAGAGTGGGCTGGGCGCGGCGCCCGAGAGTGTCGCCGAGTTCGTCGCTCGCCGGCTCGGCCCAGGGGCGGCCTACCCCATGATCGATGCCTTTGTCGCGGGGATCTACGCGGGTGATGCGCATCGCATGGAGGCCGAGGCCGCCTTCCCAGGCATGGTCGCAGCAGAGCGGGAGCACGGCAGCGTGGTGATCGGCATGATGCGGACGCCCCGCTCGCCCCGGCCCGACTGGCTTCCGCGCACCACCTTCACCTTCGAGCGTGGCGTCCAGACCCTTACGCGCGCCTTGCACGAGAGCCTCGGGGGCGTGGTGCGTCTGAACGCCGAGGTGACAGGGATCGAGCGGCTCGATGGTGGGCTTCGTGTCGTCGGCCCCTTCGGCATGGCGCGCGCAGATCAGGTGATTTTAGCGGTTCCATCTTGGGTTGCGGCACGGATCCACCCGGTGTGGGCCCCGTCGCTCGCCACCATTGGCGCGGCGCCTGTCGCGGCCGTTCACCTCGCGTGGCCGCGCGGTGAAGGCCCCTCGCAGCAGGGGTTCGGTTTCCTCATCCCGTCTCGGGAGCGCTTTGACGCCCTGGGTGCGATCTGGGTCAGCAGTACCTTTCCCCACCTCGCCCCCGGCTGGGATCTGATCCGTGTCTTAGTTGGGGGAGCGCGGGCCCCCGATCTTCCGCGCCTATCCGATCGTGCGCTCCGCTCGCACGCGCTGCGCGTCGTGCGTCAGGTCCAGGGCCCCACCCCCGACCCGAGCTGGGTGCAGGTTGCGCGGCACTTACCCGGGATCCCCCAATATGGCCTGGGCCACAGCCGCATCATGCGCCAGCTCGATCGCGCCGCGACCGACATTCACCTCCTCGGATGGGGCTACCGTGGGATCGGGCTCTCGCAGGGTCTCGACGCCGCCCGTGCGCTCGCCGCGAAGATCAGCGCACCTTGAGCCCGATCACCACCGAGGCATACCGCCCCTCGTCCAGGGCGGGGAAGGCCTCGAGCGCGTCGAAGGCCTGAGTGAGGCAGGCGTGGATCGCGTCGTCGGGCTCGAGGGAGGCGGTGTAGCGGTCGAAGGTCTGGCCGTTCGGGCCGATCTCGAAGCCCATGGCCACCTCGGACGGGCTCTCCGGTCGAGCGCTAGCCTCGTTCGCGCAGGTCTTGGCGCGGGCGAGAAAGGGGGCGAGGGGAGGGACGGGCTCCTCAGCGCTGCCGAGCTCGGCAGGGCCAACCACCCGCAAGCTGATGGGCGTTTCGGCCCGAAGCCCTGAGGGGAGGTGGGGTTTGGCGGGGATCTCGTCGCCGTGGTGGTCGAGCGCGGCCCGAAGGGCGACGGGGAGCGGTGCCTCGCGCCCGAGAGGACCGTGGACGATGTCGCCGCAGTCCACACGGTCGACATCGCGCCATTGGACACTCGGGAGCTCGATCCACAGGACGGAGGCGCGGCGGTCGGTGCTGAGCAGCTCTCGCGGGGTGCCGGGACGATCGGGGGGAGGCTCAAGGCCGTCGCTCCGGGGTTCGAAGAGGACGAAGCTGCTGTGCGCTCGGAAGGCCTGCGAGGTGTCGAGGGTCGCGGCCAGCTCTTCCCAGCGGGTCTGACCTTCCCCGATCACGAGGGTGCACCCGTAACGCTCCCCGCCCATCACCCCGCCGAGGAGCGCCTGCATCTCGCGGATGGGGCCTGCTCGGCGGCGCGTTCCGTCCGCCGAGAAGAGCTCGAGCTGCTCGCCGCGCTGTCGAACGACGGCGAGGTGCCCCGGATCGTCGGGGTCCATGGTGCGACGCTCGCCGGGCGAGGGGTCGCGAACCAGCGCGGCGACCCGAGGGAAGCGGAGGTCTGAGGCGGTCTGCAAGACCAGCCCGACGGTCTGGACCGGGACGTCGGCGTCGGCCGCGAGGAGGGGGCGATCCCGATAGACCTTGCCGCAGACTTCGTACCAGGCGTCGAGGTGCTCACGTGCATCTACCAGGGCCTCGGAGAGCTTGGGGAGCCTTCCACCCACCACCTCGGCGGGGTCGGGGTGGCCTCGGTCCAGGGTCAGGACCTTGGAGTCGCCGAACGAGAGCGCGTCGGGCGTGATCGAGAGGACGGCCCAGCGCATCTGGCCTTCGCGCAGGCCCGCGTGGGCCAGGGGGATCTGTCCCCGCGCCCCGTGCCACCATCGGCAGAGCGGATCGTCCTGGGTCAGGTCCTCGGGGGGTAGGGAGGTGGGCCAAACGTAGGTCCCGAGGTGGGTCTGGACCGCCCGCCTGGCGTTGGGGAGCCGCACTTCGAGCTGGAGCGGCTCGGCGCGTTCGGGTCGTTCGCGACCGGAAGAGCACGCGAGGAGGAGGGAGAGCAAGGCGGTGCGCATCGAGGCTCCAGGGTGACCATGGGGGGTTAACGCTGTCTCACGCGCGGCGGATTGCGCCGACGGGGTGCTGTCGAGCAGGGCCCGAGGCGTTCGGAGGTGTACGGGTGCGTCCCCCCCAGACGGTGCAGGAGCTTCTCGCCCGAGCCGAGGCGCTCGCCGGCCGGACGCTGGGCTGGCTCGCCTCCCAGGAGGGACTCGACGTGCCACCTGATCTCCGCCGACACAAGGGCTGGATCGGCACGCTTCTCGAGGCGCACCTGGGCGCGACCGCCGGCTCCCGCGCCGAGCAAGACTTCCCCCACTTGGGGGTCGAGCTCAAGACCCTTCCCGTCGATCGCGAGGGCAAGCCCACCGAGTCCACGTATGTGTGCATCGCGCCCCTGGATGGCTCCATGGCGCGCACGTGGGACGCGTGCTGGGTTCGGCAGAAGCTCTCTCGCGTGCTCTGGATCCCCATCGTCACCGCGCCCGCGCTCCAAGACCGAAGGATCGGCGCGCCGGTCCTCTGGCGGCCCAGTCCCGAGGAAGAGGCTCAGCTCCGCGCGGACTGGGAGTCCATCGCCGAGGCCATCCACCTGGGGGAGACGTGGCAGCTCGAGGCGCGGCGCGGTCGCGCGCTCCAGCTCCGGCCCAAAGCCGCGAGCAGCAAGGAGCTGACGTGGATGCTCGACGAAGAAGGGGAGTGGGCTCAGGTCAACCCGCGCGGCTTCTACCTTAGGACGTCGTTCACCCGCGCGATGCTCCGTCGGCACCTGGCCGCCCGCTGAGGGGGTTCAAGGCCCGCCGAAGGGCAGTCGCTCAAAGTGCTCCAGCACGCGGTGGTAGAGCGGGTCGCAGCGCGCGGGCGCGGCGGGACCGATCCACGACATCGTGCCCGGCGCGTAGTAGGGGGGGAGATGAGGCAGGACGAAGCGTCCGCCTCCGTCCACGTCGAAGGCGCCGAACACCACCCGCCGGATCCCGTGCAGGAGCAGGCTCCCGGTGCACATGATGCAGGGCTCAAGCGTGGTGTAGCAGGTCATCTCGGCGGCGTATTGCCACGCTTCCGGCTCGACCTGACGGAGGGCCAGGGTCTCGGCGTGGCCGCCTGGGTTCAGGCGTGGGCGTAGGACCCGGTTCTTCGCCTCAGCGAAGACGGTGTCACCGGCAGCGATCACGGCGCCGACCGGAAGGTTCCCGTCGGCTTCCGCCTGGAGGGCGAGGCCGATGGCACGGTCGAGGTGGCGCCGGTCGATGGGGGAGAGCTCGGACATCGGTGTGCCTTGAGAATAAAGAATAGTCAGTGAGGATCGTCGTGTGACCGGGGTGCGCCTGGACGCCTTGGTCTCGAAGTCTGCGTGGGGGATAAGGGACGCGCCGGGACCTGCCCAGCGCCGTGAGCGGGCGCACCGGATCGTTGCGGAGCCCCTCGCCGAAGGGGCCTGAGGGGATTATGCTTAGAAGACTGAATGAGTATTCATTCATTGCGATACGTTCCCAACGGAGGCCCTATGTCTAATAAGGTTCACAATGCTTCGGCCGACGAGGCCCGCGAGCTCGCCGAGTCTTCCCGTGACGCGTCTTGGGCGGGGCGCTCCGTCATGAAAGAGATCTTCCTCGGCCGTCTGCATGTCGACTGGGTGGCCCCTTGGACGACCACGCCCTTCAGCGATGACTTCAAGCAGTTCTACGCCGACCTCAAGGACTTCCTCGACGCCCGCGTCGACGGGGCGCAGATCGACGCCGACGGCAAGATCCCCGACGACGTCATCCAAGGGCTGCGCGATCTCGGCGCGTTCGGCATGAAGATCCCCACCACCTACGGCGGCAAGGGCTTCCGACTCCACGAGTACGCCAAGGCGCTCGAGCTCGTCGCCTACTACGACGGCAACCTCATCGCCTTGCTGTCAGCGGCCCAGTCCATCGGTGTGCCGAACCCGGTCCTCACCTTCGGCACCGAGGAGCAGAAGCAGAAGTGGCTGCCTCGCTGCGCGAAGGGGGCGATCAGCGCCTTCGCCCTCACCGAGCCCGACGTCGGATCGGACCCGGCCCGCCTCGCGACCATGGCCGATCGCGACGAGAACGGCGACTACGTCATCAACGGCACCAAGCTCTGGATCACCAACGGTACCATCGCCGAGCTCTTCGTGGTCATGGCGCGGCATCCCGACACCAAGCGCATCTCGGCCTTCGTGGTCGAAGCCAACTCCCCGGGGATCTCGGTGGAGCATCGCTGCCGCTTCATGGGCCTGCGAGCCCTCGAGAACGGCGTCATCAAGTTCGACAACGTCAAGGTCCCCAAAGAGAACCTCCTCAGCAAAGAAGGATCGGGGCTCCGGATCGCGCTCACCACGCTTAATACCGGCCGACTCTCGCTTCCCGCAGCCTGTGCCGCGTCGTCCCGCAACGCCCTCGGCCAAGCGCGCACCTTCGCCGCCGAGCGGGTTCAGTGGGGCGCGCCGGTCGGCAAGCACGAAGCCATCACCCACAAGCTCGCCGATCTTGCGGCCACCACCTTCGCGATCGAGAGCATGTCGCATCTGGCCAACGAGCTCGCCATGCGTGAAGGCTACGACATCCGCCTCGAAGCCTCGGCGGCCAAGGAGTATTGTACGGTTCGTAACTGGTATCTTCTCGATGATGCCCTGCAGATCCGCGGCGGGCGTGGCTACGAGACCGAGCTCTCGCTCCGCTCCCGCGGCGACGCCCCCATGGGCATCGAACGCGCCCTTCGCGATAGTCGAATCAACCGGATCTTCGAAGGCTCCAGCGAGATCATGCACCTCTTCATGGCGCGCGAGGCCCTCGACAAGCACCTCGAGATCGGCAAGGACTTCCTCTACGCCAAGACCTTCGGCGAGCGACTCAAGGCGCTCCCCAAGATGATCGGGTTCTACTCTTGGTGGTATCCGAGCACCTGGATCGGCCTCGGCACGGGCCTGCGCTACGGGGAGTTCGGGGCGCTCGCCAAGCACCTGCGCTTCGCGGAGCGTCGCAGTCGCAAGCTCGCCCGCTCGGTCTTCCACGGCATGGTCCGGTTCCAGGCGGGTCTCGAGAAGAAGCAGGCCTTCCTCTTCCGCGCGGTCGACATCGCGATGGAGCTGCTCGTGATGACCGCAGTGGTGGCGCGCGCCCACAAGCTCTCGCGCGAGGGCTCGTCCAATGCGGCCGAGGTCCTACAGATCGCAGATCTCCACTGCCACAACGCCCGCCGGATCGTCGACGAGCGCTTCCTGGCCCTGTGGAAGAACGACGACGTCGCCAAGGTCAAGCTCGGCCTCTCCGTCCTCGACGGCAGCCAGCGATGGGTCGAGGGAGACGCGCCAATCACCAGCCGCGACACCCCGGTCGATCAAGAGGTGGCGGCCGCGAAGTAGGCGCCGCTGCCCCCCGACCGCTCCAGGTCGGCCCAAGGCTCAGTCGACCTCTTCTTTGCCCTCGTTTTGGGTCTTCTCGACCGGAGCGCTCGGCAGCGGAGGCGCGTCTTGGGGGAGCCACTCGGCCATGGCCCGAAAGTGGCGGACCACGTCGACGGCGTCTGGGTCGAGCATGCGCTGGGTCAGGAGGCCGATGAGCAAGCTGAGGCCCACGGTGCCAAGCTCTTCGCCGAAGACGGCGCGGAGGGGGGCGCGGTAGGCCTCGAAGGCGGCGACGATGAACTCGTGGGCCTCGCCCGGAGGACGCTGCTGTTTGAAGTCGAGCACGACTCGGAGTGTGTCTTGCAGGCCGTCGAGCCGGTTGACGTAGAACGTGGTGAAGGCAGCGAGCTGCTCGGCGGGGGTGGCGTCGGGTGAGAGATCCTTGGTCGCTTCGCGCAGGTCGGCCTCGGCGCGTCGGCGGACCAAAGCCTCGAAGATATCATCTTTGCTCGGGAAGTAATGGTAGAGCGTGCCCGTCGTCGCGTCGATGCTCCGGGCGAGGTCGCGCATGGACACCGCGGCGTAGCCGCGTAAGGCGAACAGCTCAAAGGCTCGGTCGAGAAGCTCTTCTCGACGGGCCTCGTGGTCGACGATGCGGGGCATGGGGGCTCCCTGGGTATAGGGCGCTTAACGTGATGGAACGAGAGGTGGGGGCTCCGCAGCCAGCGCACGGTCCAGCTCGGGGTGAACCATCCGCTGAAAGAGCGGTGGGACCAGGGCGAGTAGGATCATGGCGGGGTAGCCAAGCGGAAGCTGCGGGGCCTCGTCGACGTAGCGCAGCGAGGTGCAAGGGCGCTGGGGGTTGGCGTGATGGTCGGAGTGGCGCGGCAGATCGAAGAGCAGGCTCCGCCCGGCCAAATGCTCGGCGTTCCAGGAATGACGGGGCTTCACGCGCTCGTAGCGTCCGTCGGGTAGCGTGTCGCGGCGCAGCCCGTAGTGCTCGACGAAGTTGACCGTCTCGAGGAGCAAGATCCCTACGGTCGCCGCCGTGAGCCAGGTCAGCCCCGCCAGGGGGCCGAACCACCAGAAGACGACCCCGAGGGCGAGGGCTTGGCCCAGCCAACACCCGAGCACGAACCGCGGCGCGAGCGTGTAGGCCGAGCGGGCTCCCCCCACGATCGAGCGGATCCAGAAGGGGTAGAGGATCTGACCCCGACCCGCGCTGGCGGGATCTCTCGGGGTGGCGACGTGGGTGTGGTGCCCAAGGTTGTGCTCGATCCAGAAGTGGCCGTATAAGCTACTGGACATCAGCAGGATCGCTGTGCGTCGACCGAGTCGCCCACGCCGGTGTCCGAGCTCGTGGCCCACGTTCAGTCCGTAGACGCCGAGCAGGATCCCCACGCTGAGCGTGTTGCCCAGCCAAGCCACCGGGTCCATACCGGGGGCTCGCCACAGCAGGGCGAGCAGGGCCAAGATCTGGAGGGGTACCGTGGCGAAGAGTAGGGCGTCGGTGAGCCAGCGCTCTGCCCGGCTTCGATCGCGGGGATGGGCCTGGCGCTGTCTGGGGAGGACCTGATCGAGGATCGGGACCGCGCCGAAGACGAAGAGGGGGGTGGCCCAAGCGAAGAGTCCATCGAGCCAGAGGCCCGAAAGGGCCAGCAGCCCAGGCACGAGAGCGGCGAGGTAAGCGACCGGGGTCATAGAGCCTCCATCAGGTTACATTACGATCGTTATGCGAAAACTGGCCGCTCGGCAAGTTTTTTGAGCATGATTGGATAGAAAAGAGGAGAAATCATGCTTTCTCATCGAGGCTCACGATCGGGTGTCGAGGGGCCTCCTGGCGGCGCTACCGTGGGGTCGAGCTATGGGGGCTTGCCTCGATCGTTTGGAGCCCTGCATGTCGCGCATCATCGTCACGGGGAGCGCTGGATTCTTAGGTTCTCACCTGTGTGAGCGGCTCGTCGCGGAGGGCCACTCGGTGCTCGGAATGGACAACCTCAGCACGGGCGCACCCATCAACCTCCGCCCGCTCCAGCGCGAGCCGAAGTTCTCGCTTCAGCTTCAGGACGTCTCGCGAGGGCTCTGGGTCGAGGGGCCCGTCGAAGCGATCCTTCATCTGGCCTCACCCGCCAGCCCGATGGACTTCGACGCCATGCAGGTCCAGATCCTCGCCGCGGGGGCGGACGGCACCCGACACGCCCTGGAGTTGGCTAGGCAGAAGGGGGCGCGCTTCCTGCTCGCGTCGACGAGTGAGATCTACGGGGATCCCCTCGTCCATCCCCAGCGCGAAGACTACCGTGGCAACGTGGATCCGACGTCGCTGCGCGGTGTCTATGACGAGGCCAAGCGCTTCGCCGAGTCCGCGGCGATGGTCTGGCGCCGGGTCCATGGGGTCGATGCCCGGATCGTTCGGATCTTCAATACCTATGGGCCCCGGATGCGGCTCGACGATGGGCGCGTCATCCCGAACTTTCTCAGGGCAGCACTGAACGGGGAGGCGCTGGTGGTCCACGGGGACGGCACCCAGACGCGATCGTTCTGCTACGTCGACGACCTCATTGAAGGGATGGTGCGGGCCCTCTTCGCGCCTTCTCTGGAGTGTCCCGTGAACCTCGGCAACCCCGATGAGGTCAGCATCCGGCAGCTCGCGGAAGAGGTGATTTCTCTCGTGGGAGCTCCTCTAGGGGTGCGTACCGCGCCCCTGCCCGAAGGGGACCCCGCCGTGCGCCGACCCGACATCCGCCGCGCCCAGGACCTCTTGGGCTGGGCCCCGAAGGTATCGAGGCGAGAAGGGCTGTTACTGACCCTTCAGGCCATTCGGGCAGCGAGGGCCGATCCGGTGGCGTAAAGTGACGCCATGAAGCGATCTTGTAGCTGGTGCGGACGTGGGACCGCAAAGTTTGACGAAGAGAGCTGCCGGTCGTGTGGCGGGCCGCTGCCAGCGTTGCCCGTCTCGGTCGCGGCGAGCCACGGACTTGAGGCCAGGCAGGTGCAGCTCCCCATGCCCCCGCCCGCGCCGCGCACCTTGCCCAAGGCCTACCTTTGGCGCAAGCGGCTCACCGGCAACGTGCTGATGATCATCGGCCTCATCTTTTGCCTTCCTTTTTGCTGGACCCTGATCTTTCCCCTGATCGGCCTCCCCATGATCTACTTCGGGTGGCGATCGGCTGAACGCAAGATCACCGCGCTTCAGAACGGAGAGGTCGCGGAGGGCACCCTGCTCTTCGTACGTCAGGACACCTCTACGACCTTCAATGGGGAGCATCCCTGGAAGCTGGCCTATGGCTTCAAGACGCCGCGGGGGCGCTTCGAGGGCCAGTGCTTGTCCTGGGACCACCTCGACGCGCTGCGGGAGCGGGGTGAGCCGGTGCGGGTGGTCTACGTTCCAGGCCAGGAAGAGTCGCTCAACGCTCTGTGGCCGCCCACGTCGTGAGTGGCTGATTCGACGAGCGGTGACAGGCAGGGCTCGCCCGCCGGGCTAGGTTTTGGGCATGCGTGCGCTCATCTTTGCGATCCTCGTCGGCTGCGGGCGCCCCGCGGCGCCGCCCGGTCCGATCATCGGGCACGACCCGAGCTTCCCCGACGGAGAGCAGCTCGTCTTTGAAGGGGCGCTGCCCTTTGCGCCTCGTGGTCAGGCGGTCGGGGTCGTCAGCTCAGGGTTGGGTCATGGCCCGGAGCTCCTGCGCATCGACCATCAGACTCACGAGCTCGAGTCTTTGATCGTGTCCAGCGGTCCTGCTGCCTGGGTCCTCGATGGCGAGATCGGCGCCAACGGAGAGGCTTACCTCGTGGGAACCACCGTCGACCTTCGTCTGGTCCTGTGGGGGGTGGGGGGCTTCCTCGAGCCCTGGCCCATCGGCGGGGTTCGCGGCGGGGCCTTCGTGCTCGGCGAGCCCGTCGTGGCCGTGGCAGACGGAAACGAGTCTTGCTGGGTCCGTTTCGTCGAGGCCGAGATCAGCCACCCCTTCGACGTGGCCTGTCCGAGCCGGGTGCCGGTGGTGGCGCGAGAGCGTGGCGCCTTCTTGGCTCTGGGGCGGGGAGGCCTCTGGCACGCTCGAGAAGGAGCGGTCCAGCGGGTCGCCGAGGTCGCCGATGGGGTCAGCTACGACGACGCCACGGACCAAGTCATCGCCCATGCGGGTTATGAAGGCATGGTCTTCGCGATCGATCCCGAGACGTTGGAGCGGCGCTGGCAGGTCGAGGCCGAGGTCTTTGCCTCGGTTGCGCTCCCTGGCCGGGGCGTCCTCTGGGCGGAGCGGTCGGGCGTAGGGTCGGCTCTGGTGCTCGCAGATCTCGACGGATCGGAGCGCGAGCGGCTGCACCTCGACTGGATCGTCCGCGGCCTGTCGGCCGCCCCGGATGCTTCACGGGTTGGGATCGTCTTCGACGCCGCTTATGCCACCTACCTTGTCCCGCCCTGAGGTCCTCTCGATGCTGCTCTACCTGCTCTCCGCTCTCGCCTTCGCTAACACCCCGGCTCATGTCGACCTCGAGAACGTCGACCTCTGGGCCGAGGGGGCCGACACCCTGCTCGATGGGCCTCCGGGCTGTTGGGAGGTCGTCGGGCGCGCCACCTGGGCCTGGGACCTTGGTAAGTACGGCTTCAATCGCGGCGACTCGGTGATCGTGGGTCGGCTCTTCGATGGCATCTGGACCGGGTTCTCCGCGATCTCACTCGGCGAGGTCCAGCGCAAGAAGAAGGGCGCGAGCCGTCACGTCTACCCCGACGCCCTTCGCGTGGTGCCGATGCTCGGTCGGGTCGATGAGTCGGTTCGCCGCGACTCTCGCAGGTCCCGAAGCTCCGAGCCCTCGGGCAGCGGCGAAGCGGTCAACCTCATCCGGACCGTCCTCGACGATGTCGGAGGCGACGTCGAGGTCTCGTGGGCCACCTGGGAAGACACGGCGCAGGCGGTCGTCTATCACCGAGGCCTCGAGGTCGGCGCCGGGCGAAACCCGCCCGAAGCCACGGTTCGTGTCCGCTTCCCAAACGGGGGGGATGTGCCTGATGCTCTCGAGATCGAGTTCCCCGAGTCCTGGAAGACCCAGACCTTTCCTCGCGCCAAGATCACCTCGACCTCGGTCAAGGTGCGCGGCCAGATCGTCGAAGGCGTCGCCTTCCCGGCGAGCGAAGCGGTCAAGGCAGACGCGACCGTGCTCGGCATGACCTTTTCGGGCGCTCAGACCATCGACTACCGCAGCTTCACCCCCTGCACCGACGAGGTGCGCGCCCAACTCGAGGAAGGGGGCACCCGCGTCGACCTGCCGGAGTAGGTGTCAGGCGACCCGCGAGTACGATAGGGGCGTTGGGATGATCCGGCAGGTAGCCAGGGGTGTGCGCGATGCGGTGGACCGAGGTCGATGGGGTGACACGGGTGGACGGGGCGGCGCTGTTGCCTCCCGATCCCTCCTCCGTGATCGAGGCGCTGTCGGGCTTGATCGAGCTCTCGCGTGAAGAACCGCTCTCGGTGGACCACTATGCGCGCTGGGCCCGCGCCTCGATGGGGCTGGGGCGGGCGCGGGCGCTGGGTCTTGTCGGACTCGTCACCCGAACCGGGGTAGCGCGGCTCCGCCCCGATGGTACCCTCGACGTCCATCCTGGGGTCCACCTCCAAGATCTGGCCGCGAGGGTGGGGGCGTGGGCCGAGGTCCGCGAGGTGCTCTCCGAGCAGGCCGAGGCCCGAGATCGTTGGCTCCAGGAACTCTCCCGGCTGGCCCGCGCCCATCCGCGGGCCCTGGCTCGCGAGACCGCTGACGAGGCCGCCGCGCGCGCCTGGCTCTCGGGCGCGCCCCCATCGTTTGAGCTCCGACCCGACGAGCGGCCCCTCCCTCCGATCACCCACAAGCTCCGGCGTATCCTCGAGGCCCTCGATCACGCCCTGGTCGAGCGGGGGCCTCAGGCGCGGGCGGTGCTGCTCGCGCTGCTGGCGGGTCAGCATGCGCTGTTGCTCGGACCGCCGGGCACGGCCAAGAGCCTGCTCGCGCGGTCGCTCTGCCAGGTCTTCGATGGCGCTTCGTACTTCGAGTACCTGCTCTCTCGGTTCACCCACCCCGATGAGCTCTTCGGCCCGGTCAGCATCCCCGGCCTCAAGAACGAAGACTATCGTCGGCTCACCCAGGGCTTCCTCCCGAGAGCTCACGTGGCCTTCCTCGACGAGATCTTCAAGGCAAACTCCGCCATCCTCAACAGCCTGCTCACTCTGGTCAACGAGCGGGTCTTTCACCACGGTCAGCACCGGGATCCGGTTCCGCTGCTGGGCTTGATCGGGGCCTCCAACGAGCTGCCCGAGGCAGGCGCGGGCCTCGAGGCGCTCTTCGATCGCTTCCTCGTGCGGGTGATGGTGCCGCCGGTGTCCCAGGCCGAGGGCTTCCTCAAGGTCGCGGTCGGACGCGTCGGTCAGGTCGACCTCGATCCCCCAGATCGCCTGACGCTCGACGAGGTCCGGGAGCTCCGTGATCAAGCGAGCAGGGTGTTGGTGCCGGATCGGGTCGCCTCGGCCCTCGTGGCCCTGTGGGAGCGGGGGCAGCGGGGCGAGTGGCAGGTCTCGGACCGTCGCTGGCGCCAAGCGGTGCACCTCCTTCGTGTCGCGGCAGCGAGCGAGGGTCGCGCTCAGGTGGGCCCGGTAGACCTGTTGCTGCTCACGAACTGTCTGTCGGCCGATCCCGAGCGCTCGGGCGAGATCCAGGAGTCGGTGCTCGACGTCATCGAAGCGGGGGGACCAGGGGTTTCGGGGCCTCGATGGGTCGAGCTCAGCCTGGCGCCCCACGAGTCCCTCCAAGCCCAGTGGGCTCTGCTCGCAGCCGACCGGGTGGCGCCCACCCGCGACGATCCGGTCCCCCTGGGAGATCCCCCCTCGGGCTGGCGCCCCCGCCTCGCGCTTCGGCAGCGGAGCGTCGCCCGGCTTCGGGCCCATCATGCGGTCGGGGTCGCCTCCCTCACGGCGGCGCGGGAGCGCGCGATGTCGGAGCACGGCGATCGGCTGTGGATCCGTGAGCTACCCACGCAGATCGTGCTCCCGTATCTGCGCGCTGCCAAGGCCATGGCGCGGATCCTCCAAGCCGTCGAGTCCTACGCCGCCCGGCTGTCGACCCCCGAGGCTCTGGCGCGGGATCTGATCGGCCTGCTGCCCCTCGAGGAGCGCTTGCGAGCCGAACACCTCGACGCGGTCTTCACGATAGGCGAGATCGGCTCCATCGGCCTCGCGTACCGCCAGTGGCGGCAGCTCCCCTCGGTCGCGCCGTCGAGCGCCTGCACCCTCGAGCTTCGCGTCGAGGACTGGCTCGATTTGATCGCCCAAGAGCGCGCCTGGGCTCCTCTGCTGGCAGGGCTCAGCACCAAGCAACGGCGCGTGGTCGACGCCGCCCTGCCGGAGCTGAGCCGGATCCTCGGAACGACCGTCATCCCACACCCGGATCCCGTGCGTGCTCTCACCTGAGCTCGAGCTGCGCGACCACCCTGACCTCGAAGGTCTGGGTCGTACGTCGACAGAGCAGCGTCAGGCCGAGGTCTTTGCTGAGGACCTCGCGCGCTGGTTTCTGGGTGCGGACCGCTCGGAGCTTGGCGCCTTGGCTTCGGTGGTGGTGCGGGTCGCTGCGCTGGAGCTCGCGCCGGTCCGCGCGGTGTGTCAGCAGCGCCCCGCGCTCGCGATCCAGGCTGCGGTCCGCGCGGCCGTCTCGCTTTGGCTCTCGATGATCGAGGAGCGTGAGAGCGCCGCGCCATCCCGCGATCCACAGCTGGAGTCGCCGTCGCAGGAGCCCTCTGCGCCGGAGCCCTCTGCGCCGGAGCCCTCTGCGCCGGAGCCCTCTGCGCCGGAGCCCTCTGCGCCGGAGCCCTCTGCGCCGGAGCCCTCTGCGCCGGAGCCCTCTGCGCCGGAGCCCGAGCGCTCCTCCTCGACCGAGCGTGAGGGGGGCGAGCCGGAGTCCTCGGAGCCGCGCCCCGAGGAGCACGAGGCCCCTACGTCGTCGCCCGAGGCGACGGACGTCCTCGAACAGGCTGGGGCGCTTCACGCCCTGCTTGAAGGAGCGGACGGGGCTGCGCGGATCGAGCGGGTGGTGGGACTGGCGGGGGACGTCGTCCTCCAGACATCGACCCTCCTGCAAGCGCTCCAGAGCGCGCTGCCCGGTCTGGGATGGTCGCTGTCGCCGGGTGCGCTCCAGCGGCGCGTGAACCGCGACCTTCCCCGGTTGGCAGCGCTGTTGGAGCGGTCTCCCCAGATCGTCGAGCTGGCGGATACCCTCGGCCGCGCCGAGGCCGAGGTGGCGCGTCGTGGGCTCGAACATGGCGGTGGCGAGGAGGTGGTCGGCGTCTCGGCCTCGGGCGAGGTTGCGCGGGCGCTCCCCTCCGAGCTGGGTCTGCTCGCCAGCCCCGAGACCGAGGACCTCTTCTACGCGCGATGGGCGGAGCGTCGGCTGATCAGCCTGGAGCTTTCTGGGCGGGGCCTCGACGGGAGCGCGACCCGAACCAGCCGCGGGCCGGTTATCGCCTGTATCGATGCTTCGGCCAGCATGAAGGGGGAGCCGGAGTGGGTCGCCAAGGCCCTCCTGCTCGCCGTGGCTCGCCGCGTCCTACGGCAGGGGCGTGAGCTGCACCTCCTCTTGTTTGGCGGTCGGGGCCAGCGCTTCGAGCGGCACTTGCGGCGGGGCCGCGCGGCCGTCGACGGACTGCTGGATGCGCTGGCCCTGACCTTCGACGGTGGCACCGACTTCGACGGGCCTCTCCTTCGCGCCCTGGAGCTGGTTGCCACCGAGTCCTTTCGCCACGCTGACGTTCTGGTGCTGACCGATGGTCAGGCGGCGGCCTTGCCCACGGTGGTCGAGTCGGTCCGAAGGGAGCGCGAAGCGCGCGATGTTCGTGTCGTGACCGTCGTGGTCGGTCCGAGGGGCGCGGCCGGCGTGGAGGCCTTCAGCGACGAGGTCATCGTTATTCGCAAGGCGACCTTGAGTGGACTCAGCCGAGTGTGGCAGTCGCTGTCGTGTCCTCCGGCTTCTCCGGCCTCGTGATGGGTTTCACTTGACGGTGGGCACCGCAGCGCGCATTGTCGACGCAAGTCATGGAGCCTTCATGCGCGCGCCCCTCCTCCTCGTCCTCCTCGCGACCTCTGGCTGCAGCGAGACGGGGCTCACCCTCCAACCTCCTCGCGACGCCCCTGCTGTTCACATCGAGCCCGGAGAGCCCGTCACCCTCGACGAGCTCACCGCGGTCGTTCGGAACCAGCGAGAGACGTATACGTACGTCTATACTTGGCTTCGCGACGAGGTGGTTGAACCGCAGGTCACCGGCCCGGTGGTCCCAGCGGAGCTCACGACCAAGCACGAGGTCTGGCAGGTTCGCGTGGTGCCGTTCAACAACGACCTCGAGGGGCCCGAGGCGCGGGCGCAGGTCGTGGTGCTGAACAGCCCTCCCGTGGCCGAGGCTCACTGGTCGGTAGACCCCGTGACGTCTCGGGACCCGCTGGAGCCGGTCATCACCGTGACCGACGCCGACGACGACGAGGTCACCCTCGGCTTTCAGTGGCGTCGAGATGGCCTGCTCATGCCGTACTCCGAGCCCTACATCCCCGCCGAAGGCACGGCCCGAGGCCAGGTCTGGGAGGTCACCATCACTCCGCATGACGGGGACGATCGCGGGGAGTTGGTGGTGCTTACGACCGAGGTCGGCAACGCGCCGCCCTCCGCGGACGACGTGCTGCTCTCGCCCGACCCTGCCTTTACCGACTCGCTGCTCACCGCCACGCCGGTCGACCTCGACGACTTCGATAACGATCCGGTCACCACCCGCTACGAGTGGTTCGTGGACGGGAGCTCGGTCCAAGAGGGCTCCTCCGATACGCTTGAGGGGAGCCACTTCCTGAAGCATCAGGTGGTGCACGTCGTCATGACTCCCAACGACGGCTTCGATGATGGCGACCCGGTGCAGAGCGCCGATCTTCCCATCCTCAACAGCCCGCCTACGTCCCCAGAAATCACGATAACGCCCTCCGTCCCCGACGAAGGCGAAGAGCTGACCTGTTCCATCCTCGTCGAGAGCGTCGATGTCGATCCTGGCGATGAGGTGACCTACACCTTCTCGTGGTTCCTCGATGGTGCGCCCTTCACGAGCGCCATCGACGGCGACCTCACCAGCACCGTCGCAGGCACCGAGGTCATCGGGGAGCAGGTCTGGACCTGCCGGGTCGTCGCGACCGATGGCGAAGACGACGCGCCACCCGTCGAGGTCACGGTCTCTACCGGGGATCACTGTGCCCCCGATCCCGGTCACTGGTCGGGCGGGCTCGGGGCGCCCGAGAGGCCGTACCTCGTGTCCACCGCCGACGCCCTCGATGCGGTGCGAACGGCATCCCATTGCCACTTTCAGCTCACCAACGACATAGACCTCGACGGGCGGGTGTGGCATCCGATCCCCAACCTCTCGGGTGGGATCGATGGGGCGGGTCACGCGGTGTTCAACCTCAGCATCGATCGGCCGAGCGGCGAGCGACAGGGCTTTATCGACGAGCTCGAGGGCTACATTCGCGAGATCGGGTTCTACGATGTCTTCGTTCGAGCCCGTCGGTCGGTCGGGGCGGTGGTCGTCACCACGACCGAGGGCTCCGGGGCGCTGATCTCGGGGGTCGAGGTGAGCGGCGAGGTCGTCGGTCAGCGCAGCATGGGTGGGATCGTCGCCGGGGTCCGCCCGGGCACCCGCATCGAACACTCCCGCTTCGAGGGCACGCTCCGCAGCGATACCTCGGGCTCCGACATCGGCTTTCTTGGTGGGGTGGCCGGCGGTATCGGTGGCGAGGGATATGACCTCGAGTTCGACGGCGAGTTTCTGATCAGCAACACGGCGTGGAAGGTCGGCGGCATCGTCTCGCAGCTCTCTGGCACCCTCGATGTGTGCCGTACCCACGGACGGATCGAGTCTAACGGCTCACGGGTCGGTGGGGTGGTGGCGACAGCGACGGCGCGCGCGGAGATCTCCAACTGTGCGGTCACCGCGACGCTCAGGGGCACCGACATCACCGCAGGAATCATCGCCGAGGGCTGGAGTGTCGTCGCGGTCTCGATCATCGACTCCTTCGCCTCGGGCGAGATCTTGGGAGGCACGTCGAGCCACCCCGCTCGGGGCGTGGTCTCGTTCGGGGCTGGGGGTATCTCCGCGACTCGGACCTTCTGGGACACCGAGTCCACTCGTCAGTCGATCGGTGGCGTCGCGGGTGCCGTCGGCCGGACCACCGCACAGATGCACGATGCCTCGACCTTCGCGGGATGGTCGAGCCCGCCGTGGCTTCTCTCGGACGGGGACTACCCGACCCACGACCTGTAGGGCGGGCGGGGCTCTCGTCCTTAGGGCTGTCGTCGCCTCAAGATCAGGAAGCCCAAGAAGGCCGCCCAACCTGCAGGCGCGAGCGGTAGGGTGGCACAGTCGGGGTTGCAGCCCCCGCGGCATCCTCCCGATCCGCATCCAGACTCCCCCGCGCAGCCACATCCGTCGCTCTGTCGGCGGGGTGGCCGCGCGTCGGGATCCGAGCCCGCGGTGGGGTCGCTCGGGGTGGCATCGCTCGGAGTGGAGTCGCTCGGAACGGTCGTGTCGTCGCTGTCTTGCGGATCGTCATGGGGGTCGGAGCGCGGGTTGACCACCACCAAGGGGGCGTTCCGTCCACAACCCTCGACCCGGATGTCGGCGGAGACCGAGAAGTCGAAGGGGGGCCAGAACTCGACATAGGTCTGAGATGCGACCTCGGGAGAGTCCAGAAAGACCAGCGCGTCGCCCACCCGTCGGGCGAGGCTGACCGAGAGGGGATCGTCGGTGGGCAGGTCGATCGGCTCGGGCATGGCCTGGAGCTCCGCGATGTCGGCGGGCTCGAACAACAGATCGAAGTCCAGGGCCAAGATCCCCTTGGTGTGGACCTGGTAAGGGATCTCACGCTCCCGCGTGACCAGGCCTGGATCCATCGCGACGCGAAACTCGCGCCCATCGTTGAGCTGGCCTGCGATCCGCAGGGAGCCGGTCAGCGGATCTCGGGCGAGCTCTACGCCGAGGGTGCAGTAGAGGTCGACGGGCACGGGCATGGGCTCGGGCTGAAGCAGGTTCAGGCGGTAGCCCACCAGGACTTCGGTCACGCTCACGTCGCCACAAGCGAGGAAGTAGTAGCTCTCGATGGCGGCGGTGACGCTCTGTGGTTCGACATCGTGGGAGCCGACCGCCACAAAGAAGAGATCGCCCGTCTCGGGCGCCGGAGCACATGCCCAGACGAAGAAGGAGATGAGGGGTAGGCCTCGCATGGGTGTAGCTTATCTTACGCTTCTGGAAGTGCGCTACCCCAGTCTATGTTCAAGCGCCGAGTCAAGCTAGGAGAGGAGCGATCCTGTCAACTGATGGCGGGCGCGCAAGGCGAAGTCCACCGCCTCGTCGGCGTTGGCCCCCATGGCGATGAGGTGGCCCATCTTGCGGGCGGGCCGGACCTCGGTCTTTCCGTAGTCCATGACCTCGACGACGGCCGGGTGATCGACCAGGGTGCTGAGGTCGAGGTGCTTACGAGAACCCCAGACCTTGCCGAGGAGCTGCGCCATCGCCCAGCCGCCTTCGTGCAAGTGGGGCGTCGCGGGAGGTAGTCCGACCAGCAGTCGGGCGAGCTGGTCGAACTGCGAGATCGTGCAGGCCTTTCGGGTGAGGTGACCCGAGTTGTGTGGCCGAGGAGCCAGCTCGTTGATGCGAATGTGTAGGCCATCGCTCTCAACCGACGTGCCGGCGCCTGGACGGTCTGAGAGGAAGAACTCGATCGTGAGCAGGCCTTCGAGGTCGAGATCGCGCGCGGTCTTGATCGCCAGCGCGCACAGTAAGGCGCGCTGGCGCTCCGAGAGGTGGGCGGGGATCTGGGTGAGATCCAGGATGTGGTCGTGGTGATGGTTCTCGAAGACGGGAAAGAGCGAGACCGCGTCGCCTTGGGCGGTCGGCTTGCGGCCGACGATGACGCTCACTTCGGCCCGGAGGTCGACCAGCTCTTCGATCACAAACCTGCCGGGCGCTCCTTGGCGAAGGGGGGCCAGTCCACCGAGCTCGGCTAGCCCTCGGACCTTCCACTGACCCTTGCCGTCGTAGCCGCCTCGCGCGGTCTTCAGGACGAAGGGGAAGCCCATGTCGGATGCGGCGGCGGGGAGGTCGCCGATCTTGTCGAGGATCAGGGTTCGGGCACAAGGGAGACGGTTTTTGGTGAAGAAGGTCTTCTCCTCGGCGCGATCCTGGGAGATCCTGAGCACGTCGAGGCCGGGCCGGAGCTTTTGGCCCAGCTCGCCGAGGGCTCGCAAGGGCTCGAGGGGTACGTTCTCGGACTCGTAGGTCACCACGTCGCAGGCCGAGAAGAACGCCGACAGGGCGGTCGTGTCGTTGAAAGGCGCGCAGGTCGTCCCGGCGTAGCGCGCGAGCGCGGGCGCCAGGGGAGAGGGCTCGAAGAAGCGCACCTGAGCCCCGAGGGTGAGCAGGCTCTCGGCGAGCATACACCCCAGCTGGCCTCCGCCGAGGATCCCGACCCTCATTTCAGGGGATCCGCGCGCACGCGCTCGTCGCCGAGGTTCGCCTTTTGCGCGTTCTCGGCGGTGAGCTCGTCGAGGTGCGCACGCAGCCGCTCGTCGTGCAGGGCGAGGATCCTGATCGCGAAGATCGCAGCGTTGATGGCTCCACTCTCGCCGATAGAGAAGGTGGCGGTCGGCACGCCACCGGGCATCTGAACAATAGACAGCAGGCTGTCGATTCCCGAGAGCGCGCGGGAGCGGACCGGCACCCCGAGCACGGGGAGCGCGGTGAGCGAGGCGACCATGCCCGGCAGGTGGGCCGCTCCACCAGCGCCCGCGATGATGACCCTCAGCCCGCGTTGTTCCGCGTGCTTGGCGAACTCGACCATGCGCTCGGGGGTGCGGTGTGCGCTGATCACGCGCCGCTCGAAAGGCACATTTGCCCGATTTAGCGCGGCCGCGGCGTGCCGGAGCGTCTGCCAATCGGAGTCGCTCCCCATGATGATGCTCACAACCGGGTCCATCGTGCTCGCCTCCCTTGGGATCGATGCGATAACCTAGTGGTGTGGCGGCTCGCGACTCGGCCGCTCGCGGAGTCTGCATGCCCTCACCCTTACATCCCGCGATTCGGATCCTGGTCGACGAAGTGCGTGGTCGCTTGCGGGCCCCCGAGCTTCCCGACTCTGCCGTTCGAGGGGCTCTCCACGAGGCGCTCGCTCAGAGCGAGCCGCCGTCAGAGCGGCTCACGACCTGGATCGAGAGCTTGCTCCAGCGCTCGGTGGCTGTGCTCTGCCGTCGGCTCGGGCTCACGCCGCCCGCTGCTCCGTCGCTCCAGGGCATCATCTCCGAAGAAGAGCCTCGCGATCTGGCCTCTGAGATCGTGAGCGCACTGCTCGAAGAGCTCGACGCGGATCTGGTCACGGTGCTCAAGCAGCTCGAGGTGCGAGATGTACGCTCCGCCCAGGTGGCGGTCCGGCTCGGACTCCCCCCTAAACGGGTGGGTGTCATGGCCCGCCAGGCCCGAGACCAAGTCAGGTGTGCCTTGGTTCGGTACTCCGCCAAGGTGCCTTCGCCCCGATAGAGCAGACTCTAGGCCCGCCCGGGCCTCGGCTCAGTCGTGGGTGTCTTCGCTGTCGTGGCCGCTTCCGCTGCCGTGACCATGGCTGTCGCTGTCGTGGCCGCTTCCGCTGCCGTGACCATGGCTGTCGCTGTCGTGGCCGCTTCCGCTGCCGTGACCATGGCTGTCGCTGTCGTGGCCGCTTCCACTACCGTGGCCATGGCTGTCGCTACCGTGGGTGTGGCTGTCGCTGCCGTGGCTGTGGCTGTGGCTGTGGCTATGGCTGTCGCTGCCGTGGCTGTGGCTGTGGCTGTGGCTGTGGCTATGCGGCTCGTCGCACTCCATCACCCCACCGTGGAGGTGGCACTCCAGGCCCTCTTCGCAGTCATCTTCGGTCTCGCACGGGTCTCCGATGCCCCCCAGCCCGTCCCCGCACGCGGGAAAGAGTAGCGCGATCATCAGAAGGTTCTTTGGTGACATCATGTCCTCCATGGGTTGAGTAGCGTTGCGGTGGCGAGGTAACGCAATGGAGTTACAATAGCAAAGGCAATGTAATGGAGACTCGAATGCGCTGGATTCTGTTGCTCCTTTCGTCGAGTTGTGGCTGGAGTTATGGTGAAGATGAGGTAGGAAGAAACCAGCTCTGCGTAGAGGTGGAGGGCCAAGAGGTCTGCGCGGAGGGGGTGGCGACCCGCATGGACTCCGGTCGAGGAACCACCTTCCGCATCATGGCCGACGTCCAAGTCCCTGGAGTAGACTTCGGCTGGGAGCGTACTACCGCCACGATTGAAGGCGAAGTTCCTGCTTCTAGCAGCAGCGCGCCGCTGCGGATCGATGCCGTCACGGGCTTCGTGCCTGCCAAGGTGACCTGCATCATCGACGAGGCCCACGGGGATCACTGCCACCTCGGGGTGCCTTACGAACGTGCTTGCGCACTTGAGATGGGCGAGATGGCACGCGTTCGGATCGATCGCTTCGACGATCAGGGCATCGCGCTGCGCTTTGAGGGTCGGAGCACCACGCGGGTCCCCGACTGCTGCGTCAACTCCTGCGACGAGACGGATCGCGACCCTTGGACTCGTCCCGAGCTTCCGTTCGACTTTGCGGGCGCGGTCAGCGCGGAGTGGGTCGAGGTGGAAGACTCCGAGCTTCAGGGGAGCTGAGCGAGCAGCTTGCGCTGCCCTCGGTTGCGAAACCAAGCCGCTATCGGGGGCGGGATCGCTACGATGAAGAGGAGCATCGAAGCGAATCCTGTGAAGGGCACCAAGAGCCAGAGCAAGGGCAGCACGATCCCGGCCAGGATGAGCACGACGGTCAGCCCCAGCACCGCGAACGCCACCGTGGCGATCCCCAAACTCAGCCACCATGCGAGGGCCATCGAGGTGTAGTACGGGCCGAAGACCCTGCCCGTGACCCCGTCAACAAGAAGGATCCGGGGCCTCTTCGACGTCCCGGTCTTGATCCACCACGAGGGATGCAGGCGCACGTTCCAGCGTTCCTCTTGAAACGTGGGGGCGAGGTGCAGGCTGCGCACATGGTCGCTCATGGTGGCGGTCATGACCTCGGTCGTGGCGCGGTCGCGGAAGGCGGGCACCACGTCGGCCCAGACCTCGTCGGGATCGCGATCGGGGAGCAGGATCAAGCCGTGTTGCAGTCCGCTGGCGGTGAAGGGGACGGCCCCGGGCTCCGGTCCCAGCAGGGCGGAGGGGACCTTCGCCCGGAATAGGGCTTCGATCTGCACGTCTTCGTAGCGACGATCCAGGGTGCCACCCCGAGGCTCCCAGCGGACGCGGTCCTCGGTATACTCGATGCTCCGCCAGCGACCTTTCTTATAGTACTCCACTGTGGATTGGGCTTGGTAGTTGAATCCGACCTCGGCGCTCCATGCCGAACGTAGGGTTGCGCCGACGAGCCAGCGGGGCCACCAGACGAGCACCGCCACCTCGGCCAAGGCGTCCGCTGGGTTCGTGCGCTGCCGCAGCCAGCCTCGCTTGTGGAAGAGGTCGAGGCGCCGGCTCAGCTCTTCTCGATCGACGCGGAGAGGGACGAGCTCATCGGGGTCATGCACGGGGAGTCGCACCTCGCTGCACTCCAGCTCGGTCGCGCAAGCCGGGCAGCGGCGGCCGCGCTCCGGGCCGAGGAAGGAACGGTCGCACGTTGGGCAAGCCAGGGGGGCTAGCCCCAATGGGCGCTCCGAGGCGGGGATCAAGCGCGTCGCGACGTCGGCCTTGCTCATGTGCGCGCCTCGGCCCGGAAGGCCATCCGAAAGAGGCTCGCCGCCCCCGCACCGGCGAGGATGAAGAAGATCAGAGCAAAGAAGAGCCCGAGCAGCCCCACCCCTCCCAGCAACAGCAGCGGCAGGCTGATCAGGGTGGTTAAGATCCCAGGAAGGAAGAAGAGGCCGCTGACCGCCCACACCTTCCACCACGCGACGGGCCGCTGCCCCGCGATCGTGCCTGTCTGGCCGTTGACCACGATGTTGTAGACGCGCCCCTGATAGCGATAAGCGCCGACATAGACGGGTAGCAGGACGTAGCGCCATCGCTCCTCGTCGAGGTTCGCTTGGACGTGGAAGGCTCGGACCTTGTCGCCGCCGGCTGCGCTCCGCGCCGTCCCCTTGACGGTCTCGCGCATGCGCTGTCGGCCCCGGTCCCATGCCTCGGTGAGTCCGATGTCGTAGGCTTGAGCGCGCCACCCTGCGAGCAGAGCGGGGTCGTAGTCCTTGAGCTGATTGTAGCCGTAGTCGCAGATCTGGAGGACCAGACTGCGCTGGAGGCGCTGGGTGCCCGGCTCGGTGACGTTAGCGAGCCGCTGGTCGAACGTGCCGCTGCGCCGCTTCCAGGAGGTTCGGGACTGGCTGTCTCGGCCCCGACCTCGCTCGACAGTCCCCACCAACGCGCTCCAGCGGGTGCGTGCCGTCGCTTCGAAGGTCCAAAAGGGCATGTAGATAGGCGTGAGGCTTGCGAGGAGGGAGGTGGAGCTGAGGTTGGAAGGATGGATCCAGCCGGAGCCGAGCCAGCGGCGGATCCGGGCGGGAAGCCACTCCTCGTCGAACTGAAAGGTGATCATGGCGTTGGGTCGGAGGCTCTGGACGGCGGACTCTCGGAGCAAGACCTGGTTCGAGCCGCAGAAGGAGCAGCTCGTCGCGAGGTCGCCTTGCTCGACGGCCAGATCGACGCCACAGCCATCGCAGTGCAGCTCCTTGCGCTGCAGGGCCCAGCCTTGGGTGGCGCGGGCGATGGTCTCTTCCGAGAAGACGTCGGAACGCGCACGCTGACCCACGTCGGAGGCCGTGACTGCGACGTGGTCACACCACCCGCAGGCCGCTGCCCCACGCGCGATCTCGAAGCTGATCCCGCCGCCGCACTTCTCGCAGCGATACCCCCCCTCGGGGGCGTCTTTGTCGGCTCCATCGCAGGGGCCCCAGACTTGGATCCCGTCCACCTTCGACGGCAGTTGGCGCCAGTCGTCAGGGAGGCTGAAGGTGTTCATCGGCTTCTCTCGGGCGCAGTCTATCATCCCCAGGCCCTCGGATCGCGCTCTGCCAGCGGGTCGAGTCCTCGTGTGCTGGCTCCAGCCGAGACGAGCGGTCAGGCCTCGAGCAGCAGAGGACCTTCCTCACCAAAGATCCCCTCGCCGTCGATCTGCAGGAGTCCTCCGAAGGCCTCGAAGAGGTGCTCCCAGACAGCGTCGAGGGGAGCGAGGGTGTCGTCGAGGTCACCTTCCTCGTCGAGCTCGGGCTGTGCGAGGACGATCCCGGTCGCGTCATCGAGGACGAAGCGGGTGGCTTCGAGGGCTTCGAGCACACCTTCGGCCGGGGTGGCGGCCTCGGCCCGGCGGCGGACGGCTGCGAGGGTGGATCTGCCTCGGGCGGAGCTTGCGCGCAGGAGGTCGAGGCGGGCACGAAGCGTGCCTTGTTCGTGGATCAGCAGCACCCCGTCCTCGCGCCGCTCGACGGTCCATCGCTCTTCGAGGGCGGGGGCGAGGTCTTCAGCGCGCGGGAGATCCCCCGCGAGGATGAAGCGAAGGGTGAACGGCGCGCTCATGGGGCCTCCGGCGTGGTTGCGTCAGGCTAACCCGGCCGAGACTTCGGTACAGGCGTCAGGGGAGCTCACCTTCGGTGTCGCCCGTTGACTCGTCCGGTACCAAAAGCGCTCCGCGAGAGATGGAGGTGATCTGGTTGACCATACCCGCGCGGACCGTGACGGCGAAGGGGCGGTCCTTGGCCCGAAGGGTGTGCCATCCCTCGTGCTCGGGGCTGAGCTGAAGGGATCCGAGGTGGCTTTGGCCCTCATTGGCGACCGACCACGACACCGACAGCCCCGTCACCGGCGCGTTCACGTCGTCGGGCAGCCCGGCGGCGCGGATCGACGCGAGCTGACCGAGCGCGCCATCGACGAGCTCCTGCTCCACGGCGAGTCCCTCGATGGGCGGATCGAGGTGCCACAGCCCGTCGACTCGAGCCAGCCGGACCGGCCCCTCATCCGTTGGGAGGCTCAAGGTCTCGAGGGCGTCGGTGTCGATCTCGAGGTAGGGCTGATCGAGCCAGTCCACCGCGCGGGTCTTCAGGCTCCAAGGCGAGACGTGCTTGGCGCGCCAGACCCGGGGATCGTCGTCGACGCGCAGGTGGGGGTTGCGCCCACTTCCCAGGGTGAGGGTCGTGACGCCGGTGCTCGTGGTGAGCTGGACGCGTCGGGTGAAGTCGGCGTCGCTCACCCCGAGCTGTCCGTGGCTGGTGGCCGAGGTCGCGACCGGCGTACGCCCTTGTTCCTGCCCGAGGTTCTCGAGGAGATCTTCGACCTTGGCCGGATCGGCGGGCGCCCCATCGCTCCCATCGATCCGCCAGCCGTCGTCGGTACGGAACAGTCGCACGTCGGGCTCGCCGGTCTGGGGATCGGAGAGGATGGCGATCTCATCGATCGCTAGCGGAGAGATCGGGATCAGGTCGATGGTCTCGGGGGTGGTGTCGACAGCCGACCAGGTCCAGACGCCGATGACGGCGAGCGCCTGGGCTGCGGCGAGGCCACCGAGGATCATGTTGCTCTGCATCATGCCTCCTTGCGCGACGCGCGGCGTCGGAGTTCTTGAAGCTCAGGCGGCAGGCGCCGGCGCAGGAGCCACGGAAGGGTCCCGATCGCCAGCAAGGGGAGCAGGGCGCCGGCATAGGCGGCGAGCTCCCAGGAGGTCTGGAAGGCCTCGTCCATGCGGGGGAGGGTGCGCGAAAACACCCCGGCCGAGCGAATCGCGAGCAGATCGGTGTCTTCGACCGCCCAGTCGAGCAGGTTCAACAAGAACTGGACGTTGCCTCGATGGACCTCGCCGCTCACGCCGTCGGCCATTCGCAACAGGAGGTCGCTGACCAGCTCAGACGTCCCGATCACCGCCAGGCGAGCATCGGAGGCTGCCGAGGTCAGGGTGCGGCCAGCGGGGTCTCCCTCGGCGTCCGCCTCCCAGACCGGGGAGGGGCGATCGGCGAAGGCGGAGGGCATCGGCCCGACCAGGGCCGCCGCGAGGGGGAAGGCGTCGGGCTGTTCCTGGGCGGGGCGTCCGAAGCCGTCGTTCGGCCAGCGCGAGAAGTCGGGCGTGATCTCTCCGGTGTGCTGAAGCCAGGACTGCTCGGAGCTCCGAACCAGGACCGTGGCCTCGACCTCGTCGGGCAGATCCTCCGCGAGCTGTAGCGGGCTTGCCCAGGGGGTCGTGAGGTTGCTGATCCCGGCCAGGGCGGGATGGGAGGCCAGCCCCTTGCCCCGAATATCTCCGAAGAAGGGGTAGGGAAGGAGCTGGACGCGCTCCATCATGAAGCCGCCCCGCTGCTCGCGGACGGGCATCGGGAAGGCGGCGTTTTGGGGGTCGAGAACCAGAGTCTCGGACACCCCGACCCCCCAGGCCTGCACGAGATCCCTCAGGCTTTGGTCGAGCAAGACGCTCGAGATACCGCCTTGGACCTCGACGCCGTAGGCGCTCGCCAGGGCGATGACCGCGCCGCCCCGCATGAGGTACTGATCGATCGCCCACTGCTGCTCTGGGCTGAGGGTGCCGGTCTTGGCGAGCAGGAGCACGTCGAGGTGGTCGGGCACTGCGCCATCGTCCAGCTCGACCCGCTCGACATCGTAGCTCTCGAGCAGGAGGCGTTGGAGGGACTGGTAGTCCGGCTGCGGGGGCGGAGGTTGGAACTGGGGCGGGAGGTTCGGGTTGGGCGGTGGGGCCTCGGGATCCTCGGTGAGCAGCCCGACCCTCACGAGCTGGCCGGGGCTGGCGCGCCGGATCGCGGCCTCGACGCTGCGTCGCACATCCCCCTCGCTGGCGTCCGCTCCGGTCATCAAGCGCTGGACCTTGTCGCCCGACCGGATCACGAGGTGCGCGTAGAAGACCTGCTGGCCGAAGATGTCAGCGGCCAGCGGGCGCAGGCCGAGCTCACGGTAGAGCTCGTCGACTTGGCCTCCTGAGGGGGCGACTTCTTGGAAGGTGAGCCGACCGTTGGACCGCTCGGCCAGCTCGCCGACCAGGTTTCGAAAGTGTTGGATTCCCTCTTGAAACTCAGAAGGGGCGGAGTCGGGGGTGGCGTAGAGCGTGGCGGTCGTGCCTTCGGGGAGGCGGGCGAGCTGGGCGTCGAGCGACTGGAAGGAGCGGCTGATCTTACGGATCGTGCGCATGAAGAGGTACTCGAGGTCGCCGAGGCGCACGTCGATGTCGGTGCCGGTGGAGCTCGCGTCGATCTCGACCAGGTTCTCGAGGCCGAGGATCTCGTGCTGATCTCCGTAGCGCACCACGACGTGAAAGTATGCGTTGACCACGCTCTGGCTGTGGCGGTCGGAGACCCCGAAGGGCACGCTCTGGATCCCGTAGTCCTCGCCGATCTGGGCGGCCAGATCATCGTCGGTCGCGGGATCGGCGACGGTGACGTGCACCCGACCGCCGCTGATCATCGCCACCTCGCTCAGGGTGTCGCGGATGCGCGGCACGAGCGGGGCGAGGAGGGGGTGGGTGCGCCCCGAGAGGTAGGCGTCGATGTAGAGGGGCTCTTCGAGGGTGCGGAGGGTCTGTTTGGTGATCGGGGCGAGGCTGTACGCACGGTCCGCGGTGAGGTCGAGGCGCATACCGGGCAGGGGCGAGAGCCAGAGCAGCAGCAGGGCGCCGTTCATCGCGAGGAGGCCTGCTTGACCCCAGCGGGCGGCGGCTCGGGGCAGCGCGGTGCGGTGGTCGATACGAGGCAACTCCAAGAAGGCGACGTTCATCCCGAGGGCTGCGAGGGTGATCGAGGCGTAGTAGGCCAGGTCCCGCAGGTCGATCACGCCCCGCTCGATGCTCTCGAAACGGCTGCCTGCCCCGACGCTGCGTAGTGCATCGGCGATCTCCCCGCCGAAGAGGCCGGTGAAGAGGGGATCGCCCACGAGCAGCAGGACGCCCCCGATGACCAGCGAGACGATCAGGGCGACGACCTGATTGTCGGTTCGAGACGAGACGCAGAGCCCGATGGCGACCCAGGTGGCGCCCACCAAGAGCGCGCCGAGGTACCCTCCGATCACGGGGCCGTAGTCGAGGGGTCCGAAGAGCCCGACCAAAAAGGGCAGCGGCCAAGTGAGCGCGAGCGCGAGCGCGACCAAGGCCACGCCCGCCAGCCACTTGCCGAGCACCAGGCCCCAGGGTCGTACCGGCAGGGTCAGCAGGACCTCGAGGGTGCCCAGCTTGCGCTCCTCGGCCCACCCGCCCATCGTCAGCGCTGCCACCAGCACGAGGAGGAGCAGCGGCAGCGAGGAGAACAGGGGCCGCAGATCGGCCAACCCGCGGGCGAAGAAGCCTGAGAGGGTGAAGAAGTCGAGGTTGACCGCCACCAGGAAGACCCCGAGAAAGACGAGGGCAACCGGAGATCGGAAGCGGGCGTTGAGCTCCCGCACAGCGACGCGGGTGGCGGTTGAGAACGTCTCGGTGAGGAGGTTCATGTCGTCACCTGCCGGGAGAGGTCTTCGAAGGCGTCTTCGAGGCGGCGCCGGGCTGGGGCGAGGGTGCCGAGGGTGAGCCCTGCGCCCTGGACGGCTCGGGCGACCGCGGGGGCCGGCAGCTCGCTGTCGTCGGTGCAGGAGAGGCTCCAGGCGTAGAAGCCGGGGAGCTCAGGATCCGGCCCGTCGGGGGTCGCTGTGTCGATCCCTGCCACGCCCTCGAGGGCGTCGGCCACGTCAGCATCGCCCAGGACCGAGAGGCGCAGGGTGGCGGTCCGCGTCAGCTCGCGCAGGGGGCCGTCGGCGACCAGCCGCCCTCCGACCAGCACCAGGACGCGATCACACACGGCCTCGACCTCTTGCAGGATGTGGGTCGAGAGAAGGACGGTGCTGTGCTCAGACAGGCGGCGTACCAGCGCTCGAATCGCCCCGATCTGGCTGGGATCGAGGCCGTTGGTCGGCTCGTCGAGGATCAAGAGATCAGGTCGATGAACGATCGCCTGGGCCAGCCCAACTCGCTGGCGGAGGCCCTTGGACAGCGTGCCGATCGGCTGCTCCATGCGATCGACGAGGCCGACCGCCTCGATGGCATCGGCGCCCGCGCGCCCGCGGGCCGCTCGGGGCACCCCGCGTAGGGCCGCCATCGAGAGCAGGTAGTCCGCGACCCCTTGTTCCTGGTAGAGCGGGGCGTTCTCGGGGAGGTAGCCGATTCGCCGCTGGACCTGACGTCGATCGGCGACGACATCGAGGCCCCCGACTCGAACGCTCCCTTCGCTCGGCTCCAGGTAGCCTGTGAGCACCTTCATCATGGTGGTCTTGCCCGCGCCGTTGTGGCCGAGCAAGCCCACGACCTCGCCGCGCTGGATGTCGGCGGTGACGCCTGAGAGCGCGGTCAGGGCGCCGTAGCGCCGCGTGAGGTTCCGGATCTCGATCATCAGGAGTGTCCTCCGCGTGTTCCCCGGGGCCCGACGCCCGGGCGTCGGCTGTAGTAGACACGGCGGGCGAGGGGGTCAAGGGGCGAGGTGTTCGATGGGCGCGGTGGGGCGTAGGCCCGCTTCAGACGAGGAGGACAGGCAGCCGGGCTCGAACCTGTGGCGTCGGAGGGATCTCGTCGCCTCCGCCGAGCCCTAGACCGCCTCTCCGACGAACCGGCGGGCGCGGTGGGCGAGGGCGTAGACCGTCTCGCTGGGGTTGACGCCGAGGGAGGTGGGCAGGACGGAACCGTCGACGACGTAGAGGTTGTCGAGGCCGCGCAGCTTGTGTTGGGTGTCGACCACGCTGCGGGAGGGATCGGAGCCCATCGTGCAGCCGCCCATCTGGTGGGCGGAGAAGATGACGTGCTCCAGGGCGCCGTAGGGTGCGGCCTCGAGCAGGGGGAGGTCGGCCTCGGAGGTGAGCGCGACCGGCTCGACGTGGGCCGACATGACCACCTTGGCGCCGGCCGCGAGGTGCACGCGGGCCAGGGTGAGGTGGGCGTCGCGCATGGCTTCGACGAGGTAGGGACGCACCGGGTAGTCGAGCCTCATGCGGCCGGCGGCGTCGATGGTGACGGTGCCGCCCTCGTCCTGCGGGAGGAGACCGTCGACGTGCAGGGCGATCTGGGCGCTCAAGTGACGCACCCGCCGCATGACGGCGAGGTGAGCCTCGCCGAAGAGGGGCACGGAGGTCGCGGCGATCATGGGGTGGACAGGGGCGGCCTCAAGGAAGTAGCCAACCTTGTTGGGGCCCCGGTCGATGGGGTCGTGGCTGTGGACCGACTGGGGGGCTCCGTACCAGGGGTGGATCTGCTGCTCGTATTCGCCGAGCACAGCGATGACCGGGTGGAGGAAGGTGCGCTTCCCGACACGGCCTTGCCAGTTGATGCCGGATCGCAGCAGCAAGGCGGGGCCGTTGAGGGCGCCGGCCGAGAGCGCGAGCACCTTGGGCCTGACCGTGACCTTGGCGCCGGTGGGGGAGGCTTGGTCGACGGGGTGGATCTGAGCGTGGACCGCCACGACGCGCCCGGCTTGGACCTCGAGGTGTTGCACCGCGCACTCGGCGTGCAGGACCAGGCCCCGCTGGACCGCATCGTGCAGGTAGGTGACGTGCATCGCCTGCTTGCCGTCTACCGGGCAGCCCATGCCGCAGTAGCCGCTGTTGGCGCAGCCCTTGACGTTTCGGCGCATGGGGCCGGTGGTCATGCCGATCGCCTTGGCCCCGTCGATCAGCACGCGGTTGTTGGGGTTGACCGACTCGATGGGCCACTCACCGATGCTCAGGCGACCCTCGATCGCCTCGAAGTGCGCGCGCAGGCTGTCCGGGCTGAGGGCCTCGAGGCCGTGGGCCTCGCGCCAGTGCCGCAAGATCCGATCGGGCGTGCGAAAGCACGAGGTCCAGTTGACGGTCGTGCTGCCCCCAACCGACCGGCCCTGGAGGATCGAGATCGCCAGATCGGAGGTCGAGCGGGCGCCGCGGTCCTGATAAAGGGCGGGGCTAGAGTCGCGCTCGAGCATGGTGAAGTCTTTGCGGGTGCGATGCGGTCCTGCCTCGAGCATGATGACCTTGAGCCCCTGCTCCACGAGGCCCGCGGCGAGCACGGCGCCGCCAGCGCCCGAGCCGACGACGCACACATCGCAGTCCAGCTCGCGATCGGCGGTGACGTCGGCGGCGGTGAAGATCTGACCGCTCACGGGCCCTCCGGCTCAGCGGGTTCGACCTCGCCCGCCGTGGCTTCGCCGGGTGAGGCGACGAGGGCGCTGAGGCCCTGGGGAGGTCCTGGGTAGCCCATGATCTCGTGCATGGCGGGGTTGGACCACGCCACCCCCATACAGAGACCGTGGAGCGCTCGGTAGGCGGTGCGCAGGGTCGTCCACCGGGACGAGGCCCAGCTACGGAGCACCGCGCGTTGGGCCTCGGGGCTGCTCGTGGAGAAGGTGCCGAGCCGGCCGTGCATGAAGAGCCCCGCGACGCTGCTCTCGAGGAGGACGAGGACCTGGCGGACCTCGGCGGTGGTGCTCGGGTGCATCGTGGCCAGCAGGGCATCGACGCCCTCGGCGATCTCGAGGTCGCGCGCGGCGGGCAGTCCGGGCCCCTCGAACATGCGGTCCGCCACGAGGGCGATCACGGCGAACTCCCAGGAGTCGAGCACCTGTAAGGGGCGACGCGGTTCGATCCGGGCCGAAGGGAGCAGCGCGACACCGATCCCGCCGACGGCGACGAGCGCGCCGCCGACGAGACCAAGCTTGAGAACGGTCCGTCGTTGCATCACGCTCAGAGCCTAGCATCGGCGGGGGCCGGGTGGGGGGTGAGCCGGGCTACTCGGCCGCCTTGCCGGTCACGTCGACGACGAAGGTCAGCTCCTCGTGGTTCTTCAGGGCACCGAGCACCGCGCTGTACGGCTTGAACCCGAAGTCTTCGTGGTTGGCGGTGAAGCGGCCCTTGGCGGTGAAGCGCTCGTCCTCGACGCTCAGGTCGACGTCGACGGTGAGGGTGTGGGAGGCGCCTCGGATGGTCAGGTCGCCGTGGACCGCGACCTTGCCGTCGTGCTTGCTACACGAGGAGCTCTTGAAGGAGATCTCGGGATGGTTTGCGACGTCGAGCTGGCCCTTGGACAACGCGTTCTTCTTGATGGTCTCTTTGTTGCTGTCCGACGTCTCTCCGTCGAGTCCGTAGCGGGAGCGGGCGTCGCCCGGGTCGACCTGGAGGCTGTCGACCTTGAAGCGGACCTCGATCGCGCACGTGGCGGGATCCTGAGGATCGACTTTGACCGATCCGTTGAAGCTCTGGGTGAGCAGGACATGGTGGCTACCGCGCATCAGCGTCGTCTCGCTGGGCTTCACCAGCACCACCAGCTCGCCGCCGTCGAGCGTGTAGGTCGTGGGCTCGGCGGCCGCGACGAGGGGGAGGAGGAGCAGGGGAAACAGGCGCATGGGGACCTCATGGGCGTGGACCGGCGGCCGCTGGTGGATCGACGGGCATCAACCCATAGACCCCCAAGCGGGGGCTCCGCCTTCCGGGTGATCGAACCATAGCGCGATCTCGGGGCCGGTCGTGGGGAGCGCGAGGTCGACCAGCGAGGACAAGGCGGGGGTCGGAGCGGTGGCGATGGCCCCTAAGACCCAGCCCAGCCCCCAGCTCGGCATCTGGGCGGGCAGGCGGATCCGGAGCCCGTGTCGGCCGGCGCTGTCGAGGATCGGGCTGGGCGCGTGCTCGGCGGAGAGCAGTCCGGGGACACGCTGGAGCGCCTCGACCAGCGCGCTGCGAGCCTGACGATCTTCGGGAGATGGGTCCCGAGGTCGCGCCAACACCATCGCGTCGCGGTCGCGGGTCGCGTCGCGCCATCGGACGACCCAACGGGTCCCGAAGCGCTGCCAGCGAGGCTCCAAGAAGGGATCGAGTCCCTCGATCCCTGGGGGTGCGACGGGGACCACCCGGGCGCGGTCGACGTGGGGGTGGTTCTGGAGCGCGTCGATCCACGGAAGCACGGCGTCGAGGTCCTGGGTCTGTAGGCGCCAGGTCGGGCAGAAGGTCGGCGTAGGAGCGCGGAGCCACCGAGAGGGGCCGCCGTGGATCGGAAGCCCCTGAGCGCCTTCGGCGATGGCCATCGCCGCGCGGTCATGGTCGCTGCTCGGGCAGACCTGGATCTCGAGCTGATCCGCCCGTCCGAGGAGGGCGCGCACGGCCTCGCGCAGCTCGGGACGGCGAGGCTCAAGGGGATGTTGCAGCGTGGCGTCGCCCGGGAGGCGTGAGCCCAAGGCCCCGATGCGCCAGACCAGCACACCGAAGCCGAAGCGTGGGTCCCACGAGAGGTTCGGCGCGAGGCGATGCGCGCTGGCGGCCCGTCGCAGGACGACCTGCCCGATGGCGCGGGTCACGTCGAGTCGGAGCTGGTGCAGGGCCTGGCCCCCGAGCCCCTCGAGGACGGCGTGAGGCAGGGTGATCCGTAGACCGCGACGACCCGTGGGGCGGTGGCGGACGAAGGAGGCGCAGTCCGCGGGGTGTTGGACCAGCTCGGGGCTGACCCCGTGCACGGCCGCGACGAGCTCACTGGCGATCGAGGCGGTGATCGGATCCGGATCGTCGTCGGTGAGGTCGGGGATGCGCAGGCCGTCGCCCTCGGTGAGCGCCCACAAGGTCGCGGGGAGGGGCTGCACGTCGAGGACCTCGGGGAGCACGACGTGCTGGTCGATCGCCTCGAGCATGCCGGGGGAGGGGCCGGGTCGCAGGACGGCGTCGGGGATCTGGGCGCGAAGCGCGCCCCATCGCTCCTGGTTGAGTCCGGGGAGCGCGATCCGCAGGTGGAAGCCCTCGGCGAGCTCCCACGGCTCCAGCAGGTCCGCCTGGGGACAGGGACCGACCGCCTCTTCCACCAGCGCGAGCGCCTCCAGCGCTTCGGCCTCGGTGCTCCGCGCGATCTCGAGCAGAGGCCAGGTCGAGTGGAGGGCCGCATCGGCGCGGAGATCGTCGAGAGGGTCGTGGATCATGTCGGCAGAGTGGTCGGTAAGTAAGTTCGAACTACGCTCTAGGAGCGTCGAAGACCGCGTGGAGCTGCTCGCTCCACGCCAGCGGGGTGCCCGCTTCGTCCCACAAGGTGGCGGCGAAGGTGGAGGTGCCGTCGGCGGCCGCCAGGGTCTGAGCCCGGTATCGGAACCAGCCGTCGGGAGACGGGGGATCGGGGTGAAGCAGGTGAGCCGTCCAGTGAACCGTCGAGGCGGGGGTCGGACCGCTGAGGAGGGCCATCGAGGGCGCCGGGAAGGCGTCGAGCAAGGCGATCAGCGCGGGGAGCCCCGAGCCGCCCCCCCGCAAGCGGCACCAGCCGTCGAGGACCGGCTCGGTCGCGCCCGAGAAGGGCATGCCCTGGAGGAACCGCATGTCGAAGTGCTGGACGAACGCGGGCATCACGCCTGGGATGTACGGCAGCGGCGCGAGGTCTGCCGGCGGGGGCGCCGGCGGCGGTGAGTCGGCTCGGAGGGCGATCGACGAGACGCGCGGGGTGGCGAAGCAGGCCGTGGCGCGAAAGCAGAGGCGCCCCCCTTGGGAGAGATCGACCTGCACATGAGCCACCGACCGGCCGGAGCGCAGCGGCGTGAGGGTGGCCGTGAAAGAACCTGGCCCGATGGGTTCGAAGAAGCGAGCCTCGAGGCTTCGGAGCGGGCGATCGGGCTCAGCGAGCTGTGCGATGCGGGTCGCGCCGGCGGTGATCACGCCACCGAAGGCGGTGCGTCCCTGGAGCCAGTCTTGAGATATCGAGCCGACGTACTCGTCTTGATCTGCACTCCAGAGGATCTGCTCGTCGAAGGTTCGCAACGCTCCTCCCGTGGGCTGTCTAACCGACGAGCCCAAAAGGTGCTCGACAAAGGGGTGGGATCTCGGGCACCTTGTTATGCCGACGCGACGACCGAGGCTCCGATGAACAAGATCTCTTGGGCACTACCCTTCCTGATGCTCACGAGCTGCCCCGACTACAACCTCTCTGCGCTCGATGATCCAGAGCATCCCGACGGCTCCGATCCGGCGCCTGGCGGTGTCGATGGCAGCGATACCCCTTGGCCCTCCGACACCCCCCTCGGGGGGCTGCACGGCAAGATCTGCCACGACTTCGAAGAGGGGCTCGAGGGCATCGAGGTCCTGATCGAGCACGCCTACGGCGTGGCTCGCACCTTCACCGACGCCGACGGGAACTACGCCCTCAACGACATCCCGGCCGGCGAGTACATGTTGGTCGCGGTCGGCGCCGAGTACTTCTTTCACGCCCCCGTGCTGGTGCCCGCCAACGAGCTCATCGAGATCCAGCACCCCGAGTGTGTGACCGAGTGCGACATCCCGGTGCCTTGTGTGGGTCTGGCCGAGGCCTTCGATCGCGGCGCCGCAAGCGTGAGCTTCCAGGCGGCGATGGGTGTCGGGTCCGTGGTCGTGACCAACGAGAGCTCGGACCTCGAGATCTGCCTCGACCCCTGGATGGTCGCCTTCTCGCCCGACAGCCAAGACGTGCTCTTCGGCCCCCGCGACGGCCACCTGCTCCCGCCCGGCCAGTCGATCGACTTCCCGTACCGCCGCGATGTCTTTGGCGGCGATGGCCAACGCGCGTGGTGGTGTGTCGAACAGTACCAGTATACCCGCGCGGGCTCGTACTATACCTACAACGGCTCGCTCGCGCCGAGCCGGCTGATGGGGCTCGTCGTCGACCGCACCGACCTCAACAGCAGCGGCATCCTCGATCAGATCGACATCGTCGATGGTCAGGCCCAGACCCAGCACAACATCTGGGACACCGAGCGGGCCCACCCCATCTTCCTCGTCGGTCGGCGGTCGAGCCTCGTCCAGCTCACCGGCCCAGGCCAACGCCGCCCGGTCGAGGTCGAGGTCCGAAACCTGGGGCAGCGCTCGGGCACCACCTCGGTCGTCGAGGTCGTCCCTCCCGGCTTCAACGTGACCGACGTCAACCCGCCCGGGCAGGTCTCGACCCTGGCTGATGGGTCCACCCGCATCGCCTGGGACGTCTCGCTCGACGGGGCCGAGCCCGACTTCAACTACGTCTTGCCGACGCGCTATGATGACGCCGTCTTGCGCTACTCTCTCAGCTTGGGCGACGAGCCCTGCGAGGGCCGGTGTGAGGGCAACGGCCTCCTCGCCGAGTGGAACGATCGCATGGGTCGCAGCTGGAGCTCGGCGAGCGAGCCCCTTATCATCGAGCACTGTGTGCCCGAGGTCCGGCGCTGAGCCTGCCTTCCGCAGCGCTCCCAGTGCCAGCGGGGTGGCGCGCTCGCCTCGCGAGGGGATAGCTCCGCCTCCCCGGAGGCCATCCCCTTCGGCCCCATGGAGGAAGTAGCATGGCCCTGCAAGCAGGCATCGTCGGACTGCCCAACGTCGGCAAGAGCACCCTGTTCAACGCGCTCACGGCTGCCGGTGCGCTCGCCGCGAACTATCCCTTCGCCACCATCGAGCCGAACACCGGCATCGTCAGCGTACCCGATCCGCGTCTCGCCGAGATCAACCGCATCATCGAGACGCAGAAGATCCTGCCCGCCACGGTCGAGATCCTCGACATCGCGGGCCTTGTGCGCGGCGCGAGCAAGGGCGAGGGCCTCGGCAACCAGTTCCTCGGCCACATCCGCGCGGTCGACGCCATCCTCCAGGTCGTGCGCTGCTTCGAGAACGCCGACATCACCCACGTCGACGGCGACATCGACCCCCTGCGCGACATCGACACCATCGAGACCGAGCTGATCTACGCGGATCTGGCGAGCGTCGAGAAGCGCCTGGAGCGGATCCGCAAGCTCGCGAAGTCTGGCGACGCCGAGGCCAAGAAGTCTGTCGAAGTCGGCGACCGCCTCATCGAGCTGCTCAGCGAAGGCCGCCCCGCCCGCGCTGGGGACTGGGACGAGGCCGAGGCCCCCTTCGTCCGGGAGATGCAGCTCTTGACGAGCAAGCCCGTCCTCTATGTCTGCAACGTCGACGAGGACGGCCTGACCGAAGACAACGCCTTCGTCACGGCCGTCCGCGAGAAGGCCGCCGCCGACGGCGCCGGCGTGGTGGTTATCTGCGCCCAGATCGAGTCCGAGATCTCCGAGATCGAAGACCCCGAAGAGCGCGCCGCCTTCTTGGACGACCTCGGCCTGCCCGAGCCGGGCCTCGCGGTCCTCGCCCGCGCCACCTACGAGCTGCTGGGTCTGCAGACCTACTTTACGGCGGGTCCCAAGGAGATCCGGGCGTGGACGATCCGCGAGGGCACCAAGGCGCCCCAGGCGGCGGGGGTAATCCACAGCGACTTTGAGAAGGGCTTTATTCGGGCCGAGGTGTATACCATCCCCGATCTGATCGCCTGCGGCGGCGAGGCCGGGCTGAAGTCGGCGGGCAAGCTGCGGCTGGAGGGCAAGGAGTATGTGGTGCAGGATGGGGATGTGATGCATTTTCGGTTTAATGTTTAGAAGTCGAAACGGCCCCGATCACAAGGAGGTTTTCGAGGGCAGTATACCCGCACAGGACGGCTGATGACAGCCATCGACGGCTTAAGCCCGAACAGCGAAACCGCACAAGCCCGATGATGCTCCGAAACAGCGTGGAGGAAGGGGGTAGAGTGGTCGATGAAATCGATTTCGCCAAGCCGGCGGGCACGGACCCGGAAACCAACCGAGAGGCTATGGAGCCATCTATGAACGGACCACGAGCAGCCGCCAGCCCATCCACCGAGCCAGTTTCGGGGGTTGACGTCGCCAGGAACGGGGAGGTCTTGCGAGCTTGGCGAAAGGCCCATGGCATGAGTCAGGCGAACCTGGCTCGTTCCAGCGGCGTCACCCAGGCGCTGATCTCGGCTCATGAACTTGGTAAGCGCCAACTTCAATCAGGCCATGTCAAGGCCATCGCATCCGTGATCGCTGAGGTGGAGTCCGGCTCTATTCCCGAGGGCATCCGCCTTCGAAACTGGGCGGAGAAGCGCAGCGCTGGCCAGGAGCCCAAGCCGAAACGCGCGCGTCGCCGGAAGAAGGTCCACCCAGCTGATCACGTCGCGTTCCTGAATCGGTCACGCGGCCTCGAGCGTCCGTCGCTCAGGCGCTCTGACGAGGATGGAGGAGCGCCCGTCGCGTTGGCGATGTTCGCTGGTTGCGGTGGGATGTCCCTAGGCTTCAGGCGCGCCGGATTCGATGTCGCAGGGTTCATCGAACTCGACGAAAACGCACGCGAGTCCTACGCCCACAACTTCCCCACGTCGGTCTGCCTCGGCGCAGACGTGACGGAAGTGAGCCGAGACACGGTGGCACAGTGGCGTCGCGAGTTTGGTGAAGTGGCGGTGCTCATCGGCGGTCCACCCTGCCAAGGTTTCAGCTTGGCTGGCAAGCGCGACGTTCACGACCCTCGAAATCGCCTGGTGATGCGCTACCTTGAAATCGCCGAGCAGCTTCAACCCAAGGCCATCCTCATCGAGAACGTCCGCCTTCTGACCTCGATGAAGAACCCTAGTGGTGGTCTTGTCGCCGATGAGATCGTCGAGCAGCTGCAGAAGATCGGCTACCGCGCGCAGTGGTCATGCCTCAACTCAGCCGACTACGGCGTACCACAGTGTCGTGAGCGCGTCTTCTTCCTGGGCTACCGACAGGACTTGGCACCGCCTTCAAAGTGGTTCCCTGCTCCAACCCATTCGCCTGTGGGGTCCAATGGAACCCAGAGGGGCCTCTTCTCGAAGCCTGTGTGGAGGTCGTTTCGGGACGCAACCGGAGACCTCCCATCGCTTGAGTCGGGAGAGCGCGCCCCAGACGACGAGTACCACTGGGCCGTCTCGCATCCTGAGCACGTGCTCCAGATGCTCCGCGTGGTTCCCGAGGGACACAGCGCCCACGAAAACGAGGACCCGGCATTGAGGCCTCCCTCTGGCTACAACACCACCTACAAGCGTCTGCGATGGGATGAACCATCATCCACTATCGGCACCACCTTCGGCATGATCTCGGCATGTCGAACGGTGCATCCCACGAACACGCGAAGCCTCACGATTCGTGAAGCCATGCGCTGCCAGTCCTTTCCTGACGACTTTCAGCTCAAGGGGAAGACGGGTGCCGTTCGGAAGCAGATCGGCAACGCCGTGCCTCCCGTACTCGCAGAAGCGCTCGCCGGGTACATCAAGACCCACTTGCCTCACTAGCAGTTGCTGAAGACGGACCCTGGGCGGCGTTGCCGTCGGCAAGGTCCTCCTCAACCTCGTAGGGAACCTTGTCGAAGTACCGCGCCTGTAGGTTGAACTGCAGCTGGTTTCTGTTCTGCTTGTTCCCGAGAGGCTGGAACTGCACGATACCGAAGCGTGGGGCCTGATGCTGGTGCGGATCGGACTTGTAGCGGCCCTTGTGGACCTTGTAGTTGCGCGTCGAGAAAGACCCATAGGCAACGCTCAAGTCGGCGATCTGGTCCATGGTGTAGAGAGCTACAGGAGCGGGGTCACCCTTATGCCTCAGGTGGAGCAGGTAGTCGGGCGGAAAGGCATCACCCTCGTAGGCATACTTCAAGAGGGCTAGCAGGACGTCCCTGTGATGCTCGGTGAAAAGCCGCTCCCAGTCGTTGCGGGCCTCTTCCGCCAGTTCCTCCCAGAACCACCTCTCCGGGGTAGACGAGCGACCGACGTCGTCTCCGGTGTCCTGTGGACGGTAGCCAGGATCCCCGCAGAACCGTCGAAGGGCAACCTCCTGGTCAGCGGTCACCGTCAACCCTCGACTCCGCAAGAGCCCGCAGAACGCGACAGCGGTGCTGCAATACAACTGCGCGTTCGTCGGCGTCGCGTTGAAGCAGGTCTTCACGGACACGCCACGCCACTCTTCCGAGCCGTCCGGCAGGGTGAATCGAAGCAGCACGTCGCTCTTGCTGCCAGTCACGAGGTTACCACTCGAGTCTCGAAGCTCGTCGCCCTCGCCAGAGGTAGCCAATCCGCCCAACCAGTAGGCCTCCACCGTCGTTCCATCGGCGAATCCCTCCTCCCGCTTCACGAACCCAACGAGCAACGCTGCGGGGTCGCCCGTCATCAGGTGCGGGTGGTCGATCGGCGGCGGCGCTACATGGTCCAGCACCATCTCGTTGATCTCCGATGTTAGTGCCTTCTCGAACTTGTGACCTCGATTCCGCCCGCTGATTCCGGCTGCGATCTGTGCGGCGTGCTGCTCACTCGTCGGCTTGAGCGCCATCTGGACTCTCCTTGAAGAGAACGAAAGGGTCCAGATTCAGTGCTTCAGCGAGGCGATAGATGTTCCACAACGTCACGTTCCGCACGCCACGCTCAACCATGCTCACGTAGGTCCGGTCAAGCCCGGCCTGGTGCGCCAACTCCTCCTGAGTGACACCCAGAGTCAGGCGGGCTTCTCGCACACGCTGACCGAACGCTCGCTGGACTTCTTCCTTGTTCATCCTGAGACCATCGCCTGGTGTAGACGATGCGTCCACGGACTATGCGTCACATCGGACCTCAACTCCTTTGTAGGCGTGTCGCGGTTGGAAAAGTCAACGCCATCGTTCAGTGCTGTAAGCGATCCCCAAAATCCGAGCGTATTGTCAAGGCTCGGGCGAAGTCCCCATCGTTCAGTTCGGGCAAAGTCCCCACTATGGGAGACCTCGATCTACCCCTCCAGGCTCCCCGTCAGAGGGGCCTGTGACTGACCGACTGGAGACACGGTCGAGGTCAACGACTTCACGTCGCCAGCTCGGGCAAAGCCCCCACGAACAAGAGGTTGTCGACAGCCCCGACCCATGGAGGGGATGGCTTGCCATTCCCTCCTGATGGCCCAGAGGGCGGGTCGGGGTCGTGAGGCTCGGGGGTGGCTGGCCGCTGGCGGATCGTCGAGGCGTGACCTCTGGGAGGCGTCTGAGCGGGGGGCGGAGACGGTCATAGGCCACCGTAGTCGGCGTAACTTCGGACCTTGGGGACCATAGTCGGCGTAACTTCGGACCCTGGGGACCATAGTCGGCGTAACTTCGGACCTCGAGGGCTCTGACGGGTCGCTGGCCGTGGGTCGAGATGAGCGAAGGCGGATCTTCAGCCGGTGGCCGCGCTGGGGCACCTGCACCCTCCGAAGTTCCTTCGACTACGGTGTCGTACCACCGAAGTTCCTTCGACTACGGTGTCGTACCACCGAAGTTCCTTCGACTACGGTAGGCCGCACTGCGGTCCTCGCCGGTGGCCCCCTCCAGAGCGACTCCAGGGAGGCACACCGCGAGGTCCGCGAGCAGCCCCTCGACGAGATCTTTGGCGAGGACCGGGATCGGTCCTACGAGGTCAGCCCTCGAAACCAGGCCGAGGTCAACGCAGCCTCGCTCCGCGAAGGCCGAGCCATCCAGATCGCCGTCGGCGCGACCGCTGGCGTCCCCTACTGATCGGTGGGGGGTGGAGGTGGCGCCGAAGAAGGGGTCGCCCTTCAGGTCGAGCGCGAGTGCGAGCGGTGGCTCCTGGTGACCTTCGAGTCCTCGAGTCGGGCACATGGGTCAGGGACCTTGTCCGGTCCCTTGGTGTCCCTCTCGGCCCAGCAGAGCTCGTCCGACACCGAGTCGGTGAGCTATCGGGTCGATCTCACCACGCCAGAGGGTGAGGAGGCGTACGATGCCTTGATGAGCTTCAAGGTGCCAGCCTTCTCCAGTGCCTTCCAGCCCGCGGGCGACTCCTCGGAGCAGGTTGAACGGCGCGGGGGCGTGGTCAACACGCCTCTCGTTCAGGTTGGCGGGGGTCAGTACGAGCGATCCCGGGTTGATAATCGAGCCGATGGTTCCCGCGTCGAGTCCGACGAGGGGGGGCGTGATACCTTGGTTCAGGCGTGGCGCTGGCTACAGTCGATGATCCCGATCGGTAGCGGCGCGCGCGGCGTGTTGGCTTCCACCGAGTTCTGCCCTGATGATAAAGAGCTCGAAAGTCGACTCTCAGCGATCACACGGAGCAAGGGTCAGGACGTTCAGACGACCTGGCACCTGCTCAGCGAGCTCGACGGGCGCCCCGAGCTGATGCCCGCCGACCGCGACCAG
>REDI01000043.1 GCA_007693595.1 Deltaproteobacteria bacterium | reverse complement strand
CGACCTCCCTCCCCTCCCCCTAGCCCTCCGCCCCCCTCCCCTCCCCCTAGGCCTCGGCCCCCCTCGCCTCCCCCAAGGCTCCCATGAAAACCCTCTTCCACCACGACCTTACCGTGGTCCCGCTCGGCTCGGGATCCCGCGGTAACGCCACCTACATGACCGACGGCGTCACCGGCGTCCTGATCGACTGCGGGCTGTCCACGAGGCAAATCGCTCGTCGCCTCCAGGCGGTCGGGCTGGGCGACGCGCCCCTCGACGCAGTCCTGATCACCCATGAGCACAGCGATCACTGTGCCTCCGCCGCCATCCTCGAGCGCCACCTGCTCAAGAAGTCCGGTGCCGAAGAGCCGCAGGTCCCCTTCTATATGTCCGTGGGCACAGCTCAAGGGCTCCCTTCCCGTTGTAGACCCCAGCGGATCCGCCCCATCGTCCCAGGAAGCCCCTTGTCCGTAGGGGGCCTCCGCATCGAGCCGATATCTGTTCCTCACGACACCTTAGACCCGGTCAGCTTCACCGTGGCGAGCGGCGCTTCCCGGGCGGGCGTTCTCACGGACTTCGGAACCTCTACCAGGTTGATCACCCAGCAGCTCGCCAGCCTCGACGTCGCCGTGATCGAGTTCAACCACGACGTGCAGATGCTCTTGGAGGGTCCACATCCCTGGCAGGTCAAGCAGCGCGTGCGCGGCAACCACGGACACCTCTCCAACGCCCAGGCCGCCGACCTGCTCGCCGAGGCTGCCCGCATGAGTCGTAGGCTGCGCCACGTCGTGCTGGCGCACCTCTCACAGCACAACAACACCCCCGACCTGGCCCGACGCGCGTGCGACGAAGCCTTGCACCGCGCCGGTCGCCGCGGGGTGAAGGTCCACGTCGCCCCTCAAGAGGAGCCACTTACCCCCATCGTATTGAGCCGATCTCAGCCCTATGATCTGCCTCGGCGGGTCGATGAGCCCGCGCAAGAGTCCACAGAGGGAGCCGAGATCATCCCCTTTCGGCCGCGAAGTGCGGGCTGAACGCGAGCTACGCACGCGCTAGGGTCCGGCGACCTGCCCCGACGCCCGACGGCGTGCCTTACGCCGTCGCGACACCACCGATGCCGTGCGCTGAGCGCGACGAAGGTCGGCGACCCAAGCGCTGCCCGTGGCGATGACGGGGGGGATCCAAGCCCACAGCAGGCCCCCGGCCCAAGGTAGAATCCAGTACCACGAGCCCTCTCGCACCTCGGAGCCGATCGCGAGCGCGATCACCAGCGCGATGGACAAGGCGAGGTAGCCCAGTCCATAGGTCCGCGCGCGCCACGACCGACCGCCGAGCGCGGCCAGGATAGGCCCCAGGCAGCAGAGTATCGAGAACACGAGGTGCCCTGGGAGAAGGAGCCACGCCGTACCCGAGGCCAGGGCGAGCGGGATCAACATCGCCCCGAGCAAGGTCGTGAACAGGGCCAGGAGGCCCTGTCCCATCAACGACCGACCGGCAAGCCAGCCGGAGCGCCACCGCCACCGAAGAGACCTTCGAGAACGCGGCTGCGGAGATCGTCGGGCAGTTCGAAGAGCTGGACTGCCCCGTCGGCCTCGACCCAGCCGATCCGGTCGTCCGGGCCAATGACCCGCATGCGATCTCCCTCTACCGCGAGGACGTGCAGCTTGTCGCCCGGGCCGAAGGTAGGACCTTCTTCATCGCTGTCGGGAAAGCGCTCGGACGCGAGTCGACGTTGGGCGAAGAGCTCATCGCCAGGGTCGGCGGCGAGAGCGGGCAAGCCGAGCAGCAGGGAGAGTAGGACGACGATCATGGTTCGCTCCAGAGGTCGGGAAAGCTCAGGCGGGCTCCGGCTCGTCGGCCGGAGAAGGGGCGGAAGGTCGGCCGGGCTCGGGGGCGCTGGTGACCGTGCTCTTGGAGCTCTTCGCCACGGCCTCGGCGAGAGGCTTGAGCTGTACGGAGAGCTTGAGCTCGAGGCTATGGCTGGTCGCGAGGTTCAGAAGGTCCTCTTTGATCTTGAGCTCTTCGAGATAGTTGCGGACCTCGCGGGCCACCAGCCGGACGGCTTCGGTCTTGGCCCGATCCGACATCTCAAGCATCCCACCGAGCACCTCGCGGGTGTCCTCAGCGAGCTCGCGGCGGTCGAGGAGCCGCTGGAGTCGTCGCCGAAGGCCGGTTCGGGGTCGGTCGTCGCCGAGCTTGGCCGACTCCTCGGCTGGCTCTTCGGCGGACCGAGGCGGCGACTCGGCACGCTCAGGCTGAGGCGGAGGCGTGGGTGAGGTCTCGGGGTCGCGTTCGTGATCTGACGGCATCTCATCCCTCGAAGAAGGCCTCATAGCCTGACGAGCTTACCCTGGCAGGGAGGACAGGCCCACCTGACCTGTGGGTAAGGGAGCACAGATCGGTGAGGTCTCGGAGCATTCCACGCCTCTGCGCGAAGCACTAGGCACCGAGAAGCTCCTCGACCAGATCTGCGGCACGAGCCGCCGCGTCGAGCCGCGCCTGCCCCTTGGCAGCCTCGCGCATCTGCTCCAGCTTAAGCTCCGCTCGAACCAGCGCCAGCACTCGTCCCACAGCGGCCTCGATATCCCAGCTCTGCTCCACCAAGACCTCGGCGGCGCCCTCGGACTCCAGACCTCGTGCGTTGTGCTCTTGGTGGTTGTCCGTGACGTTCGGGCTCGGGATGAGCAGCGAGGGTTTGCCGACCGCGGTGAGCTCCGCGAGCGTCGTGGCGCCCGCGCGACAGACCACCAGATCAGCCAGGGCATAGGCCATGCCCATGCGGTCCTCGTAGCCGACCACCGACACGCCCGATCGGGACTCGCCATAGGCTTCTTGAACCTCGTCGTGAAAGCGCGGCCCGGTCAGGTGAAGGATCTGAAAATCGCGGTCCTCGCGGCAGGCCACCGCAATGGCCAGCTCGTTGATGCGCGCCGCACCCAAGGATCCCCCGACGAAGAGCACCACAGGCTGTTCGGGATCGAGTCCGTACCGCTCCGCCGCCTGCTGGCGATCCCCGGAGAGGACCTTGGGGTTGACCGGGACCCCAACCACATGCCTGGGCGCGGACCCCGGAAGCCTGGGGCCTGTGGCCTCGTAGGTGAGCAGGACCGCCTGCGCGACCCGCGCGCACAGGCGGTTGGCCAAGCCTGGCGAGACGTTCGCCTCGTGCAGGAGCCGTGGGCGACCGAGGGTAAAGGCCGCGAGCACGGGTGGCGCAGAGATGTATCCCCCGACGCCCAAGACGATCTCGACCCGATCCCGGCGCAGCTGACCACGGCAAGCCCAGATGCTCCGCAGCAGACTGAGGGCGAAGCGGACCTTGCCGATCAAGCCACCGCGCGGGTATTGCGGTGCCCTGACCTCGCGGAAGGTGTAGCCGCGATCCGGTGCGACCCGACCTTCGAGGCGCCCAGGGTCGCCGTAGTAAATCACTTCGTGGCCTCGCTCCTTGAGCACGTCCCCGATGGCGAGCGCAGGATAGACGTGACCGCCCGTTCCGCCGCCTGCGAGCGCGATGATCGACATGAATACTCCGAGGGATGGGGGGCCGGGACCCTGTCACAGGCGCCAGCGACCGACGGCCCGTATCGCGCACCACCATCTCCGGCACCCCAGCACCGCACTCCCATCGAGCGTGGTGAGACTCGGGCAGTCGGGCGTTTTCAGTACGGCCGCCCTGCTTCTAGCCGGATCATTTCGCGTCGACCTTCGGTCCGATCCCCCTGAAGGGCCATGAGGGACCTCACGACCGCTCACGATCCACTGGACAGGGCGCGAACGGTGTGTCACGTTGAGCGTAGACGCTCAGGGTCGGGTCGTCACACCGTCCCGATTCGTCACGAACAGTGGCTACCTTGTTCGCGATGAGCCTAAGCTGTCTCCATGCGCTCGTTTCTCTGGAGGACTACCCATGCGATTCATCTCCCTTACCGCCCTGACGGGACTCGCGGTCGGCTGCGGCGCCTCGGACGCTGACCTCGTCTACCGCGGCACCCTCAACGCCGACACGAACGGAGTGGTCATCTACGAAGATGGGCGCACGGGCCACGCAGCCATGCTCGGCACCACCTGTGCGATCGACACCTCGGGCGGCGTCGCCGACGACGTGAACATCGACGGCACCAGCGAAGATCAGGTCCTCGACGGGTCCCAAGACGGCGACGGTTCGGTCGTCCTCGCGCGCACCCAAGACTTCCTGCACATCATCTCAGGCACCCAGACCAGCTGGTCTTGGGGTCCCAACCTCGCCGTGACCCACAACACCGCCGCCCCTGGAGTGACCGACGGCGCCATGACGCATGACGGCGTCGTCGCTTGGGCTGACTGCACCGTGAGCTGGTTCGATCGTGACATGAACCTGCTCGACTCCGCCGTCGCTCCCCTCGACGACTGCAACGCAACCTTCGCCGCCGACTTCGAGACGGGCGAGACCTTCCTCGCCAACCAGACCGAGATCGTCCGCGTCACCCGCGACGGTGCAGACATCTTCTCCGACCGAGCCGATCTCATGGTCTTCAGCCCCAACGCCTCGGCCCTCGTCGTGGCCGATCTAGGCGACTCCGAGGTGCGGGCCCTCAACCTCGACGGCTCGCTGCGCTGGTCCACCGCGGTCCGCGGTGCGGTCACCGACATCGAAGACCTCGGCCGTCGCGGTCAGGTCGCGGTCATGCTCGACCACGGCGATGAGGGCCAGCTCGTCCTCCTCGACGCCGAGACCGGCGACTTCCTCCGTGACTTCAGCCTGCCCAGCAGCGCCGAGGTCGTCGCCTCGCGCGGCGGCTCGACGCTCGGCATGGTTGTCGACAACGTGGTGCACTTCTACAACCTTCGATAGGTCCTTCGCAGCGTCTCTGTCTCACCCTCGGAGCGCATGGGGTGAGCCGGCCTGACAGCGGCACAAGCGACGAGCCCGAGTTCTCTTTCACGAGACTCGGGCTCTTCTCGTTCAAGAGGTGCGAGCGCAGCGATCAGCGGCGCTTGCTCCCCCTTCCCTGTAGCGATACACCGCCGGACTATCCCCGAGCTGACCCTCCGGAGCCTCCCATCGCTTCCCCCTCCCTCAAGGTCCTGACCCAGCGCGAGGCGCGCATCATCCGCGCCATCGCCGAGACCATGTTTCCTCCCGGCGAGACAGGCTTCGTCTCGCCCGAAGAGGCTCGGGTGGTCGAGTACCTCGACGAGCTCCTCGCCACCGTCGAGCCCCGGGAGCGCACGCTGATGCGTGGGCTCCTCCTGCTCTTCGAGGTGCAGTCGATCGTGACCTTCCCCTCCAGACCTGCCCTCTTCTCGAGGGCGAGCGACAAGGCCCGCAGCCGTAGCCTCAAGGGCTGGGACAAGAGCAACCTCTATCCTCGGCGCGTCGCCTTTCAGGCGCTCCGATCCCTCATGATCTGGGCTTATGTCGACAACCCCGTGGTCGAGCAGGCCATGGGCATCGAGCGTGGAACCGAGATCATGCAGCGGCTCCGAGAACAGGGCCTCACCATGCCCGCTGACCGTCCCGCCCCGCAGGGGGCCCGCCCCGCCCAGGAGTCCTGATGCGCGTCGAAGAAATCGAAGACCGCTGGTCGCAAGAGCAGCTGATCACCGGCGTCCGCCTATCGAACTGGATGTCGATCCTCGGGAAGAACAACTGGGCGGTCACGCCCGAGTACCTCCATCGGGCGGCCTGGGTCACGGGACTCGCGCTGCCGACCTCGGTGCTCGCCCGCATCGAAGAGGCGCGCTTCAGTCGCCAGATCGCCGAGATGGACATCAAGCCCACCCCTCTCTTCGTGCTCGGGCACTGGCGGTCTGGAACGACCCACATGCACAACCTGCTGGGTCGCGATCCGAACCACACCTACTCCACGCTGTACCAGGTCGTGTTCGCCGACCACTTCCTGACCTCCTCCGGCGCGGGCCAGAAGCTTCTCGCCGGCGCCCTCTCCGAGACCCGCTCCTACGACAACGTCGCCCACGGTTGGGACGCGGCCGCTGAAGACGAGATCGCCCTCATGAAGCTCACCGATGGGCTGAGCTTTTACACCGCCCTCATGTTTCCCGACCAAGCCCCCAAGTTCGAGAAGTACATCGACTTCCTCGAGGCCACCCCCGACGAGCGTCGGCGCTGGAAGAAGGCCCTCGAATACTTCGTCAAGAAGGTCATGATCCAGACCGGCGGGAAGCGCGTGGTGGTCAAGTCCTGCGCGCACTCCGCTCGGATCCGCATGATCCTCGACCTCTTCCCCGATGCGCGCTTCGTCCACATCCATCGGCACCCCGCGCGCACCTTCCGGTCCATGCTGCACATGCGCAGCAAGGTCGACTGGGAGAACTTCCTGCACCGCCCCGACGAGTCCTTCATCAAGCAGCGCATGGAGCACACCGCCACCATCGGGGAGCGGCTCTACACCCGACTCATCGAAGACCGAGCGTTGATCCCCGAGGGCAACCTGGTCGAGATCGCCTACTCCGATCTCACAGGCAATGAGCTCGAGGTGCTGCGGGGCGTGTACGAGCAGCTACGGCTGCCCGACTGGGATGCCTACGAAGCCAACATCAAGCCTTACCTCGACTCCATCGCGGGATACAAGGTCAATAAGTTGACCATCGATCCCGAACTCGAAGAGTACGTCTACGATCGGTGGCGGCTCGTCTACGACACTTATGGCTATGCCAAGGAGTACCGCGCATGACCTCCGTAAAGGAAATGGTCGAGCAGCACCTCAACTCTGCTGATCACCTCTCAAAAAAGCACGTCCACCCCCGCATGCTCAAGATGATGGAGATGGCCGGCATGAACGTCGCGTTCAGCCGCGCCGAAGGCCCCTACTTCTACGACGCCGAGGGCAACCGCTACCTCGACCTGCTCTCGGGCGGTGGGGTCTACTTCATCGGTCGGCACCACCCCGAGGTGCGCGAAGCGGTGGGTGCGGTCAACCAGATGGACATCCCCAACCTCAGCGTGATCAACGCCAGCGCGCTGGGTGGGCTGCTCGCCGGCCAGATCCTCGAGCTCATGGGCCCCGGATTCTCGAAGGTCCAATACAGCAACTCCGGCTCCGAGAGCAACGAGGTCGCGCTGCGCTTCGCCCGCTTCTGCACCCGACGTCGTCGCTTCCTCTTCTTGAAGGGCGCCTTTCACGGTCGGACCTACGGCGCGATCAGCATGTGCGGCTTCGACGAGATGAAGGAAGGCATGGATCCCCGCATGCCTACCTGCACCCCCATCACCCCCAACGACCTCGATGAGCTGCGCTACGAGCTCTCCAAGGGCGACGTCGCTGCCTTCTTCTACGAGGCCTGCCAGGGCATGACCCTGACCACCCTCGAGATCGACTACCTGCGCGAGGCCCGACGCCTGTGCGATGAGCACGGCACCCTGCTCGTGGCCGACGAGGTGCAGACCGGCTTCGCTCGTATGGGCGGCCACTGGTTCGCCTATCAAGAGGCGGGCATCGTGCCCGACATGGTCTGCCTCTCCAAGACCCTGTCCGGGGGTGCAGCCCCCATCGCCGCCACCGTCATCGGCGACCACGTCTACAACACGGTCTTTGGCACCTTCAAGTCCGGCCCCATCTACTTCTCGACCTTCGCCGAGAATAACTTGTCGATGGCCGCCGGCATCGCCACCCTCAAGGTGCTCAAGGATCTCGACGCGCCCCGCCGAGCGTCTGAGATCTCCAAGAAGTTCCGCGATGGGCTCTTCGAGCTGCAGAAGAAGCACGACGTCATCGAGCGCATCGCGGGCAAGGGCATGATGATCGGCATCTACTTCAAGCCCAGCGACAACCACCCCCTGCTGCGGGCGCAACAGACCCTGCTCAGCGCGGTCGACAAGGGCACCTTCGGGGCCTCCGTCAATGTCGAGCTTTACCGAAAGCACAATATCATTGTTCAGATCCCTGGGCCGGGGCTCAACGCCATCAAGATCCTACCGCCGGTCATCCTGTCCGACGAGGACATCCAATACTTCCTCGACGCCCTCGACGACGTGCTCACCGAGATGTACAAGTCTGCCGGTGGGCCGGCTGTGGCGCTGGGACGCACCGTCATCAAAGACGCGGCTCGCACCATGGGACGCAAGCTAAGCCTCACGGGGGGAGCCGACTCGGGAAAAGCCCCAGCCGCCAGCTCCTGAGCGCTAGCGGTGGTGCGGCCTCGGCGCGTCCCCGCACCGAGGAGGCCCGCACCTCCGGACGACTGGTCGAGCACGAGCAGTACGACGGAGACGTCTACGACTCCTGCGACTTCCTCGTCATCGGCTCGGGACCTGGCGGCGCCATCGCAGCAGAGAGGCTCTCGCGTGCGGGGCACAAGGTCATTGTGCTCGAAGCTGGGCCGGTGGCTCGCGTGCGAGACTTCAAGAAGGACGCGGGCTACACCCTGTCGCGCTACTTCTGGCACGGAGGTATGCGAACCACCACGGGCAACCTCTTCATGCCCACCATGCAGGCGCGCAACGTCGGCGGGGGCTCTGTCTGGAACTCTGCGATCTGCCTCCGTATCCCCGAGTTCACCCTCGAGCGCTGGGAGCAGGAGCACGGGCTGACAGGCTTCACCAAGGGTGGCCTGGATCGTCACTTCGAAGCCGTCGAAGCGTTCATGGGTGTGCGTCCCGTCGAGCCGGACTGCCAAGGGCCCCGCAATGAGCTCTTCCGCCAAGCCTGCGAGAAGATGGGCTGGGGCGTGCTGCCCATCGAGCGCAACGAAGCGGGGTGCTTGGGATCAGGCGAATGCTTTACCGGCTGCCCCAACGGCGCCAAGCTCTCGGTCGACCGGCGCGGCCTGCCTGAGGTGATCGAGCGCGGGGGCGTGGTCTACGCCAGCGTGCAGTGCGACAAGTTGATCATGCAGGGCCGCGAGGTCCGGGGGTGCGAGGGCCACGTCGTGCACCCCAAGACCGGCAAGAAGAGCCACAAGGTGCGCATCGAGGCCCGCTGCACGCTGGTCGCTGCGGGCACGATCCACACCCCCGACATCTTGCAGCGCAGCGGCATTCGCGGGCCTGGGATCGGCAATAACCTCCGCTTCCACCCAGGCACCATGGTCATGGGCCTCTTCGACGACCCCGTCTTCCCGTGGGCCGGCGCCACGCAGGGCTATCACTGCCTCGACTTCCTCGAGAGCGACGGCATCAAGCTCGAGAGTTTGTGGGCGACACCCTCGCTCATGGCCTTCCGCTTCCCGGGCTTCGGCAAGAACTTCCAGAAGCTCCTCGGCGAGTACACCTACATGGCCTCCTGGGATGCATGGGTCAGTGGCGAAGACAGCGTGGGGAGCGTCAAGGCAACGGGCCTCGGCCGCCCTAGCGTGCGCTACCAGATCCATCAGAACGACGTCGATCGGGTCGCCGAGGCCATGGCGAAGCTCTCGGAGCTCTTCTTCGCGGTCGGCGCGAAGGGGGTGCTGCTCGGAGTCCACGGCCTCCCGGACCTCGCGACCGACGCCCGAATCATCGACACGCTCCGCAACACGCGCTTCAGCGTCGATCAGTTCCCCCTCGCGAGCAACCACGCCTTCGGTGCCACGCCTATGGGCGCCGACCCTAGCCGTCACGGCGTCGATCCTACCGGCGCTGTGTACGGGGCGGACCATGTATATGTTTGTGACACGGGACTTCTGCCGAACACACCGAGCGCCAACCCCATGATGCCCGCGATGGGGCTCTCGCACTACATCGCCGAGAACGTGCTGGGTCGCTACACCTGAGCAGCTACCGATCCTCACCCCACAGCGCCGCCGCCATGGCCAAGGCCTGCTCCAGCGGATCGTCGGAGGCCTCCGAATAACCCAGGTGTTTGCGCCAAGTGCGCTGCTTGCGCGCGAAGCGGCGGGTGTCGCGCTGCGTGCGGCGGATCGCCTCGGGTAGCGGCAGGGCGTCGAGCAAATGATCGCAGAGATGGCGATACCCGAGGGATCGCATGGGACGAGCATCCCGCGGAACACCCGAGTCGAGGAGAATGCGGACTTCGTCGACGTAGCCTGCCTCGATCATCTGGAGCACGCGGGCATCGATGCGGGCGTCGAGATCCTCGCGGTCGAGCCAGAGGCCGAGGGTGCGGACTCGGTCGGGCTGGGCGGCGTGGGTCGCTTGGAGCGCAGACAGCGGCTCACCCGTCGCGAAATAGACCTCGAGGCCACGGCGGACGCGCTGGAGATCGTGCGGATGGAGCCGTGCCGCGAGGACCGGATCGACCTGCGTGAGCTCGTGGTGCGGCGCATCGAGGGAGGCGACGCGCTCACGGATCGCGTCGGGGATGGGTGGGGTCTCGGCGAGTCCCCGGACCAGCGCTCGGAGGTAGAGGGAGGTGCCTCCTACCACGATCACCGGACGCCCCATCGAGAACGCACGGTCGGCCAGGACCAGGAAATCCCCGGCGCTGAAGGGTTCGGTGGGCTCGACGACATCGACCCCCAGGTGGGGCACCAGGGCGCGCTCCTGGGCGCTTGGGCTGGCCGTGCCGATGCTCATGCCTCGGTAGACCTGCATCGCATCGGCGCTGAGGATCACCCCGCCGAGCGTCTGAGCGACCCGAAGAGCCAGAGCGCTCTTCCCCGAGGCGGTCGGACCGGAGATCACCAAGGCTCGTGGCACACTCACGGGATGAGCCCTCGCAGCGCCCGTGACGGCATGCAGACCGCGAAGGGGGGCGCGAGCGGGAGGGAGGCGCCCTGCTCGACCAGAGCGACGGCCTGATCGAGGGTCGCGAGCGGAACTTGGGGCGTGCGCGCGAGCAGATGGAGCGCCGCTACGGGGAGATCCTGGGGTGAGGCGGGCAGCACCTCGGCGAGGGCGACGAGGAGCTCAGGCCACGACACGCCCCCGAGGAGCGCCGGTCGGCGCTTGACCGCGACCTCGCCAGGACCAAAGGCTGTGAGCGACAACCCGATGTCGTCCAGAGGCTCACGCCAGGCGACGAGGCGCCCCGCTGCCGACCGCCCCAGCGTGCACACCACAGGCAACAACAGCCGTTCGGGCGCTCCTCCTTCGCGCAGGGAACGCTCGACCAAGGCCGCGCGCACCGCCCTCAGATCGATCAGCACCAGCTCCCCCTCCACCGAGGCGCAGGCGAGATCCCCCGCGAGGAGAAGCTGAGGCACCACGTCTGCGAGACGCGGTGCAGCAGGATCGACCGACGGGCCCCCCTCCTCCGGCGAGGGCGCAGGGGAAGGGGTCGGGGCGACTGGGGGCGTCACCGTTGGAGCGGACGCCGCGCGCTCGGCGGGCGGCGCGCTCGGAATCGAGGCCTTGGGATCGAGCGTGGGCGACGGGCTGGGCGCAGCCGAGGGCTCCGCCACCAGCTCGGCGAGCCAGCTCGGCCCTGTGGCGGGGGCTCGCTCGACGAAGCCCGGATCATCGGAGGGGTGCGGGGCTAGGCCCGGGAGCGGCAAGGTGCCTTCGGGCGCCCTCGCCCGCTTGTCGAAGCCCGTCGTCGCGCTGCGCTGTCGGGGCTCGGGCCGGCGTAGCGCCTCTCGCAGGCCGCTTGCGAGGACCTCGCTGACGTCGCGCGGGTTCCGAAAGCGCACCTCGATCTTGCTCGGGTGCACGTTCACGTCGACCTCCTCGCCGGCGACCCGCACCTCGATCACCGCGACGGGGTGGCGCCCCGCGGGCAGGAGACCCTGGAAGGCCTCGCGAAGCCCGCGGCGCAAGACCGCGTCGCGTACATAGCGACCGTTGACGTAGAGGTAGACCCCTTTGCTCGACGACTGGTGGGCGCTCGGCGGCGCCACCAGGCCCTCGACCTGGACGCCATGTGCCTGGAAGCGGACCGGGCGCAGCCTCTCGGCGACCGAGCCCAAGACGTCGCGCGCGCGCTGCACTCGATCGGGAACCGCGCTCAGTCGCAGATGATCCCGCCCGTGATGCAGCACCAGCACATCGACCTCGGGCCGAAGGATCACCTGGCGCAGGACGGCTTCGGTGCAGTGACCGAGCTCGGTGGCGGCGGTCCTCAGGAAGGAGCGACGGACGGGCACGTTGAAGAAGAGGTCTCGCACCTTGATGTCCGTCCCCGGAGGACAGCCCGCGTCGCGCACCGCCTGTACCGCTCCGCCCGCGACCTGGATCAGGGTCCCTACCTCGTCTTCGGCTGGGCGCGTGGTGAGCTCGAACCGAGAGACGCTGGCGATGGAGGGGATAGCCTCGCCGCGAAAGCCGAAGGACCGAACATGTACCAGATCCTCGATCGCCTGGATCTTTGAGGTCGCGTGCCGCTCCAGACACATCAGCGCGTCTTGCCTGCCCATGCCGTGCCCATCGTCCAAGACTCGCACCAGGTCTCGGCCCCCGGCCTCAAGGTGAACGCGCAGCCGTGTGCTCCCGGCGTCGAGGCTGTTCTCGACCAGCTCCTTGACCACCGCAGCGGGCCGCTCCACCACTTCCCCCGCGGCGATCTGATCGACGACAGCATCGGGGAGCAGGCGGACGGGCATCGAGGACTCACGGTAAGGGAGGGGTGGCAGCATAGCCTAACCGACAGGAGTGCTCGGGCGTGCCCTGTTTTCGGCCGAACCCACCCTTGCCAACCCGGGCGGGTGAGCTCACCGATGCGCTGCTCCTGGACCCGCCCCAGGACTCCCCGGCTTCGTAGCCAACCGACGGCTCCCAGGCGCTATCCCTTATCTGGGAACGCTAGGGGGCGTCGCGGAAGAGAACGATCCACTCGCCGTCGACCACGACCGTGTCGTCTTGCTTGAGGACCTGACTCTTGAAGGTCACGGTGCCCTTGCCCCCCTTGCTCGAGGGCCGGACGGCTTCGACCGTCTGGCGAAGGCGGATCGTGTCGCCGAAGAAGACCGGGGCCTTGAAGGAGAAGGTCTGTTGCACGAGTGCGATGACCGTGCCTTCGTAGATCCCGAGGGTCTGGGCCAGACCTGTCGAGATGGAGGCCGAGAGCATGCCGTGGGCGATCCGCTTCCCGAAAGGGGTCTTCTCGGCGAAGGACTGGTCCGTGTGCAAGGGGTTGTAGTCGCCCGAGAGGCCTGCGAAGAGCACCACATCGGCTTCAGTCACCGTGCGCCCCCCGGTCTCGAAGGACTGCCCCACCTCGAACTCACTGAAGTACCGACCACGCGCCATCCTGACCTCCATTCTATAGCGCCAAGCCTACCCTGAGCGGCCTGACGCGCAAGCTCTTGCGAGCGCCCGATGGCTGTGGCACCGTGCTGCGAGAGGTTTCCAATGCTTTCGATCTGGCTTGCTCTGCTGGGCTCCCCCGCCGCGGCCCAAGAAGTCCCAGCGTATTCCCTCGATACCTTCGGTCCTCCGGGCGGTTCCGACCTCGCTGGACGCGATGGGTGGGTCAACGGCTACGCAGCGGACCCCTGGCGCGGCGGGCGAACGAGGGCCCGCACCATGACCGACGACAACGAGGCCGACGCCCCTTCGAGCGCCTATGGTGAAGGAGGCGCACGCGACAACTGGATCGTGAATGGGCCGAATGGCCGCAACGTGCGCGTCGCGGCGCAAGGCTACAACGAAGACGATGACTTCCTGGGGATCGTCTTCCGGCACTCCGGCGGCGAGAACTTCTACCTCGTCGGGATCTCGGCCGACGCCGCGCCTCCACCCTCGGCTCGACTCGGCTTCAGCGGCTTCGTGATGGTCTACAAGATCCAAGACGGCCAAGGCTCCATCCTGGCCCAGGAGCCGGTAGAGGATTTCAACAACGTCGACATCGAGGTCATCGCGAGCGAGGGGCGGATCGAAGTCTTCGCCAACGGCCTCGAGATCACCGTCAACGACGACGACCCCCTCCCCGCCGGGCAGACCGGGTTCTACGGCTACGACACCGGCTGGCAGTCCTGGGGAGCCGTGACAGACGCCTGGTTTACCGAAATCGAGATGGCCTGGCTCGATCGCGACCTGGACGGCGTGCCCGACGACATCGACAACTGCCCGGATGACTACAACCCCGACCAGACCGACAGTAACGACAACGGGATCGGAGATGCCTGTGATCCGACCTTCGAGCCTGGGGACTCCGACGACACCGGGTACGCCGAAGACTCTGACTACAGCGGGGACTCCGACGACTCCGACGACACCGACGACACCGACGACACCGACGATCCGAGCGAGCCTGAAGATGCCCCGCTCGAAGACGACAACCCCATCGAGCTCGTGGCCGGAGGCTGCTCGTGCAGTGGCTCTACCTCGCAGGTAGGCTGGGTCTTTGCCCTACTGCCGCTCTTGCTCTTCCGGCGACGCGCTCACTGAACGATCTCGGACGGGTCTTGGGGAGGCATCGCATCGACCCGCAACGGTGGAGCCCCCAGGCGGCCCAGGCGCCACCATCCGCCCAGGTTGTCTGGACGTGGTAGGCCGTCGACAGCCCGATCCCAGGTGGCGGACTCGGCGGTGCGCTTGCCGTCGGCGTCGAGGAGCTGCCTCCAGCGCCACCAGCGACCATCGGGCCACTCCAAAAAGACGATGGCCATGCTCACCCATGGCTCCTGGTTGGTCCTGCGGTACCTGAGCCGACCGACGATCCCAACCGCCTCGGGCACGGTGCCGAAGTTCGCGTGGGGAGTTCGACTGAGACTACCCAGAAAGACCTGAGGCGCCCAGCCTTGCTCGAGGACGGGGGCGATAGGTAGGATCTGGAGCTCCTCGCGCCAGACTCCGACCATGGCGGGCGCCGCACCGCCTCGATCGATGGCCTCGGCGACCAGCTCGACGAGGTAGTTTCCGAGCGCGTCGTCGGATGGCCACCAGGGCTCCTTCGGATGGAGCGCCTGAACCTGCATGGTGACCCGAGGCATACCGGACTCAGACCAGCGGAGGGACGAGGGAGCTGCCCCCTTCGAGCCAGGGAGGAACCGGCAAGTCGCGGGAGCGACGGAAGGAGGGGTCGAAGAGCTGGCTCTGGTAGCGACTCCCGTGATCGCAGAGGATGGTGACGACGGTGTGGCCGGGCCCCAGATCTCTGGCGAGCCGGATGGCGCCCGCCACGTTGATGCCAGCCGAGCCTCCCAGCATCAGGCCCTCTTGGGTCGCGAGCTGGTCGAGGACCTCGACGGCCTCGGAGTCGGGGATCCGATACGCTTTGTCGACGACCGCTCCCTCGACGTTACCCGTGACGCGACCCTGACCGATCCCCTGGGTGACGCTCCCACCTTCGACATCGAGCTCCAGCTCTCGACGGGTGAACCAGGCATACATGCGCGCTCCGTAGGGATCAGCCAGGCCGATCGTGACCGCCGGGTTGCGCTTCTTGAGGTAAAGACCCACGCCCGACAATGTTCCCCCGGTGCCGATCGCCGAGACGAAGCCGTCGATTCGCCCCTGGGTCTGTCGCCAGATCTCGGGCCCGGTGCCTTCGAGGTGGGCGCGCCTGTTCGACAGGTTGTCCCACTGGTTGGCGTAGAAGGCACCGGGCTCCCACTCGCGGTCGAGCTGGGCCGCGAGCCGCTCCGCCACGTGCACGTAGTTGTTGGGATCCGCGTAGGGAACGGCCGGCACCTCGACCAGCTCGGCCCCGCACAGCCGAAGCATGGCCTTCTTCTCGTCCGTCTGGGTCTCGGGGATGACGATGACCACCCGGTACCCCCGCGCCCGCCCCACCAGCGCGAGGCCGATGCCGGTGTTTCCCGCGGTACCCTCGACGATGATGCCCCCCGGCCGAAGATCACCCCTTCTCTCCGCATCATCGACCATGAAGAGCGCCGCACGATCCTTCACGGACATGCCCGGGTTCAGCCACTCGGCCTTGCCGAGGATGCGGCAGCCAGTCTGGGCGGAGGGCCCCCGGAGCGCAAGGAGCGGAGTGTTGCCGATCGCGCGTGACACGTCATCGCAGATGCTCATCTGACCTCCAAGCCGCCGAGAGGGGTGGCCGTAACCAGCGCAGCCCGACGGTCCACAGAGGAGCTTCAGCCGGTCCCTTGATCCACGCGACTCAGGATGCGGCTGCGCGGAGGGACCGAGCGGGTGAGCCAGACATTTCCGCCGATCACCGAGTCGTGCCCCACCACCGTCTGGCCTCCCAAGATGGTCGCACCCGCGTAGACCGTGACGCGATCCTGGAGGGTAGGGTGGCGCTTGACCGGATGGAGTCGATCTTCCTCGGGATCGACCTTCACTGACATCGCGCCCAGCGTGACCCCCTGGTAGAGCTTCACATCATCGCCGATGTGGGTCGTCGCCCCCACCACGACGCCCGTGCCGTGATCGATGAAGAATCGACGGCCGATCTCAGCGCCAGGATGCAGGTCGATGCCGGTGCAGCCGTGAGCATGCTCCGTGAGGATCCGAGGGATCATCGGCACCCGGAGCCCATGAAGGGCATGGGCCACCCGATAGGCCGTGATCGCGAGCACCCCCGGGTAGCTGAAGACCACCTCCTCGAGGCTCTCTGCGGCGGGATCGTGAGCCCATGCGGCGCGGACGTCCTCGTCGAGGCGTCGCCTCAGCTCGGGGAGGCGGAGCAAGAGGCGCTCGACCAGCTCCCGCGACCAGTCGAGGGTCCGGCGCTCCCCAAGAGGTAAGGCGCGATCGGCGTATCGGATCGCCCGATGGATCTGCTCGGTCATCAGGGCGGCCCCAGGCACGAGGTGCTCGCGTAGGGCGGGTCGGAGGCTCGAGGGGCCTACATCGCGCGTGGTGAAGTAGCCGAGGAAAATGAGGTGCTGGAGGTGGCCGAAGGCCTCGATCACTGCGCGGCGATTGGGCAGGGCGGAGGTCTCGAGGTTGTTGATCGACAGCTCGGTGTGGTAGCTGTCGACCAGCGCGTCGAGGATCTCGTCGAGGGGGCCGCTGGAAGCCTGTTCGTGCATCGGGGCTCCTGGGTCGAGACATGGGCTATCGGGCCTCGGCGGCTAGCCCCACCCCCGTCCACCACTTCCGCGCCCCCTGGAGGCCCCTTGGCTACGATCCTTCCCCTCGTCGCGATGGCGCGCCTCCCGATCGAAGGCCAGGTCAAGACACGGCTAGCCCAGGGGATCGGCGAGGCGCGCGCTTGCGCGATCTACCGCGCCTGCGTCGAGCACCTCGTCGGACAGCTGCTCACGCTCCCACCACCTGCACACCCCGTCCTAGCCATCGCTGATGCCGAGGGCGTGCCCCAGGCTCGACGCTGGCTTGGTTCCTCGATCGATCTCTGGCAACAGCCCCAAGGCCCCCTGGGTGACCGACTGCAGGCCGTCTTCGACCGCTCCGCGCGCGAAGGCTGGGCCGGGGCGATCGTCCTTGCGACCGACACCCCCGACCTCGACACCGCGATATTGAGTCAAGCCCTATCCGCGCTACAGAGCCACGACGCCGTGATCGGACCCGCCCATGATGGAGGCTACTACCTGCTCGGCCTCCGGCGCTGCCCGCCCGCCTTCTTCTCACGAGTGCCCTGGTCGAGCGATCAAGTCCTCTCCACGACCCTGGAGCGACTCTCCTCACTGGGCTGGTCTTGCATGCAGCTTGCACCTCTGGCTGATCTCGATACGGCCGAAGACCTGAAAGCATGGCGATCCCGGTGTCCCGACCCGCCCGAGGACCTTCGCATCCTTCAGGGCTGATCCCCCCATCCCGGTGCTAGATTGCCAGAGCAGAGGAGGCGTGCGTGGTCATTGTGTGGATGAGCCTGACCGTGCTCGCGGGCTACGGGGATCCCCTCGACGGGCACCCTCGCTACGACGACCGCGCGATCCACCTCTGGACCGACGCCGCCCGCATCGCGCCGACCGCCTGGGAAGACGACTACGGCATGAAGAGTCCGCCGTGTAGCGCGGCCGATTTTCGGTCTGCAGAGCGCAGACCGCGCCCCGGTCTGCGGTGGAACCACGATCTCGGGGAAGCCGCCCGCGCCCACACCGACGACATGGTCGAGAACGGCTTCTTTTCTCACACCTCCTCGAATGGCACGCAGTGGTCGAGCCGGGTGCGCTCCTTCTACCCGGACGGGGCCATCGGCGAGAACATCGCCCGCGGCTACCGATCGAGCCGGTCGGCCGTGCTCTTGGGCTGGATGTGTTCGGACGGGCACCGGGCCAACATCACCGCGGACACCTACGACGAGATCGGCGCGTCCGCTCGATCCCAAACCTATACCCAGAACTTCGGAGGTCGAGGTCTCCGCCCTCGCGAGGTGAGCTCCGGCCTGCACCACCCCGAGCACCCCACCTCCGAGGTACAGATCCTCGCCAACCTCTGGATCGAAGTAGACGAACTCGAGGAGGTTGTCGCGGTGATCGAGGGCGTCGAGGTCCCGATGCGAGTCATCGCAGGGACCGAGGGTCGAGGCCTCTACAGCGCATGGCTCGCGACCACCGCGGCCTGCCATCGCTGGTTCGTCGAGGTCCGATCCTCCTCGGGCTCCGCGGTACGCTACCCTGAAGAGGGGTCCTATGGATGGGGAGACTGCGGGTGGGACGACCCCGAGACGCGGTGGTCCGGCGAGCAGATAGAGCCCGTATCTTCTTCACCTTCGGCAGATCCCTACGATGATCTTGACGGGCCGCTGGACTGTGAAGGCTGCGCATCGGGTTCAGGACCGCTAAGCTGGTCCTTCTTAGGGGCTCTGGTCTTCGTGCTTCGACGCAGGACCCTCCCCTGCCCCCTTCGCCCAGGGTAGTGCATGCGCGGCCTGACAGGCCTGATTCTCCTCACAACCATCCCAGCGCTGGCTTCGGCCAACGAGCGCTGCGAGGGTGCCTTTACCCTCACCGAGGAGCTCTCCGCCATAGAGCGCGCCCTCGATGAAGACGACCCCTCAGGGGCAAGCGAGCGCAGCGAGCGCGCCCTCGCGGCGCTGACCTGCCTCAGGTCCCCGGTCAACACCGTAGAGCTCGCGCGGCTCTGGCAGTTCGAGGGCGTCGCGCTGGCCCGCCTTGAGCGTACCCAGGAAGCGGCGGTGGCCTTGCGGCAAGCGGCGGCGGTCGAGACCGAGGATCCCGTGCTCGTGACCGAGGACATCGAGCTCTTGGAGCCCTACTTCGAGGCTTGGGGAGGGGACTGGGAGCTCGGGCGGCTCATCGTCGGCCCCGTGAACGTCGATGCCAACGTCTACGTCAACGGGATCCGGCAGAACCGAACCTTCGCGCCGGTTCGGGCACCCGCGGTGCACTTCGTTCAAGTCTTCGAGGACGACGAGCTCGTCTTCGCCCGCCTGGTCGAGGCGCCAAAAGGCGATCTCGAGGTCATCACCTCGAAGAGAGACGAAGAGAGGACCAAGAAGAAGAGCTCGGCCTTGCTTTGGCCCTCGGTCGGCGTCGGTCTTGGAGCGGCGGGTCTCGGCCTTACCTCCTTCGCGTTGAACCAGCGCGCCGGGAGCCTCGCTACGCAGGGAGAGCGGTCGAAGGCCGCGCGGGCCTTCGACCATCATCAGACCCTCGCGGGAGCCGCCGGAGGCCTCGGCGCCCTCAGCGCGATCGGGCTGGGCTTAACCCTCTCTGGTACCTTCTGAACGCTCACGGAGACTCCATGCGCCTGCACCGGCTGCTCATCCTCCCTCTCCTGTACGGTTGCACCACCGCCTCGACCCTGGCTGAGGACTTCGTGGAGCCACTCGAAGCGCGGCTCGGAGCCGACGACCAACCTGGAACCATCGAGGGGCGGCTGGCGGAGCTCGAGGAGCGCTTGAGTCGAGTGGAGCAAGCCGTCGAAGACGACGATCTGGATCTACAGGTCGCGCAGGTCCAGTCCCAAGTCGACGATCTCACCCAGGTGATCGACGCGCTCGATCAGGCCCTCGAGCGCCGGAGGGTGGAGCTGTGGGGCATCCAGGAGTTCTCGGATCGTCGGGTCTTCAACCCAAACGGCACCCACAGCGTAAACTGGTCTTTTCCTCTCTCGACGTCCTCCCCCGACGCCATCCAGCTCGAATACTTCGACTGCGACGCGGTCCTGCTCAACCTACGGGTTCACAACCGCGACGCAAATCCGGGGCCGGTGGGGCTCGACGTCAGCCCCTTCGAGGACATGCGCGCACCCGCACGAGTCGAGTTCACGGCCGAGCTGAACGAGGATGACGTGCTGAGCGCCGTCCTCCAGCTCTGGGTGCCCTCTCGGCACAGGAGCCGCCTCTTCGTGCGGTCCGTACCAGGCGCGAACGAGCCCGTTCGGGGCCTCATCTACCAGACGGGCTGCATCCGCTGAGCCGGTGCGGGGGTCGCGCTCCGCTCAGCCCTAGGCCTGGCGAGCTCGCGCCGCCCACCTCAGGACGACCGGATCCTGCTCGATGTACCGCTCGAGGGGCGGCGGTGCGCTGGACGGATCCACGCGAAGGGCACAGAGCCAGCGTCGAGCGCCCACCTGCACCTGACGGTCGAGGGATAGGCCGTGAACTGGTGAGAGGGCGACCACCTCTGCGGCCCTCTCCACGGGCAGGATCAGGCAGCCTATCCCCCGAGGCGACAGACACCGCGCAATCGCCGCGAGGACGTCGGCCAAGGTCGCGGTGCTCTCGGTGCGGGCCGCCGCACGCCAGGCGTCCGCTGCGGTGGGACCGCTACCCGAAGGGAAGAACGGTGGATTGGTGCAGACCAGTAGCGCTCGATCCTGCACCGAGCGAAGATCGGCGACCTCGAGGCGAAGTCGAACAGCCGCGGGAGACGCACGGAGGGTCCGCTGCCAAAGGGGCGCCCACTCCTCGCGCAGCTCGACCCCGCGAGCAATCATTCCATGCGTGGCGAGAAGACCCGCAATGACCCCAGATCCCGTGCCGAGATCGAGCGCGCGCTCCCCCGCGATCTCGAGCCCTCGCGCCTGCAGCACTTCAAGCGCGAAACCGACCAGCCAGAAGGCCTCGGCGCCGTAGCGAAAGCCTCGCTCGGGCTGGGCGATGAGCAGACCGGGAGCTGCCTGATCGAGCCTGCTCATGAAGGCGGGAGCCGACGTCCAATGTCGCAACGGAGCTGGCAGCCCTCAAAGCGCCAGTCCTCGACAGCCTCATAGGCGCGAACACGCGCCTGCTCGAGATCTGCCCCCGTCGCCGAGACGCCCAGGACCCGCCCACCCGCAGTACGGAGGAGGCCGTCTTCGAGGCGGGTCGTGGCGGCGTGAAACACATTGACGTCGCGACGGTTGGGGCCCTCGGTAATGATCACCCCGCGCTCACACGTCTCTGGATAGCCTCGGCTGGCGAGCACCACGCAACAGGCCGCCCCCTCCGAGAACCGGGGTCTCCCCGCGGGCAAGGCGCCGCTCGCCGCCCCGTGAAGCCAGGTGAGCACGTCATCTTCCCACAGGCTCATGAGCGCCTGGCACTCGGGATCTCCAAAGCGAGCATTGAACTCCAGGACCCTCGGCCCGTCCTCGGTGAGCATCAGGCCGGCGTAGAGCACGCCTTTGAAGGGCGTACCTCGCGCAGCCAGGGCACGAAGAACGGGCCGATGAACCTGCTCGACCACCGCCTCGACCCCGGCTTGGTCGAGGAGAGGGCAAGGGGTATAGGCGCCCATGCCGCCGGTGTTGGGACCCTGACCACCATCGAGGAGCGCCTTGTGGTCCTGACAGCTCGGCAACCCTACCGCAGAGACCCCATCGGTGAGGGCAAAGACGCTGACCTCGGGCCCGGTGAGGAGATCTTCGAGGAGCACCGTGTCGGCGGCCTGGCCGAACCGCCCCCCCATGACCTCGTCGAAGGCGGCGCGAGCCTGGTCGGGACTCCGACAGACAAAGACCCCCTTTCCAGCCGCCAGGCCATCGGCCTTGATCACGACATCGCCGCGCAAGAGGCGTTCCAGCGCTCGCTCAACGGAAGCCGGATCATCACGGTTAACCTGAAGAAACCCGGCGGTCTGGACGCTAGCCTCGGCCATGATCTGTTTGGCGAAGACCTTGGACGTCTCGATTCGAGCGGCCGCTGCCGAGGGACCGAAGCAGGGGATCCCCAACGGATCGAGCGCGTCCGCGAGCCCCTCGGCGAGGGGCGCCTCGGGTCCGACGACGACGAGGTCGACCTCGAGCTCTCGAGCCAAGGCTGTGATCTGCGCGACGGTGCCCGCTTCGCGCACCTGCGCCAGCCGAGGCCAGCCGGGGTTCGGCCCGGTCACCGTGAGCTGCCCAAGCTGTGGGGAGAGGGCGATGCGCCAAGCGAGGGCGGCTTCGCGCCCCCCCGTACCGACAAGGAGAACATTCATGGCTGAACCTCGGGTGGGGACTCAGTGCCGAAAGTGACGTGTGCCAGTAAAGACCATGGCAATACCTGCCTCGTTCGCCGCCGCGATGACCTCGGCGTCTCGGACGGAGCCGCCTGGCTGGATGACCGCGGACACCCCGGCTTCAGCCGCGACCTTCAGCCCGTCGGCGAAGGGGAAGAAGGCATCGCTCGCCAAGACGTTTCCGGCGGTAGATGCCGTGGCCTTGGAGACGGCGAGCTGCACCGCATCGACCCGGCTCATCTGGCCGGCGCCCACGCCGTTGAGGCGCGCGCCATCGGTCAGCGCGAGGCCGAGCACGATGGCGTTAGACTTGACCCCCCGGCACGCCCGCCACGCGAAGTCGAGGGCGCGGGCCTCATCGGCTGTGGGGGATCGCTCAGTGACGACACGGAGCTCGAAGGGCGCGCCGACATCCCAGTCTTGGAGGAGCCACCCCCCCTGGACCCTCCGCGCGTCGACCCCAGGGGGGTGGGAGCTCGCCCAGTCTTCGGGCAGCTCAACGACCCGGAGATTCTCGCGCGGGGCGAGGCGCTCGAGCGCGAGCGCATCGAAGCCAGGGGCCGCCACGACCTCGAAGAAGGTCTTGGATAGCTTGAGCGTGCGGATCGTCGCCCCGTCGACCGGACGGTTGAAGACCACGATGCCCCCAAAGGCGCTCACGGGATCGCCTTGAAGAGCGCGCTCGAAGGCGGTCGAGAGATCGGGAGCCGTCGCGAAGCCCGCCGGGTTGGTGTGCTTGATGATGGCGCAGGCGGGCTGCTCGACCTCGAAGACCGTGCGCAGGGCCCCGTCGAGGTCGTTGAGGTTGTTGAAGGATAAGGGCTTGCCCTGGATCTGGCGCGCCCGCGCCAGGCTTCGACCCGCGGGGCTGGGATCGGCGTAGAAAGCGGCGCGCTGGTGCGGGTTCTCGCCGTAACGGAGCGGCTGGACACGCGAGAGACCGAGCCCGAGCTCCGACGCCAGGGGCTCAGCGCCGGTCGACTGGGCCAGCCACGCGCTGATGGCGCCGTCATAGCGCGCGGTGTGGCGAAAGGCCTTGACGGCCAGCTCTTGGCGGAGGGGGGGCAGTTCCTGACTCGAGGTGAGCGCCTGAGCGACGCGGTCGTAGTCGGAGGGGTCCACGACGACGGTGACGTGGGCGTGGTTCTTGGCGGCCGCCCGGACCATGGTCGGCCCCCCGATGTCGATCTGTTCGACCACCTGGGCGGTTGTGACCCCCTCGCGCGCGACGGTCGACTCGAAGGGGTAGAGGTTGACCGCGACGAGCTCGATCCAAGGAATGCCCTGTTCGCGAGCTTCCTCGGCGTGTCGCTCACGATCCCCCAGGATCCCCCCATGAATGCGCGGATGCAGCGTCTTGACCCGCCCGTTCATGATCTCGGGCGCCCCCGTGTGCTCGCTCACCGGCGTGACCGGGAGCCCCGCCTGCTCGAGGGTGCGCCCTGTGCCCCCGGTAGACAGGAGGGTGAAGCCGAGATCGACGAGGGCTCGTGCGAAGGGAACAAGGCCGGTCTTGTCTGAGACCGACAGCAGTGCGTAGCGCGTCACGGGCGCCTCCGTGGCGGGTCGGGGTTGGCCCTCATCGAGCCGCTTCGACCCGACCGAGGACCTTTGCGTAAGCGACCCGGACCGCATTGGCACCCACGACCCAGCCCTCCACCAGCACGGTCTGCCCCACCGCTCGATGAAGCTCGGGATGATCCCTCGCGTCGAGCACGTAGGGCGCGCGCGCGTTTCGGTCAAAAACCCGTAAGGTTCCTTGGTGCACCTCGAGCACCCCGACCCATACCTGAAGACCTCGCGTGCCGTCGGGCACCGTCCAGTTCTTTACGTTGATCCCTCTGATCCACTGAAGGCCCTCAATCTCAACCCCCTCTCCATCGAGGTAGGCCAGCGGCGCCGCCGCTTCGTCGAGAACCAAGTTCTTCGTCGAACCATCGGGGAGGTGCAAGATGGCCCGCCCGCGCTCGTCAGGATAGACCGCGCCTTGTAAAGAGACGGCGCACGAAGCGAATAGGGCGACAGCCGCCAGCAACACGACCCGAACCGACACCTCGCCCTCCCTGGTCTGTGGGCTAAACATGGCATAGCCGGTCCGCTGCAGGGGGGGGCGTACCCCGGCTCGGTCGAGACAACAGGCTACGTTGACACCCGATCCAAGGGCCGGTGATACTCACAGCGGCGGCCCGCCCCGTCCTACCTCGGAGCCCTTTCCATGATGCTTCCCAAGAAGCTCGGACACCTGACCCTCATGCGCCCACTGGGCTCCGATGGAGCCGTGGAGTCGTACTCCGCGATCCTCGACGAGCCGGCAGGGAAAGCCGTGGTGGCTCACCGCCTCACCTTGGCGCTTCAGCGCGACACGTCCCGTACCTCCGTGGTCGCTGTCAGGATCCAAGATCTCACCGCCGTGCGGCACCCTCAGCTCACGCCGGTCCTGGAATACTTCGACGCGAAGGGGGAACACTTCTCGATCGAGGAACACATCGACGGGGTGGACCTCGCGACGGTCATCGCCTACTGTCAGGCCGAAAAAATCCAACTTCCTCCAAATCTCTTCCTAAACATCGCGACCCAGATCTGCAACGGGCTCGAGGCGTTGCACGGGCGCCCAGGCAAGGCGAGTGCCGCCGAGAACGTCCTTCATCTCTCGCTACGACCCGCTGCGGTGCGGATCTCGCCCGAAGGGCGCCTGGTTTTGGGGGGCTACGACCTTGGTATTCCGCCCGACGCCTCCAACGAGGGCGAGCTCGACCGCATCGGAGCCCTCGCGCCCGAACAGACGCAAGCCGATCCCGAAGTCACCCCCTCGACCGACATCTTCGCCCTCGGCAGCTTGCTGTACGAGCTGCTGACCTTCCAGCCGCTCTTCCGGGGCGAGACGGGCCTTCAGACCTTGCACGCGGTTCGCAAGGCCGAGGTCAGCGCCGCGCTTCAGCAGGTCAAAAAGCGCATGCCGGGGCTCGACAAGGTGCTCTACCGCGCCCTCTCGCTCAACCCGCGGCACCGATACCAGCGGGCCTTCGTCCTGCGTGAGGATATCCGCGGCCTCATGGCTGGATACTCCTTTAACAAGGTTCACGACGAGCTCATCAGCTTCCTACGTCCCCTCTTCGATGCCCGCGCCACACAGGGGAGCCAAGGGGTCCTCGACGACGAGCACGCGGACACCACCGCGACCCTGCTACGACACGCAGCGCTTGGGGGAGCTGCGGCGGAAGGCGCGGTCGGCATGCTGCACGACAGCTCCGACAAGGGCTCCCCGGTCCCCCCGGCCGATGTCGACGGGATCGAGATGTGGTCCGAGGTCCCGACCGCCGTCGATCCCACAAACCCCGAAGCCTCGCCGGAGCTGTCCCCTCCACCCTCTCGGAGCCGCGACCAACGCCCTGAAGACCACACCTCCTGGGTCCGTCGACCCGTCGCTGCCAGCCCGGACGCCCCCCCGAGCGACGCCTTCGACCACGACGAGACCACCGACGTCACCGATGCCAACGGCAAGATCCCTCCGCGGCGCTCCGCACCCCCGACGCTGCCCGATTTCTCAAGCTTCGCAGCCCAAGACAAGAGGCAGCTCTCCTCCGAGGAAGCAGCGGAACTCGGGATTATGCGCAAGCCCCTTCCGATCGCGAAAGATCCGACCGCCACCAACGTCCCCGTCGATCGCCGCGCCAGCCCTCCTCGCCCTCAGGAACAGGTCCTGGCCAGCGACTCCCGCCGAGCCCAAGCCGAGCGCGACGAGAGAGCTCGGCAAGAGCGTGAGCGCGCGGCGAAGGCACAGCGCGCTGCCGAGGCCGCCAAGCAGGCCAAGGAAGCCCAGCGCAGCAACGAGGCCGAGCAAGCACGGCAGGCCGAGCTCGCGCGACAGGCTGAGGAGGCGCGACAGGCCGAGAGAGCCAAGGCCTCCAAGTCCGACAGGGTCGACGAGTCCTTCGACGACCTCGACTACAGCCCAGGTCGGAGCGGAAGGGCTCTGGTCTACGCAGGTGTCGCCGTCGGGGTCTTCCTGCTGCTGGTCCTGTGTGGTGGGGGTGGGATCTATGCCATCTACGCCGTGGGCCAGCAGGTGCAGCTCGCCGCAGCCGAGCTCGGGTCCGACGAGCCCTCTCCGATGGCCGAAGCGCTGGACACCCAAGGGGAGATCAAGAGCGAAGAAGACCCGAACGAAACAATAGAGAAAGTCGAGGACCCGCCATCCACCGACGCGGTCGCCGATGCGGTCGCCGAACCTCAGCCCTCCTCGACCCGCCAAGACCCGAGCCCTGCGCCCCCTCCACCTGCGCCAACCCGGACCCCGGCCGTCGACCCCGAGCCCGCGCGTACCGCGGCCCCTCGAAGCACCCCCAGCACCGATCTCTCTCCCCAAAGCCCTGCTACGACCCGAACCACGACCGAGCGTAGCACGAGCCGCTCCGCGCCCGTCTCCACCGCGAGCCTGGCTCCCCAAGTGAGCCGCGATCCCGATCCCTCCTTCTCCGACGACCAAGAGCCCGAGTCCGCGATCTCGGAGCTCGACCCCGAGGACCGCGCGGCGGTGACCCAGCGCGCCCGTCAGGGAGCGCTCAGCTCTCAAGACCGACTCCTCCTTGAGATGAGCGACCGCTCTGATCCCACCTATAGCGAGGATCGCCATCTCCTCCTCCTCGACGCCAAGAGGCGCGGCGATCGTTCCGCCCAGCGCACCTACGTCGAGGCCCTGCTCGACCACCCCGAGAACAAGTACAACCCCTACTACCTGGTCGAGGGGGCCCTCCTCGACATCAACGATCGCAACTACGCCCAAGCCCTTCGCCGGGCCGAGGTCGCCGAGCGCCACTGGGCCCGTCTCCCCAGCGACCAGATCTACGAGCGAAAAGCCATGATCTACGAAGCTCAAGCTGCTTCTTGGCACGGCATGTACAACGCCTCTGGAGGCGAAGACAGCAACGCCCTCCAGCGGGCCATCTCGGGCTGGGAGAAGTACCAACGCCATGTCCAGAGCAAGAACGACACCGAGCGAGCCCGCTTCGCCGACGAGCACCTGCGCAAGCTCTACGACGCAAAGCTACGGATGGAGTAGCCCCATGGCCCCAAAGACCCCCCTCGTCCTGCTCAGCCTGTTGCTGGCGACCCCAGCCCTGGCGAGCAAGCACTACATCGCCGGGCAGATCCTCGACCGGAACGGCCGGCCCGTCGACAAAGTGCTGATCACCCTACGGCCGGACACCGACAAGAACCTGGACGTGCAGCTGGTCACCGATCGGGAAGGTCGGTTTCTGGTCGATTATCTTCGTGACGAAGACGGAGAACGCACCCGTCTGGCGCGGCGGACCGACTACGAGATCGAGTTCTTCAAGCCGGGCTACCACACCAAGACCGCCCGAATCACCTACCGAAAGCGCGACTTCGTGGTCGACACCATCACCCTGGTCGAAGACACCATCGTCGTGCGCGAAGACGACGATCTGGTGGATCCCGAGGCCCTCGAACAGCGCACCCACTCCTCAGGCGCGAGCTACGAGGGACAGTGAGCATGGGACTGCGCCGCGCCGCGATCGTCCTGCTGGGGCTGGCCTGCACCCCGGCCGCCCAGGCCCCCACCACGCCGAAGGCGCTGGGGTGGGTCACGACGGTCATCGAGGAACCAGAAGCCTTCCAGGAGGTGATGGAGCGCACCGATCGCGAGGGCTGGATCGCCCTTCATGCCCACGACTACCTGACGGCCTACAGGCGCTTCGCGGTGGAGAGCGGCGACGCCGCGCGCATCGCGGAACAGCGCGCGGCTCAAGCCGAGCTCCTGCTCCAGCAAGACCTTCAGCGACTCACGGGCCATGCCGCACGCAAGCTCTTCGCGGCATGGGAAGCACGGGGAGAGCTCCCCGAGGGGGCCGCCCCGGTGCGCGCCCTCGCGGAGCGCTGCTCCGGCGGGTCCCATCAGGCGGCCGAGCCGTGGGGAGCCTTGTCCGGCGAGGGCCTACCGACCCAGAGCCAGGTCGATTCGCTCGCCGAAGGGCCCCTGAAAGAGAGACTTCAAGCACATCTCTTGGTGATAGAGGGCGCGCCCCCCACCGCGCTCCAGCGGGCCGCCACCCGGCCCATGCTGAAGATCCAAGACCAAGACTTCGAGCGCGCCTGGTTCGACCCCTGCGTCCACGCGACCCTGGCGCACCACATGGGCCGAAGCCTTGGCCCGGAGCCCTCCAAGGCGCTAGCGGGCTGGCGAGGCCTCGAGGCGAGCCTCTTCTCGGGCTGGCTCGACCCATCCGATCTTCGCGGACAACTCCAAGCGGGGCCCACGCCCTCGGGCACCTCCGCCGACCTGCACGATGCCCTCGGTCTGTCCATCGTCCCCGCCTCCACGGACGATGCCCAGCCCGCCCTCGAAGAGGCCCGCGAGGCGACCCGTCGGCTCGACGACCTGCGCGCGAGCGCGCTGCGCGGGGCCTCGGCCGACCGCGCGAGCCTGGTACAGGACCTGGGCGTCATCGAACGCTTCCGAACTGAGATGCTTGTGAATCGGTCGCGCGCTGACCTGCTCGGCGATCGCCCCCGACGGGCTCAAGCCACGCTCACCCTGGTACGCGACGTCACGGAGCGGGGCATCAGCCCCCTCAACAGTCCGAGCCTCTTCGTCCTCCTCGCCGAGGCCAACCTGCGAACAGGCCGCACCCGCGAAGCCCTGGACGCTCTACAGCCCCTCTCCACCGCGCGTCCCGAGACTGTCGGGGTCCGAGAGTTCATCGGCGATCTGTCGGTGCTCCAAGGCCTCGATCGCGACGGCGACAGCAAGGAGCTCTAGTTCATGACCCGACTCGTGCCTGCAACCCTGCTGATGCTCTCCGCCCTGGGCGCACACGCTGCGCCGCTGCGCTACGCCGAGGACCGCGCCCCAGGCATCGTCAACCCCGCCTTTGCGACCTCCATGAGCGAAGCCAGGATCAACGAGCTGATCTTCGAGGGGCTGTTCACGGACTCCCAGGAGCTCGCCTCGGTACCCAAGCTGGCGGAGCGCGCCGAAGTCGCCGCCGACAAGCGCTCGATGGTGATCGGTCTGCGCCGCGAGGTGACCTGGCACGACGGCACGGTTTTCAGCGCCGACGACGTCGTCTTCACCATCAAGGCCCTCCAAGACCCACGGACCGCCTCGCCCGAGATGGGGCGGGTCGAGTGGATCGCCAACGCCGAGGCCGTCGACCCGCACACGGTCAAGCTCACCTTCCACCAGCCCGAGTTCGCCCCCGAAGACAAGCTGCACTTCAAGATCCTGCCCGCGCACCACTTCCGCGACACCGCGATCTCGCGCTCCGATCCGTTCCGAAACCGCCCCATCGGGACCGGCCCCTGGACGCTCACGAGCTACAACGACGACAACTCCATCACCCTCCAGCGCTACCGCGACTATTGGGGCGACGCACGCATCGACGAGTTCCGTATGCGCGAGGTCGCCGATAAGAACTACCAAGCCAAGCTGATCGTCTATGAGTCCATCGAGGCGCTGGTGAGGGTTTTACCCCGGGATCTCGCCACCCTGCAGAACGATCGAAAGGTCGAACTCTACCCCTATCAGACCAACTCCTGGTGGTATGTTGGCTTCAACCTTTCCCGCGAGCCCATGGATGACCCACGGGTACGGCAAGCCTTGGCGCTGATGGTGGACGTGCCCGAGCTGCTCGCGCCCATCGGCACCGGCGACCGGGTCTCGGGCCCCTTCGTGCCGAGCTCACCCTTCTACAACCACGACGTGCCTGTCCTCGAACAGAACATCGAGCGCGCCGCCGCGCTCTTGCGCGAGGCCGGCTTCGAGCGCGACGGGCGCACCTGGAAACGCGACGGCCAGCCCCTCGCCTTGCGCATCGCGAGCCAAAAGAACCTCGAGACCGCCCAGGACGTCGTGATCAACCTGCAGACCCAGTTCCAGAACCAGGGGGTTCGCGTCGAGGCGACCTTCCTCGACATCTCGGACTGGAAGCGTCAGATCTGGACCGATCGAGACTACGATCTCGTACTGTCGCTATGGACTTTCGACCGTAACGAAGACATCCACAAGCAGTTCCATAGCTCGGGCTCGCGCAACTTCTCAGGCTACGCAAATCCAGAGGTCGACGAGCTGCTCGACAAGGCGAAGGCGACCACCGATCCCCAAGAGAAGCGGGCCCTCTTCCGCCAAGCGCACGCCAAAATCGCCCAGGAGCAACCCATGGTCTTTCTCTGGACCCTCGACAGCTACGCGGCGATGACCACCAAGGCGCAGAACGTCGTCATCCACCCCTTCACCTTCTTCACCTTCGCCCCGAGCTGGACCCTGCGCTGACCACGCCGCCCGCCGGCCCTGCCGCGACCCGTCGCGCCCTGCCTTTGGCCCTCGCGCTCGGACGCGAGGCCCTGGGCTTCGTCCTCACCCTGCTCGGCGCGGTCGTCCTGGTCCAGAGCCTGCTCTACTTCGCGCCCGGTGACGCGATCGACACCCTGCCCAACGCCGAGGAGCTCCGCCCGGTGCTGGAGCGTCAGTGGCGTCTGGGCGAGTCCCTGCCGATCCAGATCGGCTCCTACCTATGGGATCTGGCTCAGGGCGATCTTCGCACCTCCTTGGTCTACCGGCCTGGGATGCCCGTGTGGGAGGTCATCGCGCGGCCAGCGTGGCGGTCTGCACAGCTCCTGTTGGCTGCCACCTTGCTCGCCACGTCCGTCGGGGTCGGGCTCTCCTTTTGGACTCAAGGGCGCCGGCACCTGACGCGACCGGCGGTGTGGGCGGTGAGCATCGTGCCGGTCTTTCTGCTCGCGCGCCTGATGATCCACCTGCTGAACACCACGACCTGGTCCATGATGCAGGCGGACCTGATCGCACGCCCCGCCTGGTTCGCCCTCCCCCTCGAAGACCACCCGCTCCGATGGGCTCTCGCCGTCAGCATTCTGGCGATCGGCTCGGGGGCCTTGTCCGAGATCCACAGCGAGTCCGAGGGACTGCTCCGAAAGATCCGAGCCTCGGGCTACATCGAGGCGGCCCGAGCACGCGGAGCGCCGCTCTGGCCTTCTATTCTCCGCAACCTCCTCCCGCCTTTGACCGTCGCCATCGCCAGCCGGGCCGCCTTCTTCGTCGGGGGCCTCGTCATCCTCGAGAAGATCCTGCTCTTGAACGGGATCGGGGCGATCCTCTGGCAAGCTGCCGTGTCGCGAGACTACCCCCTAGCCCTCGGGATCACCCTCCTGACGGCAGCGGCGGTCGGACTGTTTCGGCTCGGCGCCGACGCTCTCCGACTCTGGTGGGACCCGCGCCGTGGAGCGACCGCATGAGGGTGTCCATGCCATGGCTCGGGGTGGGGCTGCTGATCGGGGTGCTAGGGATCGCCGCTCTGATCCCGCTCGCCAGCTACGACGTAGTCGCCGATGTCGATCCCACGCGGGCCTTCGCGGGACCTGGTCTCCGCCACCCGCTCGGCACCGATCATCTCGGCCGAGACATCCTCTGGCGGATGCTCTTGGCCAGCCGCGCCTTCGTCGGTCCGGGACTGCTCGCCTGCCTGGTGTGCTTGGGCTTCGGCCTGCCCTTAGGCGCCGCTGCCGGCTGGTTTAGCGGCGCCGTGGCGGCAGTCATCCGCTACCTCTTCACCGTCGTCCAGGGCCTGCCCCGTTTCATCCTGGTCCTGCTCGCCCTGTCGATCTATGGGAACCGACCCTCGGTGCTCGCGATCGCCGCAGGATTGGCCTACGCTCCGACCCTTGGCGAGGCCATCTTCGAGCGCATCGAGGGCCTCAGGAGCTCGGAGTTCATCGCTGCGCATCGCGCTCATGGCGTCTCCGAGACGCGCTTGCTCCTCGTTCACTTGCTGTGGGGGGCTTGTCGGCGGCTGCTCGCCCGCCACCTCCTCGCCCTCTTCGCCTTCCTGCTCATCCTCGAGACCACCCTGTCTTACTTGGGCTTTGGGGTGGAACAGCCGCATCCCTCTTGGGGAAACATGCTCGCCTTCGACCTCGACCATGACGGATCGGGCTGGATGCCATTGGTGGCCCCCGCCACCGCGATCTGGCTCGTGATCGCCGCGACGGTGTGGGTCCGACAGGGTCTCGCCGAGGAGGAGCACGGTGCCTGAGGCGCTCCATCTTCGCGGGCTCCGCATCGCGGTCGGCGACCGGGTCCTCGTCGAAGGCATCGATCTCTCGGTGCAGCGCGGAGGCCTGACCGCCTTGGTGGGGCGGTCGGGCTCGGGCAAATCTCTCACGGCTCGCAGCCTGCTCGGCCTGGTCGACCTCGACCCCGGCGTCATCGCAGGCGAGCTCCAGATCACCTTGAGCGACCGCACCCTGCGACCCTACGAGGGGCTCCACGGCGCCTCTGCCCGCCGACGCGACCGGGCCTTCGCCGAGGTTCGCGGCGCTGTTCTTGGCTATCTACCCCAGGACTGCCGCGCAGCCCTCGACCCGCTGGCGCGCGTTGGCCCACAGGTCGCACGCTGTGCGGCCCTCGCGGGCCGAGACCCCGATCCGATCCCATGGCTCGCCAAGGCCCAACTCCCTTCCCCAAAGCGGGTGGCGCGTCTGTATCCGCACGAGCTCTCGGGGGGCATGGCCCAGCGGGTCGTGATCGCCCAGGCCCTCGCGCGGGGGAGCCGCTTCCTCCTCGCCGACGAGCCCACGAGCGCCCTCGATCCGACGGTCCAAGATCAGATCCTCCGAGCGCTGCGCGATCTCGTCGACACAGGACTCGGCGTGCTGCTCATCACCCACGACCTGCGAGTCCTCCCCGGTCTGGCCGAGGCGGTCGTGATCTTACACGAAGGGCGGGTGGCCGAGACCACCACCGCCGAGGCCTTGACCCTCGGACGCCTCACCTCGGCGCCGGGTCGTCAGCTCTTCGAGGCCACCGCACGGGTCGCGGGGGGCGTGCTGGGATGAGCGAGGCTGTCTGGGAGCTCAGATCGGTGAGCCGCTCCTTCGCGCCGCGGGGGATCTTTGGTGGTCCCCCTCACGTCGCCTTGTCCGGCGTTGACCTGAAGGTGCACGCCGCGGAGCGCGTCGCGATCATCGGGGAGTCCGGCTCAGGAAAGACCACCCTGGCGCGGGTGGGGCTCGGGCTGCTGCCCGCTGACGAGGGGAGCGTGTTCTTGCTCGGCCAGGACATGACTCGGGCCAGCAAGGCCGCGTGGCGCGGAGTGCGCAGCCGAGCCCAGCTCCTCTTTCAAGATCCCAGATCTATGTTGAACCCTGCCTTTCCTCTTGGAGTTCTCCTGAGGGAGTCAGCCCGGATCCACCGACCCGACGAGGACGCCACCGCGCTCGTCGACGAGCTGCTCGAGGCGGTCGGCCTTGCAGGTCGGCGCCGGGCGCGCGCGCACGAGCTCAGCGGAGGGGAACGACGGCGGGCTGGACTGGCGCGGGTGTTGCTCGCTCGACCGCGCCTGATCGTGGCCGATGAACCCACAGCCGGCCTCGACGCCGCCCTCAAAGCCGACCTGCTGGAGCTACTGATTCACCGCGCAGGACCTGAATGTGCCGTGGTGGTCATCAGCCATGACCTCCCCATGGTCACCTGGGCGTGTCATCGTGTGGTGGTGATGGAGCGAGGACGCATCGTCGATGCGCTCGACTCCGCCTCCTTGTCGTCCCACGACCCTCACCCCGCCACCGCCGCGCTGCTGCGCGCTTCTGGGCTCCGGAGCTGACGTGCCATGATCGCCTGCCTGCTCGCCCTGCTCCTGAGCCCAGCCCTGGCTGCTCCGCCAGAACCGCTGGATGAGACAGACTACCGAGGCATGCTGGACCAAGCACGCTTTCAGATCCGTCGAGAGTTCTGGGATCAAGCCGAGTCAGATCTGATCCGCGCAACCCAGCATCCCGACGGCACCAACGACGCCGAGGCCTGGTTTCTGCTCGCCCAGGTCCGCTACCAGCGCTCGGACCTGCTCGGTGCCCGGGCCGCCGCCGAGCACGCCCTCACAAACGCCCGCACCGAGGAACAGCAGGCTCAGATCGGCGCGATCCTTGAGTTCTTGCAGGTCGACTTTGCGCTGCTCACGGTGAGCAGCGTCCAGCCCGGCCTCCGTTGGCACCCCCAACTCGAAGCGGCCACTCCCCTCTTCGATCCCGAGCAACAAGCCTGGGTCGAGCGGCTCGCCAAGCGCCTCCGAAAGGAGCGCCCCCTTCTGCCGACCACTATCGGGCTGCCCGCGGGCTCCTGGATCATCAACGGCGAGGCCCTCGATCTCGAGGCGGGCGGAAAGGCTGGACTCAGCCTCGGTATGCGGGCGGCCGGAGGCGGGATGGCCTCTGCTCGGCTCGCCTGGCTCGAGATCGCCGCTGGGGTCAGCGTCGGCTTGGGCGAGGGGGAGCACCTCCTACCCTCCCCGACCAGCCAGCTCGCCCTCACCCTGCCGGTCGGGGGGATCTGGGCCCTAGGCGTCGTGGGCCAGCATGTCGCGGTCGCGACCCGCGCCGAAGATGGGATCTACCGCTTCGACCCGCGAGGGCTCTCGGGCGGGCTCCGCTTCGGCCCGCTGCTCGATGATGGGGAGAGGCTGCTCTTTCGGCCCTCCATCGGCTACCGCTACGGAGGGTTGGCCGGGGCTCGCCGCACCTGCGCCCGCGACGAGGCGTGGACCTGTGGCGAGGGCCCAGCCGAGCGCATCGTCTACGTTAGCGGTACCGCGCACTTCGTGGTGGCCGAGCTTGCGCTAGACTACCTCGACCGCCGACGGACGTCGGGGGTCGGTGGAGGTGTCAAGCTGGTGGGCGAACAAGCCCTGGGGCAACTCGGCGAGTCCATCGCCTTGCGGCCCACCCATGAGGGATCGGTCCAGATCGACTCCTCGGCTCGTTCCCTCTCCCGAACCTCGATCCAGCTCCTAGCCCACCTCTCCATCGCGTTCTGAGGCCCTTATGCTGTGCATCCTCTTCCTCCTGCCCGCTTTGGCTGCCCCCAGCACCCAGGTCGCAGCCCGTGATGGCGCGAACCTCCAGCGTCCGAGCTGGTCGCCCGATGGGCGGCAGCTCTCCTATGAAGCCAACTTCCATGACAAGAAAGAGGTCGAGCTCTACGTCGGCGATCCGCACAAGAAGACGTTTCGCCGCGTCCAGCCCGTCGTTCGCGGAGCTTCGAGCATCGCCTCGGGCTTCGGCCAAGCCGGCGGCGGGAGCGGCACGAGGGTCGCCCACGAGCTGAGTTGGTCACCCGCCAACATCGGTCGATACGTCTATACCGCGAGCACCGACAAGAACGTCTACGATCTCTACATGATGAACGGGAGCGCCATCGCTCCCTCCCCCGCCACCGACGGCGGGGCGGCCTGGAGTCCCGACGGAAAGCACCTGGTCTTCAGCTCCGCACGGACGGGTCAGGGGGACCTCTACCACCTCGAGATCTCCGATCTAACCGCCCCTCCCCGGCGACTGACCCGCACTGAAGACGCCGCCGAGCTCTTCGCCACCTGGAGCCCCGACAGCCGCAGCGTCGCCTTCGTCGGCAAGGGAAAGAGCGGAGACAATCTCTTTCTTTTACCCGACCTCACCAGCGCACCGATCGCGTTGACCGCGTGGTCGGGCACCCAGACCTCCCCCTCCTTCTCCCCCGATGGCAAGCGCATCGCCTTCTACGCCAACCGCGACGTGCGGGACCGCTTCGATCTGCACGTGGTCGAGGCTCGCTCCGGCGCCACACCGATCCGCATCGCCCGCGACGTCGTGCTCAACCGCGCGCCCATGTGGACCCCCGATGGCCAACACCTGATCTTCGTCTGCAACGACGACGACAACTACGATCCCATCTGCCGCGCTCCCGTCCGCGAGAACGCCCAGGTCGAGCCGCTCGAGCTCGGCACGGTGGGACACGGCGACCTCGACCTGACCCAGGGGCCCGACGGGAACCTCTGGCTCGCCTTCACCGCCCAGGGACGAACCAAAGACACCGAGCGAAGCTTCAAGCGCCTCTTCATCGCGCCGCTGTGACGCGAGCAAAGACCTACGTCGGCCTCAGGACCCCGCAGAGGCCTTGCGGACCCCCTGTACCCGCCGCATGGCGGCGACCTCGTCGGGAGTCGCGCGACGGGGGCGAAGGTCGAGCTCCTCGACCGGCTCGGGGAGCGCGAGCTCAGGGGCGCTGATCCCGCGGACCTCCGTGACGAGAAAGCAGATGGAAGAAGGGTCGAGCTCTCGGAGCTCCCCCGCGGCATCGGCGCTGATCACCACGAGCTCCGGCGGGCGTTCGGGCCACTGAAGCGCAGCGATGGCGGCCTCGCCCGCGCGCAGCTTCCAGGCCACACGCTCATGAACCTCGAGCCGATGCACCGTGCGCCCGTCGGGCCCCACGGCGTGAAAGGGGATGGGCCCGCGGGCACGGATGAGGTTCGCCCGGATCTTCTGCCGCACGCGGGCGGGGAGTTCCGCGGCCTCCCGGCGGAGCTCCGCTTCTTTGCGGGCGAGAGCACGGGCCTCGGCCGCGGCCTTGAGCTCGGCCTCGCGCCGCGCCTGCTCCCGGCGCTCCACGACCTTTTTCTTCTCGCGCTGACTCTGCTTGGCCTTGCGCTCACGCTTGGCCTCGCGATCGAGAGTGCGCGCCCGTTTTTTGTCGACGAGCCCTTTCTTGATGAGCTGATCTCGGAGCGACATCGGACCTCCCGACCCTGGAGGGGTCCTAACCAACCGGGCGCAGCTTCGCTGGTAGAGCGGGTCGGGCAGCGGTACATGAGGCGTCCGGAGATCCCATGACGCTGCTGGTCCGCCCCTACCCCACCACTTGGCTTCCCCGCGCCCGCCAAGCCCTGAACGCCGCCCTCGACGGAGAGCTGGAGCCCTTGTATCAGGTCTTTCTGACGGCGCGTGACGCCCTCGAGGATCTCGATCCCGACGAAGTTCGCGAGCCGGTCCTCGCCCACGTCGACGCCGCCACCCGCGACAAAGCGGCGCTGGCGGCGGCCCTCGACGAGCCCGAGGCCTGGGAGTCGGTGGTTTCGCTCGCGGCGACGTTCAACCCCGAGCCCCGCCTCCGAGGCTTCCTGCTCACGAGCGCTGCCGCGCGCTACTTTGGGCGTTCCCCCGACCTCAAGGCCTTTAAGCGCTACTGTCGCGGCGAAGACCTACCCGGCCTCTCGGCCGACGACACCCTGCTCTACGCCATGATGCCCGCCTTGATCGGTCTGGGCCCCGACCATCCCGAGGAGCTCACGGGCCCGAGCCCGGTTGTGGGGGAGCCGGTCTGGAAGCTGCTCGGCCTGCCCGAGGGTGACTGGGAGGGGATCGATCCCCTCGACGGCTGGGCGATCCACCCCGAGACCTGCGCCGCCGCTCGAGGATCGGCCGACTGGGCCGACCTGTTGCGCCGTGGCGCAGCCGAGGGCGGACTGCTGATCCGCAAGGGCTGAGCTCAGCCCTTCAGCCGCTCCAGGTAGCCTTCGGATCGGAGCAGCTCGGCGTTGAGGAGGGCCGCACCCGCCGCGCCCCGCAGGGTGTTGTGAGCCAGACAGAAGAGCTTGAGTCCCATGACCTCGCACGGCTCGATCCGTCCGACCGTGACCGCCATCCCCCGCCCAGCGCTCGCGTCCAGCCGCGGCTGGGGCCGGTCGCGCCGGTCGTCAACCAAGAGGGTAGGACGGGGTGCGGACGGAAGGTCCAAGCCCGGATCGAAGCTTCGGATCAGCGAAGCTGCTCGCTCGGGCGTGATGGTGGAACGGGTCCGGACCTGGGCTGCGACGAGGTGGCCATCGACCACAGGCACCCTCACACAGCGGGCACTCATGGAGAAAGAGGCCTGTACGATGCCGTTCTGTCCCAGGGTGCCGAGCATGCGCTTCGGCTCAGCCGCCATCTTCTGCTCCTCGTCGCCGGGGTGCGGGCGAACATTCGCGAGGAGGTCCCAGGCCGACTCCCCCGGGTAGCCCGCTCCGCTGACCGCCTGGTAGCTCGCCGCACACACAGCCTCGAGGCCGACCTCGCGGTGGATGGGCGCCAGGGCCAAGGTCAAGGGGGTCGAGGTACAGTTGGGGTTGGTCACCAGGGCACCGGGCCAGGGCTGGCGGTCGATCAGCCGCAGATGATCGGCGTTAACCTCGGGGATGACCAGGGGGACTCGCGGATCGGCTCGGAAGGCCGAGGCGTTGCTCACCACCACCCAGCCTGCCTCAGCCAGGGCGACCTCGACCGTGCGGGCCACATCGGAGGGTAAGGCCGAGAGCGCCAGCGCCCTTGCCCCTGCACCTCGGACCAGGGCCGAGGCCTCGCAAGGCAAGACGGGGAGATCCCCTACCCCCGCGTAGGGCTCGCCGTCGAGGTTCCACCGACAGGCCTCGCGGTAGGGGCGCCCCGCGCTCCGCGAGGACGCCGCGAGGGCACCAACCCGAAACCATGGGTGCTCAGCGAGGAGCTGGATCGCGCGCTGGCCAACCATGCCGGTCGCGCCGAGGATGACGATGGGGATGCGGGGGTCGGACACGGGCCCTCCATGGCTTGCCGAGCTGCAGGATCACGCCACGGGTCTGATGGGGATCGATCCACCCCGCGTCAGGCAGCCAGCCACGAGACCTCTACGAGGCCCGACGAGCCCTCCGTGGAACCGTGTCCTAACCTGCCGTCGCGGCACAGCCTCCCGGGGACCCCGCCCCCCGGTGGCGGTGCGCAGCGGGGGCCACCGGGACGAGCCGTACGAGCGCCCGCATGAGCCCTCGGTAGCTCACGATCGAAGCCGACCGCAAGGATCGGGACACAGCACAAGGCGCGGTCCATCGAGGCGGAGGCGTAGCGCTCGCACCCTCTCGGGTTCCCTACGACCGCCCGCTAGAAGATGGAGCGAGGATCGCACTCATGCGGCTCGATTCGAACTTTCTGGGAAGTACCGGAGCATCCTTCGAGCTGATCGGGCCGATCGCTGCACACGCAGCCGGTGGTGAAGCCCCCTCCGCCCTGGGCGAGCAAGGTGGGGACGCAGCGCGAGCCGGCCTCGCCACACTCCCCGTCGGAGTCCGGGCGGCACCTGGCCTTGATCGCATAGGTCTCAGGGCCTTCGGGGCCCTGCTCGATCAAGACGGCGGAGGCATCGCCCCCCGGGAGGTGAAAGGTCTTGAGGTGGCGCTTCTCTTCACAGGCGGGCTCGTCGATGTCGTCGGGCAGCAAGGTGAGGTAGTGCGCGCTCACCGGATAACGGAAGCGATTGAAGGTCTGACCGTCGCGCTCCAGCACGCTCTTGGCGCAACCCAGCTCGGGCCGGATCAGGTTCAGACGGATCGCCCCGACGGTGGGCACCTTGGCGCTCAGACAGGCCTGGGCCATGCGCAGCGAGGCCTCGCCCCGCTCATCGGCCTCGACCACGACCAGGGTCTCGGGCGCGGTCGAGGCGAGAGCCGCGTAGACCGCCGCCAGATCGTCGTGGGTCTTGACCACCTTCTCGCCCTCACGAAAGACCTTGATGTTCGCCTCGGGATCGGCGGCCTCCATCAGGCAGGAGGCGTAGGTCGCGACCACGGCCGCGAGATCCGGCGCGCTTGGATCGGGAAGATCGACGACTGGGGGTGCCTTGGCGCACGCGGAGATCGAGAGCAAGGCAAGGCCGAGAGCACGCAGCATGGGGACACCTCAAGGTAGAACGCGGCGCCCTGCATAACGCATCAGCACATCAGCCGAACCTGGGTTCTGTCAGCAGCACCCTGGTGTACCTTTGAAGGGAACCCCGAGGGGCAGCGTCTCAGGCGAGCCTCACTCTGCTCCTCTCCACCCGAGCGGGGTCTTTGACCGATGAACCAAGGAAGAACAACATGCCTACACGCGCAAACGCCCTCGCGGCCACCCTGGTACTGATCGCCCTGGGCTGCTCCTCGGAGCCCGAACCTGAGGAGCCCGACCTCGCCAACCTCGAAGGCATCTACGAAGTCGAGCGCTGGACCCTCAACCCCGAGACCTGCACGGACGAGGGCGATCCCCACCCCGAAGCGAGGGACTACCTCTTCTTCAAGTCAACCCGCTTCTTCTTTGAGGAGGTCTTACTAGGCGCCCCCTGCGACGACGTAGACGCGTGCCGCGCCGACGCGGAGGAGATCAGCCTCTTCGGCTCGGCCCTGGGGACTTACTACGAGGACCCCGAAGAACCAGACACCGGCTGGCCGAGCATGCACTCCATGGCCTACTCGATCACCCACGACAGCTGCGGAGGGTCCGTCACGCACTTTTACCTGACCGAGCCCGCCCAAGGCGAGATCCGAATCGACAAGTCGGTCACCGAGGTCACCTTCCCCCTCGAGGGCGACGAGGGCTGCACCACCGATCAGGCGGAGCGCGTTGCGCAAGACATGCCCTGCTCCAGGGGAGAGGTCATCCACGCAGAGAAGATCGCAGAGCTCTGAGGTAGGCAGTTCGGCTCATGGACTTCCTAAGCGAGCGGTGCGCCGGTCGTGGAGGCTCCGCTACGACGCAGGCACGCAAGCCACGCCCGTACCCTTCAGCCCACAATAGCCCGCCGGGTTTTTGTGCAGGTACTGCTGGTGGTAGGGCTCCGCCAGGTAGACCTCGCCCGCCAAGGCGATCTCGGTGGTGATCGAGCCCTTCCCCGCCGAGGTCAGCGCGGCCTGGTAGCGGTCGCGGCTGGCGAGGAGGGAGTCGAGCTGCTCGGCAGTGCTCGCGTACAGGGCGCTTCGATACTGGGTTCCCACGTCATTTCCCTGCCGCATGCCCTGGGTCGGGTCATGCTCCTCCCAGAAGGGCTGGAGCAGCGCCTCGAGCGTGATCTCGCGCGGGTTGAAGACGATGCGGACGACCTCGGTGTGGCCGGTCTTGCCGCTACAGACCTCGCGATAGGTCGGAAAGCGCGTGTGGCCGCCCGCGTAGCCTACCTGGGTCGAGTGCACGCCCTTCAGCTTCCAGAAGAGACGCTCCGCGCCCCAAAAGCAGCCCATCCCCACCACGAGCACCTGGTGCCCCTCGGGCCAGGGGCCCTGGAGCGGCGTGCCGAGGACCGCATGAGAGGGGGGGACCTCGAAGCTGGGGGCGTCGCGTCCGGGCAGCGCCTCGGCGGGGGCCGGGACGCGCAGCTTGGACGGATCCTTGAAGAAGCTGAACATGGATCCTCCAGAAAAGGGACCGACCAGAGCATGACCGCGCGAGCGAGGCTCGGCAAGGGGAGGACCTCACAGGATACGAAAGACGTGAGCGTCGTCGCGAAAGGCCTTGAACTCGAGCGCGTTGCCGCTCGGATCGTCGATGAAGAAGGTCCCTTGCTCGCCGGGCTGCCCCTCGAAGCGAACCCTCGGGGCGATCCGGAAGGGCACGCCCGCTTCTTGGACCCGCTGCGCGAGGGCCTGCCAAGGTGCCCAGGGCAGGATGAGCCCGAAGTGTGGGATGGGGACCGCGTCGCCATCGACCGGGTTTCGACCCGACGCCAAGGGCGCGTGATCGACGAGATGGGCCGTGAGCTGATGGCCCAAGAGGTCGAGATCTAACCAACGCGCAGCACTCCGTGCAGGGCGCGCCCCCAACACCTCGACATAAAAGCGGCGGGTCGCGTCGAGGTCGATGACCGGAAAGGCCAGATGAAACCGCGGTCGGGTCATCGTCGCTCCAGGGCGCGCCTCAAGGCACCAGGCCTCGCCTGACGAGGAGGTCGCAGGTCCAGCGCTCGGTCCAAAGAAGAGCCAGCGCTGGAGGGCTCGCAGACCCGGCGTGCGTAGGGTCGTCTCAGACCGACCCCAGGCAGCGCGCTAACCCAAGAAGCGATCTTCGACCTCGGGATCGGGAATGCGGCAGCTCTCGTACTTGCCGAAGACCTTGTACCGAACCGCAGCGAAGCCCTTGTAGAACGGATCTCGAACGACCCGAGGCACGACGCGAAAGGCCGTGAGGTAGCGCCAGGGCGCAGGGAGCTCGCCTGCGATGTCGAGCAGGGCGGTGCTGAACCACGAGAGGGTCTCGGTGCCGTCGGGGGACCGCCGGACGAAGAAGATCGTATCGAGATCGTCGGGGACCTCGGGGTGGCGCTCAAAGACCGCCCGCGCTGTCTCACCCTGGAGGGGAGAGAAGTGGAAGAGGTTGTCGGGATCGTGATCGAGGATCCACTGGACGGTGCGGTCGCACACGGCACAAACCCCATCGAAGAGCACCAGACGCTCAAAGTCGGGAGTCGTGGCAGGGAGCTGCGGTTCGGCCTGGGATGCTTCCATGGTGATAGGCTAATCACCTCGCCGCACGCGTCTAGCCCGGTTCGGCTCCACCGTTAGAGTAGCCTTCGAAGCAGAATCCTTACCAAGTCGCCCACCATCTTGGCGCGCCTCCATGAACCATCACCCCAATGGGGTTATCCGACCCCCGACGATGTCTGGAGCCCATGGTCGCCCCCTCCGAGCCCCCTACCAGCGATCGCCCCCCCGCCCATTGGTTTTCGTGGTGGGGGCGGATCCGTCACTTTGTGCTGCACAAGATCCTCCGGGCTGCGGACAGCCCGCACCGCCTCGCGCTGGGGGTGGCGATGGGCCTCTTCATCGCCCTGCTGCCACTCGTCGGCATCCAGATGTTCATCGCCGCCATCCTCTGTCATCCGATCAAGGGCAACAAGGTCGTAGCCATGGCGATGGCCTGGGTGAGCAACCCCTTCACCTTGGTTCCAATCTTCTTGCCTTGCTACTGGCTCGGCGCGGCCCTCCTCGGCATCGAAGCCATCCCCTACGAGAACTTCGTCTCGATCTTCCAGCCAAACGAAGGGACCTTCATCGACAGCATCTACGCCACCTACGTCGCCATGCTCGACATCATGGCGCCACTCTGGCTCGGATGCTTCCTGGTCGCCACCGCTTTCGCTGTTCCGAGCTACTTCATCGCCCGGGCTGGGATCACGCGGTATCGGCTGCGGCGCTACGGCACCGTCGACATCAGTAGCCTCACCGAAGCGCAGCTCAACGCCAAGGTGGACTGATCCCTCCGCCCTCTGGAGTCCCCATGCCTCGTCTGATCGTCTTCGGTGCGGGAGCTCTGGGCGGCGAGATCGCCCGGCGATGGGTGGCAGACGGGGGCGAGGCGATCGGCGTGACGCGGACCGAGGCCCGACACGAGGCCCTCGCCGAAGCCGGTGTGCAGCCCGCCCTGGCTGAACAGCCCCCAGCCCACACCCCCGACGACGTGATCCTCTTCGCCGTCTCGGGCAGCGAGGGCCAGCACGAGGCCGCCCTGAGGCTCGACGGCCCACGCCCCCAGCGGGTCGTGATGGCGAGCACGACGGGCTACTTCGCGGAGCTCTCCGGCGAGGTCGGCCCTCAGACGGCGGCCGGCCCCTCTCGGCGGGCCCAGCGAGCCGCACGCGCCGAAGGCGCCGTCCGGGGGCTCGCCGACTGCGTGGTGATCGTTCGACTCGGCGGCCTGTATCGGCTCGGTCGAGGTCCCGTACAAGCCCTCTTGCGCCGGGGCTCCCCGCCACCTGGCCCCCCCGATCGGCCGCTCGCGCTGCTCCACTACGCCGACGCCGCCACCGCCCTGCTCGGCGCGCTGCGGCATCCCGAGCCGGATCCCGTCTACCTAGCTCTCACCCCGCCGCTCCCCACGCGCGAGGCCTTCTATCGCCTCGCCTGCGCCCGACATGGCCTCCCCGCACCGCGATTCACCGAGCCCACCGAGGGCACGCCGCTGAGCTACGACATCCGCTCCCTCCGCCGGGACCTCTTGCCCACGCCAGCCTACCCGGACTGGCGCGAGGCGATCCGGGCTCCTTGAGCCCATGTCGGCTCCTTGGCTGGCCTGCCCGCAGACGCGGCGCCTGCACCCATCGCTCTCGCGCACCGCTCCAGTTCGCGAGGTACGACCCAAGATGCGGCCTCAGATGATCCCGGCGAGCCCCAGCAGCAGCCCGACCCCAAAGCCGGTTCCTCGACCCCCTTCACTCGAGGGACCCGCCAGATCGACATGCAGGTGCTCCCCTTGAAAGCCACGAACATGCTCAAAGATGAACTGACCCGCACAGGAGCTCTGTGCATTGGCGCGGTTCTTGACCGAGTTGCGCATGTCGGCGATGCCCGAGCCGAACTCCTTGCGGTAGAACTCAGGGGCGTAGGGGAGCGGATGCACCAGATCGCCGGTGCGCCGCCCGACCTCCACCGCCGCGCCCTCGATCGCTTCGTGCGAGGCATAAACGCCAGCGTGCCGCTTGCCCGTCGCGACGGACTGAGCCCCCGTGAGGGTCGCGCAGTCGATGATCTGAGAAGGCTCACGATACTTCACCGCCCACGCGACCCCGTCGGCGAGCACGAGCCGCCCCTCGGCGTCGGTGTTGTTCACCTCGACCGTGCGGCCTGAGAGCATGGTGAGCACATCGTCGGGCCGCGTCGCGTCGGGCCCGATGCTGTTCTCGGCGATGCACAGGATGGCGGTCAACGGGCGCTGGAGCTCGAGCCGCGCCGCCGCCCAGAACGCAGCGAGCACCGCCGCCGCCCCCCCTAGATCGCCCTTCATCCCCACCATACTGGTCTTAGTCTTGAGCGAGAGTCCACCTGTATCGTAGACGATGCCTTTGCCAACCCAGCACAGCCGATCCCCTTCCCCCGAGCGGTCGAGCACCACCAGCGCTGGCGGATTGCGCGAGCCTTTACCCACCCCCCAGAGGCCGCCCAGGCCGTGCTCCCGAAGCTGCTCACCCTGGATCACCGTACAGCTCGCGCCGACCTGGGTCGCGATGGCGCGCGCCTCGGCGACCAGCTCGCGCGTGTTGAAGAGGTTGGGAGGTTGATCGACGTAGGACGCCGCCCTCCTTCGCGCCTCGGCGAGGGTGGAGAGGGTGGAGGTCGGGGGCAGCTCTCCGGGGGCGAGGAGCAAGGCCCGAACCTGGACATCGCGCGGGCGAGAGCTCGCGGTATAGCTCGGGTAGGCGCGACCAACCGCCATGGCGGCAGCCGCGGCGTGGCTGGGTTCGTCGAGGGCTATCAGGAGCCCGATGTCCTGGCTGCCGCCGACCTTGAGCAGGGCGGGGAGCGACCAGGCGCGCGTGGGGCTGTTGTGCCGGGAGCAGGCTTCGGGAAGCACCCCGATCAGGACCTTCCCCTGCGCGGTCCAGGCGGTGGTGCGCCGACCCTCATCGCCCGGATCGGTGGCCTTGACGATGGAGGACCACATGGCTCGCAGCTCCTGGGGCACCCGAGCGCGGACGTCGTCCTGAAGGAGCCTGCTTCGGCGACCGACGAAGACGCGCTGAGGTGAGCCGTCGAAGGCGGCAGGGTCAGGCACAAAGGAGAGGCGGGACGTCATGGGAACTCCTGGGAAGCGCGTGAGCATGAGCAGATAGCACGACGCTGGGCCGGCACGCTTGGCGACGCGGCTTGACGCATCGATCCTGCTATGCGAAAGTCCGCGAGTGGGCTTCGGCCCGAGCCCGCAGACGTCAGCCGACCCCGTCGCGGCGGACCGCCCACGGGGACGCCGGACGCTCTGGAGGACCGTTGAGCGAAGGATACCGCTTCCGAATCCTCGGTAGCCTACCGGGCATTGAGGAGGGAGGCGTCGGGGAGGCCGCCCGGCTGAGCGCCACCCAGCCCACCTGCGTGGTGCACCTCGCGCCCGTCGCCAACGGCCACGCGCTCGATCCCGACGACCTGCAGCGACTCGAGTCGCTGCTCCCGCAGCTTCGGCACCGCGCGATGCTCTCCCTCGAAGACATCGTCGATATTGGGGGCCATGCGGTCGCCCTCCACGCCCCCTTCGAGGGCACCCCACTCTCACGGCTGCGGCGGCTGGGCCCTCTCCCCGTAGGCCCCGCGCTCGAGCTCATCGAAGAGATCGCCGACGCCCTCAGCGCCGCCGAGTCGATGCTCGACCCGACGACCGGAACCATCGGCCTCGCCCACGGCGCGCTTCATCTCGACACCGTGATCTTGAGCCCTCGTGGCGAGGTCAAGGTGGCCGGCTTCGGGCTCTGCCTCTTGCAAGATACCCCGCCCGAGGGCCCGACCCGCGCCCCAGAGCGAAGCACCGACGGCCCCTCCCACGCGGCGGATGTCTATGCGATCGGCGCGGCCATCGCCTCTCTGGTACTCGGCGAAGACCTCCCCTTGGCCCAACGCAAGGCCTCGATCCACAACCCCCAGATCCACGCCGCCCTCGACCGCTCCCTGAGCATGTCGCGACCCGTGAGACAGCTCTTCGTCTCGATGCTCGAACATGATCCGGGCAAGCGCCCCATGGCACGCGAACTCCAGCGCGCCGCATGGCAGCTTCGGGGCACCACCTTCGACCCTAGGCTCCGGGACTGGGCTGGAGCGAGGATAGGCCCCCTGCTTCCAGATCCGACGGTCTTGAGCGGCGGCCCAGCCCTCACGAGCCGGAGTCTGCTGCGCCCCAGCCCGAGTGCCGCAGGCGTCGTACCCGATCCCAGCGGCACGCCCGTGCCCGTCCAGCGCGCGGCCCATCAGCAGCGACGCGCCCCCCCCCCAAGCTCGACCCGGCCGAGCCCTCCCATCACCGACCCACCCTCCCGCTGGGTACCGCCAGCCCTGCCCGTCGGCACTCGGGAGCCCTCGGTGGCACCTGGCACCTCAGCCAGCGAGGCGGCATCGCCCTCCCCTCCGCCTCGGCCCTCGAGCTCGAGCCTCTCTTACGATGAAGCGAACGTCCCCCCGACCAAAGAAGAGGTCGTCATCCGCGTGGCCCCGGACGAGATCGGGCCTCCGCACCCCGAGCCGGAGCCCGAGGAGCAGTCCGCCGATCTCAAGGCCGATCCGTTCACAACCCGACCTCCCGAGCCTGCCAAGGCGCTCGCCGAGCCGGAACCCGCACCACCCGCTGAGCCCCCGACCCCCTCCACCGTCGAGCGCCCAGCCCCAGCGAAACCCGAGGCCCAGCCCCCTTCGTCCGAGCGTCACTGGAACCTCATCATGATGGGGTCCATCGCCCTCGCTGGGGTCTTGATCATGACCCTGATCTGTACGGTTCCGCTCCTCTTTCTGCCGACGAGCGAGGTCCCAGCCGAGTCTCCTCAGGCGCCGGCTGAGCCGCGCATTCAGAAGATCCATCCTTCGTGGGCTGGTACGAGTTGGCCCATCAAGGAGGCGGACATCCGCCACTCCGACGCTCGGGTGCTCATGCTCGACTACGAGGGCTACACCCCCGACGCGGTGCTGGAGCTCTGGACCACGACCCTGACCCGCGACGGATGGGCGCAGCATGACCTGCCGCCCAGCACCGCCGCGAGTTCCGCCTTGCTCCGCCGTCAAGGCCAGAAGCTCGTCTTGAAGGTCAAGCCATACCCGAGAGGGACCCACCTCCACGTCTCCCGCGAGAGGTAGACCATGCGAAGGCTCTACGCGCTGACCCTGCCGCTCTTCTCGGCGTGCTTCTCGAGTACCCTCCCCGAGTATCAAGAGGCGCGGACCGCTGCGCTCGCGCCCCCTCCGCCCCTCGAAGCCGCGTGGCAGGCGGACGCCGCGATCCTCCTGTCGCGTCAGGCCCTGGAGCCCCTCACCTACGCGCTCCTGACCCAGCAGCAGCCAATCGAGAGCCCGTTGGTGATCGACGGCCTTGGAAGGGTCATCCCGGACCTCTCGATCGAGCGCGCGATCGTCGGCCCGTCGACGACCTGCGATAGCTGCCTCGCGATCGACGCGACCCTCGACGGGGTCATCCGCACCGAGGGGCTGCTCCGGACCACAGCGCCCGTTCGAGCCAGCTTGGGCCTCGACGTCGAGATCCAGAGCCGGAGTGTTGGGCCCGACCATGTCGTCGAGCTGAAGGTGCGGGACGTGCGCAACCTCAACCTCTTGAGCACGAGCCTCCCCCGCTCGGCCACCCGCGCGCTGAGCGCCCCCCTCCTCGAACAGGCCAAGCAGCGGCTCCTCCGACGCACCGAGTCCATCACCTTGGCCAAGATCCCCTCGGATGACCTTCCCATCCGCGCGGTTCGGGTCGGCACGCAGGGTCGAGCCGTCCGGATCGAGCTCCGTACCCAGGCCCGCGAGGCCTCCGCGGTCCAGATCAGCCACCTTCACCCGCGCGCGGGATGGACCTTCGTCATCTCGTCCCAGAGCCTAACATCGCTCGCACGCGCCGAGTCCATGCGGCAGGGGCCCGTCAGCTACGACGTCGTGCCTGAACCCACCGCCTTTCGGATCGACGGGCGATCGTTCGAGATGGACCTTCGACTTTGGAAGACGACGGGGCAAGGGTGGTGGCGGGACTACACCATCACCGGCGCTCTCACAGTAGAAAGTGGCAAGATCGCGATGACCCCGGCCGAGGTGCGCGAGCGGCACGCCTCTCCGGGGGCTGCTGTGGCCGACCCCCTCGCCTATCTGGGGTCTAGCGTGATCCTCTCGACCATCCGCGAGAGCCTCGAGATCACCCAGCCCGCCTTGCACCAAGCGGATCTCGGCGCCCAGCGCCTACAGGTCCAGATCTCCTCCGTCGAGGGACGACGCGGAGACGTCATCGTCCAAGGTCACCTGACGCAGGGTTCCTCGCCCCGAACCACGACCCGCGGCGGGGCTCGCCCGCGTTGAACAGCCTACCGAGTCCCGAGCGGAAGGTAGCCCCGGAGCCCCGCACAGGTGACATCCATCCCATGGCTTCGACACCGGACATCCTCATCGTGGGCGGTGGGCTCGCAGGCAGCGTGACCGCGATCCACCTCGCGCGCCGTGGGCACTCCGTCTTGGTGATCGAGCGGGGCACCTTTCCCCGCGAGAAGGTCTGTGGCGAGGGGATGATGCCCCATGGCGTCGCCGAGCTGGAGGCGTTGGGGCTCGGCGACGCGATCCGCGAAACCGGCCCGGTCTCCTTTCGAGGGATCGCCTACCACAGCGGCGAGACGACCGCGATCGGGGACTTTCCAGGTGGGCGAACGGGCCTGGGGCTCCGGCGCCATCGGATCGACGCCGCCCTGCACCAGGCGTGCGCGGATGAGCCCGGGGTCGAGGTGAAGCTCGACACCCGCGTCCTGGACCTGCACCTCGGATCTGAGGCCGTGCAGATCAAGACCTCACGCGGCGTCCACCAGGCTCGGGTCGTCATCGGCGCAGACGGGCTGCACTCCTTCGTCCGGCGCAAGGCGGGGCTGGCCAAAGCCCCGAAGGGACCCGCTCGGTACGGGATCCGGGCGCATCTCCACCTCTCGAACGACGCCCCGGCGATGCCCCGCGTCGAGGTCTTCGTCCTCGACGACCTCGAGGTCTACCTCACCCCCACCGCGACCGACGAGCTCAACGTCGCGGTGCTCTGCGGGCGCGCGCTGGCGCAAGAGTTCGGCGAAGACCTCGACGTTCGCCTGATGGCCCGGCTCTCTCACGAGCCCGCCCTCCGCCCCTTCCTCGACGGTGCCGAGGTCCTCACCCCGCCGGCCGTGTGGGGCCCGCTCCGCCAGCGGACCCGAGCCGTCTCTGCCGACCGGGTCCTGCTCGTCGGCGACGCCGCAGGCTTCATCGACGCGCTCACGGGCGAAGGCATGAGCCTCTCGCTGGTCGGGGCACGCCTCGCGGCAGAGGTCTTGAGTACGGCCCTTCACGAAGGAGACCTCTCGGCTCGGCGCCTGCGCACCTATGACCGACAGCGAGCCCGTCATGGCCGGAGCCTCTCGCTGCTGACCGAGCTCTTGGTGCGCGGGATCCGTCACCGCTGGCTCGCCCGGAGGATCGTGCGCAACCTCGCTCGCCACCCCGAGGCCTTCAGCACCCTTCTCGGCATCAACATCGGGGAGAGGCCGATCTGGGCTATCCCCCCACGCGACCTGCTCCAGCTGACCGTCGGCCGGTAGTTGGACCGCTCCCGGCGGGGCAAAAAGTCAGCGAGCGGCTTCACGACGCGATAAAATTCTGCGCCTCCAACTAACTCTGTGTGGGTCTAGACATGCGCTTTCCTCTGCTCCTCGTTGGTTCCTTCACCCTTCTCGCCTGCAGCGAGACCGGCTTGAGCCTCCAGGGTGAGCAGCACGATCCTCGTCCCAATCCAGGCAACGCCCTCCTGGAGCTCAGCCCGAGCACCCTATCCTTCGACGACCTCGCCCCCTTCTGTACGGTCTCCGACCAGATCACGGCGCGTTCGGTCGGCGACACCTCGGTCACCATCACCGCGATCGACCTTCCGAGCCCTTTTCAGCTCGGCTCGGTGCAACTGCCTGTGACCCTCTCCCCCGACGAAGAGCTCGCCCTTCCCATCACGTGGGTCCCCGAAGTCGACGCGAGCGCCGATCTCGTCGTGCACTCCAACGCCGACGATGGCCGAACGTCCGCCGCGATCGTCGGCACTGTGCGCGCGCTCGATCAGCGCTTCGAGGTCTTCACCGCCCCACACATCCCCCTGGCCGAGGTCTACATCGCCGGCTCACGCGACATCTACGAGTGGGATCCGGGCACGAACACCACGACCTTCATCGGCAGGTCGACCCAGAACCTGTTCGACCTCGCGATCGACTACGATGGCAACCTCTTGGGCTGCACCAGCGGCAACCAGCTCCTCCGGATCGACCCCGACACCGGCGACGTCTCGAACTTCCTCACCTTGAGTGTCTCGGGGGGCAACGCCCTGACCGTGCTACCCGACAACCGGATCATCCTGGCAAGCGGCACCCGTGTCTACGAGATCGACCGGGCCACGGGTCACGCCACGACCATGCTCACCAGCTCCATTGGCAGCAGCTCCGGCGACATCGTCGCGATTGGCGACGACCTCTACTGGTCGGTCACCTCGGGCGACCGGATCGTGCGCATCGACACCAGGACCACGCCTTGGACCGAAGAGCTGGTCGGCAACACCGGACGCTCCGGCCTGTGGGGCCTCGCCAGCCCGGCCGACGACCTCTGGGCCTTCTCCTCGGGGCGTGAAGCCCATCGCATCTCGACCACGACGGGTGCAGTCCTCGAGACCCTCACCACCGGCGTCAGCGCCTATGGCGCGACCCACAACCCCTTCTTCATGGTCGAAGACCGGCCCGCGCGCTTCACCCTCGGAGGCGATCCGGTCGCGTCATCCATCGTGGTCTACGTCGACGGTGACCTCCACCACGACTGGACCTACGACGACGCTGACAACGCGATCCTCTTCGAGCCTGGCGCGCTCGAGGGCGGAGAGACGGTCGAGGTGCGCTACGGACAGCAGGGGAGCTGCGGCGAGTGACCTCGCGGCGCGCTGTGGGGGGGTTGGGGCTCAGAGACATCGCGCGCCACCCCGCATGGGACGGGTCCACGCGCGACGCGACTCCGGCGCGCTCTGTTCCCGACCAGAGAGATTAGCCCGGCCCCTCGCTCGACTCCTATTCCGAGAGCCGACTAGACCGTCTCCACAGACAGGGCCACTCACTGGCCCTGTTGCGCTGGCCCCAGCCCGCTAGAGTGCCAGAGCCTCTCAGGGGGAGCTTTGCCCATCCTGCTCCATCGCAGCCACCGACTCGAGATCCTCGCGGACCTCCTGGCAGGTCTGCTTCGCGCCAACCCACCTCCCGACCCGATCACCCCGCAGACCGTGGTGGTGGGCAGCCGGGGCATGGAGCGGTGGCTGCGGGCCCACCTGGCTCAAGCCCACGGGATCTGCGCCAATATCGAGTTCATCTTCCCGGCCAAGGCCCTGGCACGAATGGTGGACCCCTTGGCGGGGCCTCGGCCCGATCCCGATCCCTGGTCTCCCGATGCGCTGGCGTGGACGATCCTGGATCTTCTCCCAGACATCGCGGAACACCCCGACCTCGAACCCGTGCGCCGATGGCTCGAAGGCGACCAGGAGCCGGTGAGCCGGCGGCGCTACGGCCTCGCACGCGAGCTGGCCGACGTGCTCGATCGCTACCACATGGCCCGCCCGGACCTAATCCAGACGTTCAAGGCTGGGGAGCCAGTGAGTGATCCGACCGCCGCATGGCAGGGCACCCTCTGGCGTACCTGCCGCGAACACCTCGACTCCCCCTGCCCGACCGAGCGCGCCTCAACGGCGGCCTCGGCGCTCCGACAAGGGGCCAAGGTCGATCTGCACGAGCTCTACCTCTTCGGGATCAGCGCCCTGCCACCCCTGTGGCTCGAGCTCCTAGGAGCTGCGGGCACCCAACTTTCGCTGCACCTGCTCTTGTTCAGCCCGAGCGAGGCCTGGTGGGGCGACTTCCTCACCCCCCACGAGGCCCGAAGACTCGCTCGGCGAGGCCCGCGAGGCGCCGAGTTCGCCGACCAGGCGCTCGCCGAGCAGCACCCCTTGCTCACCAGCCTCGGCCGGCTCTCGCGCGATATGCAAGGCCTGCTCACCGAGCATTTAAGCGATGCGGCCGAGCCCGCAGCCCAGGCGCTCCGGATCGATCCAGATCCCTCTTGTGCCCTGCATCACCTGCAGGCCGACCTTCGCGCGCTCGCCCTCCCCGACACCCCTCGACCCCTCGACCCCTCGGATCGATCGATCCAGATCCACGCCTGCGCCGGCCCCGCGCGTCAGGCCCACGCGCTGCGGGATGCCCTGCTCCATCTCTTCTCGCAAGATCGGACCCTAGAGCCCCGCGACGTCGTCGTGCTCACCCCCGACATCGACACCTTCGGCCCCCTGGTTCAGGGTGCGCTGGAGCAGGGCGGTCGCTGGCCCAGCGATCCCGCTTGGCACGAGGCGGGCGGTCCTCGACTCCGGTGCACGGTCAGCGACAGCCCGCTTCGCGCTGGGAACCTCTGCGCCGAGGCCCTCCTCGGTCTGCTCCGCATGGCCGACGGCCGCCTGAGCGCTCCAGAACTGTTCGCGCTGGCACGACTCGATCCCGTCGCCCGACGGTTCGCCCTGTCCGCCGACGATCTCGGGGTCCTGCGATCCTGGATCGACGGCGCGGGTTTTCGCTGGGGCCTCGACGCCACCGATCGCGCCCAGCACCAACAGCCCGCCGACCTGCAGAACACCCTGCGCTTCGCCTTACGGCGTCTGGCCCTCGGCGTGCTCGAGGCCGACGAGGGGGTGCTGCTCCCGGCCGGCTCCGACCCGCCCGTGAGCCCCCACGACGACCTCGAAGGGCATGACGTCGTCTTGTTCGGTCGCTTCGCCCGATTCGCCGACACCGTGGAACGTCACGTGCGCGCCCTCCGAGGCGCGCGCCCCATGGCCGATCACCTGCGCGCGATCCACCAGGCCTTCAAGGACCTCGTCGCGCCCGATCCCGCTCGGCGCGCCCCCTACGAACGCGTACTCGAGAGCTTGCAAGAGGTCGGCCAGCGCGCCTCGACCTTCGAACGTCCGGTGCGGATCGCGGCGGTACGCCACCTACTCACCCATCACTTCGACGACAGCCGCCACGACGACCGCCCGATCACGGGCGCCATCACCGTCTCTGCCCTCACCCCGATGCGGAGCGTGCCTTTTCGGGTCGTGTGCCTGATCGGCCTCGACGAAGGGACCTTCCCCCGGCAGTCTACCCGACCGAGCTGGGACCTGGTCGCCAGCCAGCCGCGGGCCGGCGACCGCGACTTGCGCGACGAAGACCGCCACCTCCTCCTCGAGTCGATCTTCGCCGCGCGGGACCACCTGGTCATCACGTGCACCGCCCGCGATGCCCAGCGGGGCGTCGAAGTCCCCTTCAGTCCGCCCATCGCCGAGCTTCTCGACGCCCTCGACGCCACCTTCTGCACCCGCCAGGGCGGGCTGGCCCAGCCCCAGATCCTCCACCACCACCCGCTTCAGCCCACCGCCCCCCGCACCTTCGAAGGATCCCATCCCAGCTTCGACGCGCGCGCGGCCCGCCTGCTCGCCGCCCTTCATGGCGAACGTCGACCGATTCGTGCTTTCCCAACCGGAACTTCGCTCCCCTACGAGCCTCCAGAGGCCCTCTCGGTGCACGAGCTCGCCGCCGCCTTGGCCCATCCCCAGCGGGCCTTGTGCCGGGCGATGCGTCTTCGTACCCCCGATCAGAGCACCACCCCGGCCGAGCGAGAGCCCATGGGCGTCTCAGGGCTGGAGCGCTGGTTCATCCTCACCGAAGGGCTGGCCCACCCCGCCGCGATCCCCCAGCAGGGGACCCTCATCGATCGCCTGCGCGCCCAAGGTCGGGTTCAACCCGGCCGTGCCGGCTCCCGCCAGAGCCGCGCGCTGCACGAAGAGCTGACCGCGCTCGATCGGGCCCGGCGCCAGTTCCTCGAGCTCCCACGCGAGGTCCGGGTGGAGCTGGAGCTGCCGAGCGGGCGCAAGATCCTGGGCGATCTCCGCGCGCTGGGCCCCCAAGGCCCAGTCCTGGTGAGCCCTAGCGCTCCCTCCAACCTCCGGTCCCAGATGCGCTGCTGGGTCGCCCTGCTCGCCCTGGCCAGCGCCGGGGAAGGCGAGCGGGCTGTCCTCATCGGTACCGAGCGGCGAACGCTGGCCGCCACGGCCCTGACCGCACCAGAGACCCCCTTGAGCCTCCTCGACGAGCTGGTGAAAACCTACGATCTGATCCAGAGCACCCCCGCCTTGCTCCTGCCGAACCTCTCGGCGGAGCTGGTCGAACACCTCCTCGCGCAAGGCGATCCCGACGATCTGGGATCGGTCGACGCCGAAGCCTGGGAGCCCACGCTCCGCGGCCTCGCGATGCGCGGCTGGGGCACCCCTCAGGAGCCGGGGGCCGACCGAAGCGACCCGCATGTTCGAATGATCCTCGGCGACGATCCGCCCTTCCTCACCGAGCATGGGCGCCTGGAGCCCTCGGTGATCCGCCTGGCCCTCAAGGTGTGGGGCCCTCTCCTGACCCATCGCTCCGCGATCTCGATCGAGGGGGTCCCATGAGGCCCTTCGATCCGCTCGTGGAGCTCCCCCCCGGCGTCACCCTCATCGAGGCCAGCGCGGGCACGGGCAAGACCTACAACCTCACGAACCTCTGCCTAAGGCTGGTGGTCGAACACCACATCCCCATCGAACAGGTCCTCCTCGTCACCTTCACGCGCGCAGCCACCGCCGAGCTGCGCGACCGCCTGCGCGACCGCTTCAACGAGGCCCGTCGCTCCTTCACCGAGGCGCTCCAAGGCGCGGTACCAGGCGAGCCTGTCCAGCGCGCGCTGGCCTTCGCACAGGGAGCACCCCGAGCCGATCTGGCCGACCGCCTCCGCGCAGTCGAGCGAGCCCTCCGTGGGATCGACGCCGCGCCGGTATTCACCATCCACGGCTTCTGCCAACGGGTGCTGCGGGAGCACGCCTTCGAGAGCGGCGCCGACCTGACCGCCGAGCTGCTCGACGACACCTCCGAGATCCTCGCTCGCGTTGTCGCCGACGAGCACATCGCGCTCCACTACGACGCCACCGACCTCGCCTCCTCCTTCTACACCGACGTCTGCCGGCTGCGACACGGCGAAGACTCGGCGCAAGGCGGTTCGGCGCTGTTCACCCTCGCACGCCAGATCACGAGCAAGGGGCGGGCCCCGATCGAGCCGCTCGACGATCCCACCACCACCCCCGACGCCCTCGCGCGCGACCTCGCCGAAGCCTGGAAGGCGGAGTCCGAGTCCATGCTCACCCACCTTCGGGGAGCGATCGGGGACAAGGTCGTGAGCGGTCGGTCCTACCAGGAGCGCTGGACCACCCCCCGCGCCCAAGCGCTCGACGACTGGGCCGCCAACCCGATCACGGCCCCACCGGAGAAGGCCCTGAGCTACTTCAGCGCCGCTCGGATCGCCGAACGGCTCAATAAGGGCAAGACCTACGATCATCACCCGCTGCAACACACCGTAGACCGCTTCCTCGACGACTGGTCCCAGCTCGCGGATCGCACGGTGGCCCACGTGGCACGCCGACTGCGGGACCGATTCGAGCAGGCGTTGCGCCGCGACGGGGCGGTGAGCTTCGATCACCTGATCCGCGACGTGGCCGACCAGGTGGAGCGTCCCGAGCTTCGCGCAGCCCTGCGCGCCCGGTACCAGGCCGCCCTCATCGACGAGTTTCAAGACACCGACGCCGAGCAGTGGGCGATCTTCTCCGCGGTCTTCGCGGGCACACCCACCCACCGGCTGATCCTGGTGGGCGATCCCAAGCAGGCCATCTACGCCTTCCGAGGCGCAGATGTGCGCGTATACGGGGCGGCTAAACATCGGACGCCCGCGGCCCGCCGCTTCACGATGGCGACCAACTGGCGCAGCGACGGCCCGTTCGTCGAGGCGATGAACGCGCTCCTGCGGACCGATCCCGACCCCTTCTCAGAGCCCTTCATCGCCTACGAGCCGGTGGGCGTGCCCGAGGCCCACCAAAGCCCAAGGGTCCTCTTGGGCGGGGGGAGGGCGCCCCTAACGATCCGTTGGTTCGACGCGCGGATCGCAGGCGAAGAACCCAACCACCCGATCAAGCGCGGCGAAGCGCGCAAGCTCCTGCCCGACCTGGTGCTCCCCGAGGTCCGCAGCCTGCTGGATGGGAGCTCGGTCCTACAGACCGCCGACGGCTCTCGCCCCCTCCAAGCTGGCGATCTGGCGGTACTCGTCCGGACCAACGTCGAGGCCTCACGGATCCGCGATGTCCTGGTACGGCACGGCATCGCGGCGGTGGTCCGACAGGGCGAGGCCGTCACCCGCTCCATCGCGACGTCCTGGGTGCGCGCGTGGCTCGAGGTCATGGCGGACCCCAGCGCCGATGGCCCCCTTCGTGCCTTTGCGGTCGGCCCCCTGGGGGGCTGGAGCCTACCCGAGCTCTCCCTGGCGCTTCACCACGGCGACGCCAAGGCCCAGCGGCGGTGGGTGGACCTCTGCGTGACGCTGCGCGAGCAGTCCGGCACCTACAGTGATCGGGGCTTCTGGGCGGCCTGGCAACAGCTTATCGGCGACTCCGTGCTCCGCCCCCTCGACCGGATCGCCACCGCCCCGCGGGCGGAGCGCGCCCTCGCCGATCTGGCACACCTCGGCGAGCTGCTCCACGAGGCGTCGGCCCAGCACCGTGATCCCGACGCCCTCGCCCAGTGGCTCGACAGCCGCGCCGAACGAGAAGACCTCGACGCCGAGGTCGTCGCTCAGCGCCTCGAGACCGACACCCAGGCCGTGCAGGTGCTCACGATCCACCGTAGCAAGGGGCTTCAGTACCCCGTCGTGCTCCTGCCCGATCTCTGGAGGTGCTCGACCCTTCGCAGCGACGTCGCCTACGCCACCCCCTACGATCCTGCCCGCTTCGACGAGGCGGAGCCCTCGAGCCTGCGGCTCGATTTGAGCCTGAACAAAGACGCCTCCCCAAAGTCGGAGCGGATCCAGGTCCTCGAAGACGACATGCTGCGCGAGGCGGTCCGGCTGGCCTATGTCGCCATCACCCGCGCCGAGCACGCAGCGATCCTGTGGGGCGGCCTGACCGACAAGCTCGGTTACTCTCCCCTCGCCGCCCTCCTCGCCCCCCACGCCCGCGCCTCCACCGACGAACAGGCCATCGAGATCGCCCGCAGCCTCGACCGCGAGCCCCAGCTCCTCCGCGACGCCGCCCGAGCCTTAACCACCCCAAACCGGATCGCCTTTTTCGAGGTCGAACCCCTCACACCCCAGGCGAGCGCAGGAGCCATCACCACCAAGCCCGTCGAGATCTCCGCCCTGGCCTATCCCCGAGGCCCCTTCTCGCGAGGGTGGAAGCGCCTGAGCTTCACCGCGCTGACCCGCGACCACCACGGCCCCTCCGCCGACGTCACCGACTATGACGAGGTCGACGATCCCGAGTCCTCTGAGAGATCCCCCGGCCCCGCCGTGCCCGATCAGGTCGCCCTGGCCGACTTTCCCCGCGGCCGCGAGGCCGGGATTACCATCCACAGTGTGCTCGAGGACCTCGACTTCGTCACCGGCGAGCCCCTTCCTCGCAGCGGCGCGCCCGATCTCGCGAGCTTCCTCGAACAGTGTGGCGCCCGACTCGGCCTGACCGACGAAGCGGCCCTGGCTTCCTTGCAGGCCACGCTGCCCTCGATCCTACAGACCCCCCTCGGTCCTGCCTTTCACGGGATACGCCTCTGCGACATCCCCCACCACGACCGCCTCGATGAGTTGGAGTTCGACCTCCCCGTGGCCGGCGGGTACCGCTGGCAGGGGCAGCGGGGTCTCACCGGGGCTGCCCTGGCAGAGGTCCTGGCCCCCGCCGTGCAGGACCTCCCCGAAGGCGAGGCCTGGATTCAGAGCCTCGCATCGATGCAGCGGGAGGTGGTCGCCGGCTTCCTCACCGGGAGCCTCGACCTCACGGCGCGGATCACCACCCCCGACGGTCCGCGCTGGATCGTCGCCGACTATAAGTCCAACCGCCTGGGATCGCCCTACCGAGGGGCCCCCACCGGCGCGTCGACCCAGCGAGACTACCGCCCGGAGCGCTTGGCGGGCGCCATGGTCGAGCACCACTACCTCCTCCAGGCCAGCCTCTACCTCACGGGGCTGCACCGCTTCCTGCGCTACCGCCTCGGTTCGCGCTACCACTACTCGACCCATGTTCTAGGAGCCGCCTATCTCTTCATCCGGGGCATGAACGGCGAGCCCGGCGCGGGCGTCTTCGCCTATACGCCCCCCGCCCAGGTCATCCACGACCTCTCCGACCTACTCGACGAGGGGGCTCCATGAGCGCCATCCTCCCCGCTCCGCTGCGCGAGCTCACCGGACCCTTCGTTCAGGCCGACGTCCTTGACGCGGCCGATCTCTACACCGTCGCCCTCATCGCGCCGCTGCTCGGCGAGCACGACCCCCTGGTCCAGACCGGGCTCGCTTTCGCCGTTCGCGCGCCTCGCTTCGGCCATGTGGGGGTGGATCTGCGTTCGGTGAGCCAAACGGCCATCGATCGGGCAGCCCGCACCGGCGACACCTCCTCCCCCGAGCTGTCCTGGCCCGAGCCCGAGGCCTGGCTCGCGAAGGTCGCGGCGAGTCCGGCCGTCGATACGACCCTCGATCAGCCCGAGCGCCCCTTCGTACTCTGGGAGGGCCTGCTCCACAGCCGACGCTACTGGACCTACCAAGACCGCCTCGCCACCGCCCTGCGCACGCGGGCTCGCGCCCCCCTCGACCCCCTGCCAGACGCGCTCCAAGAGACGCTTGAGGTGGTCGAGAGGCTCTTCTCAACGGCCGATCCGCTCCAGCGGCTCGGGGCGCTCGTCGCGGTGCGGCGCAGGCTCACCCTGATCGCGGGAGGGCCCGGAACCGGAAAGACCTACACCCTCAAGCGCACCCTGGCGCTGCTGCACCACCTAGCCGACGAGCCTCCGCGGGTCGCGCTCGCGGCGCCTACGGGCAAGGCGGCGGTGCGGATGGCCGAGGCGGTGCGTGAAGGCCTCGATCAGGGCTTCACCCCTTCTGAGCGCGACTGGCTCAAGGGGCTCCAGCCCACCACGCTGCACCGGCTGCTGGGCTTCAACCCGTCCAACACCACCCGCTTCCGCCACCACGCGCGCAACCCGCTGCCGCACGACGTGGTCGTCGTCGACGAAGCCTCCATGGTCGACCTGCCCATGATGTGCCGTCTGCTCCTGGCCCTGCGATCCAGCTCCCGCTTGATCCTGCTCGGCGACCGCAACCAGCTCGCCAGCGTCGAGGCGGGCAGCGTGTTCGCTGACCTCACCGTGCACGGTGGTCCCGCGCTCACCGACGAGGAGCTGACGGCTGTGCTCGCTCTCGATCCCGAAGTCTTCGCCACCCGCGTCGATCCCCACCGACCCGAGCGCACCCTTCACATCCAGACCAGGCCCCGATCCGAGCCCATCCCCTTGGGCAGCTGCGTGGTGCGCTACGACACCCCCTTCCGCTTCGGCTCCGACTCAGGGATCGGCGTCGCAGCCCAGGCGATCAGCCGTGGAGACGAGGAAGGCCTCGCGGACGCGCTGGCGATCCTAACGTCTGGCGAGGTCCATGCGCGCTTTGACGATCTACACCACCTCGCCGATCCTGGCGACGCTCCATCACCCCGCACGCTGAAGGCCTTGGCCCAGGTCTGGCGGCCCGCCATCCAGGCCGCCCTGGCATGGCGCCCCGGAGAGGCGGTCGAGCCGATCGTTCGCGCCTTCGAAGACGTGCGCATCCTCTGTGCTCACCGGCGCGGCCCGCGCGGGGTGTCGGGGCTCAATCAAGCCCTCGTCCGCCAACTCAGCACCCAGCTCCCGCTCGACCTGAGCGCGACCCTCGTGCCGGGCTTGCCTGTGATCATCACTGAGAATCGCTACGATCTCGATCTGATGAACGGGGATGTCGGCGTCGTACTTCGTGGATCGGATGGACCCGTGGTCGCCTTCCTGAGCGCGGAGGGGCCGCGCATGCTCCCCGCAGCCCAGCTCCCCGCTCACAGCCGGGTCCTCGCCATGACCATCCACAAGAGTCAGGGCAGCCAGTTCCGCCACACCGTGATCGTGCTGCCGAGTCAGCCCTCGCCCCTGCTCAGTCGCGAGCTCATCTACACAGGACTCACCCGAGCGCGCCTGAAGCTCACCCTCGTGGGCTCCGCCGAAGTCCTCGAGGCCGCGCTCCGGCGCCGCATCGAGCGGAGCAGTCGCCTCGCGGAACGCCTCGTACAGGCTTGACCTCCAGGCCGCTGTCGTTACAGCTTTCCGCGAGCAGGTGGATGGGGCGACGACCCGTCCAGATGCGCAAGGCAGCCGCGTTCCAGGTTCGAGCCTGCATAGGTCCCCGCGGATCCCCCCGTAGCGCCAACCCATCGGGAGTCCTCATCGCCTACCCACCCGCTCCTCCTCTGCCCCTCAACCTGGGATCCCCGTGAAAGAGCTCTTCGAAAAGCGCGCCCTGCTCATCACCGGAAAGGGTGGTGTCGGGCGCACCACCGCCACCGCCGCACTCGCCATGGCGGCCGCCCGCAGCGGCAAGCGCGTCCTTATCGCCGAGATGGGCGAACCCGAAGAAGACCTCGCCGCCCTCGGGCGACTGTTCGGCCGCAAGACCCTGTCAGCCGATCCGGTACCCCTGGCGCGCAACATCGACGGCGTCATGCTCTGGTCGCGCAAGGGGCACGAGCGCTTCATCAGCGTGGTCTTACCCATCGCAGCCCTGGTCCGCGCCGCGCTGCGATCAAGCGCCTTGCGCCGCATGCTCGACGCCGCCCCCTCTCTCAACGAGCTGGGGGTGTTCTACCATATGCTCACCCTGGCTCGGGCCGAGAGCCCGAGCGGAGGTCCAGCCTGGGACCTGATCATCATCGATCTTCCCGCCACGGGCCATGCCCTCGGCCTGGCCACCCTGCCCGACCGCGTCTTGCAGATCCTCCCCAACGGCCCCATCGCCCGAGCCATCCACGAGGGCAAAGACGTCTTCTTCGACCCCGAAGATTCTGCGATGCTCGTCGTCACCCTCCCCGAGACCCTGCCCGTGACCGAGTGCCTGGAGCTGCTCGAAGGCCTTCGCGAGACCGACATGCCCATCGGTGGGGTGATCGTCAACAAGGTGGTGGGCGACGAGTTCACCGAAGCGGAGCGCGACGTCCTCGATCCCCTGGTCAACGACCACGATCTATTCGGGGCCACCCGCTTTCTCGGCATCGGAATGGTCGAGCGCTCCCTGCGTCATCTGCGCGAGTCCACCGGCACCCCGATCTGGCGGCTGCCCGAGCTCTCTACCGAAGGTCCCGGCCTGATCCACGGCTTGTCCGATGCCGTGCTCGCCTCCTCCAATGACTCTGGAGACGTCGAATGAGCGACGACACGACCGCTCCCGCGCACACTCCCCCGAGCGCCGCCGATCAACCCATCGCGGAGCTGATCCTGCACCGCAAGATCCTGGTGGTGTGTGGTGCCGGCGGCGTCGGCAAGACCACCACCTCGACCGCTTTGGCCCTCGCGGCCGCTCGCAAGGGGCGACGAGTGCTCGCCCTCACCGTCGATCCCTCCCGACGCCTGGCCCAGACCCTCGGCGTCGACCGCAACCTCGACACCCCGGTCTCGATCTCTCCCGAGCGCCTCGCCGAGGCCGGTATCGAGCCCCCCGGCTCTCTCGATGCCTGGATGCTCGATCCCAAGCTCGTCGCGGACCGGGTGGTTCACAAGCTCGCCAAGGATCCCGAGCAGATCGAGCGCCTCATGAACAACCGGATCTACAAGGGCCTCTCGCGCATGGTCGCGGGCATGCAGGAATACATGGCCATGGAGGCCCTGCACGAGTTCCACCTCGAAGGAAAGTACGATCTGGTTGTGCTCGACACGCCGCCGTCCCGCAACGCGCTGGCCTTCCTCGAGGGTCCACAGCGCATGGCGAACTTCCTCGATGGACGGATCTTCCAGCTCTTCGTCCCAGCCGGCGAGGGTGGCGGCGGGTTCTTCCGCCGCACGGCGGGCGCGGTGATCGATCGGGTCAACTCCATGGTCTTCGGCGAAGAGTCCTACCGTGATATTCAGGAGTTTTTCCAGTCTTTCTCGGGCATCCTTACCACGCTGAACAAGAACGCAGGCAGCATGATCGAGCTGCTGGGTAACCCCGACGACGTCGGTTTTTTGCTCGTCACCTCCCCCACCGATGCCTCGGTCTCCGACGCGCACTTCTTCCGCGACCGTACCCGCGAGATGGGGCTTCCCTTCGCTGGCTTCGTCTTGAACCGCAGCCAGGCTCTCGCGGGCGACCGTACTTTTCCCGCGACCGAGCTGCTGGGACCCGAGCCCACCGCGGTCGCGCGCAGCGCCCTCAAGAAGCTTCAGGTGCTCGCCGAGGTCGAGCGCTCCGAAATGGAGCGCGACATCCACCTGCTCGCCACCCTCGCCGAAGAATCTGGCGACAGCGGCTTCGCCTTGGCGACCCCAACCGTGCCGGGCGGCGCCAATGACATGCCGAGCCTGATCCACATCAGCGAGCGGCTCTACCACGCCGCGCCCTACCAAGTCTGATCGCGGACCGCTGAGAGCTGATCGCGGAGCCCTGATCGTCTGACCCCAGGCAGATAGGATTGCCGTCGCGCCGAGCGATCAGGGGTGATCGTCGATGTTGGGCTCGTAGAGGAAGTAGCCCACGGCGGAGCGACCCAGCTCTTCGTAGTGATCGGTGATCCAGAGGTGGATCCGCTCCCCGACGACCTGCGCCCCGATCGCGCTCAGACGCCCAGGACTGGTCAGGTTCACCGGGAAGGGGTTGCCCGGATCCTTGTGCCAGGTGTGCCCGCCATCGACCGAGGTGGCCAGCGCGAAGTTGGTGTTGACCGCGCTCAGGACCTGATCGCCGCGGACCCACTCTTCGAAGCCGAGGTAGAACATGTATTCTACCCCTTCAAACTCAACCACCGCGGCATTGGTGAACCCCCGCTCCTCGTACCAGTGTTCCCCTTCGAGGATCGGGTGGCTCCCGAGCGTCCATGCCCCAAGATCGACCGCAGACATCGCGTAGATATTGCAGCTTGGCTCAGCCCCGAAGAGCTCGTCGAGGAAGTCGGTCTCGTCGGCGGTGATGTAGCCGCGGTAGCCGCCGCCAGACAGGGTGATGGTGAGCGGCCAGCAGGGAGAGAAGTCCATGCCAAAGTCGCCGAAGTCCACCACGGGGTTGCCCGGGTGCTTGGACCAGCTCACCCCGTTGGGTGAGGTGGCGATGCCCAGGCCCCAGACACCGGAGGGTCCGAGGGTGAAGCCTTGGTAGGCCATGACGTACTGGTCGATCTGCGGATCCCAGACGACGACCGGACCCGCGAAGGAGTCCTCGTCCCACTGGCCGGGCTGAGCCTGGATCAGGGGGTTCTGAGCATGCGCTTGCCAGTCGGTGCCTTCGGCTGAGATGGCGTAGCCAAGGGCCCACTCGCCGTAGCCCGCGCCTTCGGGGCGGGAGGTGTACCACATCTGATAGAAGGGGTGCCCCAAGACCTCGGTGGCGTGGAAACCGACGGAGCCAACTCCAGATCCCCACCCTTCGTCCGTTCCCGAGAAGACGGGGTTGCAGTCGTAGCGCGAGAGCTTGGTGCCCGAGATCGGGGTGAAGCCGCAGTCGGTCACGTCGTCGGGGTGAACATTCGGCGCTTGACCCGTGAGGCCGTACTCTTGCTGGCAGCCGATGGTGAGGGTGACCAAGCCCGCCACCGCGGCGCCAAGAACGAATCTATCGAGGGGCATGTGCATTCTCGCACTCCACAATGGCAAAGGTGTCGCAAGCAGCTTCTTCGACGCAGGCGCGGTGGGACTCGATGTCGACGCCCCGAGACTCATAATACCCGCAACCATCGAGACAGGACTCCATTGTGGGGAAGGCTCGGTATTGGCACTCGGTGAAGAGCTCGCCGCACAAGGCGTTGCATGTCGCCACTTCGGGCGGGACGGGATCGGCACAGCCCGATGTCAGGCCGAGTAGGGCCAAGCCGAGCAACCCGATGGCTGCCGAGATGGGATCCAGACGCATGGAGACTCCTAGGCGGGCCTATGTCAGAACGTAGGGGCCCGGCAGGATAGCCGGTCCTTCACCCGATCGCAACGAGCTGCTGTAGACCCTTTGTCAGCACTCGATGGTGCGGGGCGCAGCGCCGTGTCGTGAGATCAGGCGGACGGTCGCATGCGCAGCTCGACACGCCCCCCCATGAGGTCGCCGGACAGGTAGAGATCCTGCTCGCGGACCTCCCAGCGCCACGGGGTCGCCTGCATGGCCTGGAGGATCTGCCCGAGCCCCATCGGGCCTGCAGGAACGACGAAGTTTCGATTCTTTCGTCCGTGCATCGAGAGCCCAGAAAGCTCCAGCCCGAAGAAGCGCATGAAACGCTCCCCCTCGACCTTCCAAGTACCGGGTGCGTGACCGCTCGTGCCGACTTCTTCGGCCGCTTCGAGCGCATCGAGACCGCCGGCGAAGGCGTCGGCGAGGACCAGCTCCATCCGACCCGAGGCGTGGAACGAGAAGGTCATGCCGCGCACCCCGAAGACCTGCCCAAAGCCCCGGGCCGAGACGCAGTCCCAGGAACCGACCGGCCCACCCACGTCGGGTCGAAGGGCGCCCGGCTCAGCCAGAGCGCCGGCGAGGGTGCGGTGGACCTGGCCCCCCGGTGCCCACGGATCGGCGACGACCGCCCCACCTGAGACGAGGATTCGCCCCCCACGCGGGTGGGCGGGGACCTCGAGGCGGGCCCAGGACCACGCAGGCAGATCGACGGGGATGTCGACGAGCGGTGCGGGATCGACCGCGACGCCGACGTGGGCCGGGAGGCCGGCCCCGAGCACCCAACGGCCATAGCGCAACCAGTCCTCGACGGTGGGTCCGGGACCCGAGAGCCAGGCTTTGGCCAGCGCCCAGGGATCCTCCCCCAGCGCGTAAGCAGCCCGGTAGACCGCCACCCCGGCGCGGGGCTCGGAGCCCGGCCTGGGAGCGGCCGCTGCACGAACCAGATCCGGCAGGGCGAGCTGCAGATCGGGACAGGCGAGATCGGCAGCGAGACCCGCGAGCCCCGCGACCCGCCAGTCGGCAGGATCCAGTGGGGCGCCGAGATCCCGCTCCAGCGTCAAGAGCGCCAACCCCTCCAAGAGGGCGCTCACCGCCCGACGCCACCGATCCAGAGCGAAGGGGCGACCCGCTTCAGCAGGATGCAGCATGTCGGGGCCCAGCAGGGCTTCCGAGAGCACGATCACCGGCAGGTCCCCTAGGTCAATCCGGAAGAACCCGTCGGTCTTGGACACCCGCACTCTCGCGTCGGGCGCGTTCGGGAGCGAATCGAGCCCTGCAGCGAGGACCGTAGACAAGGGCTGGAGCAGCGCTTCGGCTTGAGGATCGGGCTTGAGGACCGGCACTTGGAGCTCCCCGGTGAGAGGGGAAGCTAAGTCCCGTGGCCCGTGCGTCCACCCGGCGGCGGTCGTGTTACCCCGCCCCGTCTAGATCCGGGGAGGCCATGGACCGTCCATCACCATCCGCGCTGCTCGACAGCTTCCGCGACGCGCTGGAACGCGCGCGCACCCCCGACGACCTCGTCGAGGTCAACCGCCTGCACCTCGGCAAGAAGAGCCCGCTGAAGGGCGCGCTCAAGAGCCTGGGTCGCCTCGCGCCCGCAGAGCGCCCCGAGGCGGCCCGCGCCCTGAACGAAGCGCGCAGCCTCATGGAACAGGAGTTCGAGGCGCGGCGAGAGCACCTCGAGCGCCGCGCCGTCGAAGCGCAGCTCGCCGCTGAGTGGCACGACCTCACGCTGCCTGGCGTCGCGCCCGAGCGGGGCATGCGCCACCCCGTCACCCAGACCGAAGAGCGACTGCTCGCCCTCATGCGCCGTCTGGGCTTCTCGCTCGTAGACGGGCCCGAGATCGAGCACCCCTACTACAACTTCGACGCCCTGAACATCCCGGAGCACCACCCCGCGCGCGACCTTCAAGACACGTTCTGGGTCGACGGGCGGCTGCTGCTGCGCAGCCACACCACCACGGTCCAAGCCCGGGTGCTGCAGAAGCAGCCCGAGCTACCCATCCGGGTGGTCTCGGCCGGAAGGGTCTACCGAAACGAGGCGGTCGACGCGACCCACCTCGCCATGTTCCACCAGTTCGAGGGGATCTGGGTCGATCGGGGGCTCACCTTCGCTCACCTCAAGGGCACCCTGGCCCTGATCGCTCGGGAGCTGTACGGGGACCAGCACAGAATCCGCTTCAAGCCTAAGTTCTACCCCTACACCGAGCCCTCGGTAGGCGTCGACCTCTCGTGCGCGGTCTGCGGGGGCCCGGGCTGCGCCGCATGCCACGGGGCGGGCTGGGTGACCATCTTGGGGGCAGGCATGATCCACCCCAAGGTCTTTCGCGAGTTCGGTTATGACCCTCACGAGGTGACCGGGATCGCCTTTGGGATCGGCACAACTCGCCTAGCTGCGCAGGAGGTCGGCATCACTCGGGTACGCAGCCTCTACGAGCTCGACCTGCGTGTCCATCGCGCCATCCACCGGGGTGAGCCATGAAGATCCGCCACAGCGTCCTGTGCCGCTACCTCGAAGCCCCCGACGATCCGCGTCAGCTACGAGATCTCCTCGACGACACGGGCCTCGAGGTCAAGCGCCTCGATCGTCTCCCCGACGGGGACCTTGCCCTCGCCCTGGAGTTGCTCGCGAACCGGGGCGATCACCACTGCTACGCCGGGATCGCCCGGGAGCTCGCCGGGCGGCTGGGTGGCTCCGTCCAGCTCCCGCCGATCCTGCCGCTCTCCGTCGGCGAGAGCCCTGTTCCAGTTCACGTCGAGACCGACGGCTGCCTGCGCTACACCGCCACCCTCTTCGAGCGGACCGATCCGGGCCTGGGAACCCTGAGCCCTCAGAGTCTCGCCCCGATCCTCGCTGCCGAACAGAGCCCCGTCAGCGCGCCAGTCGATGCGACGAACCTCTCGAACCTCGAGTTTGGGCAACCCACCCACGCCTTCGACGCCGACAAGATCGAGGGCGCGCTCCGGGTGCGTTCCTCGCGTCCCGGCGAGCAGGCCTGGCCCCTCTTCGCGCCAGAGCCCGTCGAGCTTCCTACCGGAACCCTGATCATCGCCGACGACGTCAAAGTGCTCGGCATCGCGGGCGTCATCGGCTGCGAGGAGTGCAAGACCACCGACCAGACCCGCCGCGTGCTCCTCGAGTCCGCGGCCTTCGATCCCGTCCGGGTGCGCAAGGCGGCGCGCGCGCTCAACCTGCACACCGACGCCTCCGCCCGCTTCGAGCGCGGATCGGATCCGAGCGCACCGCTGATCGGGGCGGGGCGGGTCGCCTGGCTGCTCGTCCACGAGGCAGGCTGGTCGCTGCGCGGCACGACCGGCGATGTCGGCCGCTGGGTCAACCCCCGCCGGCAGATCCCTCTCTCGGTCCCCGCTGCTGCCTCCTTCCTCGAGTATCCGCTGCACGCGCAAGAGATCGCCGACCGACTGGGCCGCTACGGCTTTCGAGTCTCGGGTCAATGGCCAGACTGGCAGGGCGACGAGAGCTGGCCACTCCCCGCCGCCCTCCACGATGCCCCCCGCGAGAAGCTCCGCAACCTCGTCCTGGTCGAGGTGCCGCCCCACCGCTTGTGGGACGTCGAGGACGCTGCCGATCTGTACGAAGAGCTGGCTCGCAGCATCGGCTACAACGAGACCCCGGAGCACCTGCCACCCGTGGAGTTGGGCTCCCTGCCGAGCCTACCGGAGCAGAGAAAGCTCCTCACCTCTCAGATCCTCGTCGGCCACGGCTTCTACGAGGTCGTCGTCGACGGCTTCCACGCCCGCGAGCTCGTCGAGCGCCTCCCCCTCCCCCTAGGCCACCCCCTAGCCGCCCACGTCCAGACTCTCAACGCCCTGGATCGAGGCTATGGCCTGCTCAAGAACAGCCCGCTCCCCCAGGCCCTCGAAGGGGTCGCCACCAACCTGAACCTTCGCCTCTCGCAGATCAAGGCCTTCGAGTGGACGCGCACCTTCCACCCCGACAAGACCGCCCCGAACGGTGTCTGCCGCGAGACTCCCGTGCTCTGGGCCATCGCCTGCGGAGCCGATCGAGAGCCTGGGTGGGCGGACAAGGGGCGAGCGGTCGACGCCTGGACCCTGAAGGGGATCGTCCAGAACCTCGCGATCGACCTGCACCTGCCGCTCACGGTCGGTCCTCCCGATCCCGACTACCCGGTGGCCGCCCTGCTACACCCCGGCCGAAGTGCGTCGGTTCGCCTGGGTGGCGTGCCCATCGGTGCCCTCGGCGAGGTCCACCCCGGAGTGCTCGGCGCCTTCAGGATCAAGCGGGCCCGTCCGGTCTACCTCGAGATCCAGAGCGAACCCCTCCTCGGTGCCCCTTCAGAGCGCCTCACCTATCGACCTCCGAGCACGAACCAGCCGATTGAGCGTAGCCTGGCTTTTACCCTTCCCCATCGCGTGCGGGCGGGCGAGATCGCCCAGACCCTCACCCACGCGGGGCCCTCCTGGCTGGCGCGGGTCGACGTCACCGATCTCTACGCCCACCGTGACGAAGAGGGCGCTCCTCTCCGAACGATCACCTTCGCGCTGCGCTTCGACACCGACCAGGCCGCGCGAACCGGCGACGAGGTCAACCAGACCTGTGATGCCTTGATCGCCGCCGTGCAGGAGCGCTGGGGTGATCGAGGCGTCCGGCTTCGCGAATGACGACCAAGACCTACCTCCGCGCCTTCTTGGGGCTGGTGCTGATCCTCTCGGCAGGCATCGGGGCCGGCCTGTGGTGGTACTCGGGTCCCAAGCGGCCCGACCCGGTGGTCGCTCCCGCGCCCGAGGTCTCTGATCCCGAGCGCGTCCGCTTGATCGCGCTGGGTGATGTGGGCGACGACAGCCCAGCTCAGCGCCAGGTGCGGGACGCGGTCGGTAGGGTCTGCAAAGCGCGAGGCTGCGACTTCCTGGTCCTCCTCGGCGACAACCTCTACCCGAGCGGCATGGAGACGCCGGACGATCCTCGCATGGACGAGATCGTCGGCGACGTCTACGCTCCTCTCGGGCTTCCCGTCTATATGGTGCTCGGGAACCATGACTACGGGCAGCTCTACGACCGGCGTCGCGCCATCTGGCAGGCCCGGTGGGCCAACCGGACCTCAGGCTTCCACATGCCCTCCACGACCTGGCTCACCCAGGCCGGCCCGGTCGGGCTGTGGGGACTCGACACCCAAGAGCTCTACTGGGACGACGCCACGGCCCAGCGGAGCTGGCTCGATCGCACCGTTCAGCACAGCACCTCTCGCTGGCGGATCGCCCTGGGCCACCACCCCTACCTCTCGAACGGAAAACATGGGAACGCAGGCTCCTACGAAGGATTACCGGGCGTCCCCTACGCGGCGGGCACCGGCCTACAGCGGTTCTTCGAGGGCTCGGTCTGCGGGCGCTTCGATCTCGTGCTCACCGGCCACGATCACAACCTCCAATGGCACGAGGCCTGCGGCACGACCTGGATCGTGAGCGGCGCGGGCGCCAAGACGACCCCCTTGGTCGACCGGGGCAACGAAAGCCTCTTCGAGGCCGAGCACCCGGGCTTCGTCTGGATCGAGCTTCGCCCCGACGACGCAACCATCGCCTTCTACGACGAGACAGGCTCGGCAGCTTATGAAGCCAATAAAACTCGAGGGGGGACCGTGTCCCAGCCCGGCGCCCCGAACGTGGACCGATGAAAGTTTTTCGTCAGTGTCGAAAAGGCTACGCGCCTGGGGGTTCCTGAGGACCGCCCCCCCCAACGCTAAGCTCAAGCGCTAGGATGAAGACCTCCCCCCCGCCTAGGAGCGACCATGGAGGTCGTCGCCATCGTCGGCAAGACCGGAACGCGCGCCTACCTCGTAGGCTGCGTGCAGTCGCGGCAAGCGGTCCTCATCGGGCCGCTCGCCGAAGACCGCAAGGCCTACCGCGAAGCGCTCAAGCGGAGAGGCTGGGGCCTGCTGGCCGAGCTGACCTTCGGCCGTGCCCCGAGCGCTCCCCTGCTCGCCCCGGTGAGGGTGATCGCCCGTCCGCACGACGGTGCCTCCATCGAAGTCTCCGCGGGAGATCGCGGCACCCGCGTACCCCTCTACGTCACCGAAGCGACCCTGGCTCCCGATCCCCCGCCACAGGTGCTCGTGACCCGAGTCGGCCACCACAAAGTTCACGCGATCGCCTGCGTGGCCGACCCCGCCGAGGTGTGCTGGCGGATCGACAACTCGGTCTTCACCGAGCGCATGCTCTTCTCACCGGGAACCTGGCCCGCTGCCGCCACCCCGGGCGCCGTGCTCGCCCTACCCCCGACCACGGTGGTCTACCCCAGGCGAGCCCAGGATGGGCACAACATCTCCACCGTCTCCATGGAGCGGGTCTGGCTCGAGCGGTGGCAATCGCGGGGCTACCGTCCAGAGATCCCCGACCCGACAGCCACGGTGCGCTCCGCCCCCGACCGCCGCGGGCCGTAGCCTTGCCCGCGGAGCCTGCCGTCGCTCCATGGGCCAAGCCTCGGGGAGCGGCCTCTCTCCCAGGGTGGTTTCCAAACGAGACAACGATGAGTTGACCAGATGGTGAGGGCCGGCTAGACGACCGCCATGAACCATCGACCCGATCGAGAGCAGCTCCCCGACCACGCCGCCGAGCACGATGAGCGCGGTCTGCCCATCGATGCGGTAGGCATCCGCGACCTGCGCTGGCCGGTCGTCGTGATGGACCGCGACCGCAGACGCCAGTCGACCGTCGCGACCCTGAGCCTCTCGGTCCGTCTTCCGGCGACCCAGAAGGGCACCCACATGAGCCGCCTCGTCGAGTGTCTCGAAGCCAACGGCGGAGAGCTCTCGCTGCGCACCCTGCCCGACCTGCTCGCCAGCATGCAGCGCCGCCTCGAAGCCCAGTCGGTGCAGCTTCGGGCCGACTTTCCATACTTCGTACGCAAGCTGGCCCCTGTGAGCGGCGTCCCTTCCTGGCTCGACAGTCAGTGCTCCTTCCAGGCAGAACGTCACGGCGACACCGTCTCGTTCGCCCTGCACGTCGAGGTCCCCGTCACCAGCCTCTGTCCCTGTTCCAAGGCGATCAGCGACTACGGCGCCCACAACCAGCGCAGCCTGGTTCGTGCCAAGGTCATCTCCTCTCAGATGGTCTGGATTGAAGATGTCATCGAGGCCATCGAGTCCGTCGCGTCCGCCCCCCTCTTCGCACTGCTCAAGCGCGAGGACGAGAAGTACGTGACCGAGTTGGCCTACGACAACCCCCGCTTCGTCGAGGATCTGGTGCGCGAGTCGATCTTGGCGCTCCGGGGCCTGCCTGGTGTCACCTCGGTCGAGGTCGAGGCCGACAACGCCGAGTCCATCCACAACCACAGCGCCTTCGCGCGGGTGCGTTGGCCCACGACGTCCACGATCGATCCTGCGCAGATCGGCGCCGAGCAGACCGTCGAACCCCTCTCCTTCGCGGACTGGCTGAGAGCGCGGAGGGGGGAACTCCGGCTCAGTCAGGCCGAGCTCGGGCAGCAACTCGGGGTCTCCAAGTCTTGGATCAGTCGGGTGGAGTCCGGTGAGCGCCAGCTCTCGTGCGAGGCGCTTGTACGTCTGGCCCAGGTACTCGGCCAAGATCCGCAGATCGTCCAGCTGCGGGCCGGGGTCGTCCCCGACGACCTCATGTCGAGGATCGCCACGGATCCTGCAGGGTTCCGACGGTGGGCAGCGAGGGGCGACGCGTAGAACGCCCGACCGCCCCACCCACCCTCCTAGGGAGACGGGAGGGATCGCCGCAGGCGGACCCGCACCTCGGCGATGCCCCGCGCCACCAGGGCCATACGGTCCCCGGCCCGCCCCAGACCGAAGCCAGAGATGGCCTGTGGCAGGTAAGCGTGCCCCTCGGCGCCGATCCGCAAGGTCGTACGGTCGCTGAGCGCAAACCCTAGATCGAGAGACAGATCGACACCCGGGCGCAAGAAGAAGGACTTGGAGCCATCGGCGGGATCCGGCAAGGAGCTCGACCAGAGATACAAAGCCGTGACCCGAAGCCCTGCATCGGCCGAGAGGGACACCGGCCCGGTCGCGAGCGGCCGACCGATGACGAGAGGGCGCCATGAGGCTCCGACCATGCCGGTCTGCTGAAAGCGGGGCGAGAGGATCAGGCTCTCAGGGATCCAAGGGTACCGGCGCAGCCGAACCTCGTGCACCGAACCTGCCCGATCTTGGAGGGAGGCCGGGAGCGCGGTAGGATCCTTGAGGAGAAGCCGCCGGTCCACCACCTCGTCGAAGGTGAGCACGAAGCCCGGATGGACGGGTTGCTCCGCGGCGAGAGGGCCGATCCAGGTCCAGGTGCCGAGCCCGATCCCCCCCTCGAGGGCCGGAGAGGCCGCCATGGCCGCAGGCATCGCCAGGATCGACAGAGTCAGCGCTCGGAGCATCGACACCGTGTTGGCCTCCTCGCGCCTCACCTACTACGCCTGAGAGATGGACGCCCGCACTCGACACGACCTCGCCCACGCCTGCCTCGAAGAGGCCCGCCACGCCCGACGCCGAGGCGAGGGAGCACGGGTGCTTGAGCTCCTGACCCGGGCGACCGAGCTCCTGGCGAGCTCAGAGGCACCACGAGACCACGAGCGCACCGCCTGGAAGCTCGCAAAGGCCGCATACGACTACGACGACTTCCAGGCCTTGGACCTCGCCTTCGACCACCTGCTCGACAGCGAAGACGCCCTCGGTGGCCCGGTCGCGCTCAAGGCGCTTCCTCCCCTCACCCAGAGATGGTGGGACCGAAGGGGCTATCACGACAAGCGCCCCGCCGAGCTTTGGCGCCGCTTCAGCGAGAGCGCCCAGGCGGCGGGCGACCCGTGGCTCGCCGCCACCGGGCAGGCCCAGCGCGCGTGGCACCTCTCTTGCTCGGGGGACCTGGACACTCTCGATGAGTTGGTCGACCACTACCTGCACCTGGAGCCTCGGCGCTTCGGGGAGGGCCCGCATCGCCACCCCGACGCCCCCGACACGCCAACCTCGCTGTGGTGGGCACAGCTCACACTGCTCCGGCCCGCCTTGTGGAACGTCGCGTGGCAGCCCCGACGACGCCGCGCCGAGGAGCTCATCGAAGCCCTGCTCGACGCTACGGATGCCGCCGAGATCGATCTTGAGACTTCGGCGTGGAACCTCGACGCCGCCATGCGCGCCGCGCTCGCCAACGAGCTGACCGAGTTCGTGAGCCGGTGGGGACGGCCGTGGCTCCGCACCCTTCGCACCCTGAACCATCCCAGAGCGAGCTTCCATCGCACCCTGGCCGAGGGACTGATGGACCTGGTCGCAGAGAGACCCACCTCGATCACGAAGCTCCAGCAAGCCCAGGACTTGGCCAACGCCAGCACCCTCGGGCCAGAGTGGCGTGCCGACGCGCTGCAGCAGCGATTGGCCGCTCAGATACGCTTTGAACCCTCGAACCCACCGGGTGATGCTCACCGGGAGCTGAAGGGGCTCCACCGCACGTTCGGGCTGTGGGGCGCTGCCGAGGTGTCAAAGGACTGATCAGGCTTCCACCCGGTCCGGGCCACCGCGGTAGACCTCCGTTGAGGTTCACCCCCATGCGTTCGCTCACCCTACTGCTGCTCGCCATCATGTTGCTCGGGAGCCCAGCCCTCGGCGCACCTCAAGGGCTCCCCGCCCCTCCCTTGGTGGCCGATGGCGAGACTCCTGCGCTGCTGCATGTGATCGCGCCCCCCGGTCTTCGGATCCGTGCCCGCGCACCCCTGGGCGAGGTCCGCGCGATCGAGCCCGTCGAGGGCGGCTATCAGATCGTCTATCTCCCCCCTGCCGTCCCCAGCTCCACCACCACCACCCTGCACCTCCGCCTACGAGGCGGCACCGTCCACGAAGATCTCGAGCTCCCCCTCCGGCTTCATCCGGGATGGGGCTCGAAGATCGAGCTGAACGCCGACCCCCTCCCCGTGCCCTCGGGCCGCAGCACGACCCTGACCCTGCGTCCTGCGGAGGGCCCCGCCACCGCGCCGCCCACGCTGCGTGCCGTGACGAGCACCGGCACCGTCGGCAAGGTCGTCCCGTCCCCCGATGGGAGCTACCTGACCCGCTTTACCGCTCCAGGCCGCCTGACCCAGCCAGGTTACGCCGTCGCCTTGGTGATCGATCCGGCGGCACCGACCGAGCGCGCGAGCGCCCTCGTCCTGCCCTTGACCGCGGAGCGCGCCCTCTCCTTCGAAGGCCCGCCTGGTCACGAAGCGACGCTGGAGATCGGGGATCGAACCTACGGCCCGACCCCGGTCAGCCGCGCGGGCGACGTCTCCTTTCGCGTCGAGGTCCATCCCGATCAGCGCCGGGGGACCCTCTCATTCAGCGGGCCCACTCCCTCGAGCGAACCCCGCGACCTCCCGCTCTCGCCGAACGGTGGGGTCGTGCTCGCTCCCCTCCCCGAGCGAGTCCCAGCCAAGCATGAGCTCCTCGTGCCGGTCGGGTGCGTCACGCCCGCCGGGGTCTGGTGCGAGCCCGACCAGGTCCAAGTCGAGGTGAGCGAAGGGTCGATCGGCCCCATCACCACAGAGGGTAGCGTGCTCTTCATTCCTTGGAGCCTACCTGCGGCCGGTACCCCCGCGATCACCGTCACGGCCTTCGACGAGCGCGCCTCGGCGCGCCTGCGGATCGTGCCCGACGCTCCACCGCTCGATCTCGAGATCGAGCCCGCGTCCCTGTCCCCCGGTGGCACCCTTCGGATCACCGCCCAAGTGGCCAACCCCGACGATCCCCTAAGCGCAGGGCGACACCCTTCGATCGTCGCCCAAGGCGCTAGGACCACCCGCCGCCCCTCCCGCCAGGCCGACGGCTCGTACGTCACCACCTTTCAAGCCATGCGCGACGCCGGTATCGTCGAGATCTTCGGCTGGGTCCCACCGCAGCCCACCGGCCAGCCCGCACGACACCTCCTCGCCTGGCCGATCACCCCTGATCTTCCCGCGGATGGTAGCTCGACCACCACCCTTCTGATCCTAGCGGTCGACGCCCTGGGCATGCCCGTTCCCGAGACCTCCCTCGACCTGCGCGTCGTCGACGGAGATCTGGCCGTGCCTGAGAAGGCGCGGACCGACCGCCACGGTCTCGCCTCGGTCCAGATACGAAGTGGACGTAGCCCCGGTCACAGCAGCGTCGAGGTCCAAGGCGCAGGGCGCGAGGTCCTCGTGTCGATGTGGCAGACCGTCCCCCAAGGGCGCGGTCAGGCCGAGCCAGGGCCACCCCTCCCCCCTTCAGGCAGCGCCGATGAGCTCGAACTCCTAGCGCGCTGGCGCAGCAGACTCCCGACCCTCACCCTAACTCCATCCGGGATCCGTCAGGTTCCCATCGGCGCCGTCGTGCCCAAGGTCGCGCCCAAGCGAGCGGCCTCCACCTCGGTTGCTCCGCCCCTAGCCCGGCTTCGCGGCGCCCTGGTGAACGCTCCCTTTCGGTACACAGCGCGGGTCGACGGGGATCAAGCCAACCAGTATGCCCCGGCCTCCAGCTTCAGCACCGCCGCCCTCTTCGGGCAGACCTTCGCCCATCTCGACGGGGAGATCTGGCCCGATCCAGACCGAAGGGTCGGGCTCGATCTCCGCGCCCGAGCTGGCGTCTATCGCGTCGCGGTCGGCACCGACCGCTCGGGTGCCGCCCCGATCGAGGTCGAGGTCGGGGCGCGCTACCGCGCTTGGGTCGAGGGCCCCTGGTCCGCCTATGCGGGGCTGGGTCTGTCGAGGCTTCACGGGGGCGTGATCCGCTACGCCGATCCCGGCCGGGCGACCGCGTCCTTCGACCGCTTCGGCGTCCTCGGCCCTCGCATCGGAGGCGGGCTGCGCTACAGCCCAGGGCCGCTGTTGATCGAGCTCGACGCCCAGACCGTCTGGACTCCGGGGCCCTCCGTCGCCCGGCTGGAGCTCCGCTCCGACCTGCCCGTGGCCGACGAGCTCGCGCTCACCGTCGCCCTCGGCGGAGACGCCCGTCACCATCGTCGACCCGCCGAAGACCTCGACGCCCGAATACGCCTCACCCAGCTAGGAGGGGAGCTAAGGATCGGCGTGGCGCTGCGGTTCGATTGAGCCGATCGCCGCTGAACCGACGCATTCCTTACCCGTGTCAGGGGATACCGAAGAAAGCGCGACGTCACCCTTTCGGTCCGACCCAACTTGAGGCACACTAGCGCTACAGGAGGAGCAGATGAAGAAATGGATACTGATCTCCGCGACCGCGATGTTCGCGTGCGGAGGAGAAGACAATGGAAGCGACAGCGATAGCAGCGACAACGGCTTCGACTCGAACCGTACCTCGGTCCTCGATCTCATCGAGCCCGACCTCGACGCCTGCGTCGAGTTCGAGACGAGCGAAGGGCTTATCTGCCGCGACATCGAAGGGGCTGAGCGCTATTTCGCTGCCGACGTCAACTTCTTGGACGATGACGAGATCGGCGGTCGGTTCTATGTCGTGCTCTTCGCGAACGCAGCCTGGCGCGAGACGTCCGACTGGCAGAACAGCGATGCTGCCGACGATGAGATGTGTGTGGTCGCCTTCTCGCTCACCGGAACCCGGCGCGACGGTGGAGGCGATGCTTGTGGCGCATGCGACCTGACCTTGACCTACAACATCGGCAACGTAGACGTCAGCATGACCACTTGTCCCCAAGACTACGTCAACGACGTCGCGAACGACGCCGTCGGGATCAGCGACGCCTACTGGGGGGTCGATCGCCGCAGCGACGGCACCGCGATCGGCTATGACACCGCACGAGCCTGGGCCCCAAACGGTGAGCACTACAACGGTGGCGTCTCGCTCTGGAGCAACTTGAGCTGCGAATGGTACGGCTCCGGTGAGTGCACCTAGAGTCAGGCGAACGCCCTTCGTGCTCTTCCGTCACCCTTGGGTCTGTGACACGCCCCCACGGTGAGGGGCAGGGCGGCGAGGGGCACAGGGGGCCTGACTCAGAGCTTGTCGCTCACGTCCTGCACGTAGAGGAAACGCCAGTCGCTATCGTTGCTCGGCAACGCCGTGAAGGCGAGCAGATAGCGAGAGCCATTCATTCCGATGGCCGGCTCACTACAAGCGGTGAACTCGGTCGTGACCACGATCTCATCGCCGCCGGCGATGGGCTTGATGTAGAGCGACGTGTCTTTGGTGGGGTCAGCGTAGACGTAAGACACGTACTTACCATCGGCCGTGACCGCCGGACGAGAGCGCTCGGGAAGCTTGACCTCTTTGGCGATCACCTTCTTGCCGGTTCCGTCGGAGTTGACCACCATGAGGTCCCACTTGCCCTCGCCCCGCTCTGAGCTGAAGTAGAGGATCTTGTCCCCCGCATAGACCGGGCGGGTCTGGTCGCCGTTATCCGCGACGATCTTGACCTCATCGCCCGAAGCGATGTCGACCTCGTGAACGCTCGCATCCGTGCCCTTGCGCACGAAGAGCAACTTGGTTCCATTGGCGTTGAACGTAGGAAAGACCTCGGACGTACCGGGCGTCTTGGTGACCTGCGAGATCTTCTCGGAGTTGCGGTCCCAGATCATCACGTCGCCGCGACCAAACTGATCCGAGATGTAACCAAGCAGGCCGCCGTTCGGAGCAACCACCGGGAACTGAAGGTTACCGGGCGCCTTCTGGGTCGGAAGCATCTCGGCCGCCATCGCTCCGCCGGGTTGCCCGAAGTAAAGTCGGAACTTTCCGCCGGAGTTCGAACCTTCGAAGACTGCCAACCCATCTGGATGCCAGGCCGCGTTCATGACGACCTGCTGGCTACTGTACGCGCCCCCGCCCCCAGGCAGCTTGACCCGCTGGATGTTCTTGGCGTTCACGCCGGCGATCTCGGCGAAATACATCGAGATTCCATCGCCGCCGTAGGTGTTGACCTCGAAGGCGAGGTGCTTGCCATCGAGCGACCACACCGGGTTGATCGCGTGACCGTCGGTCCCGAACTTGACCTGCCCGGCATCTGCGAACGAAGAGAACCCTAAGGACAGGACAACGCCCGCGATAGCGATACCTCGTACCCAAAACCGTGTGGTGGTTTTCATGCGTCTGCTCCAGAACGAAAACGTGTACGAAAAAATAAGGTTATTCCTGGAATCTCTTGATCGCCGGGACAAATCCCACGCGGACGGCCGCGTTGACGATGTGGCGCTGTCCATCGGTGGCCCAGGAGCCACCCAGTTCTACAACCCCCTGGAAGGATCCTACTTCCATGAAACCGTATCCTGCCGATAAAGATGCGCCAGGAGCCAAGCTCAAACCTCTCCATTGGAGGTTGTTAGGCTCGTATCGCGGCTCACTCGGCCGTCGACAGCTGGTCTCGGTGGTGCCGGTTGCCGGAGGAGCCCAGTCTTCGCCGGGCGCGAGTTCAAACCAGCAGGCCGCCCCGGTACCGCTACCGTAGACCATGCTCCAAGTCGGACCGAAGGCGAAGCGGAAGTCGCCGGGTCGAGCTGTGCCGGCGAGCCAGATCGAGCCCCCGTTGAAGCTGCTTGGGCGCCGAGCGTACTGGGTGCGGCCACCGTACATTCCGGTGTAGGCGCCGGTGAGCGCCAAGCCGAACATCTTGTCGAACCCATTGAACCCGATCTCGTAACCGACTTGGGCTGAGATCCCCGAGCCGGTGGCGGTCTGGCCCTGAACCTGATGCAGGCCGGGATCCGACGATGAGAACGCGGGGGAATTCGGGGCAAAGTTCGCCATAAAGTTGTAGCCCACCATGGCGACGGGCCCGTTGTAGCCGATGAGACCTTCATAAGTGACCGAGGGCTCATCGCCTTCTTCTTGGCCAAGACACTCCAGTAGCTCACGTTTCTTGGGCTTGATGATGTCGTCGACCAAGAAGTTCGGTCCCGGAGCGACCGTAAACTCCTGGCAGGCCACGCGGTACTCACCCGCAGGCAGCATGCCCTTGAACGAGCCTGTATTGGTCAGGACCTCGTTGGCCCACTCGATGCTCTTTCGAGCGTCGGGAGCGAAAGGCATGACCTTGGGCTCGATGCGCGGCAGGAAACGCTCGCTACCCTTGAGTTCAATACGCCCATATTGGGCGTCGATAGTCTGCATCTCTTGGAATGTGTCGGAGTCTTCGGTGATCTGATACGCGCGGGAGAGTCGATTGTAGACCTCGAAGGTCTTTCCCAAAAAACGCGCAGACTGCGCGCCGGTCAGGTGATCGTCGGCGGGAAGGTCCATGCGCAAGGCACGCAGCTCCGCGTACTTGCGCTCAACCCCCGACCAAGCGTTCCGCTGGGCCAGCTTCTTCATCTCTTCGGAGATCCGAAGGCGCTCTGCCCGGTTGTCTTGCGCCTGAGCTCTCGACGGCAGGAGCAGATCTACGGAGGCGGCTCCCGCGAGGGCCAGCACCGAACACAGCATCAATGTGCGGACAGGCTGCATGACGAACTCTCTCTACTGAGCGGTGGACTGGGAGAGATCGTGGTCTCCCCAAGGGTCGAATAGCATTTTGGCGTAGGGGTGGGTAGGCTGTCCATCGGGGAAGGTGATCTCTTCGACCACTTGGCCTTCGAGCATCACCAAAGCACGATGACACCAAGCGCGGGCCTGAGCCATATCGTGGGTCACCAGTATACAGCCTGCGCGGTCAGGGAGGTTGTTGATCAACGCCTCGAGCACGGAATCCTGACGATCGGGATCCAGCCCACTCGTAGGTTCATCGGCCACAACAAGCCTTGGCTGCAGCGCGAAGACCCTCGCGAGCGTAACCCTGCGTTGCTCGCCGCCCGACATCTCGCGCGGGAGCGCGTGGAGCCGGTGCGAGAGCCCAAGGTCGTGGAGCATGGCCTCGGCGCGCTTGGTGGCGTCTTCGCGGCTCTCCTTCCCGAGGACCGTGAGGGACTCCACGACGCTCTCGATCGCCGTCTGCTGCGGATCGAGGGCGGACAGGGCATCCTGCGGGACATATTGGAACTTCACCCGCTTCGGCCGCCGAGCCTTCTCGGAGAGCTCGTGCCAGGGCTCCTCTTCGAGCCGAATGCTCCCCTCGGTGATAGGTTCGAGCGCGAGAATACAGCGAGCCAAGGTGGTCTTCCCTGAGCCCGACTGCCCGACGAGCGCGACGACCTCGCTCTCGTGGAGCGTCAGGTCGATGCCACGTACCGCCTTCACTTCGCTCTTGGGGCTCCAGGGCCACGCACCAGGAAGGGTGTAGGTCTTGTGCACCCCCACCGCGCTAACCACCACCTGCTTCATGCTTCCTCCTGAGGGAGCTCGGCCTGCTCCGGAGTCGGGGGCGGATGCGGTGTTGAGGCCGACCCTGGCTCGGTGGCGTGGTGCGACGGGGACGCAGCGGGCGCGAGGAACGGCAAGAGCCTGGGGTCGGGCTCGCGCTCCCGCCCCAACGAGTCGTGACTTACGGTAGGGATCTGAAGCCGGACGACGTCGTCGGCGACCCGCTCGACCGTCTCCATGTTGTGCGAGATCAACATGAGGGCCACCTTCGTCTTCTTTGCGACGTTGATCATCAGCTCGGTCACGACCCTCCGAAGGACGGGATCCAGGCCCGTCTCAGGCTCGTCTGCGATCAACAGGGGAGGGTTGGGAGCGATCGCGATGGCCAGCGCCGCGCGCTGTGCCATGCCACCGGAGAGCTCCCCAGGCAGCGAGGCTGCCGCCCGCGGTGGCAGACCGACCTCTTCGAGGATGCCCTTGATCTCGAGGCCGAGGTCTTCGGGTGGTCTCTCGCGACGCCCAATCGCAATCTGAAGCTGCCTTCCCAAGGTACGACCCGGGTTGAGCGCCGAGGAGGCCGACTGTGGCGAGTAGGTCATATAGCCGCCCCGAAGTGCGCGGGTGTCTCGGAGCAGAGCTCTCTGCGACGACACAACCCCGAGACGCACCGAGGCGAACCAGTCCTTCTCGCCAGTGTAGGCGGGGTAGCGTAGGGATCCACGGACCAAACCTGGAAAGACGTCGATCACGCCCATCGCCGCCCGAGCGGAGAGGCTCTTGCCGGAGCCAGAGTGCCCGATGACGGCGACGCAGCGGCCGGAGCGCACCTGGATCGAGACCCCGTCGACCAGAACCCGACTCGGCGTACGGATCGTCAGATCTTGCATGTCGAGGAGAAGGTCTGGGTCGATCATCGCTCCCTCGCTGCCAGACGGAAGGCGTGAGCCATGACGGCGGGCATCGCCACCAGAACGAGCCCGAGGACCAAAGCGTGGATCAACGAGCCAGCCCCGAACCAGTTGCCGCCGGTGGCGGTTTGGAAACCGAGGTAGAGAATATCGGCCCAGGACTTGAACTCTTCGGAGTGGGTAAGGGCGGGCTGCACCGGGGGTACCTGCACTAGGTAGGACAGCGCGATCTCAAGGAAGATCACCTGCATCACCACCTCAGCGGCCTGTCGGATCACCACGGATCGCAGGTTGAGGGTGATGATGTGGTACAGATAGATCCGAGGAGCCGAGAAGCCGTGCGCCCGCAAAGCTTCCACGAAACGAGAGCCCCCGAGGCGACCCGCGGCCGTCGCCGCTTCGTCCATCGCCCCAGGAGCCGCCAAGAAGGCCCAAGCGATCGCCACAGGAAGGAGGCTGGTGTAGTCGCGCGGCATGGCCAAGGCGACGACGAGCACCACCACCATCCGCGGCAAGGCACCCATCAGCTCAGAGAAGATCTGGAGCAACGTATCGAACCAAGCGAGCCCGGCGCACCGCGCGAGGCCCGCGATGATGGCAAAAGCCGCCACGATCGCACCGGCGATCAGCGAAGGCCAGAGAACGATCGCCGCTCCCTGAAGCGCATAATAGAGCAGCGGACGCCCCATTCGGTCGGCGCCAAAGGGCGGGAGATCGAAGGGGCTGGCGACTCGGCGGGTGATGTCGGCCTGTCCGAGCGTGTCGGGAGCGAAGTAGGCCATGAGCGCGAGCGAAAGTAGAAGAACCAAACCCACCGAGAGCCCGACCCACCGAATCACATGGACGCGAGGCTTCATGTGGGCACCGAGGGGCTACGACGGATCATGAGCTCGACGACCACACCACTAATGGCCTGAAAAATCAGCAGGAACGAAGAAATAAGCGCAAAGCCCCACGCTGCTCCGAGCACGACGAAGTAGTCGTTGTCGAGGGTTGCCCTCCAGAGCAGATCCCCTAGACCCTCAATGCCGAGGATCACCTCGATGATGACCGTGCCCGAGAGAAGGTGGAGCACCCGGGAACGGAACTGGCCGATGAGCGTCGGGAGCACGTTCGGGGCGGCATTGACCATGGGCCGCTCACCACGCAGGATCGCGATGCCGATGTACCGCTGCTTGAACTCGGTGTCGAAGACGGAGCGGGTGCCGCTCACCGCCCCCGAGAGCGCGCCGTCAGCCAGTCCGAGGACCAGCCCCCCAGCGAGCAGCTTCATGGGTGAGACCTCCCAGTTGTCGTACTCGAACATCGGGATCCCAAAGGCTCCGATCCCCCCAAGGTCAAAGATGGTGATGAACGCCACACAGAAGAGCGCGAAGATGACGGCGGGCACCACCCCGATCCCTTGAAAGACCGCGTCGAGTTGACGTGGGAACCAGCCCAAGGCGGCCCCAAAAGTGCCGACCGTAATGGGCCCCAAGGCGAGCAGCATGACCAACGCGGTGTTGGGCACACTCGTCGCGACGAGGGCCCAGACTTCCTTGCCCGCGATGGTCACGGGGCTGATACCAAAGTCTAAGAAGATCGCCCGAGACAACCAAGAATAGAGGAAGGCGTAGGGGCTGGTCAGGCTGTACCGCTCAATCAAGGCCTGCCGCGCCGTCTCTCCACAAGTCCCCTGCGGGCAGATCGTCGTTGCGGGGTCGCCAGGAAGGCCCCAGATGATCATCGCGATGATGGCAGGAACGATGAGGGGGAGAAGGATCCCCGCTGCACCGCGAACCATCGGTCTTATCCACCAAGCCACGTTGTGTACCCTCTGCTTAACAACCGGAGCCTAACAGCCGCGAAGAGCCCTGCGGCGCGTCGATCTGAACACAGCTTCGCCCGCTGAGAATCAACGTGGATGGGGTCTACGTCGGATAGGGCATGCGGCGCGCCTACACGCTAGCCCTCGACCCCGAGGTCCAAACGCAACGGCCCGACCCCTGCGGGCCGGGTCGAGACCATGAAGCCCTTGCACCTACTGGATGGTCCAGCCGTCGAACTCGGTGAAGTAGTAGTAGGGGGCGATGGTGTTGTTCCGAACCTCGTTGCGCCAGGCAGACTTGGTATCGAGCTTCCAGAGGAAGATGTAAGGCAGATCCTTGGCGAGGAGCGAGTGGAGGTCGTGGTACGCATCGCGTGCTTCGGTGTCGGTGCGAGCGGCATCAAAGCGCGTGAGGATCTTGTCGACCTCAGGGTTGCTGTAGTTGAAGATGTTCATGGAGCCCTTGCCGCCCTTGCGGCTGTGGAAGAGCGGGTTGACGTACTCGACCATGCCGAAAGACCATTTGCCGATGAGAAGGTCAAAGTCCTTGAGTTGACCAGCGACCGCCTTGCGGTTCCAGTCATCGGCGGTCACGCGGTAGACCTGACGGTCAAAGCCGCCTGCCTGGAGCTGGTTACCGATCTGGTTGAGCAGATCGCGCGCTTCGGTGTCGAGAGGGGCGTTCATGCCGATCCGAAGGTTGACCGGCGCGCCATCCATGGTCCAGCGCCCGGCCGCTTTGGTCGCGCCCGCCTGCTCCATGAGAGTACCCGCGCGTGCCCGATCCGAACGCTCCGCCACCTTGACCTGACGGTTGTAGTAGGGGGAGGACTGAACGAAGGGCCCGGAGATGAACTCACAAGGCGGGTTGGGGTCGTCCTTGTCGACACCGATCGTGAGCTCACGAAGCTCCGAGCGATCGATGGTCAAGTCGAGGGCTTGACGCACCTTCTGGTGCTTGAGCGCACCGCTCGCCGTGTTGACCGCGATGAACCACCAAGAGCGAAGATCGTAGCTCTTAAGGGCCACATCGTCGGAGGCGGCGACCTCGGGACGAAGGGGCGGCGCGACCGCGATCACGCCCTGAACACCCGCGTTGATGAGGGTTCGAACCTGAACGAAGGGGTCACCACCTTCCTTGAGCTGAAGCTGCGCGACGTTCGCCCGCCGATGCGCATTCGGGACCGACGAGAATGAAACCTCGCGGCGGCCCTTGGAGCCCTTGACGGGACCCGTGCCGATCGGGCGGAGGGCGAAGTCGTCATCGGGGCTGATCTGGCTGCTGTCGAACTTATGCTTTGGAAGCACATGAAAGGCGACGCGCTCGCGAGGGTTATGATAGATCTTTCGGAAGGCGATAACCGCGCTGTTCTCCTTGGGCTGGGACTCGCAGCCCGCGAGGGCCTCGCGGTAGTCCTTGGCGTCGTTCGACGGGTTTTTCTCGTTGAGAAGGGCATCGACCGTGAAGCAAACGTCATCGGGCGTGAGATCCTTGCCGTCGTGCCACTTCACCCCGCTGCGGAGGACGAGCTTGATCTTCTTTCCGCCTTCGAGAACCTGATAGCGCTCGACCAAGCGACTACGCAGCTCATTGGTGATCGCGGAGCGGTAGAACATACGGTCGAAGACCAGCTCGTGCGCCCTGCGATCGACCATGGTCCGCGCATAGATCGGAATCATCGTGGATGGAAGCTGCTCTTCGAAGTAGTCAACGTTGCTTCCGGTGAGAAAGACAGCGCTGACCAGACCCACGCCAACAAGGAGGTGTCGAAGTCGACCCATGAGAGGAATCTCCTACATGCCAGGAGTGCCGCCGCCCCGACTCCGACTGACTCGAATACCGATCAGATCGAAGGCGGTACGAACGACCTCGAGGGAGGGCGCTCGGCGCGCGAGCTGGTGAATGATTTCTGAACCGCGAATTGTGTACTGATTGTCTGCATCCCACGCCGCGAGGGCGAGGAGTCCTTCGGGCGCCGCCGCCGCGTCACGTTCCACGTCGCGTGCGGCGATACGAAGCTTGCCCGAGGTCTCACGGTTGCCTTCGAGCTCGGCGATGTACGCGAGATTTCGATAGAGTCCGGCCACGGCGACGTCCGCGAAGATGGGATGGTGTCCCTCGTTCAGACCCGCGGCGAGACCCTGTTCTTCCTTCCAGGCTCGCCGAAGATCATTCGCCAGGTCGATCGCCTTGACCGCGTCGATCTTTCCATCGTCTCCACGCACCGCAACCACCGCGGCGGCGGTGAAGGACTCGCCCTGATAGTCGTCGACCGCTGCGAGCCCCTTCGGTCCGTGAGCCGCCGCCATGAAGGAGGCGTCGAGGGCCGAGAGGTAGTCGCTCCCGAAGAGGAACTCGAGGGGCATCTCGACGCGCTCTTCGACCGCCGGCTCCACCTTGAGTCGGTACCGGGCACCGTAGACCTCGACGAGCTTCGCCTGGTCGCCCGCGGCGTCGCGCGCGGCGGACTCGTGCCAGAGCGCGAGCCCGAGCAGGAGGGAGGGGTCGTCGATCGACAGCTCGTTATCGCCCGGTTCCGCCTCCTTGAGCGTATAGCTAGGGCGCTTGTCGACCTCGGGCCAAGTGCCGACCTCGACGTCGGGGAGCGAGGTGGGGAAGCCCGAGAGGTCCGGAGGCCATGTGGCGTCGCCCGCAAGCCAGGTCGACCAGGGCTTAGCCCAAGGCTGCACCGGGCTGTCTTCGGGAAGCTGTCCAACGGCGTCGACCTGGGCTCGGGCCCCGTCGAGATCCCCGCGAAGGGTCTTGCCCACCATGAGCAAGTGAGCCTTCTCGGGCGGATCGTAGGCCTGGCCGAGCGGCGCGTCGAAATACTGAACGTAGGCGTTGGCCGTCGCCTGTGCACCCTGCCGATACAACGCAGCCGCGTCGGCATGGAAGCGAGCAGAGGCCAGACCGCCTTGGCTCAGCTTAATCGCCCGCGCGTAGTCACGATCCTTGACCAGCTTGACCCACAGACCCTCCTGATAGGGAGCGCGGACCTCTTCGTCGACCACGAGCATCGGCCAGGTCTTGTCGAAGAGGGCCCGATCGATCCCCACTTGGCTGAGCGCTGGCTCCTTCGCGGCCTGCCCACCGGGGCAAGCGGTCGCGAGGCCCAAGACTCCAACGAGCAGGAGGGGCCCTACGGTGGTGCTGAAGGTGGCTCGCACAGGCTGACTCATGACCCCTCGCAGTAGTCCTCGGTGCCGGCTGCGGCCATACAGAGCGCACGAGCCTGGTCGGCACTCTTGCCCGCCGACTTAGCGTATTCATACCACTCGCGGGCGAGGACCTTGGTTCGATTCCTGGCGTTGTCGCGATTCGAACGGTTTGCATCGGAAGCATCGGAGGCGTACTTGGTCTCGGAGGCCTTCCAGAGGCTCTGAGCCGCCGCGGCGCGCAAGCGCAACAGCGCGTACACCCGGTTGGTGTAGGTCTGGCCAGTCCAAACCGTCTTGTTCTCGAGTGCGACATCGGCCCACCGAATGACCGCATTCGCAGAACCGGCGCCCTTCCTCGACAGATGAACCGCGTACTTGTAGCAGAGATCGGGGTCGGAGCGATCGATCTCGTTGAGGTGACGCTTGACGAGCTTCTCCCAGCCAGCTCGATCGTTCGATGCCCAAGCGTTTGACATGAGCACACGGGAGAACTTGTCTTTGTCGGTCTGCCGAGGAGACGAGGCCAGCTCCTGCTCGATGCACTCCTTCTGCGCGTCGGAGAGCCGCCCGAGCATCGCCATGGGCTCGAGCCGCTTGACGTTGCTGCAGTCGACATCCTCGGGCTCCGAAGGCTTAGGCGTCTCTTTGATGACCGCTTCGGACTTTCCTTCGTCGGCGTCACCTGCGCTGGCGGTTCCGTCGTCGCTCTCGGACTTGAGCGAGGTGGGCTGGGCCTCGGGGGTCGAGCTCGCACGCTCCTCGGGCTCCGGCTCAGGCGGCGCGGGGGGAGGAGGCTCGGGCTCGGGCTCGGCACGGCCCGTACCACGCTGATCGCCAGAGCCTCGGGTCGCCGTTCGCGTCTCGGTCGGCTGTTCGGCTGGGGGAGGGGTCGACCGATCGGGGGCCGAGCGCGTGGTGGTCCGAGGCTCTGGATCTGGAGTGCGAGGCTGCGGCGTGGCCTGGCGCTCAGGCTGGGCGCGGGGCTGAGGGGTGGCCCTCGCCGGCTCGGGCTCTGGATCCGCGTCGGCGACCTCCGGCTCGGGGGCGGGCTCACGCGCCAGCTCGCCGCGGTATGCTGAGAGCTCCGGGAAAGGAGAGAAGGAGGCCGTGCCCTCAAGATCGAACCACCCGACCCGGAGATCGGACGGCGTGGGGGCACCCGTGCTGTCTTTCGCGAGGTTCGGTCCGACCGCCTCGCCGTTGACGATGCACCCAAGCCAGCCATCCTGGCAGGGTGAGAGAGGGAAGGCCGACGCGAAGTCCGCCCACCCACCCGCGAACGCGGGGGTCGAGCCGAAGGTCAGCGCCAAGAAGGTCGTGAGTGCAGCGGTAGTGCGCATGGAGTTCTCCAGAGTGCCAGGCGTCAGCCAGGCGCGGGCTAATCGATGGGACGGCCACCAATGGGTCTGTCACGTCCAAATTGGATCACGGGCTCGTCGTCGTCGAGGTCATCTAGGTCGAGGGACATCCTCTCGAGGGGAACGACGATACGGTTGCGCCGCTTACGCATCGTGTAGACCACTTTCTGAAGCTTGTAGTTTGGAGCGGAGACCTCGAAGGTGAGCTCCATCCCGCGATCGAAGAAGACCTCGGTTCCGTCGGGCAAATAGAGCACACGGCCCCGCCACTCCCCCGTGTCGGTGTTCACCGACTGGGTCTCTTTTTCTTGGGGGTTGCGCACCTTGGCGGTGCGCACCGGCTCTTCGGACTCCGCGTCGACGACGGCGATCACGAGCTCGATACCTTCTTGCTTGCCCTTCTTGGCGAAGGCGAGGGTGGGGCCAGCGACGACGAGCGCGACACACGCTCCTTTGATGAGTGAGGAATGCATCAGTTACTCTCCAGGAATCTTGAGAAGGTACCGGAAGCGCCCGCGTTCTTTGCCGCGACACTCGCTCCGGCCTCGTGTAGACCCCTCGCCACCGCGTCCGATTCCATGCCCTCAGAGATCTTCCGCGCAAAGGCACGGTCCTTCGAGATCGCTGCGGCGGTGGCGATGGCGTCGGTGAGGCCGTCGATCGGAGCTCCACCCGCCTTGAGGTTAGCGAACGTGCTCTCAGCGGACTCGAAGTCCTGGTTCGCCACCGCGACGAGCGCGCGGGTCGCCTGGACTCGCCAGACCTGATCCGGCGGAGAGCCGGCCATCTCATCGAGCAGACCTTCGGCGACGCCCGCCCGCCCCGCCGCGACCGCACGGCCGGCCCAGAGCAAGAGCAGCTCATCGCGTGCCTCAAAGGTCGGGGGGAGGAAGCGAAGCAGTTCTTCCGCCGCCTCACAGGCCTCTTCGCGCTGACCGAGGGCCCACAGCGCGGTCGCCTCGGCCAGCTGCGCTCGACCCGAGGCCTGGTCGTTGAGGTAGTCAAGGTAGGTCTTGGCGGTCTTGCGGACCTCACCCGTGCCCGAGGCCGCGGCGCGTTCAAAGAGAGGAATGGCTGCGCCGGTCTCGGCGTCGGCCAGGTAAACCTCGGCGGCGAGCACGAGCCCTGCGGGCAATGTAGACGCCTCGCCGTACTTCTGGGTACTTGCGAGATCACCCTTACGGAGCGCGATAATGGCGCGACGAAGATTGATCTCGCTCTTCTGAAGATCCGTGGCGCTGTCGAGCCCCATGGCTTGCTCCAGCGTACGATCTGCCTGATCGAGGTCCCCGGCCAACAGCAGGGCGTAGGACAGGCCCACCTTCGCTTCAACGAGGTTCGGGTTCGCTTGTTCTATCTCGCGGAACTTCACCAGTGCATCGGGGAGGTCCCCTGCATCGAGCGACTGGCGCGCTGGCGCGAGGATGGACTCGGGGTCGGACGCGCCCCCAAGCAGTTCAGTGATCTGATCACAACCCGTGACCAATGTGAGGCCCGCTAGCAGCAGCAGGTTTCGAAGTGTGGACATCCAGTTCCTCCAGCGGGAGTAAGCCCCACCTACGAGCGGTTCCTGTTCTGCCACAGGCGCTCGCATGATGCAACACAGCAAGACGAGATGGCACCCGACGGGGGCGATGTCGTGGCCGTCGCGCGCAATCGGCACCGACGTGCTACCGTGCAGATCGTCCCTAAGACACTTCCGTCCGGGGCACGCGATGAGCCCGCGATATGGAAGACTCCTCCGGAACTCCCGTTCGTATCCGACTGCTCCGCGAGATGGCCGCCGGCCCGATGAGCGCGGTCTTCGTCGGAGAGCAGCCCTCCCGATACGGGCCTCGAAGGGTCGCGATCAAGCTCCTTCGTCAGCTTCCCGACGGCGGCGTCGACCGTCTGCTCGACCTCCGAGACCGCGCCCGGAGACTCACCGAGCTGGAGCACCGGCACCACGCACCCGCCCTCGACGTCGCGCGGGTCGATGAGCGTTTCGCCCTGATCTCCAGCTACGTCGATGGGATCGACCTGCTCGACTGGATGGACGTGCTGGCCGAGACCGGAAAGATGCTCCCTCGGAGGGTCGCGTGCGAGATCTTAGGGGGTATCGCAGCCGCGCTCGACGCGGCGCTTCACTGGAATCTTCCAAGCACAGGGCAGCCCTGTAGCATGGTGCATCGCGACCTCAAGCCCTCGAACGTCATCATCGCTCGGGATGGCTCCCTGAGGATCACGGACTTCGGCACCGGCTTCACAGCACTCGCAGGCAGAACCGCCCGCGCAGGGGCGCTCAAGAAGGGGCTGGTCCGCTACCTCGCCCCGGAGCGCCGAGAGGGCCATCGCGCCACCGAGGCGTCCGACGCCTACGCCCTGGGCGTCCTCGCGATCGAGCTCTTCCGCGGTCGTTGGCTCAAGCGGCTTCGAAACCGCAACCCTGCACACGATCGACAGCTCGCCGACGTGATCGCGCGGCTCGAAGACCTCCAGCTTCGGAGCGACTCGGACGACCGCGCCATGCGAAACCTGCTCTTGCGCATGGTGGCCTTCGACGAAGAGGCGCGCCCGGAGATCACCGAGGTCGTCTCCACCTTTCGTACCCTCGGCGATCGGATCGAGGGGCCCTCTCTCGAGGCCTTCGCCACGGCCCACGCCGTTCCATGGCTAGAGCCTCCGCCCAGGGAGGCCGAGGAGCGCCTCGTCAACGCCGAGGCCGTGATCGTCGAGCGTGGTCGACCGCTGCCTCCCGCTGGAGGGGGGCTCTCGGTGGTCACTCTCCCGGATCGCTACGACCTCCAGCTCGACGACTCGGCGGGCGATACCGGGGAATATCCCTATGACGAGGTCACAGATCCACGCCTCCGACGCGGATCGGATCGAACCGCTCCCCCACGTGAGCAAGATCCCACCGAGCCCCTGCCCCGCCTGACGACCCAAGACATCGTGCTCCAGCTCGAGGCCGAGCGCGCCGAGAGAGACCGCGCAGCGGCTGCTGAACCCATCGACGACAGCCCCCCGCCCGTCCGTACAGCCACCGCGCGCGAGCCCGCCACTCCCCCCTCCACGCCGCCGGCGGGCCTGCTCGACAGCACCCCGCGAGCGGCCACGCCTCGCCCGAGCGAGGCCCGGCTCACCTCGCTCCCAGAGCCCGGCGCTCCTAAGGTGCGCGAGGTCTTCGTCGACCCTTCCTTGGCAGAGTCTCCTCCCCGGGTCGACGTCGAGGTCACCGAAGATCTCTCCGAAGAACCCGAGACCCCCACCGAAGACGCCCTGCCGCTGGCTGATGCCTCGACCGAAGAGGGCCCCCTCCCCTTCGATGTGTCGGCCAGAACCGTTCGGACGACTCAGGACGAGGTTGGAGCGGCCGAGCAGGGCTGGCTCCTCCCAGCACTGGTCCTCGGGGCCGTGCTCCTCCTGATCGTGCTCATCACCCTGACCCTGCTAGGCGTCGTGATCTACCTCACGTCCATGACGTAGGACTCCCTTGAGACTTCTTCCGCCACTCACCCTGCTGGGGTGCGCCCTCACCGCGTCCGAGCCAGCGCCCGTCCCATCCACCATGGTCGAGCGCTCCGAGGTGGTCCAGGCGCCCAGACCTCTCCCTCAAGGTCGACCCCACCCCGACAGCGTCGCGATTCAGATCGTCGGCCATGGGCTGCGAGTCACGGTGACCCCGCCCTTTCAAGCGGCGAGGATGCCCCACCTCGACCCTGAGGGACCCGAGGAGGCCCTGGTGATCTCGTGGTGGGACACGACCGCTCCGAACGCCGGGCTCAACGGCGACGCCGGTCTCTTCAATGTCCGGGTCGTGCCCGGCCCCTCCACCGAAGACGACACGATACGGACCGTCTTCGACAGCGGAGTCACGAAGCTACGACGCGGCGAGACAGGCACCGAGATCCAGCTCCCTGAGGACTTCACCTCCCTCGGTGGACTCGGTCAGGTCGAGCCTGGGCCCACCGATCCCGACTGGTGGGTCGAGCACGACGGAGAGCGCGTCCCCTTCCCGTCCGGTCAGCTCCTTCACTCCGAAGATCCACGAGCGGGGGCTCCCTTCAGCTTCAAGACCGTGCCCGCTCGGCCCTGGGGGGCATGGCCGGAGCCCTGACAGCGCGGACCTTCAGGCCCTCGAAGTGCTCGTGGATATGCCCGATGGCCTCGTCGGGGGTCTGAGAACGGAGAATCTGGACCTTGAGAGATTCACCGTCGCGGATGCCGTCGATAAAATACTTGGAGATCTTCTTGAACCGCCCGAGCGCCGCCTTCTCGTGCCGAAAGGTCTCGCGGATCGCATCGAAGTAGGCGAGCAAGACCCTCTCTTTCTCGGCCTCATCGACGATGGGTGCCGCGAGACCGTGCAGCGCGGCTTCGATCTCGCGAAAGACCCAGGGGTTCTTGATCGCGCCCCGGCCGATCATCAGGCCGTGGACCCCCGTCTGCCGAAGCGTGTGCAGCGCGCTCGGCGCATCGACGATGTCCCCGTTGGCGAGGACCGGCACCCCAACCGCCTGACGGACGGCCGCGATGGTGTCGAGACGACGCTGCCCACCATACTTCTCGGACCGGGTCCGCCAGTGCACCGCGATGGCCTCGGCGCCTTCGGCCTCGGCGATGCGCGCGATCTCGACCGCGTTCTCTCGCTCCGGCTCCCACCCCGACCGCATCTTGACGGTAAAGGGGATCGAGACGGCCGCCCGCATGGCGCGAACGATCCGCGCGACCAGCAGGGGCTCCTTGAGCAGAGCCGATCCTCCCGAGTGGGCACAGACCCGCTTGCTGGGGCAGCCCATGTTCAGGTCGACGGCCGAGGCCCCCAGATCTTGCGCCACGCGGGCCCCCTCGGCCAGGACGGTGGGGTCATTGCCAAAGACCTGGATCGTGATCGGTCGCTCCGCCTCGTCGAAAGTGGCGAGAAGCAGCTCTCGTGCCCCCCCTCGCGAGAGCCCTGCCGCCGGGATGAACTCGGTAAACGTCATACCGCACCCACCGATCTGCCGGATCAGGCGCCGAAAGGTGATGTCGGTCACCCCCTCCATCGGCGCGAGCACGAGGTTGGGCGAAATGACCAGATCGTCGCGGACGCGGTAGGAGGTTGGAAGGGCCTCAGGCATCGGCAGCGCTGGGACCCTGCGGAGCCACCGGCACCAGATAGAGCTCGCGTAGGAGGGCCTGCTCAAGCGGATCGCAGGTCGCGTGGTAGTGGTGCTTGACGTAGTCGCGATCGAGCATGACCTCGACGTGCTGCTCCGGCACGCCGAGCTGATCGAGCACACCCCGAAAGGAGGGGTCGTCGGGGTAAGCATAGAGCAGGCCATCTTGATCCAAGATCACCTGTTCGCCCATCAGACCTCGCACCCAGACCTCGCACCGGGCGTCGTGCCAGATGAGATCGCCCGCTCGCCGCAGCGCAGCGGTAATCTCGGCCAGGGTGAGCTCGTGGGCCAGGAAGTCTTCGGGCGGGGTGCCGTTGGGCTTGGGATCCAGGCGATCGACGCAGCGCCGGTACAGCAGGGCCAGCGGGGGCTGGAGGGCTTCGAGCAGCCCCAGGTGAACCTCGGCCACCCGCTCGGTCGGCACACTGACGAGGAGTCGAGTATCGCCCGCGTTTCCGACCTGCCGCTCCCAGCCCAGTCCGATCTGGAAGCCATCTTCGGCGCCCTGCTCGGTGACTGATGTGGCCTTTGGACCCGAGAGGTTCATGTCAGCTCCCCTTTGGCGACGCGCTCGTCCAGGTAGCGCTCGAGGTAGGTGTTGACCTGCTTGAGGTTCGGCGTGATGAGGCCGACGAAGAAGGACTCGAGGCGGGGGCCGAGCTTACGAGCCACGAAGGACGGCACCCCGGGGAGGGAGCGGATGTCGATCCGGAGCTCGCCGTCGAGGATGATCTTGGTCGCCTCGGACCCGTGCGCGACGAAGCGGTTCGTGCCCCCACAGCGGATCTGGTCGGTGAAGACGCGGGTCTTGATCTTCCAGCCAACCTCGTGAGTGGTGTCGTTCCACTCCGCGAAGTCGTCCCAGCGGAGGTGTTCGGGGCGCACCACCTTGGACAAACCTGGGGGAAGCTTGGCGGCGCTGATCCACTCGTTGTGAATGCTCACCCCGCCCTCGCGCTCCTCGACCCGCAACGCGCGCACCTCGGCGATGTCGGGGATGGTGGACGCGATAGCGGGCATCTCGTCGCGATAGGCGCGATAGACGCGTTCCAGCGGGTGCTGGAGGATGGACTCGCTACGGATCTTCATGCCCGACCTGCTAACCTCCCGGAGCGGTCCCGTCCTCACCGGGCGCCGTCCCTGGAGGATCCTTGAAGGCCGAGCGCGCGAGCCAGACTCTTGAGCACGCCATCGAGGAGCTCCTCGATCGGGATCCGATCCAGAACCTCTTCCTGCTCGGGGTCCTCGCCTCCCAACCGATCGAGAGCACCTACTGGTACCTCGTGATGGACCAGGAAGTCGCCATCGGAGTGGCGCTGATCTTTCCTCGGACCTTGGCCGTTCCCTTCACCTTAAGCGACGAGGCAGCCCTGGCGCTGGGCGACCTTCTTCGAGAGCAGCACCGGCCCTGTATGATGGTCGGGCCCCGCTCGGCCTGCGACCTCGTGTGGCGGAACTGGGCCCCCGATCTGGAGCCTCTTCGACGCATCGATCAACGGCTCTACGTCTGCCGAGAGATCAGGGGGGAAGCACACCCCGAAGCCATACGCCGCGCGCGCCCCGAGGAGTGGCCCACCCTCGCTGAGTACGCGCGTTCGATGGAGCTCGAAGACCTCGGTCGAGACCCCTGCTCGGTCGATCCAGAGCTGCACGCGCGGGTGGTCAAGGAACGCATCGGTGCCGGGAAGACCTGGGTCCTCGACCATGCCGGCGAGATCGGCTTCACCGTGAACGTCGGCACCCAGACCGCGACTGGCTGTCAGGTAGGAGGGACCTATGTGCCCCCCCATCTGCGCGGGAGAGGTCTGGCGACTCTGGGCATGCGCGCCCTCACCCGCCGACTCCTGCGGGAACACTCCTTGGTGACCCTGCACGTCAACGAGCAGAACCGACCCGCGGTGCGTTGCTATGAGAGGGCGGGTTACCTCCGGGGCGCGGCGTTTCGCATCCTGACCACCGCTCACGACGTCCTGCCCGATTAGCCAGGAGCTTTCATGATTCATGCTGACGCGCGCTTCTCCCGATCCGTCGAAGAGGCGGTCGCCCGTCTCGAGGAACAGACAGGCGCCGAGATCGTGGTGGTCGCGGCCGGCCGGTCCGGCACCTATCGCGACATCTCCTTCGTCGGCGCGAGCGTCTTGGCGCTGTTCGCGATGCTGGTGCTGATCCTGATCCCTACCCCCGTGCACGAATACATGCTGGTGATCGAGGTCAGCCTGACCTGGCTGCTCGCCGCCTGGGTCTTGGACGGGGCCTGGTTCTTGCGCCTCCTCGTGCCCAAGAGCCGTCGCACCGCACAGGTGCTCGAGGCCGCTCACGCCGAGTTTCATCGCGAAGGGGTCCACGCCACCCCTCGCAGGATCGGGGTCCTGGTCTACGTCAGCGCCCTTGAGGGCGTGGTCGAGGTCCTGCCAGACCTCGGGATCCAGGGTAAGGTGCCCCCCGCGCGTTGGAGCGAGGCCATCGACGAGTTCCGGCAAGACGACCTCGACCACTTCCTCGCGGGCCTCTACACCCTGGGCGAGCTCTTGGCCGAGTTCGTGCCAGAGCGCGACGAAGACATCGTGGACCTGCCCAACGCTCCTAGAGTACGCTCATGACTCCTCTGACAAACCGCCTCCGACGCGCCGTACCCTGGCTCCTTCTCGGGTTCGCGCTGCTCTTGATCGCCCTCGCGCTCACCCCCGATGAGGCCTTGGCGCGCGTGGGCGGCGGTCAGACCTTCTCGACCGGCGGCTCCCGAGGGGGGGGCTCCAGCGGAGGCGGAGGAGGAGAGGCCGACATCCTCTTCTTCCTCATCTTTCTCGCGATCGAATATCCCGCGATCGGGGTGCCCCTGTTGCTCATCGCGGTGACGGTCTTCATCGTGCGCGCGCTGATGACCAAGGGTCGCGCCCCGAGCATCGCTCCCCCCGAGACCGACGTATGGAGAGATCCTCTGCACGGTCAACGCCGCGACAGGTCCGGCCTGACGGAGCTCCGGCAGCGCGACCCCGGCTTCTCGATGCCCGTCTTGCTGGACTACCTGCAGCTCGTGCACCGCCGCGCCCTCGAAGCGACCCTCACCGACCGCTGGGAGCCCCTGAGCCCCTTCGTGGCCAAACAGGCCCGCGAGCAGCTCAAGACCCAGCATGCCGGGGTGAACGCCATCGAAGAGGTCGTCGCGGGTAGCATCGAGGTCCAGTCGATCGTCCGACGCGAGCAGCGCTTCGTGCTTACCATCGTCTACCGAGGCACCCGACTCGAGCGGGGATCTAGCAGCAAGGCGAACCGTCACTACATCGAGGAAACCTGGACCTACGCCCGCAAGCTCGACGCCCGGACCCGCGAGCCCGAGGCGGTCATGCGGCTGGGCTGCCCCTCGTGCGGAGCAGCCATCGACACCGATCGCTCGGGAGCCTGCCAGGCCTGTGGCACCCCCATCGTCGAGGGCCTGCTGGAGTGGCGCGTGGAGTCCACCGAGCTGCACTTCCGTCGCAAGCTTCAACCCCCGCGGCTCACCTTGAGCAGCGGTGCTGTAGAGGACTCGGTCTACGCCCCGACTGTCATCCAGTCCGACCTCGGGCAACAGTGGCGGGCCTTCCGGGCACGTCACCCCGGTTTCGAGCCGTCCGTCTTCCAGGAGAAGGTCCGCTCCACCTTCTTGGCGCTCCAGACCGCCTGGTCCGAGGGCCGCTTTCACGATGGCCGCCCCTACGTCACCGACACCCTCTACCAGACCCTGCGCTTTCACGTTGAACAATATAAAGAGAACAACCTAAATAACCGCCTGGCGGACATCGACTTTATCAAGCAGGAGGTCGTGAAGGTCGAGGTCGACGCCTGGTACGAGTCGATCACCGTGCGGATCTGGGGCTCGGCGCGTGACTGGGTCGAAGATCCGACCGGCAAGGTGGTCAGCGGGAACCGCGACATCGAGAGACAGTTCAGCGAATACTGGACCTTCCTCCGAGCCATCGGTAGCGGTGACCAAGTGCACGCCGCCGATCGCTGCCCGAGCTGCGGCGCCCCACTCGACAACGTCAGTCAGGCGGGCGTCTGCGGCTACTGCGACAGCAAAATCACCACCGGAAAGTTCGACTGGGTGCTCTCGCGCATCGACCAACCCCAGGTCTACAAGGGATGACCTCGCCCATCGACCGACTTCCCCAGCTTCAAGCCCTCGCGCGCGCCTTCGTCGAGGAGCGGGACTGGGGGCAGTTCCACAACCCCCGCAACCTGGCGATGGCGCTCTCGGTGGAGGCCTCGGAGCTCCTCGAGCTCTATCTGTGGACCACCGATGAGGGACCACAGCCGATCACCGAAGCGCGTCGGGCAGAGGTCGCAGGGGAGGCTGCCGATGTGCTCCTCTGCCTGCTCAACTTCTGCGATCGCGCCCAGATCGACCTCACCCAGGCCTTTCACGACAAGCTCCAGGTCGCGCGCAAGAAGTACCCCGCCGAGCGGGTTCGCGGGTCGGCGCTCAAGTACGACGAGTACCCCTCGGACGACCCATGAGCGCCCTAAGGCTTTCGCCAGACGAGCACATGCTCCCACCGCGCGCTCTCGCGTGCGTGATCGGGGCGGAGCAGGCTGGCGCGAGCCAGCTTCTCAAGACCGGCCGCCTGGGCCGCCGCACTCGAAGCTCCGAGCGTATCTACGGGGCCGGTAGGGGTGAGCCCATCCCCCACCACCACGACCAGATGACCGCCCTGGCGCAGAGCGCGCGCGCACGCGGCCGTCCAGAGCGCCGTGTCGTCAGCCCAGCGTGATCGTGCCTTCTTCGAAGACTTACGCCAAAATCTTCGCGCCCCGATCTCACGCCCAGGTTCCTCACCCTCCCCTTCCCCAAGCCAGATCCGACGAAGGTGTTGAAGGGGAAGATAGTCGTAGACCGCAGGGTAAGGAGGGGAAGTCAGCACAAGATCGACCGGCCCCTTCAGCTTGACCTCGCGCGCGTCTTGCAGCGCGAGATCGACCGGAGGCGTGCCCGAGGGTACGACCTCGCGCAGGGCGATCTGCATCCGCGCGAGCTCCCGCGCCTTCTTGTGAAAGAGGATCGCGGTCGTGCCCGCCGGGCGATCGTGCTTGACCCGCTTGGCGGAGGTGTCGCTACGGCGCCAGCTCACCTTGACCAGGATACTCGAAAAGATCGCTTCGAGCTGACGCCGAAGGAGGAGGTCCTCGACCTGCCGGATCCCACGAAGAAGACCCCAGAGCTCCTGCAAGACATGCTGCGCATACCAGTCCCCTGCGGCCTCGAGGATGGGCTGAGGAGGAAGATCACGGCAGGCCCGCGCCTCGGCGGTGAGCTTTCGGGCGGTAGAGCGCATAACGGTGAGGTCTTCGTCGGTGGGCGTCATGGTTCGAGCTCGACTCACGCGCATCGCGACGGAGCTCAGGTCACGGCCGAAGGTCGTGCGGCCAGCCGCCCGGGCCTCGACCAACACCGTACCACCACCACAGAAGGGGTCGAGCACCGCTTGACCTGGGAAGGCCGCGAGAAGATCCCGCGCGGCGTCGGGGTGAAGCCCGGCAGGGTAGGTATGAAAGCCATGGGTATAGCGGGGGCTTCGTTCGTCGTGTGCGAGGGCGATCGCCAGCTTCTCGGCCAGCGCAGGCTCCCCTTTGAGTACCGACTCGTACGAGGGCTTGCCCGTGGTGTCTCGGGCGTCCATCTTAGGTTTCTTGCTCACGTCATCTCCGTCGCTCTTCGCTGGCACTCAGGGTAGAAAGGATCTTGGCCGCTCGACGAACCGAAGCATCCGTGTGGATCCGATCGAGATCGGTGAGCGCCACCCACCTCGCCTCGACCACCTCGGAGCCCGCGGCGATCGGGTAGCTTCGGGCTCGAAAGCCAAGCCGAAGATCGTAGTGTTGGTGGGCCGGCTCGCCTCGCTTGGGGCGCGCTGGGATGGCGTGCACGTCGAGGTCGAGCAGCCACGGGGACCCCGGTAGGAGGTCGATCTCGACCAGTCCGGCCTCTTCGGCGAGCTCCCGCCGTACCGCAGCTTCGATAGACCGATCGCTGGGCTCCAGGTGGCCCCCGGGCTGAAGCCACAACCCCAGCGAGGGATGGTCGATCAGGAGCAGCTCGGCGCTGTCGGGGCTCAGCACGAAGGCTGAGACGGTGAGGTGACCAGGCTCATACTGAGCGCGATCCCAGGGCCGCGACGTGGACAAGAGCGCACGGATCTGGCTCAGGCAGTCGGCCTGCTGGCGATCGGACGCGCGGTGAACGGCGAGGCGCTGGTGGAGATCGCTGAGGTCGATGGGACACCTCGTACAAGACACAGCCGCGAGGTAACGCGCCGGTCCACAGGAGGGCCCGCGCCCCCCGAGGATTGGCGTCGCCCACCGACCTGATCAGGCTCACGAGGGGGGACTCTCTTCGACCAGCTCCGCAAGCCGCCGCCGCAGGATATCGGGGCGATGGAGATCCGGCAGTGGGTCCACAGGCGCGTAGCGCGCTTGCAGCCGTTGCCAACGCGCCGGCTCATCCCGTGCCTCCAAGGCCAGGATGACCGGCAAGGTGCAGCCCGCTGCCCTGAGCGCAGCGAGCACGAAGAGGCCCTGCTGCTCCTGGAGGTAGCTCCGAGCTTGGACCGGATCCCCGTTGAAGCGATGGGTGAGCGCTTCCTCGTCTCCGAGGAGCGCCTCCGTGGGGATTCGATCGAAGCAGAGGTCGAGAAAGATGGCCTCGACGTCGTGCCGTTCGAGCCAGCGCAGCGCCTCGGGGCCCGAGCCCTGACGGATCCAGGTTACGTCGGGTAAAAACCGCTGAAACAACTCGTGATACTCGTAGCCATCTTCGATGATGAGGACCTTCATCCTTCCTCCTGAGTGAGGGGGTCTACCCTCGGAAGCCGCACTACGACGGCCTTGGCGAAGCCGGGTTCGTCTTCGACGGCGATCGAGCCACCACAGCGACGAACGCGGTCGAAGGTGAGCCCCAAGCCATGCTCCATGGGTCGGCTGCGGATCGCGCTCGTGGTGAGTGGCTGTGGCGCGCGGTCAGCGATCCGGACCACGATCTGCTCCTCGGCGGTGATCGGATCCTCTTCGATCTCGACGCGGACCCGGATCTCGTCCTCTCTGGCGGCAGCGCTCGCCGCAGCCGCGTTCCGGAGGACATTGCAGAGGATCTCGTGGACATCCTCGGGCTCCGCTCGGAGGGTGAGATCGTTGGGGAGGGGCTCGATCATGAACCGGACGTGCTCCGACCAGCTCGCGGTCGGCTCGGCTCGCACCGCGCGGATCGCGCGATCGATCACGCCTTCGTCGAACACGACTCTCCCAGCGCTCCGGACGAAAGCTGCCAACTTTGGCTCGACCTCATCCTCGAGCAGCAGCGCGAGGGCGTGGAGCTTCCAGGCGATGTCGCCTCGACCCCGTCGGAGCGACGGCCGAAGCACGTCGAGGCCATCCAGCAGGCGAACGAGGGGGCCGAACGTGGGATCTGCCGCGACATCGATCGGGTATCCTCGCGCGGACGCGATCGACGACACCGCCGCGAGACGCTCGCGCGCTCGATGGAGCGGCCCCTGAGGGTGATCGAGCCGCTCCGCGAGCCAGCGCGCCGGCCGATCGTCGCCGCGCTCGAGGGACTCGGCGATGGGCCCGAGCGCACCCAGATGGTGCCGAAGCACTTCGTGCCGCGTCGACGAGGCGAGCGCTGCGAGCTCGCGCCACGCGCCGGGCTCTCGCTCGAGGAGCTCTGCGACCCCCGGGCGTCGGCGGAGACGTCCGAGCAGCACGGTCGCGAGGACCAGCAAGCCGAGCGCTCCGAACACACCTCCCGCGAGCGCCCCGCCCCGCAGCCCGCTCAGGCGTGCGGCGAGGCGGTCGGCGCGCGCCTCCAGGGAGGCGGTCGTCGAGGGCGCCGCCGCCCGGTACGCGTCGAGGTGCCTCTGGGCCGCGACGATCTGCCAGCGGCCCCACGCGTCCTCGGCGAGGTAGAGATGGGCGACAGCTCCCCCGACGCTGGGCGAGGAGACCGCGCGAGTCCAGGCCTCCAAGGCCCCCTCGCGGTCCCCTCCTTGGCGCAGGAGACGTCCAAGGAACACATAGACGTCGGGTTGATCGGGCTCGATCCGAAGGCTTTCACGAAGCAGTGCGACCGCTTCGGTGACCGCGTCCGGTCTCGGGGCCCCCAGGGCGAGGCTCGCCTGAAGGTTGAGCGGCCGTACCCAGCCTGGAGCGGAGGTCCGGGCCTGCTCGATCAAGCGGACCGCGCGATCGCGATCGGACTGCTCGGCCCCCACCGTGGCCGGCCAGTCCCGCTGCGCCAAGACAAAGGCCAGAAAGAAGTACGCACAAGCCTCGGGTTCGACGCCCGTCGGACACGCGTTCCCAGGTGGGATCGGCGCCGGCTCGATCCGCGGACGCGCGAGATCCTCTGCGAGCCTGTGCACCTCGGCGCTGGCGGATCGCTCCGAGAGCCAGTCTAGATCCTCACGAACGACCTGATCTTGGCCGAGCCGCGCTCCAACCCGGACTCGCTGTAGCCTCCACTCTTCGTTCTCGGGACGAAGACGCAGTGCACGACCTAAGGCCTCGAAGACCTCGGCGTCGAAGCGTTGCCCGAAGTGCGTGTCGAGGATCGTGGCGCGCTCGACAGGCCACCGAGGATCGAGGGGGTCGAGCGTCTCGGCGAGGCGAAGATCCGCCTCGGCCTGCTCGGGGGAGCCCGAGGCGAGCGCCACCCGCGCACGGACCGCGAGGACCTCGGGGTGCAGGAGCTGCGCATCGGGCAGGGCCGAGAGCGCGCGCTGGGCCCTGCGGACCTCGCCCTGCCGCAGCGCCTCGGTCGCGCTTCGGATCCCAGCCGAGGCCTCGGCAGTCAGTCGAAGGGACGGGCGCGCCGCGAGGAGTTGAGCTCGCTGGCGCAGATCGAGCTCGTCGTAGAGGGAGCGGAGCGCCTCTCGGACCGTCGAGCTCGTCTGAGAGGCGGCGTCCAGGACCGCCCGCGAGCGCTCGAACTCGCCACGCTCGATCCATGCGTGGGCGAGCGAAGCAGCGAGCCGAACCACCTCTTCGTCCTCGAACAGCTCCTGTTCGTGCAGGGTCAACCAGAGCGCGAAGGGCTCCATGGCCCCGCTCGGATCGACGCCGAGCTCCGCCTGTACCCGAAGCTGCGCGATCTCGGGGTCTGCTCCCCAGCCCGCGGTTAGCCCTCGCAGGATCTTCGCCGCCTCGCGCGATCGATCCGCCTCGATCAGCAGCCTGGCACGCGCGACCCGCGCATCCCGATCCGGTCCCGCCTCCTGCAGCTCTTCGAGGGCCCGCTCCAGCTCTCCGGCACGCGCGAGGGCCGCGGCACGAGCGAGGAGACCCTCGATACGCCCCTGGATCTTCCACACCGAGCGGTAGATGCGCGCCGCTTCGAGGGGGTCGCCCTCGGCTTCTGCGCGTTCCGCCCTGATCCAAGCCCTCTGAGCGATCTCGGGCAGCCCCGGCGGGGGGGCTGCCTGCGCCGAGCAGAGCGCGAGCAGTAGCAAGATCACGCGAGCTCGGCCTTGAGATCTCGCACCTTGAGACCGAGCTGGTTGAAGCGGAGCTGGACCTTGCGGCCCGCGTCGGGATCGCCCAGGAGCAGCGCAGCCATCGCCGAGAAGTCGCCTTCGTTCTCGAACCACAACCTTCGGAAATACTGACGTTCACAGTCTTGCGAGACCTGATTCAGAGACTCCGCGGGGCTCAGCGTGACGGGCACGACCTTCCCTGATCGGGTGGTTGGTGGACGCGCGACGTGGAGAAGCTCTTGAACGAGCTTGGGCCGAACCTGCACCACGTCCGCTCGCTGCCCGCCCTCGACCGATGCGGCCTCGGCCAGGGCGACGAGCGCCGCGTTCTCGGTGACCATCGCAAACTCTCGGAGATTTCCCGGCCAGGCGTGCCCTCGCAACAGCCGCATCGTGCGCTCGGGCCAGAGCAGCCACAACGTGCCGCGCTCGGGGTCGGGGACCCCACCGCCGCTATGGATCTTGACCGAGCCCTCCCCAAGCCTGGACATGGCGCGGACCTCGCGGACCAGCTCGGTCAGGCCTGCCCCCTTGAGGGCCTGACCGAGACTGTGTCGAAGGAGCGCGCCCAGATCGAGCCCTCTCTCGGAGAGTGGAGGGAGCCGCACCGCGGCGGCCGGGTTCAAGCGCATGTAGAGATCTGCTCGAAACTCCCCCTGGGCGACCTTCGCGGGAAGGTCCTCGCAGGTGGCGACCACCAGCTTGACATCGACCGGCCGCTCCTTGAGATCCCCGATCCTTGTAATCGTGCCCTCTTGGAGCACCGAGAGCAGGAGCTTCTGCCCATCGGAGGGTAGGTTCCCGATCTCGTCGAGGAAGAGCGTGCCGCCATTGGCGCTCTCGAAGGCACCCATACGGTCACCGACCGCCCCGGTGTAGGCGCCGCGAACCGCGCCAAAGAGGTGAGCCGCCGCCAGATCCCTGGGCACCGTCGACAAGTCGACCGAGACGAAACGTCCAGACCGCCCGGTGCGTGGATGGACGAAGTGACGCGCCAACATGCTCTTCCCCGTGCCCGTGGGTCCGAGGAGCATGATCGGCAGTCGGCCGCGAGCCAGGATGGAGAGACGCTGACGCAGGCGCTGCATCGAGAGGTGCCGCCCCCAATAGATCGGCCCCTCGAAGACATGCCCTTGCCGGGCATCGAGGATCCGCGCGATCTGCGCCTTGAGCGATCGCACGTCGATGTGGTCATCTTCTAGGAAGTAGGTCGTCTCGTCCGCGCCCTCCGCCTCGGCGAGGTCCTCGATGGAGATCTCGTCCCGAGCGGTGGTCAGGATGACAGGTAGATCCTTGACGCGTCGCCGGAGCTGCCGAAGGATCAGCAAGCCTTGACGACGCCGCAAGCCCTCCACCTCGCGATCGCTCATGGAGGGCTCGACCCCCAGGAGCTCGTCGGCTGGGCGGTCGAAGTGCACGTCGAGGAGCACGAGATCCAGGCTTCGCCTCGACCCCTCGAGGATCTCGACCGCTTCGGCGTAGGACCGCGCGGGGCCCAGGTAGCGATGCTCGGGTACGAAGCGGGCCAAGAGGTCCATGAGGCGGTCTTGGTCGTCGATGATAAGGATGTCAGCCACGCGCGGCCTCCGGGAGGTTGCGAAGCGCTCGAGAGGCCACCCGCGCTGCGTCCGAGGCACGGATCGCGCAGCGATGGGCTTCAGGCAGCTCCTCGTCGGGGAGCGTGCCGGCACGGAGCGCGGTCACCAGACCCTCGATGACGGCCATGGCCGCCTGGAGGTCGGAGAGCGCTCGCTCGGCCTCACCCAGGCCCCCACGGGCTCGCAGAGGCGCGAGCGCATCGCGGAGGGGAGCCCAGATCTGGGCCGCGTCCAGCTCGCCATCGGGTCCACGCCGAGTACGGAGCAGATCGTCGGCGAGGACCTCGCGCAGGAGCTCGGGTGGCGCGTGGGACTCGACGCACCGGGACTGAAAGGCCAGATAGCGCGAGAGATCGTGCTGGAGCCGTTCGGAGAGCGCTCGGAGGGGCGGGACGGGGTCGAGGGACGATGCTTCTGGGCGCGCCATGGGGACCACCTAACCCGCGCGTGTCTGGCACGCCTCGCCCATTCAGGACACGAACATCCGTCACTTGCGCGGCGGAGGTCACCCGGCCTTCGCCGCGCAGCGGCGTAGCCCTGGCACGGATTGCGCGCAGAACGAACACACCCCAACGCGCGATCTGCTATACTAGGCCTGAGGCGAGTTCGGATCGAGCCGGATCGTCACCCACGCAAACCAGGGCACCAGCCCACACGACATCGTGTAAATCGAGACGGAGCCATGGGGACCAGGCTATTTGTAGGGGGTCTTTCTTTCTCTACCGACGACGCAGCGCTACGCGCCGCGTTCGAACCACTCGGAGAGGTCACCGACGCCAAGGTCATCGTCGATCGAGAGTCGAACCGCAGCCGCGGCTTCGGCTTCGTCACTTTCGCCAACGACTCCGAAGCGCAAGAGGCCATCGCGAAGATGGACGGCGCCTTCGTCGATGGTCGCACGATCCGAGTCAACGAAGCCCAGGACAGGGCTCGTCGAGACGGGCCGCCTCGCGGTCGCCCCGACGGCCCCCGGTCCGGGCCGGGAGCCCGCTTTGGCGGCGGTGGAGCTGGGCGCGGCGCTCCCCCCCGAGGCGGCGGGCCGGACTTCGTCACCCGTGGGCGGTCCGCACCCCAGGGAGACGGGCCTCCGGCTCCCAACCCTGCGTCCTGGGCTCCTCCCCCCGAGGTCGACGAAGCCTTCCAGCGCGACTTTGAGGAGCGGCCAAGGCGGAATCGAAGCAAGAAACCGAAGAAAGAGCGCGATCCTGAGCGCGGCGCCCCCCGAGCTCCTCGGTCCAAGAACCGGCGGAGTAGCGGTCGAACCTGGCGAGACTACGACGATCTCGACGAGTGAGTCCGACGCGTCAAGCCTTCGCTTGCTCGTCCGATGCGCGACCCGAAGCGTCCCGATCCTCGTCGTCAGACGGGCCTTCGGCGCTCGCCTCGGCTTGGTCCTGACCCGACCAAGCCGAAGATGAGGTCAGCGCCTCCGCATCCTCTCGGCCCGTCGATTCGCGGCTACCTAACTCGTTGAACCTCGCAGACTCGCCGGTCTGGAGCAGCTCTCCCCAGCCCGAGATGGCCTCGCCGCTCCGCTCCTTGCCCATCTGAAGAAGGCGCTCTCCGGCCCAAGCCAAGACGCGCCCCGCCAAGCGCGAGGTCCAGCCGGGCTCGCCGCTCTCTTGGGGCGGGGCAATGCCGAGATAGTCCCTGACGTAGATCCGGTACAACGACATGAAGATCGCGACGAGGACCGGGCCGACGAGCACGCCCGCCAACCCCATCCAATACATGCCCCCGAAGACCGCGAGGAAGATGAGCAGCGCGTGCATCTCGGAGTTTCCGCGCATGAAGAGCGGGCGGAGGACGTTGTCGATGGTACCCACCAGGATCAAGCACCAGAGCGTGAGGAAGATGGCCTGTCCGTAGTCGCCGACCCCCAACATATAGATGACCACCGGCACCCAGACGACGGGGGTTCCAATCACGGGGATGAACGATCCGAAGAAGACAAGGATCGCCAAGAAGATGACCTTCTCGAGCCCGACGATGGCGAAGCCCAACCCGGCGATGATGCCCTGGATCGCCGAGGTGGCGATGGAGCCCACCACCATGTTGCGCGAAAACTCACTGAACACATCGAAGAGATCTTGAGAGTAGCGCTCTTCGATGGGCAACAAGCGCTGAAAGACCGTGAGCAGGCGCGGCCCCTCGACGAAGAGCACCAAGACGGCGAAGACGTAGATCAGGGTGTCGATCGAGAGGCTGACGACGGTGGAGACAATGCCTGGGAGCTCTGCACCTGCGAAGCGAAGGACCGTCAGCGTGGCGTCCTGAAGGCCGGCCGTGAGCTCTTCTTCGACGACAGAGAGGCGGCTGAAGAGCTCAGCGAAGCCATCGAGAGGTTCCGCTTCGGCGGCCCGCACGGCCTGCTCTTCGGCCCAAGACGCGGTCACCTGATGCATAGCCTCCGCGTAGGGAGCCGCGAACAGCGGCTCGGAGGCGAGCCCGACCACCTCACGGGTCACCCAACGGGCCGCTTCGGCGAGGCCCTCGGGAGGAGGCTCGGGGGGAGGTTGGGCCGAGGAGCCGTTGAGGATCTCGGGCAGCTCGGGGACGAAGCCTTCGATCCACGGGGGGATCTCGAAGCTCTCGAGGAACTCGTCGAGCTGCTTGGAGAGCTCGCCCGACTGGACCATCTCGATCAGGACCTGGCTGACCTCTTGAACCTCGAGGGCAAAGAGCCAAAGGACGATGCCGAGGGGCACGAAGACGAGCAGCGCCAACAGCAGGGTGGTGAGCCCGCTCGAGGTCCACGCTCGGCCGCGCGTGAGACGGAGCAGCAGCTTGTAGGCGGGCCAGCAACAGACGACCGTCACACCGGCATAGAGCAACACATAGAGGTAGGCCCAGAAGACCCACGCTACGGCGAGTCCGCTCGCGCCGAGGAGCAGGTAGAACCAAACGTCCTTCGTGCCTTTCGACCAGTATCCGCCGCTCACGTCAACCTCGGTTCGAGAGCCTAGGCCCTCGCGATCTGCTCACTAATGCGCCCGATGAGATCTCCGCGGACGTTCTTCGCCGCGACCTTTATCGCATTTCGAACCGCTCGACCCTCTGAGCGACCATGCGCCTTGATGACTACGCCTTCGAGCCCGAGCAGTGGAGCCCCGCCATAGGCCTTCCAATCGGTCATGCGGCGCAGCTGCTTGAGTCCGTCGCCCAGAAGCTGCATCCCGATCCGCCACTCCAGCCGGCGTGCCGCCGCCTGCCGCGCCATGTGGGTCAGGCTGTCTCCGACCCCCTCAAGCATCTTGAGCACGACGTTTCCCAAGAAGCCATCGCAGACGACCACATCGACGGTGCCGCGCGGAATGTCGAGCCCCTCGACGTTCCCAGCAAAGTTGAGCGGCCCCTGCGCGAGAAGCTGGTGGGCCTGCACGATCTCGGGAGTGCCCTTCTGGGGCTCGGAGCCGTTAGAGAGCAAGGCGACCCGGGGCGCTTCGATCTCGGAGACGATGGAGGAATACGCGACCCCCATCGCCGCAAAACCCCGCAGCGCCTCGGCGTCGGCCCCGGAGGTCGCCCCGACGTCGAGGATCAGCGCGAAGGGATCTCTCTTGGGACCGTGTCGACGCTCGGTTGGATGGACCGCAGCGAGGGCGGCGCGCCGGATCCCCTCGATGCGCGGAAGATGCAGAGACGCCGCCAGGATCAACGCTCCCGTGTTGCCGGCCGAGACCAAGGCGTCGGCTTCGCCCTGCGCGACCAGAGAGGCCGCCGTGCACACCGAACAGTGAGGTCGCTCGCGAACGGAGCGGGGGTCGTCGTCTTGGCTGATGAAGCCCTCGCAAGAGACGAGGCGCAGACGGCTCGAGTTGTGGGGCCGGGCGTCGAGGGCGCGGCGCATCGCGTCGAGGTCCCCCACCAGGGTCGTGTGGATGTCGGCGCGCTCGATCGAACACGACGCCGCGCCCGCCACCATGACCTCGGGCCCAAGATCGCTGCCCATGGCGTCCACTGCAATACGATTCATGCTGCCTCCGAGCCGGGCGGGGGGCTATGGACCCGCCAGAGCGGACACGATACCCCGAGAACGCTTGGAGTCTCTATGAGCGCCCCCAATATTACGTGGCATCACGGCTTGGTTCGCCCCGAAGAACGGGAATCACTCCTGGGTCAACGCGGCGCGGTGATCTGGCTTACCGGACTATCGGGCGCAGGGAAGTCTACCATCGCGCGTCACCTCGAGCTCCTTCTGGTGCAGTCCCGGTGCTTTGCCTACGTGCTCGATGGAGACAACCTCAGACACGGTCTCAACGCAGATCTCGGTTTCTCCACCCAGGATCGGAGCGAGAACATCCGACGGGTCGGCTCGGTCGCCCAGCTCTTTTCCGATGCCGGCGTCCTGTGCATCACAGCCTTCATCAGTCCGTTTCGCGAGGATCGCGCACAAGCTCGCGCCTTGGTCGACGAGGGCCGCTTCATCGAGGTCTTCGTCGACACGCCCCTCGCGCTGTGCGAGGCGCGCGACCCCAAGGGGCTCTACCGTCGCGCCCGCGCGGGCGAAATAGCACACTTCACGGGGATCAGCTCCCCCTACGAAGCCCCAGAGAACCCCGAGGTTCACCTACACACCCGCGACCAGACCCCCGAAGAGAGCGCACGCCAACTCCTCGACGCGCTAGGCTCCCTGCGTGTCCTCCCACCTGCCTGAGTCGAGGTCAGTCATGCTCCAAAACAAACACGCGATGACGGCGCTGCTCGTCGTCACCATCCTGTTGGTCTTGGCAGCGATAGGCGTTGTCTTCGGTCTTCCTCTCCTTCAGCCGGAGCGCATCGAGGCGGCCCAAGACGATGTCATGGAGGCTCCTCCTGAGCTCTACCGCCACGGGGGTACCGATCTGAACCCCTCAGGGCCGGTGACCGTCTACGCCAAAGAAGGCCTCGTGGCCTCGATGAACTGCGATGGGCTCAAGCTCCAGCGTACCATCCGAGAGGGTCGCGCCACCTTCCAAGAGATCCCTCCCATCGCCTGTGAGTTGTCCCTCGGAAAGGGGAGCCCCACGCCCTTCACCCCGATCTACCGCGGCGACGAGGTTCAGTGCGCCCTCGACGCCGAGGAGACGATGGTTTGGTGCACGAACAGTCTCGCCGAGAAGAATGCCGCAAACGTCGTGTTCTGGTCATGGGGCAAGGGAGAGGTATGGCTCAACGGAGAGCTGGTAGGCGAGGTCCCGGTCGAGAACCTAAAGGTCCCCGTCGGATCCCACATGATCGAGTTCCGCGGCGAGAAGGCGCACTCTCGATCGCCCCTGACCACTCGGGCTGGGGAGCACATCGAGGTCTTCTTCCACTCCCCCTCCAGGCCAGGCCAGTCGCTCTCGCGCCGCCCCGAGAGCGCCACCATGATGCCCAAGCCCTGACCCACTCGACCCTCGATCGCTCACCGCTGTCCGTCCCGTTACGCACCCGCAACACCCATGGAGCCCTCATGAGCAGCACCGAGGATCGTGCCTTCAAGGCCGAGCGGGAGATAGGCCGTATCAACGCTTTTTTCCCCATCCTTCCTACCCTTGGGAACCGCTGGGCTGCCTCGAGGCCCTGGCAAGGATCGACGATCGCCCTAAACATGCACCTGACCACCCTGACCGGCGCGCTGGTCAGAGAGCTCAGCTTGGGCGGGGGGACCTTCATCGTCAGCGCCGCCAACCGCGCGACCACCGATCCAAACACGGTCGCGATGCTTCGAAGCGCCGGCATCGAGGTGTATACCGGCGGCGATGACGCCGACCGGCACCAGCAGGCCCTCTCCCACAACCCGGACTTCCTGATCGATGTCGGCTTCGAGCTGATCGCTGCGGCTCTCGACCGCCGCCCGGATCTGCACGGCACGCTGCGCGCCGCCATCGAGATCACCCGCTCCGGCGTGGTGCGACTACGAGAGCGAAGCGACCTGCCCTTCCCGGTCGTCAACCTCAACGATGGCCGGCTCAAGACGGCGGTCGAGAACCGTCATGGGGTCGGCGAGGCGATCTGGCAGGCGGTCCAGCGGCTCACGGGGGTCCACCTCTCGGGACGACGCGTCGCGGTGGTGGGGTACGGGCCGGTCGGAACGGGCATCGCGGCCTACGCGCGCGCGGCGGGAATGAACGTCGAGGTCGTCGAGCGCGATCCCGTCAAGCGGCTGCTCGCCCACTACGATGGCTTCCCCACCCCCTCGCTCGAGGACGCGGTTCAGCGGGTCGGGATCCTCGTCACCGCGACCGGGCGGAGCGGAGCCGTCACCATGGAGCAGCTCGGGCGCGCTCGCGACGGCCTCGTGCTCCTCAACGCCGGCCATGGAGGCGACGAGCTGGACATCAAGGGCCTGCGCCAGGGATCGGCTCAGGTCGATCACGTCGCCGATCGGGTGGTCCGCTACCGCCTGCACGGCGGCCCCCGGATCACCGTGCTGGGCGACGGTCATCCGCTGAATATCGTGCTCAACTCCGGGTCCCCCGAGCCGGTCCTGCTCCACTTCGCCTTGGTGGGGCTCGCGCTGGACTGGGTCGCCCACACCGAGCTCAGCCCAGGCGAGTCCGTCGTGCCCGCAGCGCTAGAAGATCAAGCCGCCAGTCTCGCGCTTCAAGCGCTCGAACAGTGCGGGGGCTGAGACTTGACGACCACCGAGACCCTCGCCCAAGGGGTGCAAGCGCTCCGCGATGGCCGGGCCACCGAGGCCGCCCGCCTGCTCGCCGAGGCATGCGCCGACCCCGACTTCGCGACCGCCCCTGAGGTCCGTGACCTCTACGCCCGAGCCTGTTCCCTGCAAGCCCAAGCCCTGCTCCTCGCAGGCCAGCCCTCGAAGGCGCGAAAGCCCCTCCGGGTCGCGCTCGACCTGCTCGAGGCCCTTCACGACGAAGAGGGACTACGAAAGGTCAGGGAGCTAGAGCGCGAGGTCGGCGAAGCGATGGCCGAGGACTTCGCCGCCATGGCCCGGCGCCGCGAGCAGATCGCGTTGTCCAGACGCTCCCTGAGCGAGGTCTTGGCCGAGCTCCCCGCTCACGCCCCTCGGGCCGAGGCCATGGTGAAGTGGAGCCTGGGCGCCCTCGCTGACGGTCGAGCAGACCAGGCGATCGACGCGGCAACCCGCGCCGTCGCCGAAGCCGCGAGCCGCGGAGACGTAAAACACCAGGTCCTCGCCCACATCGCCCTGGCAAGCGCCGAGCCAGAGCGCGCCTCGGCCCACCTCGAGGCCGCCCGCTCCTGCGCCGATGGCGCGGACGACTTCAACCTCGTCGGCGCCGTCGCCCGCGCGGCGGAGCAAGCAGGGGTGCAGCTCCCGATCCCCGACCCCCTGTCCGACCCAGCATGACCCGGATGTCCCCATGCGCGTAGGCGCAATCGATATTGGCACCAACTCCGTCCATCTGGTGATCGCCGACGTCTCCCCCGACGGTGACGTCAGCGTCATCGAGAAGCAGCGCCATCAGGTCGAGCTCGGCGAAGGCGGCTTGGTCAACGGCCTGACCGATGACGCGATCGATCGCGGGCTCGAGGCTCTTCGAACCTTCAAGACCGCATGTGACTCCCTCGGGGTCGAGGCCGTTCACTGCGCGGCGACCTCCGCGGTGCGCGAGGCCGAGAACGGCGTGGCCTTCTGTCGCAAGGTCAAGGCCGAGACGGGGATCCATGTCCGGGTGATCTCGGGCTTGGACGAGGCCCGCCTGATCTACCTGGGCGCACGACCTCACCTCGACTTTAGCCGCGGGCGCGTCCTGCTGGTAGATCTCGGCGGGGGCAGCACCGAGTTCATCGTATGTGACGCCGAGACCGCCTACGTTCGAGCCAGCCTTCCGATCGGACACCTCCGGGCCTCGACCATCCACGACGGCGATCGGGTCTCCGCCGAGGACGTCGCACGGATCCGCGAGTGGAGCCGTGAGGCCCTCGAGCCCCTAAGGGCGCGGATCCATCCGACCGACGTCGCCCGCATGGTGGGAACGAGCGGAACCTTTCGCACCTTGGCTCGCATGGCGACCCTCTCGCGCGGCGAGCTCCCCACCGAGTCCGACGATGGACTGGTCTTACATCGAGAGGAGCTCGAGGCGCTGATCGAGCGCCTGCCAAGCCTGAGCCAGGACAAACTGTGCGAGCTCCCCGGCATGGACAGCAAGCGAAAGCACACCCTGCCAGCCGGCGCGGTGGTGATCTCTGAGATCCTCCGCTTCGCCCAAGTCGACCATCTGGTCACCTCGGCCTACGCCCTCCGAGATGGCCTGATCGTCGATTGGATCCAGCGCCATCGACCCGAGCTCGAACAGTCCAGACTCGAGGCCGATCCACGTCGGAGGTCCGTCCTCTCCGTCATGGAGCGGTATGGGGTCGATGCCTCCCATGCTCAGGTGACGGCCAAGACGGCGCTCGCGATCTTCGACGCCACCGCGGAGCTGCACCGCCTGCGGATCGACGACCGACGACTGCTCGAGTTCGCGGCGCTGCTACACGACGTCGGGCACCACATCGCGGGCGAAGATCACCACAAGCACGGGGCCTACCTCTTGCGGCACACCAGAATGAGCGGCTTTACCGCCCCTGAGCTCGATGTGATGGCCATGATCGTTCACCACCATCGGGGCAAAGTCCCCAAAAAAAGGGACCTCGCCCGATTCGGCGAGGAGTCAGCGCATCGGATACGGGTGCTGGCTGGCATGATCGCCATCGCCGACGGCTTCGACCGCGGCCATGATGACAACACGCGCTCCCTTCAAGCCACGCTCGAGGATCGCACGCTGCATCTTCGCGCGACCACCCTGGGCCCCGCCCACCTGGAGCGGTGGGCCGTCCTCCAGCGAAAGACTGCGCTCGAAAAAGCGCTCGCTATCAAAGTTGTCGTCGAGGTCGAGCAGGGCCCGGCCGTCCTCAGTAGTTCGTGAACCAGCCCTCGCCAGGGGCACCTCCTTCAAGGACCATGCGCGCCAGGCAGGTTAGCGATCCTCGTGCAACACGATAGAGCTGTGGAGAACCGAGCGAGACGCATGATCCCACGCTACCCTACGAAGGAGCGTTTTAGGAGCAGAGCCGGTGTTCGAACCCAATGACCCCTCAGGACAACAGCTCGCCGAGCTTCAACGGCAGCTCCAAGAGATGCAGAACCCCAGCAACGCCGTCCTCAGAGCGAGGCTTGCAAGGGCAAGTCCCTGGCACTACACCCGCCTCGCCACCTTCCTCTTTCTCGGGCTGGCGATCCTCTCCTTCCTCGTCACGCTGGTGGCCTTCATCGGTCCCCTGGTCCATGTCGAAATGGCGCTGTTCATGCGCGACATCGATGGATCACTTCCCCTGCCCTCCCCCGTGCTCCTACTGGTCCTCACCCTGTGCTTCGCCGTCGCCTGGGTCACCGCGGGTCAGGCCGTGATCGCCATGGCCTACGATAGCCCGCTCCTCCCCGACGAAGACAAGCGCTACCGCAGACTTCAAGAGCAACTACAGCTCCACGGCGGCGGGGATGAAGTCATCGCACCCTTCCACGAGGAGCCCGCCCCGCCCCCGCTCTACATGCCTCAATCGAGCATCCCAGGCGCCACGGAGCCCGCCTATGGCAACGCCGCGGGAGGAGCCGGCTGGCCCCCCCAACCTGCCGACACGCCCGGTGGGACCCTCCAATATCAGTCTAAGCCCCAAGGGTTCGGGTCCATGCCCAAGCCCAGCATCGGCGCGCGCACCCCCGCGCCAGCGAATCGAGCCGCGACACCCGCACCTCCCGCTTACGCCACACCCGCTCCTGCGCCCTCCGGGACCCCTGCAGGGGTGCCCAGGCGCCAGCCTGACCTCTCCTACGCCGGCCCCGGACAGACCGGCACGCCTTCGGCGGCCGCCACCCAGCCCCGTCCCGATACGCGTCGGCCCCTTGATGGCTACGTGATCGGAGTGAACACCGACAGCTCCGCCTACGATGAAGCCGAGCGTGCCGCCGCTTCCTGGCGCTCCCCGGTCTGGGGCGAGATCGCTGAACCCTGGCTGCTCGACGCGATTCGCAAGGCCGAAGAGCTGGTGCGCCGCTACCCCGTACAGGCCTTCATCGAGTACAGCGTCGAACCCGATCTACCCTTCACCTTGGTGATCGAGCGCGCCACCCCTGCAATGACCGTGCGAGCCATGGTCGAGTTCGTCTCGTTTCTGGCGAGCATCGCAACCCCCAAGCGTGCCCGCATCGAGCTGCGTAGCGTCGTGCATCTCGACCGAAGCTTCTATCGCAGCGTGATGTCAGCCATGGAGCCGTACTTTCCCGACACCGTCGACATCAAGCAGCAAGGCGCCAAGGTCGAGATCACCTTCCTCGATCCCGACCGGGCATGGTCGGCGCACCCCTTCCTGCCCATCCAGGGCTGATCGAGCCCCCTCTCGGGTCGGGAGCCTACGACTGAGCAGCCAACGTCCCAAACCGGAGAGGAGTCAGCGCTGGAGATCTCTCGGGCGAGCCGCTCGACAGGTTGACTCCCGACAGCGGACTCGCCCCCTTCGAAGGAGCCTGGAGTAACGATGGCCGTCTCGCGCGCCACGATCGTCGACGCACGATTCAAAGAGGTCGTGCGGCAGCTACGCCGACCCGCCGATCGACGCGGCGATCTCGATGGGCCCGTCCGTCCGGGCTCGGGACTCAGCGGGCGGCAGGCCCTCGCCTTGTTCGACGCTCAGCTCGAGAGCCGCCTGCTCGATCTCCTCGCCCGGGAGCTCAAGACTCGCGGCCAGAGCTTTTACACGATCGGAAGCTCTGGACACGAGGGCAACGCGGCGGTCGCGGCCGCAGCAAGGCCGAGCGATCCAGCCCTGCTCCACTATCGGTCCGGGCCCTTCTTCCTCGCCCGTGCCCAGCAAGTGCCGGGGCCCGCTGGTGCCTTCGACGTGCTCCGCGGGTGTTGCGCCACGGCTGATGAGCCCATCTCGGGGGGAAGACACAAGGTCTTCGGCTCCGTGCCGCTTGCGATCCCTCCGCAGACCTCGACGATCGCCTCGCATCTGCCCAAGGCGGTGGGCTACGCCCTCACCCTCGACCGCAGAGCGCGCCGCGAGGGGCGGACTGAAGAACGCATCGTGATCTGCACCTTCGGCGACGCGTCGGCCAACCACGCCACCGCGACGACCGCCTTCAACGCGGCGGGCTGGACCACCTGGCAGCGGCTCCCCTGCCCGGTGCTCTTCGTGTGCGAAGACAACGGCCTGGGGATCTCCGTACGCACGCCCGATGGCTGGATCGAGGCCGCCCTTCGGCAGCGACCCGGTCTGCGCTACTTCTCTGGAGACGGCCTCGACCTTCCCGATGCCTACGACAACGCGCGACGCGCGGTCCAGTGGGTACGACAGCGGCGCTCCCCCGCCGTGCTGCACCTCCGCACGGTACGGCTGCTCGGACACGCCGGATCGGACGTCGAGCAGCTCTACCGTAGTCAAGCCGAGATCGAGTCTTCCGAAGCCACCGATCCACTGATCGCCACCGCGACCTTGCTCGTCGAGCAGGGCTATCTCACTCCAAAAGAGGTCCTCGACCACTACCAGACCACCCGAGAGCGCCTCTCGGCCCTGGCCGAAGAGGCGACGCGACGGCCGCGGCTGCGCAGCCGCGCTGAGGTGATGAGGCCCCTGTTCGTCCACGACCGCGAGGCCATCGCCCGCGCGATCCCGGTGGGCTCGCCCGAGGCCCGGCGACAGCTCTTCGGCGAGCCGCTTCCCGAGGAGAGCGACCGCCCTCGCCCCTTGGCCTTTCAGCTCAATCGAGCCCTGCACGACATCCTCTTAGCCGAGCCACGCACCCTGGTCTTCGGCGAGGACGTCGCCAGAAAAGGGGGGGTCTACCATGTAACCGCCGGGCTGACCAAGGCCTTCGGGGTAGGGAGGGTCTTCAACACCTTGCTCGACGAGACCAGCATCTTGGGTCTGGCCCAGGGTGCGGCGATGGCTGGGATGCTTCCCATCGCCGAGATCCAGTACCTCGCCTATCTCATGAACGCGGTCGATCAGCTCCGGGGTGAAGCCGCGTCCCTCCAGTTCTTCAGTCAAGGGCAGTTCAGCAACCCCATGGTGGTGCGGATCGCCGGCCTGGCCTACCAGCGAGGCTTCGGAGGCCACTTCCACAACGACAACGGGATCGCCGCCCTGCGCGAGATCCCAGGGATCCTCTTGGGCTGCCCGTCGACCGGCGCGGACGCTGCCCGGATGCTGCGCACGATGGTCGGCGCCGCCTCAGCCTGCGGACGGGTCTGCGTCATGCTGGAGCCCATCGCGCTCTACCACACCAAGGACCGCTACGAAGAGGGCGACGGCGGTTGGCTCACCACCTACCCTCCCCCACAGGAGAATCTGCCGATCGACGAGGTGGGTGTCCACGGAGACGGCCAGGATCTCTGCCTGATCAGCTACGCCAACGGCCGGTACATGAGCGAGCGGGTCGCGCATCGCCTGCGCGCGCGCGGGATCTCGTGCCGCGTGCTGGATCTGCGCTGGCTCCTGCCGCTCCCCCTTCGCGCCCTCGAGCCCCATGCCGAGGCGTGCGGCAAGGTCCTCATCGTCGATGAGTGCCGCGCGTCGTCGGGGGTGGCCGACACCCTCGCAGCCCACCTGCAAGAGCGACTGCCCGGCAAGGTCCGCACCCGTCGGGTCACCGCACCCGACACCTACATCCCGCTCGGAGGAGCCGCCGATCACGTCTTGGTGAGCGAGGCTGAGATCGAGGCCGCTGCCATCGAGCTCCTGGAGGCCCCATGAGTCGAGTCCGCGCGCTGGTCGTCGTGCCAGGTCGAGGCTCCTATGGGAAGCACAGCCTGGGCTACCTCCGCGATCGGGGCCCCGGCTGTTCCGAGATCCTGTCGGCGTGCGCCCACGTGCGCCAGCGATCGGGGCGCCCCGATCTACACGAGCTCGACGATGCTCCCAGCTTTCGCGCGAGCCTGCACCTCGCGGGGGAGCACGCATCGCTTCTCACAGCGGCGTGCAGCCTGTGTGACTACGCCGAGATCGATCAAGAGCGCTTCGAGATCGTCGGAGTCTGTGGCAACTCGATGGGCTGGTACAGCGCCCTGGCCCTGTCTGGCGCCTTACCCCTCGAGGATGCCCTCGCCCTAATCGAGACCATGGGAGGATACCAAGCCGAGGCCCTATTCGGTGGGCAGATCCTTTACCCCCTTCACGACACCGACGGCCGGTCCTTGTCCAAGCTCCACCGTCATGTGCAAGACGTCCTGCGCGGCGCGCACGAGGCCGGGGGGCGGGCGTGGTGGTCGATCGATCTCGGCACCCATGCCGTCTTGGGGGCGGATGAACGAGGACTGACCTACCTTTTAGAGAATCTCCAGAGACAGGATCGTGGCGCCCGCACCTTCCCGCTTCGCCTCCCGATGCACGCCGCCTTCCATACACCGCTCATGAACGAGGTCGCGGCCCGCGCCCTACGAGAGCTCGCGAGCCTGCGCTTCACAGCGCCAAGGCTGCCCCTTATCGACGGACACGGCACCATCTACCGCCCTCGGTGGGCGGACCCTCGAGCGATCCACCACTACACCCTAAGCACCCAGGTCACCCAGACCTACGGCTACGTCGAGGGGTTGCGGACCGCCCTGAACTACTGTGGGCCCGAGGTGGTGATCGTCCTGGGACCGGGCAACAGCCTGGGCGCGCCTACCGCCGCCGCCTTGCAGCGAGAGGGCTGGCGCGGAGCCCGTGACCCTCAGACTTGGCACGCCCTGCAAGCCAGCGACATCCCGGTCCTGCTCTCGTTCGGTCTGGCGGAGCAGCGAGCACAGCTCGTGACGAGCCGATGACCCTCGAAGCGCTGCTCGAGTCGCTCACGCTCAAGTCGCTCCCACGGGAGGGCTGGGTCCGCCGAGGCATCGATCCCTTGGAGTCGGTCGCCGGACACAGCTACGGGGTCGCCCTCCTCACCGCCTGCCTGCTCCCGGCTGAGCTGGACCAGGCCCGCGCGCTGCGCTTCGCGATCCTGCACGACCTCCCTGAGGTCCGCACCGGGGATCTGACCCCTCACGACGCGGTCGCCCCATCCCAGAAGCACGCCATGGAGCGGCAGGCCATGGAGGAGCTCTCCGCCGATCTTCCCCGCGGAGGCGAGCTCTACGCCGACTGGATCGCCTATGAAGCCCAAGCGTGCCCCGAGTCTCGCTTCGTCAAACAGCTCGACCGGCTCGACATGGCGCTTCAGGCCGTCCTGTACGCGCGATCTCAAGGGGTCGACACCTCGGAGTTCGTGCGCAGCGCCATGACGTGCATCGACCACCCTTCCCTTCGGCCTCTCGTGGAGCGAGCGCTCATCGAGGTCGAGCGCACTCAGGAGCCCCCGAGCCAGCCCGACATCAGAAAGCCTGAGCCGAGCAAGAGGAAGCCGTAGAGCAACGTCCCCGCGAGGACCCCGCCCGTTCCCCAGCCCTGGGCGCGCAGCGTGACCATCGCGCCGAGCAGCCCAGTGGCGATCATCGCGGCGGCTCCCGCGACCAAAGCCGTCCAGGGTGTCGGGGTAAACCAAGCGATAGTCAAGGCTCCTAACCCGATCCCCCACGGGATCCCGACCGCCGGGGCTCGCCATCGCCCGTAGCGGTCATCGAGGCTGACCGCACCTTCGGTCAACTCGATGCCCCCGAGGCGCCGAACCCGTGCTCGAAAGGCAGGCACCAGCGAGCGTGGAAGGCTCGCGACCTGCGTCACGCCCCGACCCCGAGTCCAGATCCACGCACGACGAGCTCCGATCCGGATGCAGACCGCCTCGACATCATACCAAGGAACAAGCGACGCCCACGGTGGACCTCCACGGATCCCCTCGACGCGGACGACCCAGGCGTCACGCAACCGACCGAGGGGCCAGATCGAGGCCAGCACGACCCCGAGTCCCGCTACCGAACCGAGGTTCAGGCCCACCACGAGCGCGATCCCCCCCGTGAGCGCCACACTGATCCCGAAGACGAGATCGGGTGGCAGCCCTGCGGGCGCCCCAGGAAAGCGCCCGTCGCTCCAGTCCGACGAGAAGGGCCGATCCCCAAGATGCTGCCGAAGTCGCGCGCGGATCTCGCCGTAGCCCTCGCGGAGCGGGATCGTCATCGAGGTACCCCGCAGCACGAGCCGCGCCCGGCCCGACCAGCGCCCGTACCGCTCCTCGAGACCGATCACGGCCGAGAGCGGTGCCCGCGCCTCGCCGACGCGGAGATCACCTCCGACGACCTCGACCGCTTCGCTCACGCGCCCGCCTTGGAGGGCGGAAAGGGAGGCCAGCCGAGGCGTCGCCCACCGAGCACGTGCACGTGGATGTGGTAGACGGACTGGCCGCCGTGCTCCCCGTTGTTGATCACTAGGCGGTAGCCGTCGTCGGCGAGGCCCTCGAGGCGCGCAACCTCGCCCGCAGCGAGCAAGAGCCGCCCGAGGAGGTCGCGATCTTCCGGCTCGGCGCTGATGATGTTGACGATCCGACGCTTGGGGATCACCAGCACATGGACCGGCGCCTGGGGGGCGATGTCACGAAAGGCGAGGACGTGCTCGTCTTCGTAGACGATGTCAGCGGGGATCTCGCGGTTGATGATCTTATCGAAGAGGGTCATGGGAGCTCCTTAGAGGAAGCGTGCACTAACCGCCACTGTGCGCCCGCACCCAGGCGACATAGCCCGGATGGGATCGCGCGACATCGACAGGAAGCACCACGATCTCGGGCACGTCATAGGGGTGAAGCTCCGAGAGTCGTTCGACCAGGGCGCTCACACCCGAATCCGCGACCTTGATGAGCAGCGGGACCTCGGCATCGTCGCAGAGCTCCCCCTTCCACGTATAGATGGACCGCACGGGCGCGAGCAGGTTCACGCAGGCCGCGCGACGCTCCTTCACCAGCGCTTCGGCGATCCGAGGGGCGTCGGCCTCGGGCGCGTTGCTGATCACGACCACCATGTTCACCTCCCTGAAAAGAGGGCTAACGGGCTAGCGACACGCGTGAGCCAAGGACACGCCGGCCGGGCGCGATCCGAAGCGAAGGTCAGTAGTGGGCCGTGATGGGCAAGAGCAGCTTGCCGCCATCGTGATCCGGCCCGCCGACCATGAAGCTCTTGTTGCGATGGATACGGATCGTGGTGTCGAGGAACATGCCCCGCGCGTTCGACATGCGCACCCGGAGCTTGACCTGGGTCTCGTTGCGCTCGATCACGTCGATCTTGACCTGGCGATCCCCGACGATCTCGAAGGTGTGGCCGCTGCCCACGGCGAGGTGCTTCTCTTCGAGAGAGATAAGCTGAAAGCCTTCAAACTGAAGAAACTTAAGGTGTTGGAGCACGGGCTTGAGGCGAGGATCGACCTGACTGTGCGCATTGGTCGCGTGCACCACCATGACCTCGATCTCGACCTTGGACTTCATGGGGGCTGGGGCCGCCTGAGTCGTTCCAGAGGCACCAGGAGGGCCCGCGACGACCGGCGCCGGCGCCCCCATCAGGCCAAGCAAGAGGGCCCCTCCCGCCCAGCTCCGCCGAAGGGCGGCCGTCGCGGGGCGGCGCTGGGGGCGCGAATAGCTCATGCTCCGGTTTCCTCCTCGACCCAGATGACGAGCACGCCATTGCCCTCTTCATCCTCAAAGGGGATAACCGCTGCGTTGGCTTGCTCGCCATAAGACAAGTCTTCGACCTGGACCTCACCTAGCTTGGCAAAGTCTGGAAGATCGACGAGCCCCATCCCACCCAGAGGCATCAGGCGCCCGATGACGAGGGCGAAGAGCGCGACCGCCGCGAGGGCCAGGCCCGCATAGGTCCAGAATCCACCACGGTTGGCGGCCGACCGCTCGGGGAGAGGATCCGGCGCGATGGAGCTTCGCTGTACGCGAGCCATGACCGCCTCGACCACGTCCATCGTGCCCGCCTCGATCCGAAGCGCCTCGACGAGCGGGAGCGACGTCCAGGGACCTTCGAGTTCGATGGAGCCTCCCTCCACCGCGATGGCCTCGCGGATCGGCAGGTCGTCGACCCAAGGACCCTGGATCCCGGCCCTTCCCGCCTCTGCACGCACCGCCTCGGCGAGGGGCAGGGCGGGCCACAGGCCGCCCAGCTCGATCCCCCCAGCCTCGGCTGCCAGCGCCTCGACCAGCGAGACGTCTTGAGCGTCCCATGGACCACGGACCTGGATGCGACCCGCCTCGAGGGCGACCGCCTGCCGCAGAGGGAAGGCCTGTCCTGCCCAGGCCTGCGCGACGCCGACCCCACCCGCCTCGGCACGGACGGCTTCGTCGACCGGCAAGGGGACATGACCCAGCCGCGTGACGGCCGCCGCCGCAACATCGACGTTACCCGCCTCGAAGGCGACCGCATCGAGCAGCGGAGGCTCCGTGACCCCGATCGTGCGGAGGACCCCGACGACGATCTCCGCGCGACCCGCTTCGAATCGCACGGCCGAGGCGACCGGGGGCAACCCGGTTCGCTCCTGCTCGTCGAGCATGGCTTCGTCGACGCCTTCGGGAGGGAAGCGCTCAGGGGCCACATCATGCGCTCCGAGCCCCGCCTCGACCCGAAGCGCCTCGCTGATCAGGCCCCCGAGCCAGTCCGGCTCATGGCCCAGCACCCCGAGCAGCGCCTCGGCCGCGCCGATGGGATCTTGCTCCAGATCCTCAAGCTCACGAAGCTCTTCGGGCAAGCGAGTCTCGGCGCGCAAGGCACGTCGAACCTCGGCGAGGAGGGCGTCGTCGAGCTCGCCGTCCCGCAGACGGATCAACAGATCTTCGAGATGGGTCATGCGCCAAGCTCCAGGTCAGGGGTCACCGTCCTGCAGACGCGACAGCCCTTCAGGTATTCAACGCCCGACCCACAAAAGATGGTCCCCGCTCGTCCCCGACCCAGGAACGAGCCGGCCGTCGGCCTCCAGCGCGAGGATGGCCGCGGAGCGTCCACGCCTCAGCCCCGCTCGCCAGCGAGGAGCTTCTGGAGTTTCTTGCGCGCGTAATAAAGGCGCGACATCACGGTTCCTTCGGGGATCTCCATGGCCTCAGCGATCTCTTTATAGCTCAAGCCTTCGAGTTCACGCAGCAGCACCACCTCGCGCTGATCTTCGGGGAGCTGCTGCATGGCGGTCATGATCCGCGCGTATAAGCGCTTGCGCTCCAGCGTTCGACCAGGACCCTCTTGCACGTGAGACTCGTCGATCCCACCGCGCTCGTCGCGGGTCGCGACCTGCTCATCGAACTCGGTCTCGGGGCGGCGCTTGCGCTTGCGCAGGTAGTCGATCGTCAGGTTGCGGGCGATCCGATAGATCCACGTATAGAAGCTGGACTCCAACCGGAACTTCTGCAGGTTGTCATAGGCCTTGACGAAGGCGTCTTGGGTGATGTCGCGGGCGTCTTCTTGGTTGCGAAGCATACCGTAGACCATATGGTAGATGCGCTCTTGGTACTTCTCGACGAGGCCGCGATAGGCGGTCGTGTCACCCTCACGGACCGCGAGGACCATCTGGATGTCCTCTTCGCGAGACTCGAGCTGCGATGGGGTGGTCATGACGTCTCCTCAACCTTGACCACCGGCTAACACGGTTCCGCGCCGCGCGTCTGAAAGTGCTCATCCAAGACTCAGGCGTGGGCCTCGCGCCAGCTCGTACCCACCGCGGCGTTGACCACGAGCGGCACACTGAGCTCGGCCGCTCCTTGCATCTCGCCGACGACCAGCTCCCGGACCTGGTCCAGCTCGGACCTCGGCACCTCGAGGAGCAGCTCATCGTGCACCTGCAGCAGCATACGGGCTTCGAGGGACTCCTCACGCAGGCGCCGGTGCACAGCGAGCATGGCGAGCTTCATGATGTCGGCGGCCGTGCCTTGGATGACGGTGTTCACCGCCTCGCGCTCGGCGGCGGCGCGCTCGTTCCAGCGCTTGCTCGACAGACCGGGGAGTAGCCGGCGTCGCCCGTACAAGGTGGTGACCTGACCCGAGACCTTGGCGCTCGCGCGGACCTCTTTGATCCAGCCTTGAACCTCGGGCATGCCGGCAAAGTAGTCATCCATGTAGCGCTGAGCCTCGGTGCGGGAGACGCCCAGCTCGCGCGCGAGACGAAAGGCGCTCATGCCGTAGAGCAAGCCGTAGTTGATCGCCTTGGCGGCGTTGCGCAGCTCGGGGGTGACCTGCTCTGGGTCCTTACCGAAGACACGCCCCGCCGTCAGCCGATGGATGTCTTCTCCGGAGGCGAAGGCCTCGATGAGGGTCTGGCTCTCGCAGACGTGAGCTAGGATGCGCAGCTCGACCTGACTATAGTCGCAAGAGAGAAAGAAGCAGCCTTCTTCGGGGATAAAGGCCTCTCGGATCCGACGACCTTCCTCGAGGCGGACCGGGATGTTTTGGAGGTTGGGATCGTTGCTCGACAGCCGCCCGGTCGCGGCGACGGCTTGGTTGAAGCTGGTGTGGATGCGGCCGTCGCGCTCGTGCACGAAGGTCGGCAGCTTGTCGAGGTAGGTCGAGAGCAGCTTGGTGAGCTCCCGCCACTGGAGGATCGCCGCAGGCAGGTCGGGGTCTCGCTGGCCCACTAGCTTCTCGAGGACCGAGCTGTCGGTCGAGTAGCCGGTCTTGGTCTTCTTGCCAGGCTCATAGCCGAGCTCTTCGAAGAGGATCTCGCGAAGCTGCTGGACGCTTCCCAGGGTGAACTCCCGCCCGACGATCTGGTAGCAGGCCTGCTCGGCCTGCTCGACCCGTTCGGCGATCTCTTCGCGGATGATGGCCAGCATGTTGACGTCGAGGCGGATCCCGCGGGTCTCCATGTCGGCCAACACGGGGATCAGGGGCAGCTCGATCTGACGGTAGACATACTCCGTGCCTTCCTGGAGGTTGCTCTCGAGCTTGTCGTGAAGCTGGAGCGCGACCTGAGCGTCTTCGGCCGCATAGTGGGTGGCCCGATCGATGGGGACGTCGTCGAAGCGGCGCTGCTCCCCCTTCGAGACCTGCTTGAAGGTCGTCATCTTGTGGGCGAGGTAGCGGTTCGCCAGGGTATCGAGGCCGTGGCTGCGCTCATGGGCCGCGAGCACGTAGTCGAGCAGCATGGTGTCGCCGGCGATCCCTTGCAGATCGATCCCTGCCTGCCGGCAGACCACCAGATCGTACTTGAGGTTGGAGCCAATCTTACCCAGGTCCGAGCGCTCCAGGATGGGCTGGAGGGCTTGGAGGACCTCCTCGAGGGGGAGCTGCTCCCCCTCGGTGTGGCGGAGCGGAACATAGACCGCGTCCGTCTTGCTCCACGAGAACGAGAAGCCCACGAGCTCGGCCACCAACGGATCCAAGGAGGTGGTCTCGGTGTCGAAGCCGAAGGTGCCGGCCTGCTCCAGATCCTCGGCGAGGGCCTTCAGATCGCGCGACGTGGTAACGGCCCGATAGACGCTGCTGTCCACCTGGGGACCTTCACGGAGCAACTTGCGCGCGATCTTACCGAAGTTCCATCGGTCGAAGCGCTCCTTGAGCTGCTCGGCCTGGAGCCCCCGAGGCGCGAGGTCCTCGAGGCCCAGCTCGAGGGGCACGTCGAGGCAGATGGTCGCGAGCTGCTTCGAGAGCCGGGCCATGTCGGCGTGCTCCTCGAGGTTGGCGCCGCGCTTGCCCCCGATCTTGCCCGCATGGGCGAGCACATGCTCCAGATCCCCATACTTCTTGATCCAGCCCGCAGCGGTCTTGTCACCCACCTGAGGCACCCCCGGGATGTTGTCGGACTTGTCACCGGAGAGTCCGCGGAGATCGGTGATATGCTCTGGAGGGACCCCCATGATCTCGACGACGTTCTCGGGGCCGACCTCGCGATCCTTCATGATGTCGAGCACCTTGATGTGCTCGTCGACGAGTTGGTAGTAGTCACGGTCGCCCGTCACGAGCACGACCTCGCACTCGGGGCCGGCGTAGGTCTTGGCGAGGGTCCCTATCACGTCATCGGCCTCGTACCCCTCGACGATGAGGGACTTGAATCCAAAGGCTTCGACCAGACCAGGGAACTCGGGCCACTGGGCGCGCAGGTCTTCGGGCATCTCGGGGCGGTGGCCCTTGTAGTCCTCGAAGAGGTCGTTCCGAAAGGTGCGGCCCTTGTCGAAGCACACGGCGATGTAGTCCGCATCCCAGGATCGATGGATCTGGCTGAGCAGCGTCGTAAAGCCGTAGAGCGCATGGGTCGGCATGCCGTCGGGGGCGTTCATGGGAGGCATGCCGAAGTAGACGCGAAAGGCATGGTTGCTGCCGTCGATAAGGAACATGCGCTTCATGGGAGGACCTCGGGGAAGGAGGAGGTGTAGCCGGTCAGGAGGAGAGCGGAAACGCCGCCAAGGCCGCCGACCGGGGCGATCGGTCGTGGGACCGGGATGGGACGGTGGCGCCGAGCGCGATAGAGCCCCCGCTTAGCTTTCACGCCCCCAGAGAGGTCTGTATGCGCATCGGCGATCTGTACAATCCCACCGAAGAACATGCCGCTCTCCGCGAGATGGTCGCGGACTTCACCCGGCGCGAGGTCGAGCCCCAAGCCGCGACCTTCGACGAGAAGGGTCACCTCAACGTCGAGCTCTTCGGGCAGCTCGGCGAGCTCGGACTGCTCGGAGTCACGATCCCCGAGCACGACGGCGGTGCAGGCATGGACGCCGTCGCCGCCTGCATCGTTCACGAGGAGCTGAGCAAGTCCGATCCCGGCTTCGCGCTCGCTTACCTCGCGCACAGCATGCTCTTCGTCAACAACCTCTACTACGCCGCAAGCCCCGAACAGCGAGCGCGTTGGCTGCCCAAGACGATCAGCGGGGAGTGGATCGGCGGCATGGGCATGACGGAGCCCGGTGCAGGAACCGACGTGCTCGGCATGGCCACCACAGCGGTCCGCGACGGGGATCACTACGTGCTCAACGGCACCAAAACCTACATCACCAACGCGGTCGAGGGCTTCATCTTTCTGGCCTACGCCAAGGTCGACGGCAAGATCACTGCCTTCGTCGTCGACCGGGACTGCCCCGGCTTCTCGACCTCGGGCAAGATCGACAAGATCGGGATGCGCGCCAGCTCGATGGCCGAGCTGATCTTCGAAGACTGCCGCGTCCCCGCCAAGAACCTGCTCGGCGACGAGGGCGGTGGACTGGTGCACATGATGCGCAACCTCGAGATCGAGCGCCTCACCCTGGCGGCCATGAGCGTCGGCATCGCGCGCCGGTGCGTCGAGATCATGGTTCGGCACGGCCAGGAGCGTCAGGCCTTCGGTCAGCCGATCAACCGCTTCGGTCAGATCCAGCGCTACATCGGGGAGGGATACGCCGCCACCGAGGCCGCCGCGAGCCTCGTCTACAATGTCGCTCGCGAGGTGGGCCCCGACGTGCAGAACCGGGTCGGCTCCGATGCGGCCAAGCTCTTCGCCGGTCCGGTGGGCAAGCAAGTGGCCGACTACGCCATGCAGGTCATGGGCGGATCTGGCTACTGCCGAGAATACCCCGTGGAGCGCCTGTGGCGCGACGCCAAGCTCATCGAGATCGGGGGAGGCACCCTCGAGGCCCACCAGAAGAACCTCTGCAAGGACCTGGCCAAGCTCTACCCGATGAGCTGAGCTTCGAGGAGGCTGAGCAGGCCGCTGAGGGTGTGAGGATCCGCCACCGCATCGACTCGGATCCGCTGGGCACGAGCCGCCTCCTCGGTCGACGGGCCGATGGCGAGCACCCTCACCCGGTCCTCCCAGGGGGGCGGAATGTGGGCGGCGAGGCGGCGGGCCGCCGATCCGCTGAGGAGCAGAACCAGATCCACAGGCCAGACCGCCCGGAGAGCCCGCGCGACGCCGAGGGGCTCCACGTTACGGTAGGCCACCACCTCGTCGACCCGGGCCCCCGAGGCCCGCAGGGCTTCGGAGAGGCCCGGTGGCGCCCGATCGGACTTGGGGTAGAGGACGCGCTGGCCGCGAAGCTCCCCGAGGGCCTCGATCATGGCCTCGCGCAAGGCGCGGGGTGGGACCCGATCGACCGCGATCCCTTGATCCTCGGCGGCGCGCCGGGTCGCGGGTCCGATCGCTGCAACCCACGCGGGCCTCACCCGGACCTCTCTCAAGGCTCGGACGGCCGCGGGGGAGGTCAACACCCAGCCGTCATGACCGCGGGCGGCCACCTCCGCCACCGCCTCAAGGTCAGGCACCTTGTGGATCAGCGGCACGAGCACCGGCTCCAATCCACGCGCACGCAGCGCCTCGCACAAGGGCTTCGCGTCGTCGGCCGCTCGGGTGATCAGCGCCCGGAGCTTCGGGGGTGAGATGAGGTCTTCATCAGCCATCGGGATCGGCTAACCGACCCTCTCGCTCACGCCCCTCCCCGAGGATGCCATGCTCGACTTGCTCGCCGCCGCGTGGTGGCCCGCCTTACTCGCGGCGATTGTCAGCGTCGGTGTCACCGTCGCCATCGAGCAGCTCGGCGGAAAACTGGGAGGCTTGATCGGCACCCTCCCGACCACCATCGTCCCCGCGAGCCTGGGGCTGTGGACCGGCGAAGCCTCGGCCATGACCGAGGCGATGGCTGCGGTCCCTCCCGCGATGATGCTCAACGCCGGCTTCCTCTGGTGCTGGAGGATCTTCCCTCAGAAGATCCCCGAGGGCTGGGGGTTGGGGGCCAGGCTGACCACGATGAGCCTCCTCTCCCTCTCGGTCTGGCTCGTCGGCGCCCTCGGAGTGGTCCTCGCCCTCCGCGCCTGGCTCAGCGCGGAGCTTCCGGCGCTGGGGGCCGGACTGATCGGCCTCGCGGGGCTCGTGGGTATAGGACTCTGGGCGACCGCTCGGCCCCGCCCCGCACCGAGGGGCTCCCGCAAGGTCGGGCCAGGGGTCCTCGTGATGCGTGGCCTCTTTGCCGGGGCCGCCATCGGGACCGCGGTGGTGATCGGTCGGACCGGGGGCGATCTCGCCGGGGGGGTCGCCAGCGTCTTTCCCGCGATCTTCTTGACGACGATGGTCGCCTTGTGGCTGTCTCAAGGCGAAGCCGTTCCCGCAGGAGCCGTCGGCCCGATGATGCTCGGCTCGGCGGCGGTCGGCACCTACGCCCTGCTGGCCGCGTGGACCTTTCCTGCGGTCGGACCGCTCCTTGGCGGGGCCGTCGCTTGGGCCCTGGCCGCGCTCAGCACGACCCTGCCCGCCTGGCTGTGGATCCGACGCCAGGACCGGCGGGCCCAGGTTCGAGCTCAGACCGAGAGCATCCCGCCGTCGACCACATAGGAGGTGCCGTTGCACCCGCTGCTGTCCTCGCTGGCCAAGAAGGTCACCATCGCGGCGATCTCTTCGTTGGTGGAGTAGCGTCCTAAGGGGACCATGGCCGAGAACTTCTCCTTTACGGTGTCCCCTGCTCCAGGGGCCGCTTGGTCCTCGATCGACCGCATCATGCGGTTGTCGACCGGGCCGGGGTTGACCGTGTTGACGCGAACGCCTTGCGGACCGAGCTCCTGGGCCGCGGTCTTCATCAAGCCGTTCACGGCATGTTTAGAGCTGCAGTAAGGCCCGAGCCCAGGCGATCCGACGAAGCCCGCGACCGAGGACGTGATGACGATGCTGCCGCCCCCCGCCTGAAGGATGGCCGGCGCCGCGTGCTTGACTCCGTAGAACACCCCCATGAGGTTGACGTCGATCACGCGACGAAAGTCTTCGTCTGAAGTCTGGACGAGAGGAGCGAGCTTGCCTTCGGTCCCCGCGTTGGCCACGTAGACGTGTAGGCCCCCAAAGCGCTCTACGCAGGATTGAACGCACGACTGCATGTCCGCCTCGCTCGACACGTCCCCTCGCTGGAAAGCGACCCGATCGCCGAGATCCGAGGCCAAGTCCTGAAGAGCCGACTCCTCGAGATCGACCAGGAAGACGGCAGCCCCCTCAGCGAGGAAGCGTCGCGCGGTCTCTGCGCCGATGCCTCCGGTAGCTCCAGTGATGAGTGCGACGCGATCTTGTAGGCGATTCATGGGGACTCCCAATGCAGGTGGGTCAGAGAGGCTGCAGGGCCCATGCCAAGCCGTCACACCGCGACGACCTCGTCAGCGAGGACCGCAGAGCCTCTGCCTGTGCGGCTGATAACACGAGGAGGAGTACGTAATCACACAACCCTCAGCGCAGCGCCTCCGCGAGCTCCACCCCGAGCTGCTCGGCCTTCGCCGTCTCTCCCACGCGCGAAGCACGTCGGAGCCCCTTCGACGTGGCGTAGAAGGCGTGAACATGAAGGATGCCATCCTCCAAGCGCGCCAGACAGCCCGCAGGCACCGAGCACCCTCCCGCGATGGCTCGAAGAAAGGCGCGCTCTGCGCGTACACAGTGCGCGGTCGGCCGATGGTGGATCCGCGCGAGCACCCCGAGCACCTCGGCGTCATCGGAGCGGCACTGGACCGCGAGCGCCCCTTGCCCCACCGCGGGGACCATCTGCTCCGGACTCAAGGGCTCGGCGATCGCTTCGGCGCGACCGAGACGTCGGAGCCCAGCCGCCGCGAGCACGATGGCCTGGTAGTCCCCGTCGTGCACCTTGCGGATCCGGGTGTCGACGTTTCCCCGGATCCCCCGAAGGTCGAGGTCAGGGCGAAGCGCGCGGAGCTGGGCCACCCGACGCGCCGAGCCCGTGCCGACGACCGCCCCTGGAGGAAGCTCGGCGAGGCAGGCGCCGACCAGGACGTCGCGCACGTCTTCGCGGGGAGGGATCGCGCCGAAGGTGAGCCCCTCGGGCTGATCGGTAGGCATGTCCTTCATGGAGTGGACCGCGATCTCGGCGTCGCGCGCCAGGAGGGCGTCTTCGATCTCTTTGGTAAAGAGACCTTTACCGCCGACCTGGGCGAGCGGACGGTCCGTGACCACATCGCCGCGGGTGCGCACCACCACCAGCTCGACCGCGCGGCCGGTGGCCTGGGTGATCGCCGCGGCTACGTGACCGCTCTGCGTGAGCGCGAGCTGGCTGCCCCGGGTGGCGAGGCGGAGAGGCTTGGTCATGAATCTTCCTCGGTGAAGGCTTGAAGGAGATGACTCAGGCGCAGCTCATCGCCCTCGTGCGCCGAGGCGTGGATCTGTTGCAGAGGGCGATGGAGGACCTTCTTGACCAAAGCGCGGGTGAGGGCATCGAGCTGCTCGCGCTGGTCTTCATCGAGGTTCTCGAGGAGGCGCTTGCTGCGGCTTAGCTCCGCTTGTCGCAGCTCCTCGGCACGGCGGGTGATCACCCCGATGCTCGGCCCGACCTCGATGCGCGCGAGCGCCTTGAGGAAGCGCGCCGCCTCGCGCTCGACGACCTCTTCGGCCCGATCTCGCGCCGACTCCCGACTCGCGAGCCCCTGGTCGACGACCTGCCGAAGGTGATCGACGTTGAAGAGGTAAGCGCTGTCGAGGTCATCCACCCGCGGATCGATGTTGCGGGGCACGCTGAGGTCTACCAAGAAGATGGGGCGATACCGACGCTTCCGAAGCGCGGTCCGAACCATGGCTAGGTCGACGATGGGCTTGGGCGAGCCGGTCGCGGCGATCACGATGTCAACCCTAGCGAGGTATTCGTCGAAGCGGTCCCAAGAGATCGGGGTGCCCCCCTCGACGCTCGCCACCTCGACGGCCCGCTCGAAGGTACGATTGGCGACGACGAGCTCATCGAGGCCCCCCGAGCGCAGGGCGTGCGCGACCTGGGTCCCCATCTCACCCGCTCCGAGCAGCAAGGCCCGCCGGCCGTCGAGGCTCCCGAAGATCTGCAGCGCCAGATCCACCCCGGCGTTACCCACCCCGACCCGCTTTCGGCCGATGTCGGTCTCGGTGCGCACCCGCTTGGCGACGTGCAGCGTGCGCCGACACAGCGCGTTGAGCACCCGCCCAAGCGCCGCGGACTCGTCGGCGACCCGCACCGCTTCCTTGACCTGACCGAGGATCTGGGGCTCGCCGATCACCAAGCTGTCGAGGGAGCTGGCGACCCGGAAGAGGTGCCGCACCGCGTCTCGGCCGTGATGGCGGAAGAGGTAGGGCTCCAGGCTCTCACCACGGGGGCCTCGAAAACCCCTCACCCACTCGAGGAGCGCATCGGTCCCCCCTTCGCCGGGCACCGCGTAGAGTTCGACGCGGTTGCATGTCGAGAGCAAGAGCGCCTCATTCGCCAACTCTCGGTGACGAAGCATGTGGAGATGACGCCGGATGGCGGGCTCGTCGAGGGCGAGCCGCTCTCGGACCTCGACCGGGGCGGTGTGGTGGTTCAATCCCAGGGCGAAGATGGACTGCTCAGCTCCCATAGCCATGCCACCCTGACACGAGGAAGTTGAACGCCAGAAGCGAGAAGACCAAGCCCGCGAAGCCCACGATGCTGAACAAGGCCGACCAGCGCCCCCGCCAGCCCGCCACGAGGCGGACCTGGAGCGCCACCCCGTACCAGAGCCAGATCAGCAGGGTAAAGATCACCTTGGGGTCGAGGGTCCAGGCTTCTTCGAGGCTAGCGGCGGCCCAGATCCCCCCCGCCGCGATCCCGAGGGTCAGGAAGAGGAAGCCAAAGAGCATGGCGCGAAACTGGATCCGGTCGAGCACCTCGAGGGACGGGAGCCGAGAGAGCCCCGAGAGCTGCTTTCGCTTGAGCCTCCAGCGCACCACCAGGTAGAGGAGGCCGACGGCGAAAGAGAGCGTAAAGCCTCCCAGACCGGCAAAGATCAACCCCAGGTGGATCGGCAGCCAGGGCGAAGCCCCCGTCTCGGCCAGGGCGAGCACTGTGCGGCTCGGAACCACCAAGGCCGTGCTGAGCAAGACGGTGGACAGCGGAGCGATCACGAGCCCGAGGGGCCGCATGCGATCCCCTGCGCTCACGAGAGCGTAGGCCGCCATCATGCCGAGGGACGCAGCCGAGAGCGCCTCGGAGAAGCCCGGGGTTCCCCCGTGGGCCACCACCGCAAGGAGGAGCGCCACGAGGTGACCCACCGTACCTAACAGCGCGATCCAACGGGCGTTACTGCGGACGACCTCGCCGAAGAGCCTGGGGACGAGGTGATCGATCGAGAGCAGCGCGTAGACCAGGATCGGGAGGAGGTAAGAGAGGCGCTCCACGCGGGCTTAGCCGAGATGCGGCTGGACCAGCTTTTGAAGGGCGCGCAGCCCACCGCCGGCGCCGACCTGTCGACCGACCTCTTTCCCACCCTTGACCACGACCAGGGTTGGGATGTTGGTCACCCCGAAGTGCATGGCTACCTTGCGGTGCTGCTGCACGTCGACCTTGACGACCTTCAGCTTGCCTTGGTGCTCGTCGGCGAGCTTGTCGATAAAGGGGGCCATCGCCTTGCACGGGGCACACCAGGTCGCCCAGAAGTCGATGAGGACGGGGAGCTCGGCAGCGAGGACTTCGGCCTCGAAGGAGCTATCCGTGACGTCGGTGACGTGTTCGCTGGCCATGGGTTCTCTCCGGGTCAGGGGGCGCCGTGCCCCATAAGCGCTCTACCTAAGAACGCACACCCCCTCAGGCAAGGCAGACGAAGACGCCCGACCTGCAAAGCGCAAGCCGGGCGTTCAGGTCTGGACCGCGCGATCCGTCGGGACCGCTACCGGCCCTACATCGGTGGCGGCAGGAGCACCGCGTCGATCACGTGAATGACACCGTTGGAGACGTGCACATCGGGGTTGACGATCCCTGCGCTGTTCTCTCCGAGCGTGCAGGTCGGAGGGTCGACGCTGGTGTCGAAGCTGATCATTTCATCCGACAAGGTGTCCACGGGATCGGAGATCCCAGCGAGGTCCGCCGCGACCACCGGCTCGTCCGCCGAAACCACGTGGGACTGGAGCACATAGGTAATCTCGGCGGCAGTGTAGGCCGGATCCGCGTCGAATACTGGCTCGAACGCCGCGTTGGTCGGTGCGAAGACCGTGAACGGACCCGGACCCGACAAGGCCCCGGCGATCCCCTCTGCGTCATCCGAGGCGGCGACCGCGGCGAGCAGTCCGTCCTCGAATCCCGCCAGCTCCGCGGCGTCGACGAGGTTGGGTGGCAAGATCACCTGGTCGATGACGTGCACGACGCCATTGGAGGCGAAGACATCGGGCGCGTCTACCTTGGCGGTGTTGATGAAGACATCCCCGCTGTCGATCGAGGCGAAGAGAGACATATTGTGGCCCCACTCGTTCGGCGAGAGCGAGCTGACGATGGCACCATCCGTCACGGCCGAGGAGGGGATGTCCGCACCGACGACGTGGTAGAGCAGAACCGCCTTCAGCAGATCTTCATCGATATCATCGAGACTGTCCCAGTCGGCCTCAGAGTCCAACAGCGCCTGGAAGGCCGCGTTGGTCGGCGCGAAGACGGTGAACGGCCCGTCGCCTGACAACGTGTCGACGAGATCCGCCATGGTGACCGCATCGACGAGGATGCTGAAGTCGTCATCGCCAGTCGCAATGTCCAAGATCGAGGGCAAGCTGGTGTCGGTGTCCGTGTCGGTGTCCGTGTCGGACTCCGTCATCACGGTGTCAGAGTCGTCATCACCACCGTTGCAGGCGAGTGCGGCGACCAGAGTGAGCGGAACGAGCAGTCGAGTGAACTTCATATTGACCTCCATCAAGCCGATCATCATGACCAGCTGTTCAAAACCTATACAAGATCACTCAAGCCACCGCATCGCTTCTGACCACAACCTGTAGTGAATCCTGCAGAGATGCCCTTCCATCCCTGTTGGACACTGCCGACTCTGATCCGGTGGTTATCGCGAACCACCCGCCAGACGATTCGCGATTTCATCAGGATCTACACCGACACCCTCGCGCTCTGCCTCGACCCAGAGCTCGATGGAACGCGGAGGTTCATCGCCGCGGGGCTCCCCCCGAGCCTGCGCCCGCAGGCATCGAACGAGCAGGTACTCCTCATCCTCCATGTCCCATGCGATCACATCGAGGAGAGGACGGGTCGTGGGCTCGACCAGGCGTACGACCCTGGGGTGGGCCAGCGCTCGCTTGAGGTCGGGGTTCCAGACCGGGGCCTCGTAGGGGTGATAATCGGCGACTTCACAGGGGATGCCCCGCGCACGAAGAGCCTGCACCATGGCTCGGAGCCGCCGTTCAAGCCGCTCCACCGGGAGCGTGACGTCGGCGAAGTGCTCCCACGGCAGCCAGCGCTCTTCGTCGGGGTGCAGGAACTCCATGGGGCTGACCCTCAGCTTGTAGTCCATGCTGGGATCTCCGGGGAGGATGTAGCCCGAATAGTGGTACTGCAAGCCTCTATCTCGGGCGAGGTCGACCTCGAGGAGCAGAGTCCAGAAGCCCAGGCTATCGGAGCGGGCCTTCGGATCGTAGACGGCCATGATGCTCTGCAACCCCTCGTGGCCGAGATCGAAGGCCGAGAAGCCGACCAGTCGCCCCTCCTCGTCTCGGATCGAGAGCTCGTGGGTCTCGAAGCGGTCGTAGACGTGTCCCCCGAGCAAGGCGTCGACGAGGCGCTGAGGACGCTCGCCACGCGCGGTCTTGAGATACTTGCGGTAGAGGGCCTCGTGCTCGCCATCGGGTCGGAGCAGCCCTTCGCGCACCACGTAGCGGCTGAGGTTGCGTCGCATGAGCTTGCGCTGTGACCTGCTGCGAACGTGGTCTTGAACCGGCGTCCGCGTCCAGATCGCGGAGCGGAGCACCCGGTCGTGATCCCAGACGAAGCGGCAGGTGACCATCGCCTGCCCGATACGATACCAGCCCCGAGAGAGGTAGTCGTCGAGGTCTTCGGGAGATAGCCGCTCAGGGTGCTCGATGCGGGTGTGCATGAACGTATCCTAGCGGATGCTCCGCGCGAGGGCACCTGCGCCGAGGATCGCCCACCGATCGGCGCGCCCTCCCCAGACGACCTGCACCAGCTCCGCCGAAGGCAGGATCGCGTAGCGGCGCATGTAGCGCTCCGCGGGCTGAAACCAATGCCCGGCCTCGGCCAGTCCGCCCGCCAGCACGATGACCTCAGGGTTGAAGAGGTTCACTAGGCTGATCAGGCCTTTACCAAGGTGGAGGCTTGCTTGCCCCAGGACCTCAACAGCCCACTCCTGACCTTGCTCCGCAGCCTTGACGATCGCTGCGCCATCGCTGAGCTTCTGCCCACGCTCCGCCGCGATCGCGAGGAGCCCTACCGTGCCGCACCAGGTCTCGAGGCAGCCGAGACCACCACAGCCACAGCGCCGCTCCCCGCCCACATGAAGATGTCCGAGCTCGGCCCCAGTCCCCCCGGCCCCTTCGAGCAAGCGTCCCCCGAGCACGACCCCGCCGCCGACCCCCGTCCCTAGCGTGAGCAAGATGAGGTCTTCGCGCCCACCGCGCTCCGCCCAGACCCCCAGCGCCGCGACATTCGCATCGTTTCCTACGATGACAGGCAGCCGCGTGGCTTCTTGGAGAAGGTCCTGGAGCGGTAGCCGATCGAAGGAGGGAAAGTTTGGCGATCCGAGGACGACACCGCGATGAACGAATCCAGGCACGCCCACTCCGAGGGCGGTGGCCCCGAGCTCACGCGCGAGCGAAGCGACGATCTGAACGACGTGGTTCGGCTCTCGATCGTCAAGACCGACACGTCGGATCTCATCGACGATCCGCCCCTGCTCGACGCGCGCCGCGCGGACGCCGCTCCCTCCGATGTCAACACCCACGATCAACGCCCCGACCCTCCACTGCTAGGCGAGGTGACCCGACCACCGTAACCGAAGGGGGTGCACGACGCGCCCGCTCGTGTCAACCTGTGCACACGTCGCTCCGCCCTTGGAGCCATTCCCTCCACCCCCAGACGACCGGGACGCCTCACATCATGGAACAGAGCCTCGTCGACCAATACTGTGGTGCTGCCCACGAGAGCCCGCTCACCGCAGCCGACTACGATCAAACCACCGGCGCCATGGTCACGGCCGACGCCTACGGCGTCGTCGCGGTCACCCGGCAGGGCGAGAACTTCCCCGGCCTGATCTTCATGCCCGGTGGCGCCATTCAGGGGGGTGCCGCCATCTCTCCTGGGGGCTCCTTGGTGGCGATCGGCGACGAGCACGGCACCATCGCAGTCTTCAACACATGGGAAGGGACCTGCGTCTTCGAGGACTACGCCGAGGAAGGTGCTCGCCCCCGGCCCATCAAGTCGCTGGCCTTCAACAACGACAACATCCTCCTCGCGAGCTTGGCGGGCGATGGGGTGATCCGGGTCTTCGACATCAGCCGCTGGGAGCTCACCGGCAAGTGGAACGGCTTCGGCGGCGAGTCGATCAGCTTCAACCGCGCGGGCGACAAGATCCTCGCCATCGACGCCCTCGGTCAGACCAAGCTGCTCGACATCGTCTCCTACGAGATGATCGACCTCGAGATGGTCCCCGGCGGGGTGCGCGTCGCGCGGTTTACCCCCGACGACCGCTACGTCGTGACCATGGGCCAGGGCAGCATCTCGCTCATCGAGCTCCCCGAGGGCCGGATCGTGCAGTCCTTCACCGCCCGCGGCAACTCCGGCATGCTCAACATCGTGGTTAGCCCCGAGGGCCATCAGGTCGCCGCGATCACCAACCGCTCCGTTCACATCTTCAGTCTGCCCGATCTTCAGCCGATCACGAGCGACCACCACGGGGCCGATGAGCCCACCCAGGCCGCCGTCTGGGACTGGCGAGGCGTCGGCGTCGGCGGCACGGATGGCCAGCTCCATCGTCCCAACACCAAGCCCGGCCTGCCCCCCGTGCTCTGTGTGGGCGGCTTCGGCGACTTCCGCGTCACGACCCACGACACCAAGGTGGCTGTCTGGGCGAAGGACCGGCAGAAGCGACCCTTCGACGCCAAGAGGCGCTTCATCGAGACCCGGATCGACCGCGACGGACGCCTTCTGCTCGGCCTCCCTGACGACGGCACGGGCGTACAGGTCTTCGACGCGCGCACGGGCCGACACCTGCTCGACTGCGGCCGCGACACCGCCGACACCATCAAGATGGAGGTCGGGGGCCCCATCGTCGCCGCCGCCCTACGCGATGGTGGGATCCGGTGGTACGACCTCAAAAACAACACGGTCCTCGAGCTCCCTTGGGTGCAGACCTTCGCCCTCTCGGGTTCGGGAACCTGGCTCGGGGTGGTCACGCCGCGCGGCGAGGTTCGAGTGCTCGACCCCTCCACCGGAAAGGACGCCATCCCCAAGCCCGAGCCCCTCGCCGACGTGCCCATCAAGCTCGTCTCCTTCATCAACCGGCGCCCCGACATGCTCGTCCTCGACGACGAGGGCGTCATGGGCATGTACGACCTGACCGAGTCGGTCACCAAAGAGATCCCCGCCATCGGCCAAGATGTGCTCGATTTCAACGTACAGGTCGACCGACTCTGGGGCATCACGGGCGGAGACTACGCCGCGATCCGCTTCCAGGAGCCCGAGAACGGGACCGCCACCGTCATCTACTGCCACCTGCGCAAGGGCGAGGTCGTGAGCGAGGTCCCGAACCTGCTCCCCTACGCTTGGGTCGACCCCGAGACCGGCAACATCCTGCAGCCCGCCCGAGGTGGCGCCCTGCTCGAGCTTGACATGTACGGCCAAGAAAGCAAGGTAAGTCGTTCTCTTCCCGAAGGCGAGTGGATCGTGTTCGGGCCGCGCGGCGTGCTCAACTCCAGCGACAACGCGGGGGTCTGAACCCCCTCCTCTCTCCCCCTCCCCTCCCCCTTCCGTGGCTCCCCCATGGCCCCCCCTCCTTCGGACAAGAAGAAGACCTCGACCTCCAAGCGTAAGGCGCGCTCGAGCGGCGCCAAGCGAACGTCCTCCAAGAAGCCCTCGAACCCGAAGCGGGCTCGCAAGGGGGGGGCGTCGAAGGGCCGGAGTGCGTCCAAGGCCAAAGCCAAGAACCGCGCCAAGAAGCACAAGGTCGTCACCTCGACCGCCGCGCCGCCAAGGCGCTGGGCCCGGTGGCTCACCCTCGAAGTAGCGGTCGTCGCCTGCGGCGTATTGCTGGGGTTGCTGGTGCTCGCCGTGGTGCTCAGCAGCCGCGCCGAGCGCGACGTGCAGGCCTGGATCGACCGCCCCCCGAGCAGCAAGCCCCTCCTCGTCCTCTCGGCGCCGGTCGAGATCGAGGTCGGCCAGCCCGTCGACCTCGCGGATCTCGCCGCAGACCTCTTGGCCTCGGGCTTCGAGAAGGTGGGGCAGTCACCCGAAGAAAACCAGTTTCAGATCGACGGGCGCACCCTCACCGTGAACGTGAAGGGATCGGGCGGCCTCGGGGGAAGCCCGAAGGGCGTGTACAAGATCACCCTTGTTGAAGGCCGGGTCGCGGCGACGGAGCCCGAAGATGTCATCCTGCCCCCGACCCTCCTCGCCCGATTGGGTGAGCTGGATCGAGATCGCAGCCGCCTGCCCCTCGACCAGACGGGCCCCTACGTCGGCCTCGCGGTGATGGCGATGGAGGACGCCCGCTTTCGCACGCACCTCGGGCTGGACCTGCGTGGGATCGTCCGAGCCAGCGCACGCAACCTGACCCGAGGGGGGCCGATGCACGGCGGCTCGACCCTCACGCAGCAGCTCGCGAAAAACCTCTTCCTTACGCCCGACCGCACGATCCGCCGAAAGGTCCGAGAGGTCTTTGGAGCCTGGGCCTTGGAGCGGCGCTTCTCCAAGGACGAGCTGCTCGAGATCTATCTGAACGAGGTGTACCTGGGACAGGTGGGCGGCGTGCCGATCCACGGCGTCGAGCAGGCCGCGCGAGCCTGGTACGGTCGCTCGGCGGCGAACCTGACGCTCGGCCAGGCCGCCGTCATCGCGGGCGTGATTAGCGCGCCCAACGCTTACAGTCCCGCACGACACCCCGAGCGGGCTCGTCAGCGCGCCTCGCTGACCCTCGAACGACTCGAGGCGCTCGGATGGGTCAGCGCCGACGAGATCCGGGCCGCCCGGAGCGAGTCTCTGGAGCTCCGCGGCGTGGTGACGGGGGGCGTGCGGCTCGCACCCTGGGCGGTGGACGCAGCCATGGAGCAGGCGGAGCGAAGCCTCGGGGAGGACCTCGCATCAGGCGGATACCGGGTTCACACCACGATCCAGCCCCACCTGCAGCGCGCGGCGACGCGGGCGATTCGGGAAGGTCTCGACGAAGTCCAAGGCGCCCACCCCTCGGCGATCGAGGCCCAGGCGGCCCTGGTGGCGATCCGCGCGCGGGACGGAGCGGTGGTTGCCCTGGTCGGAGGACGAGACTATCGCCAGAGCCCCTTCGACCGAGCCACCCACGGGCTACGCGAGATCGGCTCCACCATCAAGCCGCTCACCCTCGCCGCCGTGCTCGATCACGATCGTCAGCTCCACGCCCAGAGCCAGGTGGTCGACGAGCCCATCACTCGAATGATCGACGGGAAGCCATGGACCCCCCGAAACTACGACGGAAAGTACCTCGGCGAGATCAGCCTGAGACAGACTTTGGAGCAGAGTCGCAACGTGCCGGCGGTCAAGATGGCAGAGCACATCGGGCCCCAACAACTCCAGCGCGTCCTGCGTGATCTCGGCCTGGAGCGAGCGACCAACCTACCCAGCGCCTCCCTCGGGGGATTCTCGGCCACCCCGCTCCAGCTCGCAGGAGCCTACACCAGCCTCGCGGGAGGCGGGGACGTCTCACGCCCCTGGCCCATCGCGGGGATCAGCACACCTCGCGGGGAGCAGATCGTCGCCTATCCTCCCAGGACCGAGCCGATCTTCTCCGCACGCGCTACGGCGATCACCGCCTCGGTCCTTCGGGGAGGGATCACCCACGGGACGGCCAGGCGGGCGCAGGCGCTCGGCGTCGAGGGCGAGGTCGGCGCCAAGACGGGCACGACGAACGAGGGGCGCGATGCCTGGGTCGCCGGCGTCACCCCCGGCTACGCGATCGTCGTCTGGGTAGGACGCGACCAGGGGCCCCCCCTGGGCCTCGGAGGCAGCCAGGCTGCGTTGCCGATCTGGGCCCGCTTCGCCGCCCACGGTGGGCTGCGCGGGGGGCGCTTCCACCTACCCGAGGGCATGATCACCGAGCCCTTCTGTCGGGACAGCGGTCGTCGCGCCCGCGACGCCTGCCCAGACAAGGTCGACGAGCTCTTCGTCAAGGGGGGAGCCCCCCGAGGGAAGTGTGATGTGCACGGAGGGCCCCTGGTGGAGTCAACCTCGTGGATTCGCAGGGTTCTGAGTCCGAAGAAACCCGCAGACATCCAAGGCGACGGAGTCGAGGGTGAGCTCGCGGGCGAGTCGAGTCGCGCCGGGGTAGGTAGCTCCCCGCCCTGAGGAGGACCCGTGGATCTCGACCTTCACCGTACCTGCGCCAACACGATCAAGTCCCTGTCCATCGACGCGGTCGACGCCGCCAACAGCGGTCACCCAGGCATGCCCCTGGGCATGGCCGACGCGGCCACGGTCTTGTGGGCCTCCTTCCTCAAGCACGATCCTGCCGACCCGAGCTGGCCCGATCGCGATCGCTTCGTGCTCTCGGCCGGCCACGGCTCCATGCTGATCTACGCCCTGCTCCACCTCGCGGGGTACGACCTCTCCCTCGACGATCTGCGGCGCTTCCGGCAGCTCGGCAGCCGCACGCCCGGCCACCCCGAGTTCGGCCATACCGACGGCGTCGAGACCACCACCGGACCCCTCGGCCAGGGCATCAGCACCGCCGTCGGAATGGCGATCGCCGAGCGCTTTCAGCGCGAGACCTTCGGCCCGGAGCTGTGTGATCATCACACCTGGGTCATCGCCTCCGACGGTGATCTGATGGAGGGGATCTCCTACGAGGCCTGCTCCCTCGCCGGCCACCTGGGCCTGGGCCGACTCAACGTGCTCTATGACGACAACGAGATCAGCATCGAAGGTTCCACCGATCTCGCCTTCACCGAAGACCGGCTCGCGCGCTTCCAGGCGCAAGGCTGGCACGTGCTGTCCATCGATGGCCACGATCCGGCCGCAGTGGCCCAAGCCCTGACCGAGGCCAAGGCGCAGACCACCCGTCCTTCTCTCATCGCCTGCCGCACCATCATCGGCAAAGACAGTCCTCTCGCCGGCAGCGAGGCCTCCCACGGAGCCCCGCTCGGCGCGGAGCGTACCCGACAGACCAAGATCGCGCTGGGCCTCGACCCCGACAAGGCCTTCGACGTGCCCGAGGCCGCGAAGCGTGCGCTGCGCTCCCACGAGGGCCCGAGTCAGCGCGCGGCCTGGAGCGCCCGCCTGCAGGATCACCCACGCGGCGCAGACTTCCTTTCTTGGCACCACGACAGCGGCGAGGATCTCGCGGCGCGAGCTCCGTGGCCGAGCTTCGAGCCCGGCGGCTCGCTCGCGACTCGCAAGGCCTCCGCAGCCTGTCTCAAGGCCATCGCCTCCGCGGCGCCCAACCTGATCGGTGGTTCGGCGGATCTCGCTGGCTCCAACGGCACCAACATCGGCAAGCCCTCCTTCACCAAGGAGCGCTTTCAGGGTGCGGGCACCTTGCACTTCGGGGTGCGGGAGCACGCCATGGCTGCCATCGCCAACGGGCTGTGCCTGCACGGAGGCGTGCGCCCCTACGTCGCGACCTTTCTCGTCTTTCATGACTACATGCGGCCCAGCGTTCGCCTGTCCTGCCTCATGAAGCAGCCGGTGCTCTACATCTACACCCACGACTCGGTCTTCCTCGGCGAAGACGGGCCGACCCACCAGCCCATCGAGACCCTGCTCGCCATGCGCGCCCTACCCAACCTCGAGGTCTGGCGACCCGCAGACGCCAACGAGACGGTCGCGGCGACTCGCGAGATCCTTCAGCGCACCGATGGCCCCTCCGCCTTGGTGCTCACGCGCCAGAACCTACCCCACCTCAGCCCCCCCGATCCCCGCGACATGGCCAAGGGAGCGATCGTGCGGCGGAACCCCGCCGACAGCCCCGACGTGGTCCTCCTCGCCACCGGATCCGAGGTCTCACTCTGCCTAGAAGCGGCCGAGGTCCTCGCGGGTCAGGGCGTGCAGGCCAAGGTCGTCTCGCTCCCCTGCTTGGAACGCTTCGAGGCCCTCGACAGCGCGGAGCGCGACGCGATCCTGCCCCCTGGGATCCCTCGCGTCTCGGTCGAGGCGGGCGCGACGCTGGGGTGGCGACACCTCGTGGGTCCCAAAGGACGAGCCTTCGGCATCGACGACTTCGGCCTGTCCGCCCCCGCCGAAGACATCGCCGAGGCCCTCGGCTTCACGCCCGAGAGCATCGCCCACGTCGCCCGCAGCGTGCTCGGGAGCTGAGGGGCAGGGCGGACTGCTCGCCGCCCGGAGCGCGGCTCAGTAGGCGCGGGCGAAGAGCGCCCAGGTCCACGCCGGCTTGCCCGTGAGCGGGCAGGCCAGGCCTTGAGGTGCGGGCTCATCGAGGGGAAAGCAACGGATCGTCGCCTTGGTCTCTTCGGCGATCCGGCCCTCGTCGGCATCGTCACCACCCCAGGCCACACGGAGGAAGCCCCCTTCTTCGAGGCGGGCGCGGAAGGTCTCGACGCTGTCGATGTCGTAGGTGCGCGCATCGCGCATCGCGATGGCCCGTGCGAGGAGCTCGTCTTGGATCTTGTCGAGCACGCGCTGGACCTCCATCGCCGCTCCCTGGAGGGGTAGGCCAAACTTCTCGCGGTTGATGCGGGTCTTCGCGAAGGCTTGTCCCTTGGCCAGATCTCGAGGGCCGAGCTCGAGGCGCAGCGGCACCCCCTTTCGCTCCCACTCGAAATACTTGGCGCCGGGGCGGAGGTTGTCGCGGTCATCGACGTGCACGCGGATCCCTGCCTGGCGCAGCTCGGCGCGGAGGGCATCGACCGCCTGGCGGACGGCTTCGAGATCCTTGGCCTTGCCGACAGGGATGATCACGACCTGGATCGGAGCGACCCTGGGAGGGAGCACCAGCCCATCATCGTCGCTGTGGGTCATGATCACCGCCCCGATGAGTCGTGTGGACACGCCCCATGAGGTCGCCCAGACCAGCTCGCGCTCCCCGTTCTTATTCTGGAAGGTCACGTCGAAGGCCTTGGCGAAGTTCTGGCCGAGGAAGTGGCTGGTGCCGGACTGGAGGGCCCAGCCGTTCTGCATGAGCGCTTCGATCGTGAAGGTCTCGACCGCTCCCGCGAAGCGCTCCCGCGCCGACTTGACCCCGGTGACGACGGGCACGGCGAGGATCTCGTGCGCAAAGTCGCGGTAGACTTGGAGCATGAGCCGGGCCTCGTCGATGGCCTCGTCGCGGGTGGCGTGGGCCGTGTGGCCTTCTTGCCAGAGAAACTCGGCCGTGCGCAGGAAGGGGCGAGTGCGCATCTCCCATCGGACGACGTTGGCCCACTGATTGATCAAGATGGGCAGATCGCGCCAAGAGTCGATCCAGCGGCCGTACATGTGCCAGATCACCGTCTCGGAGGTAGGCCGCACGACGAGCTGCTCCTCGAGGGCGCTCTCGGGATCGGGCTCCACCGACACCTTGCCGTTGTCGTCGGTGACGCTGCGCAGGCGGTGGTGCGTGACGATCGCGCACTCCTTGGCGAAGCCCTCGACGTGCTCCGCTTCGCGCGAGAGGAAGGAGACCGGGATGAAGAGCGGAAAGTAGGCGTTGCGGTGCCCCGTGTCGCGGAAGCGGCGGTCGAGATCGGCCTGGATGAGCTCCCAGATCCCATAGCCATGGGGCTTGAGCACCTTGCATCCGCGAACTGGCGCGTCGTCGAGCAGGTCGCCGTGCTGGATGACGTCTAGGTACCAGGCACTATAGTCCTGGTCACGGGGGGTGATCGCGCTGTCTTGGGCCATGTCATGCTCCGGGATTGCCCGCTCATCGGGACCCGTGCGCGTAATCCGTACCGCGGGACTCCGCAGCCCGATGTGCGACGACGACGACCGTCGGGCGGCTCCCGAGCTCGCGGTCTCACGCCGAGGAGGGGCGGACCAACCGCCAGCGGTTAGGTCCTCGACACGCGGGCCCCGAGGCGAAGCCGCGCTGCGGGCAGCAAGGTTAGGGTCACGTCTTCGGTCAGGGAGTCAGCGTCATGGCCAAGTCCATTCAGGTGCAAGACCTCGGCCGTCTGCAGCAGATTCTGAGCGTTCTCGCCAAGTACGGCTTCGGCCAGCTCTTCACCAGCCTGGGCTTCGCCGAAGCCCGAGGCCAGCCCGACGCCGAGGTCGGCTCCTCACCGCTCGCTCGCCGGTTGCGTCATGCCCTGATAGAGCTCGGCCCTACGTTCGTCAAGTTGGGCCAGGTCTTCTCCGTCCGCCCCGACGTGCTGCCTCCAGACATCATCCAAGAGTTTCAGAGCCTTCAAGACCGCGTACCGCCCATGGCTCCCGAAGACGTCCGCACCGTGGTCGAGTCCGAGCTGGAGCTCCCCTTCGACGAGGTCTTCGAGGAGTTCGAGTGGGAGCCACTGGGGAGCGCCTCGATAGCCCAGGTCCATCGAGCACGACTGCACAGCGGCGAAGAAGTCGCTGTCAAGGTGCAGCGCCGCGGGATCGCCCACAGCATCCGCAGCGACATGCACATCCTCTACTCCCTCGCCGGGGTGCTCGAGAAGCGCATCAAGCTGCCTGGCGTGCACACCCCCTCGACGATCGTGCGCGAGTTCGATGTCGCCATCACGGCAGAGCTCGACTTCACCCAAGAGATGCGCGCTGCCGAACGGTTCTTTCGTTCCTTCGAGGGCCATCCCGATGTGGTGATCCCCAGACCTCACCCGCGCTGGTGCACCCGACGCTTGCTCGTGATGGACCTGATCGAGGGCCGCCCTCTCAAGGAGTTCTTAGGCGTGTCCAAGGTCAACGCCGAGAGCCGCGCCCTGGCCCACCGCATCATGGACTGCGCCTACCAGCAGATCTTCGAAGACGGCCACTTCCACGGCGATCCGCACCCTGGCAACATCCTGGTCCTCGACGATGGACGAGTCGGCATCATCGACTTCGGCCTGACCGGAACGCTCACCGCTCCGATGCAGGACACGATCATCTCAGCCTTCACCGCGATGGTCTTTCGCGACGCCGAGACCCTCGCCATGACGGTCTACAAGGCCGGCGCGACGCGAGGGCGCGTCGACCTGCGCGAGTTCCGAGGTGAAATCGAGCGTATGATGGACAAGTACCATGGGGTCAGCCTCGATGAGGTGACCCAGAACCCCGACGCGCTCATGGAGGTCGTACAGCTCGCCGCCCGGTTCCAGATCGATCTTCCCCCGGAGTTCGCCATCCTCTCCCGCACTTTCGGGCTGATCGAGGGCAGCATTCGAGGCCTGCTTCCCGGCGTCGACATCGTCGAGGAGGTCAAGCCCTACGCCCAACGCCTCGTGGCGAGTCGGCTGTCGCCCGAGCGGGTCGCTGTCGATGTCGCTCGGGGCATCGTGCAGCTCCAAGGGCACTTCAAGGACTTCCCGACCCAGCTCACCCAGCTCATGATGGACGCCGAGAGTGGACGTCTGACGGTTCAGGTGCGCAACCGCGAGCTCGACAGCCTCACCGACGCGATCCGCATGGGTGGGCTACGGATCTCCCTCGCGCTCTTCGCCTCGACCGTGAGCCTCGGGGCGCTGCTCTTCCTGGCCGCGTGGTCGCCGCGCCCCTTTGAGCTGCCCCTCTTCGGCGTGCTCGGGATGTTCATGGGTGTGCTCGGCGTCGTGCTCTTCGGCGCCCTCGGGATCCATGTCTTCTTCGCTCAGTTCCTCGCGATCAGCTTCTGGCGGCGGGCCTTTGGCCGGTTGGTCGGCTTCTTCACCTGGCGTCGACGTGACGACCGATGAGCCCCCCTACCCGGCCACAGTTCCGCCGTCTTGGCCCAACCTTGCCCCACCGCCTGAACCACCTGTGCTAGCGTAGGGGCGACGCGAGCCCGAACGCACCCCCCCCACGTAGCGGTGCGAAGTTGGAGCACAGGTGCCGAACGTGAAGCTCGAATACTCTCGCGGCGACGTGATCGCTTCGCAATACGAGGTCCTCGACGCCATCCAGGACACCCCCCTCGGTCCGACCTACCGCGTCAAGCACCTCAACAGCGGAAAGTTCGTCCGCCTGACGATGCTCCGCCCCGAAGTCACCGCCGACGGCGAAGCGCTCAAAGCGCGCTTCCTCCAGGCCAAGGGGCACAAGCACCCTCACCTGATCCGGCTGGGAGACCTCTCGGAACACAACGGAACGCCGTTCTTCACCCACGAAGACTTCGACGGGAAGACGCTGCGGGAGATCCTCACCGACTACAAGATGAACAATCGCAGTTTCACCCTGAAGGACGCAGCGCAGGTGGTCAATCAGATCCTCGAAGCGCTGACCTTCCTACACGACTCCGAGGTCATCGTCCGCGGCCTTCGGCCTGAATACATCCAGGTCAACGCTCGCTATACCGGACCAAGACAACAGAACTTCGTGGCGCAGGTCAAGCTCTTCGGGGCGTGGATGTTCGACATCGTGCCAGGTGGGCTCCTGGTCGAAGACGAGTACACCAGGGGAGAGGTGCAATACCTCGCCCCTGAGCTCAAGAGCTTCGACCCGGTCGCCACGCCGCGCTCCGACCTCTACAGCGTCGGGGTCGTCTTCTACGAGATGCTCACGGGCAGCCCACCCGTCGGCACCTTTCTTCCAATTACGCAAGTCCGTCCTGAGCTCCCGGCCCTGGTCGACGACGTGATTGAGCTCGCGATGGCGCACGCCCCCGAAGATCGCTACCGCTCGGCGCGCGATCTGATCAGCGGCATCCAACGAGTCTTTGAGTCCGCAGCCTCCGGCGAGGAGGTGAAGGTCCACAACACGCCCCTGATCCTCGGACTTTCCGCCATCGGCGGGGTGCTGGTCCTCGCGGCGGTCATCGCGCTGTACGCCTTCGTCAACGTCGACCCCACCCAGGCCGCGATGGCCCACGACAGCCAGCTTCGAGCACAGATCTTCGAGCAGCACACCTTACCTTCCGCCGAAGAGCGCGAGGCTGTTCAGGCCAAGCACCCCGACGGCATGATCTACATCCCCGCCGGCGAGTACGTCCGGGGCCGCCTGCAGCACGACCCTCACGCGATCCGCGGGGCCGAGCCGGATCACCAGGTTCAGCACGTCGAAGGCTTCTTGATCGACCGCTTCGCCTATCCCAACACTCCAGGCGCCCACCCCGAGAGCGAGATCACCTGGCAGAAGGCCCAAGAGACGTGCCAGGCCGAGGGCAAACGCCTGTGCACGGAGCACGAGTGGGAGAAGGCCTGCAAGGGGCCGCGCAACTTCATCTACAGCTATGGCGACACCTACGATCCTTCGATCTGCGGCTCAGGGATCTCGGCCGACCATCGCGCCGGGGCGCTCAAGGAGTGCCACAGCGGCTGGGGGGTCTTCGATCTGTCGGGCGGGTTGTCCGAATGGACGGCGTCCCCCGCCGCACGCGACCCCAAGCGCCGCATCGTGAAGGGTGGAAGTTTGGCGAGCGCGGAGCGCGGCTCCCGTTGCGCCCACGGAAACGACGAGAGCGCTGGCTACGCCCACCGGACCATCGGCTTCCGCTGCTGCCGCGACCTCGACGCGCCGCCCCCTCCCCAGCCCAGGGCCGACGAAGAAGACGGCGAGGGTGGCTAGGAGCGGGTGGGTTGCCCGCGCTGAACCGGCCACGGGTCCTAGTCGCAGGCGCTCGACGAGACCGGCGAGGGGGTCACGACGGACACCGTCATGGGCGTTCCGTCGTTAGAGCGTAGACCGTCGGCGTTCTCGAGCACGACGCCAAACTCGATCTCGGTATCGTTGGGAGGCTCGCCACCGATGCCCAGTCGCATGTTGATCCCTCCCGCAGAGGTGACGCTACACTCCTCGTTCGAGAGCGAACCTTCGATCCGGAACCGTTGGCCCTCGGGGAGCACGCGCCCGTCGACCACATCATCCCACCACGCGTCCATGAGGTAATAGTGAAGCGCGCCGTCTTCGTCGAAGGGCAGGATCGTGAGCGTGACCGTGGGGAGGCAGAGCCGGCCCTGATCGCCTTGAGCGGACTCGTACCACTGGGGCGCGCTCACATCGGCGGTGAGCTCCTGGATGACCGGCAGATTCTCGCCACAATCCCCGCCACGCCCCGCGGGAGTCGGAGGGTTGGAGGCGAGCCCCGAGCCATCGCCATCAGGTCCACAGGCCCCCGAGAGCAGGGCCGCCAGGGCAAATAGACTTGGTCGCATCGTCTCCTCCTGCCGCGGCACGCGGTGAGAACGGATTATAGCAGCCCCGTCGGCCCCCGCCCTGAGGTTCCGTGAAGCCTTCCGACCTCTATCACTTCGCTCGAGGCCAGCTCGGGAGCATCCGAGGTGTCTACCTGCATGGCAACGCGATCGAGACACGCCACGATCTCGACGCCTTCGACCAGCACGTCCTGCTCCTGCACGGCTTCTTTCAGACCCGCGCTATCTTCGCCACCATGGAGCAGCGCCTCCGCCAAGACGGCTTTGGCGTCGTGAGCTTCGACCTGGGAGGGATCCTGGGCCGGTTCAACTCGGTCGGCATCGACCCCCTCGGCCAGATGATCGGAGAGAAGATCGAGCGGTTGTGCGTGCGCTACGGGCTCCGAGGTGTGCACGTCATCGGCCACAGCAAAGGCGGGCTGGTCGCGCGTCGCTGGGTCCAGCACCTCGGCGGCGTCAAGCGCGTGCGCTCGGTGATCACGCTCGGAACGCCTCACCACGGCACACCGACGGCCATCGCAGGCTTCGCGCTGGGGATCGCGACCCTCTCGCCCAACCCTCGTGAGCTCCTCCCGCGCAGCCCCCTGGTGCAAGCCCTGGCACAAGACGCCTTCCCGAGCCATATCCCCCTGACAAGTGTCTACAGCCGCCACGATCTCGTGTGCCCATGGTGGTGTTCCGTGCTCCATCCGCGACCCTTCGAAGAGCATCTCAGCAACGTCGAAGTGCTCGGGCCCGGGCACTCAGAGCTATGCAACGACCCCCACGTCTACGCAATCGTGCTCGAGCGCCTCCGACGGGCCGAGGCGGCGCGTCGCGCTCGTGAGGGCGTCCCCGCGCAGCAGACCGGGTTAGCCGCCCCACGGAGGTCCGATGAGCGGTGATGCATACCGAGACGCCGGCGTAGACATCGAGGCCGGCGAAGCCCTCGTCGACAAGATCCGCCCCTTCGCCAAGCGCGCCTCGAGGCCCGAGGTCCTCGGCGGCCTCGGCGGATTCGGCGGCCTCTTCGCCCTCGGGAAGTACCGCGATCCGGTGCTGGTGAGCGGAACCGATGGGGTGGGAACGAAGCTGCTCCTCGCGCAGAGGCTCGATCAGCATCGAACGATCGGCATCGATCTGGTGGCGATGTGCGTGAACGACATCGCGGTCTGCGGCGCAGAGCCTCTCTTTTTTCTCGACTACTTCGCCACCGGCAAGCTCGACGTCGACCGGGCAGCCGCCGTCGTCGAGGGGATCGCCCAGGGCTGTACGCTAGCTGGGTGCGCCCTCCTGGGGGGCGAGACCGCCGAGATGCCCGGAATGTACGCGCCGGGGCACTACGATCTGGCAGGTTTCGCCGTCGGGGTGGTGGAGCGCGACGCGCTCCTCGATGGATCGGCGGTGCAGTCGGGCGCGATCGTCCTCGGCCTGCCCTCGTCTGGCTTGCACAGCAACGGGTACAGCCTGGCACGAAAAGTCCTGGTCGAGCCCGAGAAGTTCGATCTGGCAGCCGACCCCGGCGGGCTGGGCGCTCCCCTCGGCGAGCTCCTCCTGCGTCCCACCCGAATCTACGTCGCGGAGCTGGCCACCCTCCGAGACCGCTTCGGGCTGCTCGCCGCGGCCCACGTCACAGGTGGTGGGATCGTCGGGAACCTCCCCCGCGTACTCCCGGCCGGTCTAGGCGCCACCTTGCGCCGCCGTGCCCTTCCCAAGCTACCGATCTTCGAGCTCCTCCAGCGGGAGGGTGACCTGACGGAGCGCGACATGGACCGGACCTTCAACCGAGGGATCGGAATGTGCGCCCTCGTGCCTCCTGATCAGGCGGAGCGGGCCGCCGCCGAGGTGGGGGCCGTCGAGCTCGGGCGGATCGAGCCAGGAGAAGGCATCCGATGGGTGAGCTGAGCGAGGTCCCGGTCGGCGTGCTGATCAGCGGCTCCGGCACCAACCTGCAAGCCCTGCTCGACGCCTGTGCCGAGCCCGACTCTCCGGCGAAGATCGCCGTCGTGATCAGCAACCGCCCCGGCGTCTATGGCCTGGAGCGTGCGCGCGAGGCCGGCGTGCCCACGGTCGTCGCCCCCCACCGCGACCACCCCGACCGGCGAACCTACGACGCCCATCTGGTCTCCACCCTGCGAGCCCACCACGTCCAGTGGGTCGCGTTGGCCGGCTTCATGCGACTGGTCACCTCCACCCTCCTCGACGCCTTCCCGCAGCGTGTCCTCAACATCCACCCATCTCTCCTGCCCGCCTTCCCCGGCCTCGATGCCCAAGGCCAAGCCAACGCCTACGGGACCACAGTCGCGGGCGCGACCGTCCACCTGGTCGACGAGGGCATGGATCACGGTCCGATCCTGGCCCAAGGGGTGGTGCCCGCAGAGCCAGGGGAGCCCGTCGAGACCCTCAAGCAACGCATCTTGCAGATGGAGCACCGCCTCTTCCCCATGGTCCTGAGGTGGGCCGTCGAGGGGCGGATCCAGACCGAGGGCCGGCTGGCGCGTATCGACCTGCCACCAGGGCAGCGCCGATGGCTGATCTAGCGATCAGGCGCGCTGCTGGATCCGATGGACTTCTTCGACCCCTCGAACCTTTCGCAGGTTCACCGAGAGGGTGGTCATCTCTTCGACGTCGCGCACCGAGAGCAAGAGGGTGCAGACCGCGCGCTCCTCGTCGAGGGAGTGAGCCTCGGCGCGGCTGATGTTGACCTTGGCCTGCTCGCAGACCTTGCTAATATCCGCCAAGAGTCCGGGGCGATCGGTGCAGATGAGCTGTACCTCGCTGTGGTGACGGTGGCGCTGCCCCGGATCCCACTGCACCGCGATCCGGCGCTCCGTGTCGAGGCGCTCGAGCTCGCCGCAGTCTGCCCGATGGACGGTGATGCCTCGTCCTCGGGTGATGAAGCCCGAGATCGGCTCGCCGGGAAGCGGCGCACAGCACTTGGCGAAGTGAACCATCACCCCGTCTTCTTCGCCGATGAGCACGGGGCTCTCGGTACGCTTTCCGCCCCATCGGCCAAAGACCGCCGTCAAGGGATTGGAGGTCGACTCGTGACGCGGTCGCCAGGCACCCTCGGGGAGGAGCTTCTGGGCGACCTCGGCCACGGTCAGTCGACCACGCGCGAGCTCTTGGAAGAGGTCATCGACCGACGACAGCCCATGCTCTTGCAGGACCTTGTTCAGGCCACCTTCACCCTTGATCTTGCTCAGACTGGTGTTCAGCCGCTTGAGCTCCGCTTCGAGCATCTCTCGCCCGAGCCGGACCCCGAGCTCGCGTTCTTCTTCGCGCAGGACGCGGCGGATCTTCTGAATGGCTCGACCCGTCTTGACGATCTCGAGCCAGCCCCGATTTGGCTTCTGGTTCGGGCTGGTGAGGATCTCGACCGAATCTCCTGACTTAAGCGCATAGCGCAGCGGCACCATGCGCCCGTTGACTTTGGCCCCCGTGCACTGATTGCCGACCTCGGTGTGCACGGCGTAGGCGAAGTCCAGCGTGCTCGCCCCGACCGGAAAGGTTCGGATGTCGCCAGCCGGCGTGAAGACGAAGACCTCGTCGGCGTAAAACTCACACTTGAGCGCCTCCATGAAGTCCGAGGCGTCGTCGTGCTCGTCGGCGTGCTCGAAGACGTCTCGAATGCGACTGATCTTGGCCACATCATCGCGCGACAGGGCCAGCTTGCCTTCCTTGTACCGCCAGTGGGCCGCCACCCCCTCTTCGTTGATGCGGTGCATCTCGGGGGTACGGATCTGGACTTCCATGCGCCGCTCACCCGGCCCGATCACCGTGGTGTGCAAGGACTGGTAGCCGTTGGGCTTGGGTCGGGCGATGTAGTCCTTGATTCGGTCGGGAATAGGGGGGAAGTAGCTGTGGATCAGGCCCAGCGTTGCGTAGCACGAGCCGACATCGCGCACGATGACCCGAAAGGCGATGATGTCGTGCACCTCGTGAACCTTGAGCCCCTGATCCTCCATCTTGCGAAAGATGCTCGCCGGGTGCTTGGCCCGCCCTGAGACCTTCACGCTGAGCCCGTCGGCCGAGAGGCGGCGCTCCAGCTCGACGGTGGTCTGGGTGATGTAGGCGGCCCTATCCGCCTGAGTTCCTTCAAGGTAGTCTAGGATCTCCCCGTACTCCTCGGGATGGAGCGCCGAGAGGCAGATGTCTTCGAGCTCATTCTTGATGCGGGTCAGCCCGAGGCGATTAGCGATCGGGACGAAGATCTCCATGGTCTCGGAAGCCACGAGCCGCCGCTTGGGGGGGCTGTGGTGCTCGATCGTCCGCATATTGTGGGTACGATCTGCGAGCTTGACGAGGATGACCCGAAGGTCGCGGCTCATCGCGAGCATCATCTTTCGGAAGTTCTCGGCTGCGAGCTCGTCTTTGCTGCGGAAGCGCAGCTTGCCGATCTTGGTCACCCCATCGACCAAGGCCGTGATCTCGGGGCCGATCTGGGCCTCCATCTCGGCCTTGGTGATCGGGTTGTCTTCGAGTGCGTCGTGAAGCAAGGCGGTCGCGATGGTCTCGGTGTCCATGCGCATATCCGCAAGGATCATCGCGACGGCGAGCGGATGGGTCAGATAGGCTTCGCCCGACTTCCGCGTTTGGCCCGCGTGGGCCTTGGCGGCGATCAGGTACGCCGCCATCACGTTGCTGAAGTCTGCGTCCGGCGAGTAAGACTTCACGGTCTCGACGATGTCGGAGATGGTTGCCACGGTACTCCTCGCTCAGCGCATAGCATAGCTGTGGCGGCGGCCCTCCGCCCGCCTCGGGAGAGCGGCCTCAGCTTACCTGTTGGACACCTCATCGCGAAATACAAGTCCACCAGTGCTCATCACCGAGCCCATGCTCCTGATGGCCAGGGCCCCATGGGCCCCGCGAAGCTCAGTGCCGCTGACCCGCGTCGAGCTGGGTATGGACCTGGTTGACGAGGCTGCTTCGGACCTCACGCCGACACATCGCCGCGAGCAGCACAGCCTGAAAACATCGGTGTGCCGTAGATAAGTTGTCGTTCACGACGACGTAGTCGAACTCACCGACCGCGCGGAGCTGTGTCTCGACCTGGGACATGCGACGACGCACCACCTGTTCGTCGTCGGTGCCGCGCTCGCGAAGCCGGCGCTCCAGCGTGTCGAGGTCCGGCGGCAGGATCATGATGTGGACAGCAGGCAGGCCACTGGCGCGCACCTGGCGGGAACCCACCACATCGATGTCGAGCAGCACGCTCTGCCCTGCTCGAAGCGAGGACTCGACCGTCTCGCGCAGCGTGCCATACGCGTGATCGTAGACCTTCGCGTGTTCGAGAAACGCCCCTTGCCCCACCTTCGTCTCGAAGGCCTCAGCGCTGAGAAAGTAATAATCGACGCCGTCCCGCTCACCCGGTCGGGGCGAGCGGGTGGTCGCCGAGACACTGAAGCGAAGATCGGGCAGCTGCTCCCGCGCCTTGTGCACCAAGGTGCTCTTCCCGACCCCTGACGGCCCGGTGATTACGAAGAGCACGCCTCGGTCGGGACTCCGCCAGCCCTGGAGCATGGAGCCTCCCTGCTACTCGACGTTGGCCGACTGCTCGCGCATGCGCTCGAGCACCGACTTCATGTCGACGACCCGCTTGCTGATCGGGTGTTCGGAGGCCTTGGAGCCCACCGTGTTGATCTCGCGATGGAGCTCTTGGATCAGGAACTCGAGTCGCCTTCCCACCGGCTCGGAGGCGCTGGAGGCCAGAGTCTCGGCGAACTGCTCGCAGTGGCTCCGCAGGCGTGCGACCTCTTCGCTCACGTCGGCCTTGTCGGCCAATATTGCGGCTTCTTGGGCGATACGCGCCGGATCGATCCGGTCGCTGAGCAGACGGGAGAGCCGGGTCTCGAGCTTGGCGTAGAGCCGATCATTGATCCCGTCGCAGGCCGCTTCGACCTGCGAAGTGAGGCCTCGGAGCTCGGTCAGGTGACGCTCAAGATCGTGGGCGAGGGCTTGGCCTTCGCGCTCGCGCATGGTGAGGAGATCCTGGACGGCGGCCCGCAGCGCGGTCTCGACGACCTGCCACTCGCGACGCACGTCGACTTCAGCCTCGGTGACCGTGAGAACTCCCGGCTGACTCAGGACGAAGTCGAGCGAGAGGGGCTGTGCGTCGAGGGCGGGCAGCGTGTGCTGCAAGGTGTTGACTGCCTGGAGGTACTTGCCCGCCAGATCGGGGTCGACCTGCACCACCTGCGCCCCGTGCGAGACCGACCGACGAATGAAGGCGTCGATGCGACCACGGTGGAAGGGCTCCTTGAGAACCTGAGTGATACGCGGTTCTAAAGGCATGTATTCGCGAGGGGTGCGCACTTGCAGATCGCGGAAGCGATTGTTTACGCTCCGCAGCTCGACGAGCACCGTCACATCATTGATGGACGCCTCACCGCGCCCGTATCCGGTCATCGATCGCAACATGCCGGGCCCCTAACGCGCGCCGACCACGGCGCACCCCGGTCGATCAACAACCGCGGGATTGGACGGACTCGAACCGAGGCTCAGCACGCCCCTCGCTGGCCTCCAGAGCAGAGGTAGGTACAGTTCCCTTGCTCAAAGGTAAGGTCACACTCCAGGTTCGACCCCGTCACCGTGCCAGACCCATTCCCTTCGTAGTCGACGGTGTAGTCCCAGACGGTCGTCCCGGCGCTGGTCGTCTGGGTAAACGAGAAGCTCGACGAGCCATCGGTCGAGAAGGTGTTGGTGCCACTGCGGGTGGCGCCGCCTTCGAAGGTCTCGCTGAAGGTCCGAACGCTGGTTCCATCCGCCACGCTGCCAGTGCGGGTCGCGTCGAGGACGTAGTCACCCTGCTCCAGCTCGAGCTCCTCGGTGAAGGTCTGGTCCGCGAGCCGGGTTCCGCTGACCTTGTAGATGGCGTCGCCCAAGTCCGTCTCTTGGTTGTAGGTGTAGCCCTCGGTCCGAAAAACCCCGGTCTCAACCATCTCGCGGGCGAAGGCTCCCGAGCCCAGGCGAACCCTGCGCTCGACCCCGCAGCCCTCGCGCTCGATCCGAAACTGCTGATGCTCGACCTCGTCGAGCTCATCGGTCAGAATGCGCTCCCCGATGATGTCGAGATCGCCGTTCTGGGCGGCGTAGCCGTACCCTTCGACCTCGACCCGACGGATCCAGCTCGTAGCCGACCCGGTCTCGACCCACGAGAAGTCACCCGTCTCGAAGTCGTACTCGCCCTCGATCCGAACCAGCGAAGCTCCCTCGGGCTGATACTCGAAGACACCATAGTCGCTGTTCTGAAGCAGGTGGAACGTCAGCCCGCGCGCGAGCTCCGGCACGTGGCGCCCGCACGAGGGGTCGCGCAGGCTGAACATGCCGCCGAAGAGGTCTTCGCCGCAAGCCGTCGCGAAGAGCATCAGTACCATCCATGAGCCGCGCATCCATCCTCCAAGTCCAGACGTACCTTCAAGCGAAGGCTACCCCGATGGTGCGGAGCGCGTTCACTCGGTTCAGCACGCCGATCACCCTCTAGGAGTAGTCGAGGGATCAGCCGATGTCTATGCGCCGGCGCCGACCCAACAAAGCCATGACACCCAGGATGGCGATCAGCCCCAGACTCGACCCCTTCGCCTGAGTCGAACAGCCACAGGTGCGAGCGCTGAAGTCGGATCGCCCGCTGTCGACGAAGTTACCCTGTTCCGACTCTTCGGGTTCTTCGGGCTCGGGTTCGGGCTCGGGCTCGGGTGGATCGACCGCGACACCTGTGAGCACATAGATGACCTCAGGCTGCTCGGGATCGTTGGTCAACAAGACCAGCTCTGCCTCGTGGGTCCCGGCCTGACGCGGTGTGTAGGTGACCTCGAGGAAGCTGGTGCCCCGGTCATCGACAACGACCCGATCTTGGAGGACTTCGAAGGCGGAGTCGCCCTCGAGATCGGTCCAGACCTCAAGGTCCAAGTCCCCGTTGTTGGTGATGGCGATCTGGTGGCTCTCGGAGGCGCCGACCTCGTGTTCGCCGAAGTAGTAGGCGTTCCGGTCGAGGCGCAGGATAGGGAGAGGGAATCGAAGGTAGGCCTTGCCGAACTCACGATCTTCGAGCAGGTTTACGAGGGTGATGGGGAGATCGACGTCGAGATCGAGGCAGATCGGGACATAGGCACCGTAGTAGCAGGCGGTCACCCACGGCGAGATCACCGCGTCGAGGACCGAGTTGAGCTGCCCGACATAGCCGGTATCGAGGTTGAGGGACCGAGGCGCGATCTCGGGGACGGGGTGGAGGGCGATCTCGTCGGGGTGCGTGAAGAAGGCGTCGCCCGACTCGATGCGGTGCCCAGCGAAGGTGCTGGTGACCCTAGGCGCTACATCGATGTCGAACCAGATCCGCAGGTCCGGGTCAGGATCCCAGATGGTGGAGTACGAAGCTAGCACCGCGCCGCCCTCCTGGGCCGTGACCGAGGAGGGCGCCGAGCCCGGCAACAAGAGTCCGTTGAAGTCGCTTCGCCCCGAGAGGGTCAGGGAGCGCGACCAGACGTCGTACGAGCCGGGGACCCCGAAGAGGGTGAAGGTGATCTGCGCGACGACCGTGAAGTTGACGTTGACTTCGTGGTGGCCGGAGCTGCCTGTGATGGTCTGGCTGAGCGGGTCGGGCCAGGTGAGGTCGCTCGTGGCCGGGAGGAGCGTGTCGGTGTAGCCGCGAGACTCGAGCGCGATCCGAAACCCGACGGAGCCCCAGCTCCCACCTACGCTATCGGCAAGCTCACGCTCCACGTCATCGAAGGCATCGACCCGATCGTGAAAGACCAAGGTGGCGGTCTCGGAGCCGTGTGGGGCGGCGTGCGCGCTGAGCCCGAGCAGTAGAAGAGAAATCATAGAGTCTCCCATAAAATCGCCCTAAACTTAACCGATAAATGTGCCGTTGTCATGGAGATGTCACGATCCCTCGTTGGATCGCGACGTCAGAACACGGACGAGCCGCTTTGTGCCGTGGTTGCTCGCGACCCACGCTCGAGCGGTCGGCCCTCGGGTCGGATCGAGCCAGTCCCGGATCGCACGCACCGAACCTTCAAGGTCCTCGGGATCCTCGAGAATCAGTCCGGGCCCTAGCGCTTCGGGCACGCCCCCGACCTCGACCCCCACCCCCGGCACTCCGAGCGCTGCAGCCTCGACCAAGGCGAGCCCCAGTCCCTCGGCGCCGGTCCCGTCGTCGGCGAGACGGGGGAGCAGGAGCGCGAGCTCGGCGCCCGCGAGGATGCGCAGCGCCTGCTCGCGCGGGACCGCCCCATGAAAATGGGTCGCGCTCCCAAGAGACGCAGCCACGGCCCTCCAGCGGCCGAGCTGCTCCCCTCCCCCGACCACGTCCAAGACCACCCCCGCAGCATGCGCGAGGCGGATCGCACGGTCCCCTCCTTTGAGCTCGGTCGCTCGCCCGATCATCACCCACCGCCTCGACGGGTCGCGACCCCGGCTAGGGAGGGGATCGATGGGTGCGGGGAGCACCTCACAAGGCGCGCCGAGCTGCTCGACGATCTCCGCCAGAAAGGCACTGACCGCCCACCACCTCGCTCCCCGAAGCACCCGACGCCGCGCTCGGGGATCACGAGCCGGTCGCGTCACGTCGCTGCCGTGGGCTACGACGTGAAGTGCCGGACGGGGCAGCCCAGGCCACCTCGCCAAGAGGGTCGCCATCGGCCAGGTCGTGGCGAGGACCTGGTCTCCGCCCCGCAGCCTACGAAGGAGGCTGGCCCCCGCCCAAGTCCCACCCCACCGCCCGAAGGAGGGTCCCCGAACCGCCTCGACCGCGAGCCCCCGACGCCGCACCTCTTTGAGCCTCGGCCTTGCGCGGGTCAACACCCTCACCTCGTGCCCCTCCGCGGCGAGCGCCTCGGCGACCAGCGCGCTCCAGGTCGCCACCCCACCGGGGCAAGGCGGGTAGTCATCCGTGAGGACCCACCACCGACTCACCGCCTCGCCTCCGAGAGCACGGCGCGCAGGACCCCCCGAGCCTCGATGGTCTTCATGCATCGGTGATGGCCGAGGGGGCAGCGATGTCTGCCGTGCAGCGCGCATGGCCGACACCACAGGTCTGTGGCGAACGCTCGCCCCTGCACGAAGCCATCGTCGGGATGGGTGGGCCCCATCAGGGTCACGGTGCGCAGGCCGCACGCCGAGGCGAGGTGCATCAGGCCCGTGTCCCCGCCGACCGCGACGCAGCAGCGCGGCAGGATCCGTAGGGTCTGGGTGAACCCCCGCTCCGGCACCGCGGTGGCGCCAGGGATCTGCGAGGCGATCTCGACGAGTAAGGCCTCTTCCTGCGCGGAGCCCAGGACGAAGACGGGGCCTCGGAATCCCCGTCCGACCTCGATGAAGCCGTCGGGTTGCCACCGCTTCATCGCCCATGCGGCGCCAGGGACGATCGCGAGGGCCTCACCGAGGGAGCCGTGTCCGATCCAGGGGCGAGGACTTGGCTGCACCCCACAGGCTCGGGCGTAGCGCTCCACCACCGCGCCCCGGCCCGGTCCCAGGCGTAGGAGACGGCGGATCCGCGCCCCGCTCCCTTTCGACCAGCGACGACCCCCACCCACCTGGGCGAGCAACGCCTCCGACCGACGTGATCCCTGGAGGTCCACCACTCGCGCCCCGGTGGACCACGCGAGCACCGCCGCCCGGTCGTCCCAAGACAGGACCTGGTCGACCCCACGCAGGGCGCTCGCGACCTCCATCCAGCGCGGATCGGTCACGACCACGGTCTCGGCTCGTATCGCCGAGGACACGGCCCCGAGCAGCACTACATCTCCCAGTGAGGAGCGGCGCAGGAGGATCACCCGCTCAGCCACGATAAGACCCAGGATAGATCTCTTCGATCGTCGCTCCGACCCGATCGACCTCGATCCTCAAGCAGGCGAGGTCCCTCCGAGCGCACCGCTTGCGATAGCACGGCCGACAGCCTGGGTCGGGGCCCTCGACCGAACGAGCCCCGGTTGGTCCGGTGCGATCCGGGCTGGTCGAGCCATACACCACCACGGTCGGGACCCCGAGCGCGCGAGCGAAGTGGGCCGCCCCGGAGTCGTTCGCTACGAGAACCCGGCAGCGCCCCAGGGCCCGCCCGAGGTCGGACAGCGACAGCCCCACCGCGCCCAGATCCCGCCCAGGGAGGCGCTCCGCCACCCTCTTGCGCTCGCCCGGCCCTCCGTAGGCGACCACCGGGACCCGCAGCCGATCGGCGAGCTCGGCGAAGCCCCGCCACTCCACGCAAGGCCCGCTGCGACTCACCGGCACGAGGCCTACGTGCCCCTGGGCCACCTCGACCGAGGGGGCGCCGTCGAACGACAGCGCAGGGCTCCCGTCGACCCTCGCTCCCGCCGTCTCAGCGAGCCGCGCATAGGTCTGGGCGCGATGGCGAGCTGGGATCACCACGTCGGTGAGGAGCGGGCCACGAAAGTCGCTCGCCACCCCGATCCTTCGCCGTGCACGGCGGGCCTGCCAAGCGGCGCGCAGGGAGGGAGCGAAGAGGACGGCGAGGTCGGCACCCTCGGGGAGCGGCCCGGGAGCCTCGACCCGAAGACCCCGATAGATCTCAGCCCCAAAGCACGGCGCCTGCACGACAAAGTCCGTGGAGAGCGCCGCCAGCGCTCGGATGGCCGGCAGCGCCATGATCCCATCACCGAGGTGGTTCGGGGCCCGCGCGACGATCCGGCTCACCGTGCCCGCCTACTTACGGTTCTTCTTTCGCGCCTTTCTCTTCTGCTTCTGCTTCTTTCGGCGAGCCGCCTTCTCTTCGACGGAGAGGGTTGGACGGCCTCCCCCGCCATCGCCCCCCATCCCAGGGAAGCCCCCCATGCCGGGCATCCCAGGAAAGCCGGGCATCCCCCCCCCTTGCTGCATGGCCCCCATCTGTCTCTGCATCTGCTGCATGGCCGCAGGGTTACCCATCATGCCGCCCAGCCCCTTCATCATCTGTCTCGCCTGAAGGAAGCGATCGTGGAGCGCCTCGACGTCGGCAAGGTCGCGACCACATCCCCGCGCGATCCTGCGGAAGCGACTATCGCTGAGGATCTCAGGGTTGCGCCGCTCCTGACGGGTCATGGAGTGGATGATGGCCAGGGTGCGGTCAAGCTCTCGATCGTCAAGCGCCTCGGGGGGGATCTGTCGCAGGGCTTCGCCCATGCCGGGGAGCTTGGAGAGGATCTCGCGCATGGGGCCGAGCTTGCGGACCTGCTTGAGCTGCTTGACGAAGTCTTCGTAGGTGAAGGCACCGCTGAGCATCTTCTTGGCGTCGGTCTCGACGGACGCTTGGTCGACGTGCTTCTCGAAGTCGTGCATGAGGCCCACGACATCGCCAAAGCCAAGGATGCGCTGGGCGAGCCCCTCAGGCCGGAACTCTTCGAGCTTGTCGAGGCTCTCGCCTTGGCCCAAGAACTTCACCGGCTTGCCCGTGACGGCCTTGATCGAGAGCGCAGCACCACCCCGGGCGTCGCCGTCGAGCTTGGTGAGCACGAAGCCATCGAAGCTCAGGCGCTCGTCGAAGGTCCGGGCCGTCTGCACCGCGTCCTGGCCGATCATCGCGTCGACGACAAAGAGGATGTTATGGGGCTTTACCGTCGACTTAATGGCATCGAGCTCGGCCATGAGCTGTTCGTCGATGGCCAGGCGACCCGCCGTGTCGATGATCACCACGTCCCGCCCGACGTTTCGTGCCTGAGCCACGGCCAGCTTCGAGAGCTTGACCGGGTCCAACCCCTTGATGCTAAAGACGGGTAGCCCGAGCTTGCGCCCGAGCACCATGAGCTGATCGACCGCCGCAGGGCGGTAGATGTCGGCCGCCACCAACATGGGCTTGCGCCCCTCGGCAAGGAGCCGCTTGGCGAGCTTGCCCGTGGTGGTGGTCTTCCCCGAGCCCTGAAGGCCGACCATCATGATGATCGAGGGCTTACCCGTCAGGTCGAGCGAGGTGTCGACGGGCCCCATCAGCTCGACGAGCTCTTCGTAGCAGGCGTTGATGAAGTGATCTTGGGGCGTGACCTGCATGCCACCGCCCTTGACGGCGACGACGCTCCCCAGAGTCCGCTCTTTGACCCGAGCGAGGAAGCCCTTGATGACGTCGATCCCAACGTCGGCCTGGATCAGGCTCGCGCGCACCTCGCGCAAGGCCTCCGAGACGTTGTCTTCGTTGAGTTGAGCCTTGCCTTGGAGCTTGAGGCGCGCGTTGCGAAAGCCGGTGGACAGTACGTCGAACATGATCTCTCCTGCGGCAGGGCCCTTACCCGCCTGAAGCGTCCGGGGCACGTCACGATGACTCAGGACCTGGGCAGGGTCAGGAGCGCCCAGTCGACCCGAAGCCGCGGTCCCCGCGAGTGGTCTCATCGAGATCGACGAGGACCTTCCATCGGATCTGAACGACCGGCGCAAGCACCCCTTGCGCGATCCGATCCCCACGCTCGATCCGAACGGGCGCGGAGCCCAGATTGATGAGGGGGACTTGGATCTCACCCCGATAGTCTGCGTCGATAGTGCCCGGCGCGTTGAGGACCGTCAAGCCCTGACGCACGGCGAGACCGGAGCGCGGACGGATCTGCAGCTCGGTGCCCGCAGGCAGCGCCACACAGAGCCCCGTAGGCACCACCACGCGCTGCAATGGCGCGATCTCGATCGGCTCGACGATGGCCGCGCGCAGATCGCAGCCGGCCGAGAGGGCCGTCGCGTAGTGGGGAAGCGCGAGCCCTTCGGCGTGTTCGAGCACCTTGACAGCCACCATGACTTCGCTCATCAGGACCTCTCTCTCGAGAAAGAACTCGCCCCCTCTCGCGGGCGGCGGGAAGGGGCGAGGAGGCGGGCGGCTCGGGCCGCCCGCGCTGCGGATGCGTAGGCTCAGGAGGCCGCGAGAGCTTCCTTACGGGACAGGCGGATCTTGCCCGACCGATCGATGTCGATCACTCGGACCAGGACCTCGTCGCCCTCGTTGAGCACGTCGGTCACGTTCTCGACTCGCTCTTGTGCGAGGTGACTGATGTGGATCAAGCCGTCGGTGCCGGGGAAGATTTCGACGAAGGCGCCGAAGTCGACCACGCGCTTGACGATGCCCACATACAGCGCGCCGATCTCGGCCTCTTGCGTAATCTCGCGGATCATGCGGATCGCCTTGTCGGTGCTATCGGGATCGCTGCTCGCGACGTCGACCTTGCCGCTGTCATCGACGGTGACGCGGACATCGCAGGCCTCTTGGATCCCGCGGATGACCTTGCCACCGGGCCCGATCAGATCACGGATCTTGTCGGACTTGATGTGGAGGGTGGTGATCCGGGGCGCGTAGCGCGACAGATCCTCGCGCGGCGCTGCGAGCACCTCCTCCATCTTATCGAGGATGTGCAGACGACCTTGACGGGCCTGCTCCATGGCCTTGGCCATGACCTCACGACTCACGCCCTTGACCTTACAGTCCATCTGGAACGCGGTGATGCCCTTGCGGGTGCCGGTGACCTTGAAGTCCATGTCGCCGAGGTGATCCTCGTCGCCCAGGATGTCGGAGAGGACCGCGAAGTCATCGCCTTCCTTGATAAGGCCCATCGCGATGCCCGCGACCGGCGCCTTGAGGGGCACTCCGGCGTCCATGAGGGCCAGGCTCGATCCACAGACCGTCGCCATCGAAGAGGAGCCGTTCGACTCGAGGATCTCAGAGGTGCACCGATAGACGTACGGGAAGTCATCGTGATCGGGCAGCACAGGGAGCAGGCCGCGACGGGCCAGGGCGCCGTGGCCGACCTCGCGACGCTTGGGCCCGCGAAGAGGACGCGCCTCGCCGGTGCAGAAGGGCGGGAAGTTGTAGGTCAGCATGAAGCGACGCTCGGTGCGGCCAATCGGCAGCTCCAAGCGCTGCGCGTCGATGTCGGTGCCGAGCGCCGTGGTGACGTAGGCCTGCGTCTCGCCGCGGGTGAAGATGGCGGAGCCGTGAGCCCGTGGAGCGACGGCGGTGTCGATCCAGATGTGTCGGATCTGATCGGTGGACCGACCGTCGAGGCGCTTGCCGGTCTGGATGACGTCGGTGCGCATGGTGTGGCGCAAGCAACCATCCCAAGCCGCCTTGCCATCGTTGGTGAGCCGCTCGACGTCTTCGTCCGAGAGATCGCTCTGGGTCGCGAGGTAGGCCTCGATCAGCGCGTTGCGGAACTCCTTGAGGGTCGCGGAGCGCTCATGCTTACCCTTGATCGCCAAGCCTTCGCGCACCTTGGCGGGACCGTGCTCGTCGACATAGGCCTTGATACCCGCGTCGAGCTCGGCGGGGGGCTCGACCTGAATCTTGGGCTGACCCGCCACGGCCCGAAGCTCATCGATAACCTCGATGATCTTGCGGATGTTTTCTTGGGCCAGATCGAAGATGTCGAGCATGACGTCTTCGGAGGCTTCGTTGGCGCCCCCTTCGACCATGGTGATGGCCGAGCGCGTGCCGGCGATGATCAGCTCGATGTCGGCCGCTTCGCGGTCGTTGAAGTTCGGGTTGAGCTTGAGCTCCCCGCCCACCCGACAGATACGGACCGCCGCCGCCGGCTCGGACAAGGGAGCCTCGGAGATATGGAAGGCCGCCGAGGCACCGTTGAAGGCGAGAACGTCGGTCTCGTGGTCTTTGTCGAACGACATGACCGTGGCGATGATCTGGAGCTCTTGCCGGAAGTTCTTAGGGAACAAGGGGCGGATGGGACGGTCGATCATGCGGGAGATCAGGATCTCGCGCTCGTTCGAGCGGCCTTCGCGCTTGAAGAAGCCACCGGGGATCGTGCCAAAGGAGCCGTTCCGGTCTTGGTAGTCAACGGTGAGGGGCAGGAAGTCGAAGGGGCGCCCGCCTCTCTGGGTGGTTCCGGTCACGAGGACCTTGGAATCTCCGCAGCTGACGACGACCGCGCCGGAGGCTTGTCGGGCGTAGCGGCCGGTGGTGAAGGTGAGGGTGTGATCGCCGATCTCGACGGAACGGCTGACTTCGTTGATGGTAGCAGACATAGGTCTCCTGGGAGCTTTGGGCCGAGCACCACACGGCGCCGGCCCGGCGCAGCGACGCTGCGCGGGGGGTGATGCCACCCGCGGTCGAAGAGGCTCCGATCATCACAGACCCACCCGGAATGAGTGCAGCGGCCCTTTGGTACAGGTCCACAGCGCTCAGCCCGTGAAGGCCTCGGAACCTCGTCGGACGAGGGAGGCTGGACGATTGAGGTGAAAAGAGCGTGGGGCCGTGGCCCCGAACGAAAAAGGCGCCGGACTACGCCGGCGCCAGAGCGATCAACGACGGAGGCCGAGGGCCTGGATCGTCTGCTGATAGCGGGCGGGATCTTGGTTCTTCATGTAGCGGAGCAGACGGCGACGCCGCCCGACCAGCTTGAGGAGCCCCCGCCGGGAGGCGTGATCTTTCTGGTGAGTCTTAAAGTGTTCGGTCAGGTACTTGATCCGAGCGGTGAGCAACGCGACCTGGACCTCGGGGGAGCCGGTGTCGCTGCCGTGTGCTGCGAACTTTTCGACGATAGACTGCTTGTCTTCAGCCGTGAGCGCCATGGAACCTCCTCTGGCGGTGCCCGCAGGACGTTGGGACGTGGCGCACATCCCTACCCGCGTGGACCGTGATGAATGGTGGAGCACGAGGCTCCGCACCTCGGGCGATCCATCGCTCGAGGCACCGCCTCATCACGCGTCTTCCTCACGGCGTCAAGGCCAATGCGCTAACGGGCCTTGCGAAAGGTGCGCACAACCTGAGGACCTGCCGGCCCTCGCTCGCCGATGCCCAAGACCTGGTCCCCGAGCGCGAAGAGGTAACGATCCCCGACCGCGAGTCCATCGGGCGCCGCCGGTGGCCCTGCCCCCTTGAGCACCCGGTCCGCGTCGACAGGGCGAAGATCGCACAGGGGAAGGTGAGCCAGCGCTCGCATCGGCGAGAAGGCTCGCGCCGCCAGCGCTTCGACCACCTGGGAACGAGGGTTCCACGGCACGCGATCCTCACCCTTCTTCCGCTTGAGCAGGACCGCATCCCAGGGAGCCCCCGGATCCGCGGAGACGATCTGAGCCAAGCTGGCCATGCTGATGGCATCGTCGAGGAAGAAGGGCCCACTCCGCCTCCTGCACAGCGCGGTGAGGTGCCCCGCGCTACCCAGCGCTTCGGCGATCTCGTGTGCGAGCACTCGGGCATAGGTGCCGCGGCTACAGGTGATCACCACGCGGAGCTGCGACTTGTCATAAGACAGAAGCTCCATCGCCGAGATCGTGATGGGTCGGGCCTCGACCTGGACGTCGATCCCTTGGCGGGCGTAGTGATAGAGGGGCTTGCCCTTATGCTTAACCGCGCTAAAAGCAGGGGGAACCTGCATGCGGTCGCCGACGAAGGTCTGGAGCAGGGCTTCGACCTCATCGCGGCTCGCGGTGGGCAAGGAGCGCTCCTGCACGACCTCGCCAGTAGGATCCCCGGTGTCGGTGGCGGCACCGAGCTGGATGGTGGCGTCGTAGACCTTCACCGACTCGTCGAGGAACTGGATCATGCGGGTCGCAGGGCCGAGGGCCATGGGCAGGACGCCGGTGGCGAAGGGGTCGAGAGTTCCGGTGTGACCCACCTTTCGAACCCCGGTGACCGCCCGTAGCACATCGACCACATCGTGCGAGGTGATGCCCGGTGGCTTGTCGATGACCAAGAAGGATGGACTGAGGCTCACTCTTCACCTTCCGGCTCGTCGGTTTGGTCCCGCGCGTCGAGATCCTGCCGGATCTCGTTGAGCAGCGTGGTCATGCGCACGGCCGCGTCGGTGTGGCCGTCGAGGAGGAAGCGCAGCTCGGGGGCGTGCCTCATGCGGAGGGCACGCCCGATCGGTCCACGCAAGGCCCGAGAGGCCTCGTCGACCGCTTGAACAAGCTCGGGGGAGGGCTCCCCGCCTCCGAGGGGCGACCACGAGATCCGGGCCACTCCGAGATCGCGCGTGACCTCGACGTGGGTGATGCTGACGAAGCCGAGCCCCGGATCCTTGAGCGACTGGGGGAGGCGCACCGCGAGCTCGCGGTGAATCATCTCGGCGACACGCTTGGGCCGATATCCGGCCATGATGGGTACTCCTTGAAGGGATCCAGCCACGATCGAGCATCGCAGACCGGCTTCCTTTACGGGCTACGGGCTTGCGCGTCAACGGGGGCAGAGATCGAGGCGACGCGGTGGGGTGAGGCTAGCAGGCTGGAGCGACAGGAGGATGCGCTCCAGTCGGCTAGGCGCCCAGATAAGGATCGACCACGTCGACGTTGTAGTGGCCCTCCCAGAAGTCAGGGTCGCCGAGCACCGCCTTGAGCACCGAGAGGTTGTGCACCACCCCCTCGATGCGCACCTGCTCGAGGGCGGCGCGCGCCTTGACGAGGGTGGCCTGACGGGTGGGCCCGGTGAAGATCAGCGTCGCGAGCAGGGGCTCGGTCTGATCGGTACACGCCTGACCGATCCCGACCCCCACGGACGCCCTCACCCCACGAGGCAGCTCGAGCACCTCGAGCACGCCCGCGGGACGAGAGTGGCCGTCGGCGGGATCGACATGGAGCAAGCGGAGCTGGATCCCGTGCATCGGGGGCTCGGTCTCGGCACCTTCCCAGCCTAGGGGCTCGCCCAGAGACAGCCGGATCTGGGTGTCGATCAGATCGATCCCGAAGACCTCTTCGGTGAGGGAGTAGCCCGTGGTGAGCCGACCCGAGACCCCCAGAAGCCAGTGCCCGCCGGCATGATTGACGGCCCATCGTACCCGGACGATGCCGTCGATCTGGAGCCCCTCGATGAGCCGACGCGCTTCTTGACCCATGCGTTCTGCGAGCTCGGTCGGGACGATCTCGGGGCCCAGCTCCTCGATCCAGGTCCGAAAGCCCACCTGCACGCTCTTGTCGTGGTGGCCAAGCACGTAGGCGCGGTCGCCCCCCTCGCGGACGACGGTGGTGCCGATCTGGCGTACCTCGCCCACCCTCGCCGAGAGGTAGACGGCTGGGCTCCCCGTCACCAGCGCCGCTCGCGCTCGGGCCTGGCGAACCGCCGCCGGCAGAGCCTCGTAGGTGTCGACGCGAAGCACAACCCCCCCCGCGACCGCCTTGACGTAGAGAGGAAGCCCTATTTGCCCCGCGACGTCCATGCCGTCGTCGCCGTCGGGCAGCGGCGCGGAGGCGGGGATGACGGGGATCCCGAGCTGTTCCGCCGCCTTCCGTACCAAGAACCGATCCCCGATCCGCTCGAGGGCCGCACGATCGGGGGCGATCACACGCAGGTTCGCCGCGTTGGCCTCGGCGATGAAGTCCGCCCTCTCGGCGAGGAAGCAGTAGCCAGGGTGAAGGACCGAGGCGCCCGAGTCGTGCGCCGCGCTGATCAACCGCTGGCTGTGCAGGTAGGTCTCGTCGAGCGTCGCGCCGTTGAGGTAGACCGCATAGTCTGCCTCGTCGACCCAAGGCGCCTCGACCTCGGGCTCGCTGAAGACCGCACAGGTCTCGATGCCCCGGCTCCGGAAAGCCTTGATTAGCCGTCGGGTGAGCTCGCCCCGGCCCGCGAGTAGGATCCGATTCATCTCAGCGCCCCTTCCAGCTTGGTTCTCTGCGTTGAAGGAAGGCAGCCACTCCCTCCATGGCGTCTTCGGTCATCAGGTTCAAGGTCAGGTGTGTGTTGAGGAACCGCACCGCATCCTCAAGGGGCTGGTCCGCGACCGCTTGGAAGGTCTGCTTGCCCAGAGAGAGCGCGATCGGCGCCCTGGCTGAGAGGGTGTCGGCCAAGGCGAGCGCGTCGGAGAGTGCGCCTCCCGCCTCGGCGATCCGAGTGATCAACCCCAGCTCCAAGGCGCGGGTGGCGTCGACCCGCGAGCCGGTGAGCACCAGCTCCATCAAGGCCTTACGGCCTACGTTTCGTTGCAGAACGGCGAGAATGATCCACGGGAAGAGCCCGAGCTTGATCTCAGGGGTTCCGAAGCGCGCCGCCGGATCCGCGATCCCTACGTCGCAGGCGACCGCGAGCCCGAGCCCGCCCCCCAGCGCATCGCCCTCGATCGCCGCGATCGAGACGAGGGGGCTCTTCATGAGTCGGAGGAGGACCTCGCCGAAGACCCCTCGCTGCTGATGGGCTGCTACGAGGCCCCCGGTGCCGCCGAGGCCCCCCGCCAGGTCGCCCCCAGCACAGAACGTACCCCCCGAGCCATGCAGCACGATCACTCGGACCTCAGGATCGGCCTCGGCCTGCGACAGCGCGTCGAGGAGCGCCTCGACCAGCTCGCCGGAGAGGGCGTTGCGTCGGTCGGGGCGGTTGAGACGGAGCACCCTTACCCCCGCGCTGCGGTCTTCCTTCTCTATCAGCGTCAAAGGCCCTCCAGCCATCGTGTGGAACCCGGAGCGGCACTGTAGCAGAGGGGAAGGGCTCGCGGGCAGAAGGGGGCTGGCGGTTTTCGCCCTCGTGGCTACACCGCCGCGGAGGAGGCGCGCCATGCAGATCACGATCGTCGGACCGGGGAGGCTCGGACGCACCATCGCTCCGCTCATCCGTGCGCGAGGCTGGAGCGCTTCGCTGATCGGGCGGGGCGATCCCGTCCCTTCGTGCGATGTGATCTGGCTCACCATCCCCGACCTCGCCCTGGCGGAAGTCATCCCGAGCATGCCCCGCGACCCCGTGCTCCTTCACGCCTCCGGCGCGACCGGGCTCGAGGTCTTCTGTGGCCGCCCCCGATCCGGCAGCCTCCACCCCCTCATGACCTTCCCTGGCCCCGAGGTCGCGACCCCTGAGCTCCAGGGCGTGCCCGCCGCGATCGCTGGGGACCCCGACGCGAAGGGCGCCGCGCGCGCGCTGGCGAGCCACCTGGGCTTGAACCCGATCGATGTGCCCGGCGACCGCCGACTTTACCACGCGGCTGCGGTGATCGCAGGCAACGGCGCGACGATCCTCCTCTCGCAAGCCTGCCAGCTCCTCTCCGCAGCCGGCGTCCCTGCCGATCGGGCGGCCGACACCCTCATTCCCCTCATGCTCCGATCGGTACGGAACGCCACCCCTGACCCGATCCGTGCCCTGACCGGCCCCATGGCACGCGGGGAGCAGCAGGTGATCGAAGACCACGTCACGTCCATGGAAGCGGCCGGCCTTCACGATATCGCGAAGCTCCATCGAGCCCTCGCCGAGGCCGCTGAACGCGCATTGCGACATCGCCGTGACGAGAAGTGATGAAGGAACCGCACCTCGCCGACGTCTGACTGGCGAGGGTGATGCCTCCTAGAGTAGAGGGCGAAAGCGTTCTCTGACCTTGGGTGCCGCCGGGCAGCCCCTCTCCCCATCGAACCGGACCCACAAGTCACCGCAGGAGCAGCTATTGTCGGGACGAGGAGCGGTGCTACACTACTGTTGAGGCCAGCGAGGAGACCATGCTCGACGCCTACATCATCGAACGCATCCGAAAAGACCAGGAAAACAACCGCGGCCGCGGTGCCCTGATCCCCCTTCGGATCGAGCAACCACGACAACAACCCCGCGAGCCCGAGACCTCCGAGGACGAGATCGAAGATCGCGGCACAGTCGTCATCGACTTCCAGCTCTGACGGCCACCGGCCAGTCCGTGAAAGGTGGGGGCTGAACGGTCAGGGGCCTCGCGCCCCTCTCCCGAGTCCCGTGCCCCGAACAGTCGCGTCCCACGCGGCTCGGAGTCCGAAGCGTGCGGGACGCGAGCGATCCGCACCTCTCCCAGCCAACGCGCAGCTTGACCACGCGGCACCTGATCTCTGTCGACCCATCGGTCACGTGCCTCTGCGCGCGACCGGCTCCTCGCTGCGACGAACTCGACCCCGGTTTCAGCGCGCGGCTAGAACCGAGAGAGGTCGATTCCGGCTTCGTCCGCAAAAGCTTGCAGACCCTTGCGATCGATCGTGCGCATGGCACGAGTCGACAAGCGCAGGGAGACGAAGCGCTCCCCTTCTTCCCACCAGAGACGGCGCCCCTGCAGGTTGGGAAGCTGCCGCTTCTTGCTCTTGCGGTTGGAGTGAGAGACCTTATTCGCGACATTCGGCCGCTTTCCGGTAAACATGCACTTGCGGGCCATGACCGCCTCGGGACGTAGAGTTGAACGACCCGACGCTTAACGGTCACCACGGCGCACCGCAACCGTCGAGCTCACTCTCGAAGGCATCCTAGCCTGCGGAGCACCGCATCTGGCTCGACCGGGGGCCGCAAAACCGCGACGGCGGCGGGGAGACCCTCGACGGGACTTCGGGCCACGATCACGCAGCGCGAGAGCAACTCCGGCGCGACCACCGAGACCACATCGACCAAAGCGAACCCTGACCGGCCCGGCAAGGAGAGCGCGGTGAGGATTCCACTGGGTCGATGATCGACGAGCTGCTGGAGCGCTCCCTCGGCGTCGGCGAACTGGACCACCCTACAGCCTCCCTTGCCCAAGGCGCGAGCCAACAGCTCCCCCGGATCTTCGAGCCCGACGATCCAGACCACCGGGCGCGGCGTGACAAAGACCTCGTCGACGGGCACGGCCGGCTCGAAGGTGAGACGATAGCAGATGCCCGCTCTGCGGCGGCACCGCTCGGCGTGAATGCCGAACCGCTCGAAGGCAGCCCCCGCGATGCCGAGCTCCGTGCGAGGATCTTCGCGCATCGGCCAGTCGAGCTCCGGACGCTCCGAGACCACATCGAGCCGAAGCTCAAGGACGATCCGACCCTCTCGCCCTTCGGCCCGGATGAAGAGGCGACTGGCCGGGGCGGCTCGGTCGACCAGACGAAGCAGCAGCGCCGTCAGCCCCCGCACAAGGGCCTCGGGATCACTGGCGATGCGCAAGGGCGGGACCGACATGTGCTGCACCACGAGCTGATCCCCCACCTCGGCCAGGGCCTCTTCGACGGCCTTCGAGAGGAGGACTTGGGGGGAGCAGGCTGGGGGGGAACGCCCGACCACCCGCAACAAGTGAAGGGTATTCGACACTTTCCTCGCGTGGTCCAGCGCGACGTTGAGGTGCCGATCCACCGAGGGCTTGCCGCTCCCCCCGAGCTCGAGCAAGAGCTCGAGTCGCCCGAGGACGATGCTCATGGGGTCGTTCAGTTCGCGTCGGAGCACAGGGACGAGATCGAGCACCGCCCGATCCGCCAGCGAGAGCTCGCGCTCGGCCTGGAGCACCGAGAGCCTGGACTCGTCGAGCAGCGTCAAGCTCGAACCGTTCCAGCACAACCGCAGACTCCGCCCCCGCAGCGTGCGCGCGACGCGCTCCTCGACGCCGGTCCATCCTCCCAAGGGGCGCGGGGCGAGCCAGGGACGGTGCTCGGGGACGAACCAGATCGAGAACATCTGACCGATCACTTGCGCGCCGTCTGCCGCGCCGACGAGCTCGGGTACGGTGGCACAACAATCCTTTACAAGCCCGGACTCATCGAGCTGCAACTCGCCGCGGCCGGTTGGAATCACCGGCGCTCCCTAGATGTCTGATGCGATAATCGAACCATGGGTGCCCCCAAGTGTAGCCGAAACGACGCGCGGCGGGGCACCAGCGGGCCCCTTCCTTGTCACAGACGGCTCGGTCCCCTTGGCATTCACGCCCAGATAGGGCAGACTCAGCCAGCGCACTTTCCTCCTTCGCCAACGAGCGAACTCTATGCCTCCCCGCGCCTCCTCCATTCCCCTCCTGCTCCTGTGCTTCGCGGCGGCGCCCGCCTTCGCGTGGCCCGGCCTTGTCGATCCCGATGTCGAGCCCTATCCCTCCGAATGGACCGCCGGCGCGCTGTGGGCCGAGCCTCCCGTGCTCTCCCCCCAAGCCCTCGAAGGACCCACGCCTCAGATCCAAGATCTCCGCGACGCCATGACGCGCGGCGACCCTCGGGCTGCCGAACACATCGCTCGGCGCATGGTCGACGAGACGCGCTGGGGGAACGACCGCGTGCTCGCCGCCTTCACGCTCGGTCTCATGTACCGCGAGCGCCAGCTTCACAACCTCGCCAGCGAGGCTTTCACCCAGGTCCGGGTATCGAAGGGGCCCCTCGCAGAGTGGGGGGCCTACTATGAGGCCGAGCAAGACCTCCTTCGGGGCAAGCCCTGGGTGGCCATCCGCGAATGCGAGAAGCTCGAAGAGCGATTCCCCAAGGGCCGCTTCAGCGCCGCCTGCCTCCGTCTGACCGCCCAAGCCCTGGTCGCCACCGGCAACACCTCCCGAGCTCGAGACTTGGCCGCCAACTACGACATGGACCACCCCTTCGATCCCATCACCGAGCAGATCGATCTCGCCATCGCACGCCGGTGGGCCGAGCGCCACCCCGAGCTCGCCATCCCCCTCCTCCGCCGACTCGTCACCGAGCACGAGCGGCCCCTTACCGGGCGCGTCGCCGAGGAGCTCCTGGGTGAGCTTCACGCCGCCGGCCACCCCGATGCGACCATCCCCAACGACGTGCCCTCGCTGCAGAAGCGGGCGATCTCGCTGCGCGAAGTGAAGCGGAAGGCCGAAGCCTGGGAGGCCTTTCAGGAGCTCCGACATCGCGCCGAAGACGACCCTCAGCTCTCCGCCTGGGTCGAGGCCGAGGCCGCGCGCTTCGCCTGGCGGACCCACCACTGGGACGACCTCTCCGACCTCTACGAGGCTCAGTATCGAGAAGACAGCAGCGGGGATAACGCGTGGAGCTGGTACCACGCCCTCGATCGCGGGGGTCGCTACACCGAGAGCCTAGAAGTCGCCCTCGAGGGGCAGCGCGCCCACCGACGAACGTCGCGCTGGAGGCGCTCCGAAGAGATCCTCGCTCGAACCGCCATGCTGGCTGGGAACTATGAGGTCGCGCGGGAGCAGTTCGACCACGTCATTCGACGAGGGGGCTGGGCTGCACGCCGCGCCGAGATGTACGCAGCCATCTCCGCAGTCATGGCCGAGGACACCGACAACGCCCTGGAGCGCCTCGACCGGATCATCAAGCGAAACCGCGGATACCTGCCCAACGCCCACTACTGGCGGGGTAAGACCCACACCCTCCGCGGCGACGAGGAGCTCGCCTCCCAAGACTTTGCGTGGATCCTCGAACACGCGCCCCTGGACTGGTACGCCGTCCTCGTCCGCCAGCAGCACACCGAGTCCGCTGGTCCCCCCTGGGACCGAAAAGGGCGATGGCCTGGGGCGTTCGAACCCGACTGGCCCGAGCCGGAGCTTCACCCCCTCCTCGCCGACGAAGTCCCCACCGGCCCCCTATCGACCCCCATCCCAGCGGGACTCCGGGTCTGGGAGCAGCTGACGTGGCCGATCCGCGCCGCCCTCGCTCCGGCCGCGCCTCCATCCCCCGGCCCCGCGAGCGAGGTCTTCTACGACCCCGGAGTGCCCCCTTCCTCCTATGTCAAGAGCCCCTTCTTCGATCCCGAAGATGCCTGGGATCGCCTGCGTCGAGTGGCCCGCGATCACGGCGAAGACTGGCCCGAGTGGCAGCTCGTCTACGATCTGGCCAGGGCGGGCCTCTATGATCTCTCGGGGCCCCTGCTCAGCGCGGTCTTCGAAGATCACAAGAAGGCGGTCCGAAATCCACGGCACAAGCACCATGCCGCAGCGCGCAGAATCGGCAGCGCAGGCGCGGACTGGCGCCCCCTCTTCTACGTTGCCCGCGACCACCACCACGCCGACCGCTTCACGTTCGGGCTGTGGGACACCGTCTCCGAGCCGGAGCACCGAGAGCAGGCCCTCAGGCTGGGCTGGCCGCTGGCGCACGATCAGTACGTCTGGAGCCACGCCCGAGATGCTGACATCGACCCCTTCCTCGTCATGGCGATCATGCGCGTCGAGAGCCGCTACGACGCCGTCGCCGTCAGTCGGGTCGGGGCGCGAGGCGCCATGCAGATCATGCCCTCCACCGGCGCGCTCCTGGCCGACCTGCGCGACGACGAGGCCTTCATGACGGGCGATCTCGAGGATCCGATCCTGTCGGTCGGCTACGGCATCTTCTACCTCGGCAAGCTGGTCGACCGCTTCGATGGCGCCTACCCGCTCGCCGTCGCGTCGTACAACGGCGGGCCGTTCAACGTCTCGGCATGGCTTCGGGGCGCGGGTGAGCTTCCCATGGATGCCCTCGTGGAGCACATTCCCTTCCGCGAGACCCGACGCTATGTGCGGAGCGTGACCGCCGCCTACCAGACCTACGTCGATCTCTACGGCCACCCCGACGATCGGATCCGGCTCCCCTCCCCCTCCTACGGCGACGACCCCTCCATCGTAGATTTCTGAGCTCCTATGTCTCTTCCCCGACCCCTGCTCCTCATCCCCCTCGCAGGCGCCTTGCTCTTGGGGTCCGCCTTCGCGGGTCTGTTCGGCAAGCGCACGGCCCCAGAGCCCGCAGCCGACCCGGAGCCCAAGCCTGCCTCAGACACCCCGAAGCGGGTCCCCGGACTCCCGGCGGCTGAGGCGATCTTCGACCAGCCGCGCCCCTACACCCACGGCCCGCTCCCCAAGGGCCTGGCGAACGCCTCCTCCCAGGGTTGCGCCGCCTGCCACGCTGAAGCCGTGCGGAGCTGGTCGCGCTCAGGCCATGCGGCCCCGCCGCCCGAGCGCCTCGTCGCCGCCGCGACCTTCTCGGGTCGTCCCGACTGTCTCTCGTGCCACCTGCCTCTCGACGTGCAGCACCGACAGGTCATCGTCGCCGGCCAGGCGGGAGCAGGCCCCTCCAACCCGGCCTTCGACCTGAACCTCGCCGCCGAGGGGGTGACCTGTGCCTCCTGCCACGTCCGCGACGGACACGTGGTCGCGGCTCGAGCCGATACCCAGCCGCCGCACGCCACCAAGCACAGCCCCGAGCTCCGCGCCGCTCAGGCCTGCGCGAGCTGCCATCAGTTCGGCTGGCCGGGCGCCGACCCACCTCTGTACGACACCTTCGGGGAGTGGCAGCGCAGCGGTTGGGCCAAGGCCGGCGTGAGCTGTCAGGACTGCCACATGCGTCCCTCGGTGGCGGGGGCGGCCCCGACCCACGATGTCGCCTTGCCCCTCTCCCAAGCCCTCAGCGCGTTGGTCTCGCTCCCGCCCGATCCCATCGTGCGCGGGGCGCCCCCCGCTAGCGCCACACTCACCCTTCAGAACACCGGAGCCGGTCATGCCATCCCCACCGGCTCGCCCTTCTCGGGCCTGCAGCTCTCGCTCTCCGTCGAGGGGGGCCCCGCCGACGCGCCCGAGCCCCCCGTCCGACTTGAGCTGCTCCAACAAGACCTGCAGCGCACCATCGCCGACGACTCCACCTGGCGCGTCGCGAGCGACACTCGCCTGAGCGCCGGCGGTCAGCGGAGCTACCCTTTCGAGGTCGCCTTGCCCGTCGACGCCCCCCGAGGGGTCTACCGGCTGGTCCTGACCCTGAGCAAGACCCACGGCGACGAGGTCGAACCCCAGCCCAAGCACCGCCAGACCTGGCCGCTGGTGGTTCGCTAGCCCCCTGCGCCTCCTCGCGGCCGGAGCCGGTCCGCGAAGCCGAACCCAAGGCCGACGCGCTGCCGGCCCCCCAGCCCCAGCCACGCTCTGCTCTCCCCTCGAGCTCGACCCCCGATCCTCGCGCCAAGGCGAAACCCGGCCACGCGGTCGCCATCCTCACGGTAAGCTTGGTGGGCTAGCCGCAGTCCCTTCTGTCTGGAGCGATGATGATCCGGTTCCATGCCCGTACCGATGTAGGTCGAAAGCGAAAGAACAACGAAGACTCCCTCCTCGCCACGGCGGAGCATGGGCTCTTCGTCGTCGCCGACGGGGTCGGGGGGCGCAACGCGGGGGAGCTCGCGAGCGCCATCACGGTCAACACCTTCCAGAAGTATGGCTCGAAGTTCAAGGAAGCCCTCGACGCCTACGGGCAGGCCCCCTCGCAGGCCCATCGAAACGCGGTGTTGAGCTTGCTCGATCAGGCGGCGGTCACCTCGTCCAAGCGCGTCTACGAGGCCGCAGCCAACGCCGGGCGGCAAGGAATGACCACGACCCTGGTCGCGGCGATCGTCGGTGGGGGGGCCGCCTTTATCGTGCACGTAGGCGATAGTCGGGCCTACCTCCTGCGCCAAGGGAAGCTCCGCCAGCTCACCGAAGACCACTCCATGGTCAATCAGCTCCTTCGACAAGGCAGCATCACCCCCGAAGAGGCGAAGACGAGTCGCTATCGCAACGTCATTACCCGCGCCGTCGGCCTCTACCCCACCGTTCAAGCCGACACGCTCTTCATCGAGCTGGTCTCAGGGGACCGCTTGATGCTGTGCAGCGACGGCTGCTCCGATCTCGTAAGCCACGACCACATGGCGGAGCTGATGGGCCACGGCAGCGTCAACGACGCCACCGATGTCCTGATCGAAGCCTCCCTCGATGCAGGCGGAAAGGACAACATCACCGTCATCGTCGTCGAGACCGAGTCGGTGCTCGAGGGGGAGCGGGTCGCCGCGCGCGCCCGTGCGATGGAGCAGCTCTTCTTGTTCAGCGATCTGCCTTTTCATGCACGCCTGAGGGTGGGCCGGATCGTCAGCGAGCGCAACGCCGCCCCAGGCGAGACCGTCATGCGTCAGGGCGATCGCGGGGACACGATGTTCACCGTCGTCGCCGGCGTCGTCGCCGTACTGGTCGACGGGCGAGAGGTCGCGACCCTGGGGCCAGGCGAGCACTTCGGCGAGCTGGCCCTCGTCGATGAGCTCCCGCGCAGCGCCTCTATCGTCGCCCAAGACGATGTCTCGCTCCTGACCATCTCCCGCGGAGACCTCCGCGCCTTCTGCATGCAGGAGCCTTCCCTAGGCAACCAGATCCTCTGGAAGCTCTCAGCCACGCTGGGTTCACGCTTGCGAGAGACCAACCGTCTTCTCAGCGAGACGTGAGCGTCGCGCTCGGAGTTCAATCGCCGCGAACCGCACAAAAAACAGCTTCAATCCTTGATGCAAGGCGATCGATCAAGCGGGTCCGCTCGTCGACCACGGCCGACGCCACCCGCGCCGCGAGATCGGGCTGGGCCTCGCGGAGGGCGTCGAAGGCATCCCGGGTCAGGGCGAGGGTGGTGGTCGGCGCCTTGGCGACCGCCTGGACCCGCACCAGCCGATCTTGACTGAAAGAAAGATTACCAACCGTACCTTCACTGAGATCGCCGAGAGGTGCTCCGCCGATAGTCAGGTGCACGCGGCCGCTGACCAAGACGTGTAGGGTTCGACTAGGATCGCCTTCGGCCACCACGCGCTCCCCGGCGGGGAAGGTCTGTTCGGTCAAGAAGGGGGCGAGCAGCTTGCGATCGTCGGCGCTCAGCGCGCTGAACATCACGCCGCGAACCTCGACCGGCTCGGGATCGGGGGACGCGGGAGCAGGCACGCCGGGTAGGGTCGGAGACTCCTCGGCGTACGCGGGGATAGCCTCGCCTTCCATGCCGAGGAGCACCGCGCTGATGTTGTCGGAACACCGCGCCTTGATGCAGGACCGTAGCAAAGACCTGAGGCTGTTGTTCAGGTCGTCGGGTTGAAGCTCCTGACCAATCTGTTCGTCGTCGAGGGCGCCGACGACGCCATCGGAGCAGAGGAGCAGGATGTCGTCGTGCTGGAGGCGGACCTCGGCGATGTCGACGTCGAGCTCGAAGTTGGCTCCAAGAGACTGGTAGAGAACGTGGCGCTCCGGGTGGTTCTTGTACTCGGCGTGGGTGATCTTGCCGCGACGCAGCTTGAGCTCCGCGAGGGTGTGGTCTTCGGTGAGGCGCTGGAGGCTGCCCCCCCTCCAGAGGTACGCGCGGGTGTCGCCAATGTGAGCGATATAGGCATACTCTTGCACCACGGTCGCGAGGACCAGGCTGGCCCCCATCACGTTGTGCGCACGCCGCGCCGCTTCTTCGCGGATCCGTTGGCTGATCCGGTTGAACATGGTGTCGAAGGAGCGGCTCAGGGCGCGGCGGTTTTCGGAGGATCGAGACTCGGCCAAGGCCAGGTTGCGCTCGCGGATCCCCACGGCGTTCTGCTTGAGCACGTCGAGGGCGAGCTGCGCTGCGACATCGCCCGCACCCGCGCCGCCCATGCCATCCGCGATGGCATACAGCGGCACCCGTCCGAGGCGGAGGACGGCGTCCTCGTTGAACGGACGGACCGCACCAGCGTGAGTACCTGCGACCGCCTGCCGAATGCGCACTGAGACTCCTCCTTGCAGCGAGCCGACACTGTATCCAATCCGCGCGCTCCACGGGTGCGTGATGCGGTCATGAAGCGTTTTTACTTCATGCAAAGGTCATTCTACGAGCCCACCGCCCTCCGTGAAGGGAACCGTCAGCGCAAGACGGCGTCGAGCGTGCTGGCGAGGGAGTCGGCCACCTGCTGGGCCACATCGCGGTGCCAGTCCTCGAAGTGGTCGCCAGGCGGGTTGAGGATCTGAATGGCGCCATAATACAACTCTTCGCCTTGTACGGGCACACAGAGGACCGCGCGCGTCGTGAAGCCAGACTGGCGATCAAACTGATTCGCGTGACGGGGATCGTTCGCGACGTTGCTCACCTCGATCGAGATCCCGAGATCGAAGGAGGCCCCCACAATGCCAGTTCCGAACGGGATCCGCTGGCCGCGTAGCTGCGACGCGGTGGGTCCCGCCACGGCGACGAAGGTGAGGTGATCGTCGTTGAGACTGCCCTTGAGCACGCTCCCCGCTTCACAAGGGACGAGCTCGAGCACGATCTTGAGGGCGCGACGGCAGGCTTCCTCGACGCTCTGCACGTCGCTGAGGTCCATGGACATCATGAAGATCCGTTCAGCGAGGTCTTCGGGGGCCGCGGAAGGCTCGCCCGTCGTCAACGCAGCGGCGAGGTTTGGGCTGGGGGCCAGGGGCTCGGAGGCCTTGGCTCGCCGCTTGGGTCGCTCCTGGGTCGGGGCCCGCCGGGGGCGTGGACGGGCGCGCGGGCGACCCTGGGGCAGAGGCTCGTCGAGCGGTTCGGCGAGCCTTGGACGTTCATCACGAGGATCTCTCGTGAGGGTAGGAGCCTCGCTCGATCGGCGAAGCGAGGGGCGCCGAGCGCTGGGCGCCGGAGTCCCGGGCCGCGGAGTGGGCTCGGGCGGAGTGGGCTCGGGCGGAGTGGGCTCGGGCGGAGTCGGCTCGGGCGGAGTCGGCTCGGGCGGAGTCGGCTCGGGCGGAGTCGGCTCGGACGGCATGGTCGGGGAGGCCGACGGGCTCGGCGTGGGGGGCTTGGGCGCGGCGTCGGGCTGGAGCGCGTGGGCGGAAGGGATCGGCACGTCCAGCGAAGGAGGGGCGCGCTCGGAGGGAGCTGGATCGCTCGGCGGCGTCGAGGCGACACGCTCCTGTACCGGGGCCTCGGTCGGTTTCACCCTGGGGTCGGAGCGGGCTCGTTTCGGGGCCTCACTCGGGCTCGTAGGGCTAGGCCGTGCGGGGCTCGCCTCGACAACCGCCGTCGGCGCAGGCGGCGTCGAGCCACCCGCCAGCGGGTCGTCGGTGGGCGCCTGGCTGGGTACCACGGTCCGCCCGAAGAGAGAAGCGTCGTCCTCCCCCCCCTGACCTCGGAGCTCGACCTTCCAAGACCGGCCGGTCTGCGGCTCGGTCACCTTGGTCGAGCCATCGGCCCGCGTCTCGCACACCCAGCCTTGCACTTCGAGATTTAGCTGGTCGATGGCGTGGACCATGGCCATCATCCAGTCGAAGGCATCGACCTCAACTGACGTTCCATCGTCGCCTGTCACCCTGTAGCGCATCCCGAGACCTCCGATCGTCCAAGGGTTGTCCTTACCTCAGATCTCGGGCCATGGCACCACGAGGTCCCAGATCGCACGGGCCACCGGACGCGCAGGGGCCCGCTGGTCGAGCTCCCTGACCAGGGTCCGTACCAAGTCCGGATCCACAAGGCCCAGCCTCGACCTCATCCATCGCTCACGATCCGCCTGATCGTCGGGAACGGGGAACGGGCTGTCTCGCAGGTCGCGCGCACGCTCGACCCAGCGGGCGAGCTGTTCGACGAAGACGTACTCGGCCTGCTCCGCGTCCCCATCGATGGTGGGTGCGTCGCCCTGCACCAGCAAGCTCTCGCAGTGCGCTCGGCCGTACTGGAGGAGCTCGGCGTTGGCCGACGCCTCTTCGCCGGTCTTGTGCTCGGTGAAGATGCCGACCCTTCCTCCCCTGCCCTGCCCTCCGAGGCTCGAGACCAGCACCGCGCAGCGTTCGATCCGCCACGACTCGAGCGACCAGCCTGGGCCGGGATCGACCTCGGAGGTCGCGAGCAAGATCACGTTGACCGAGGTGCCGTGCTCTCCGACGAAGCGGATGCCCGCTGGCGCCCCGCCCTTGGGGCGGCTGCGGAGCGTCGAGACGAGCCCCTTGAGCCAACGAAGGTAGGATCCAGGCGCGTGCTGAATGCGGAGGTAGCGCAACCCCGGATCGAGGAGCAGCTCGACGTGGGCGCGCACCAGCGGGGTGCTTCCAGGGTCGTCGATCTGGGGTCGAAGGCCATTGCCGGCCATGACGATCTGGACCCGACCAGGGGCTTGTGCCGCGGCCGCACGCGCGTCCTTGAACCAGCGGAGCAAGCGATCCGAGAGCTGACCCTCGTCGAAGAGAAGGTCCAGGTCTTGGCCTCGTGTATTGGGCACGAGCTGTCGCTGCCGCAGGAAGCGCTTGGAGCTCACCCACCGCGCTAGGTTGTCGCCATCGACGTCAAACGCGCTGAGAGGCGGCCGAATGCGCGTCGCAAGGCGACGAGGAGGGATCACCCGGGCCGGCGGATCGTCGAGGCGCGACGGGTCGACCGAGCCGTCCGGTCCGAGCAGCAGCGCGCGCAGCCCGTGGGGATCAAGCACGCCGGTTCGTGTCATGGTGCGGCTGAGCCAGGCGCCGACCGCGTCGCGATCGATGAGGTGCTCCGGAACGATCTCGCGCCGGAGCGCATCGCGCCACAGCCGGTGCTGGAGCGAGCTGAGGGCCCGTCCCAGCGCCCGCATGTGATCTTGGTCGATCGGCGGTAGGATCGCATCGGCGGGCCCGAGCAGCTCGTGGACGGCGGGCTCGTCCGAGAGCGGTGGCTGCCGTACCAAGGCCGCATGCTGGCCCCGAAGGGTCGCCAAGAGTGCACTCGCGGTCTGCAGAAACTCGATCCGAGAAGAGAAGAGGCCGCAGCGCTGGACCTGGACGGCGACGCTCTCGCCGTCGGGCTCCACGATGGGAGCTTCGATGACCAAGGCGACTCGAACGTGGCGCCGATCTCCGCCACGCAGGGCACGCTCGAGATCACCCGCGACCAGCAGGGCGACCGTTGAGGGCTGGTCCGCAGACAGGAAGAGCCGGATCCCTGCCCCTGTCTGCCCGGCCGCCCGGCGGACCGCCCCGCGCTCGACCAGGAGCCGAGCCATGGCGTCGCTCGTCAGGGCGTCGAGCCAACCTCGCGCCGCTCCCCGTAGGAGCTGATAGCGATCGATGGGGATCCCAGCCGCCAGGGCTCGCCCGACCGCTCGACGGTAGCGGCGGCCAGCGCGGACCTCAGAGCCCCCGCCCCCCCACTCCCCACGGCCCACGATGGCGATCCGACGATCGGGATGCCCCTCGGGCAAGCGGAGGGTGCGCGCGACGAGTTCGGCGGTCTGGTCGAGGACCCGCCGACGATCAAAGCTGACCCAAGTAGCCCCGCTGTCGAGCTCATCATCGTCGAGCACATCGAGCACGCGCTCGATGGCGCGGGCCTCGATCCGCGCCTCGGCCTCGGAGCGCTCATGCGGGGAGCCCTGCAGCTCCCAGCGGCGCTCCAACGCCACATAATAGAGATCTGTCCCCGGCTCAGCCGTTGGGGTGGGCAGGATGATGGTGAAGGCAGAAGAGGCGCGTACCACATGATGCACGCCCCGCCGAAGCAAGGCCTCGCCCGCCTCGACCTTCTGAAAGCTCGCCAGAGGACGCCCCGAGGCCAAGAGACCCTTCTGACCGGGCACATAGCCTGGGAAGCGGTAGGGCTCGGAGCCTGCCGGGGCCTGACGGAAGCGATCGATCACCTCGAAGATCCGAGGTCGGATCGGCGTGGGAGGAGGAGGGAGTCGCCAGATCCCCATCGCATCGAGAAACCGGAGCACGAGATCGTGGGCGCGCTCGCGATTGGCAGGGTCCTGGTGCTGCCCCGCCTCGAAGGTCACACCGATCCGGACACTCCGCTCCCCGAGGTGCAGCCCGACATCGGGGCCGACCGCGCCACCGAGGATCCCCTCTTCGTGAAGTCCGGTGAGCACACGCTCCACCCCGAGTCGCTGGACCAGCGCCGCATGTTGCTGATCGTCTCGGACGACCAAGAAGGGCGGTGCGGGTTGCGAGGCGGAGTGGAGATCGAGCAAGGCATCGCAGGTCTGGAGTAGAGGGGCGAGATCGAGCGCACGTTGGTGCTCGTAGCACCGCTGCTCCGGCGTGAGCTCCCCCAACCTGGCCTGGGCCTCCGCACCCCAGAGCCGGTTCAGGTCTACTCCGTCGGGGGTGTGTCGAAGATCGAGCTGGGCCGCCTGAGGGTTGGCTGTGACGAGGAGGAGCTCTCCCCGCGTGAGCTGCTGGGGGATGACCCGCACGAGGCGCTCGAAGACTTGGGCTCCGACAGGTTCGTTACCGTGCATCTGCGCGATGAGCCCAACACGCGGCCCCTCGATGGGCGCTCCTGTCTCGTCGTGGGCGCGGAAGAGCGAGGTCGATGCCAGGCCCTCCACCTCGTGAACAACCTCGACACGGACCCCGTCGGGACGTGAAGAGGATGTCGGTAACCACCCTTTCACGGAGAGGCTTCCTCGGTGCTCGAAACGGCCTTAGAGGAGGCCGAGGACGCCTTCGCGGCCGTCGCCTTCGTCGTCGTCTTCTTCTTCGCCGTCGTCTTCTTCTTCGCCGCCGTCGTCTCCTTCGCCGCCGCCTTCTTCGTCGTGGAAGCCTTCTTCGTCGTGGAAGCCTTCTTCGGCGTGGAAGCCTTCTTCGTCGTAGAAGCCTTCTTCGTCGTGGAAGCCTTCTTCGTCGTAGAAGCCTTCTTCGGCGTGGAAGCCTTCTTCGTCGCCTTCTTCGTCGTGGAAGCCTTCTTCGTCGTCTTCTTGGTCGTGGAAGCCTTCTTCTTGGCCGCCCCTTCGCGCGGCGGGAACTCGAAGCCATGCCCGCCGGTTGGCCGGCGGTACAGGGTGGCGCGGAAGGGGCGCCCACGCCGACTGACGAAGTCATCGAGCATCGGGGTGCGGGCGCGCTCCGAGAAGTATTCGATGGCCTCGTCCGCCGCAATCTCGCGATGGCAAACGACTTTTGGTAACTTGGGGCCGTTCTTGACTTCCTTGTGAAAGAGCCGCTCCGTCACGTAGCGATGCGTTGTCTCGAGGATCCACCGTTCGGGAACGTCGGGATCAGGGCAGAGCTTGCCGAGCACCTTCTCGGGCTCATCGTTCTGATCGGCGGAGCTGCCGAAGTCGAGTCGAACGACCCACTGCTCCTTCTCGTCATCAAACTCAAGATGGAGCGTCGCCTCGGACTCGCGGCCTCCCTTGTCGAAGAAGCCTCCGATCGGTCCAACCTTGCGCTCCTTGAGGAGCTGCGTCACGACACGTCGATCCATGAAGCGACCCCCTCGGTCCTTCCAGATCATGAAGCGGCACGGACTATCTTTGTCGATGTTTCGGCTACAGGGGTATCCCCAGGCGTTCTCGATGATCTGCCCCTCGCCACAGCCAGGACAGGTCCCCATTGGAGGCTCATCGGCATAGATCTCGTCATACTCGAAGTCGACGACCGCCTTGGTTACGTCGCAGGTCAAGGCACGGATCGCCTCGAAGACCTCGCTCCGACTCATCGCGCCCTTCTCGACCTGACCCAGCTTGTACTCCCACTCTCCCGTGAGAGAAGGGTGGAGCAGCGCCTCGACATCGAGGCGGTCCATGACGTCGATCAAGCGCATGCCCTTGGGGGTCGGAGCGAGCTGGCCGCGCGCTCGCCTAGCGTACTGCTTTCGGATCAGGTTCTCGATGGTGTCCGCGCGGGTCGCCGGAGTGCCGAGGCCCTTGCCCCGCATCGCCTCGGCAAGATCCTCATCATCTACGAGCTTGCCTGCCGACTCCATCATGCCCAGCAGCCGTGCTTCGGTGTACCGCCCAGGGGGGCGGGTCTCTTTGGCGGTGAGTTCCGCGTCGCCGATCTGTACCTTGACACCCTCGACCCGATCCTGACCTGGGACGAGGGGAGGCATTCGCTCCACCGCCGGTGCCTCGGGGTCGACAGGCTTGAGCGCCGCGAGGAAGCCTGGGATCTCGACCGTGGTCTCGAGGGTACGAAAGCGCGCCAGCTCACCGTCGAGGGTCAAACTCACGACGCGCTCGACCTTCGCCTCCGTCGCCGGCCCCATGAGGGCGGCGAGGAACTGGCGCACGATGAGCTCATAGATCCGCGCATCATCGGGGGATAGGCTACGCTCGCTCTCGTTGCCCGTCGGCACGATGGCGAAGTGGTCGCTCACCTTGCTGCCGTCGAGCAGGCGAGAGAGGTTCTGCGGCCCTTGCGCCAGGATGCCGCTGGCGAGATCCTTGAAGTCGACATCGGCTTGGAGGGCTTGGAGCACTTCGTTCACGGTCTCGGCATAGTCCGCTGGCAGATAGCGGGAGTCGGTCCGCGGGTAGGTGATGAGCTTATGGCCCTCGTACAAGCGCTGCGCCGCGTCGAGGGTGCGCTTGGCGGAGAAGCTGAATCGGGCGTTGGCTTCCCGCTGCAGGGCCGTGAGATCGAAGAGAAGAGGCGGCTTCTTCTGGACTCGGCGCCGCTTCTCTGAGGCTTCGCCGACGCTCGCTTCTTCGACACCCCGCAGGATCTTGGTCGCCCGAGCCTCGTCGAAGATTCGTGTAGGCTTAACATCGCGATCGTCCGAGGAGCGATCGGGATCGAACCACTTGCCCACCCAGCCCTGCTCCTGGTGCGTGAAGTGGGCCTCGATCTCCCAGTAAGGTCGCGGAACGTGGGCCTGGATCTCGCGCTCCTGCTGGACGAGGAGATTGAGGGTCGGGGTCTGAACCCGACCGACGGACCAAGAGTCCTTCGTCGAGCGCCCGCTGAGCCGCTTGGTCATGGCGCGGGTCGCGTTGATGCCTACCAGCCAGTCGCCGACGGATCGCAGCCAGGCGGCGTCGGCGAGGGGGTCGAGATCCTGGCCCGGACGCAGCTCCGCGAAGGCCTTGTGGATGGCCTCGGTCGTCATCGACTGGAGCCAAAGCCGTTGGATCGGTAGCTCGTCGAGTCCAGTGTATTCGACGATCCGGCGAAAGATCAGCTCGCCTTCACGACCCGCGTCGCAGGCGTTGACCAGCCCCTCGACGTCGGCGCGGCGGCCGAGCTTCTGGATGTGCTTGATGCGGGTCTTCTGCCCATCGCGAGGCTGAACCATGAAAGAGTCTGGGATGATCGGTAGGTTCTTGACCGTCCACCGCGCCCAGACCTTGTCGTAGGCTGCCGGATCCGCCAGCCGAAGGAGGTGCCCCACGGCCCAGGTCACGATGAACGCATCGCTCTCGAGGTGCTCATCGAAGCTCTCGAAGCCTCCTAAAGCCTCTGCAATATCACGTGCAACGCTGGGCTTCTCGGTAATGATCAGGCGCTTTGCCACAGGTCCCTCTCGGCGTGTCTGGGGCGCGCCAGCGGGGTGAGCCTTCATCATCGACCGGCGCGCGGGGGGGGAAGCTAAAGGGGCTAGCCCGTCCCGGTCAAGAGGGAATCGCACCACGGGGGTCCTAAGGACCGATCTTCGCTGCCCAATACTGGGCGGTGCAGCGCTGGCCCCCAGCAATGCGTTAGGCTGGACAGGTGAACGCATTTCGACTTGCCTACCATCACGCCTCACCGCATGGGATCGTCACCGCCGTCCATCTCCCGGCAGAGCCCGAGCCCATCCCACCCGATGTGCTCTCCCAGCTCCATCCGGACGAGGCGGCGATGGCGGCGTCCCATCGTGGGCTGCGCCAGATGAGCTTCGTCGGGGGTCGCATGGCCCTCCGGCTGGCTGCCCAACAACTCGGCGTCCGTCCCCCGGCCATCGCGGTCGATGAGCTGGGCGCGCCGGTCCTCCCTGACGGTCTCGTCGGCAGCATCTCTCACAAGCGCACCCTGGCTGTCGCGCTGGTCAGCCAGGACTTCGGCGCCACGCTGGGGGTCGACCTCGAAGAGTACGGGCCCGCCCGTCCGGCAGTGAGCTCCAAGGTCCTGACCCCTGAAGAGCTCAAGGCGGTGCAGCAGCTCGATCCCGACCGCCAGTGGATCGCCACCCTGCTTCGTTTCTCGCTCAAAGAGAGTATCTATAAGGCCATCAACCCCCATGTACGTCGCTATGTCGGCTTCCAGGAAGCCGAGGTCTGGCCCGGCACCGACGGCCTCGCCGCCATTCAGCTGAAGCTGGAGCACGGTGAGGGCCCGTTCGAGGTCGAAGGCCGCTACGCCTGGCTCCATGGGAGGCTGCTGACCTCCGTCCGCATGCGCCCCCTCCCCCCTACCCATCCAAGTTCCTCGTGATCGCCTCGGCCGGCGAGGTTGAACCTGCAGCCGGGTACAGGTAGCATCCCACCTATCTCACGGGTCGGTCCCGACCGCCCCTACACTTCAGGAGTTCTCCCATGAGCGGTGGCAAGACTGTGCGTCAGCTCTTCAAAGAGTGGCGCTCCGGCGACGCAGAAGCCGGGCAGATCATGGCCCAGCGAGTGGCCGACTGGTACTACGCCATCTCCACCTCCCGATTGGGAGAAGATCGAGGCAAGGCACCCTGCGATGAAGCCTGCGCGGAGTTCGGTGGGGGCATCGTCAACGTGTCCGACGGCCGGAAAGTCGAGGGCTGGGCCCACGACATCATCACTCAAAAGGTCAAGGCCGCAGGCAGCCGTGCCACCGACGGGGACAAGCCGAGCCTCTACACCCGAAAGCAAGCCCCCAAGGGCCTGCTTCGCCGCGCACGCGCCGAGCTCCCCGAGGAGGTCACCCTGCTTGAGGCCGTCTACGGCGCACAAGCCGATCGCTCCCAGATCGCAGCCCTGGCCGAGCCCCTCGGGGGCAACCCGCTCGGCATTCTCGAGGCCCGCTATCGGGTCAAACGCTGGCTCCGAGACAACGCCAAGGTCAAGTTCGACGTGGTGCCTGACAAGCCGATCCTCGACCGCGCCCCGCTGCCCCTCTACGAGGCGGACCGCATGGCGAGCTCCGCCGAAGAGGCCCAGTTCGAGCTCTGGATGCTCACCGATCTCGACCTATGCAAAGACATCGCCGAATTCGCCCACTTCAGCATCGCCCTGCGTGGGGGACTCCCCGCGCGCGGCTCGACCCCCAAGCCCGCACCCGCAGCGAAGACGCCTCCCGACACCGCGGGCGGGGAACCCCATACGCCTGCGCCTTCGAAGGCCAGCGGAGCCTCAAAGATCGGACTGGTCGTCGGCGTGGTCGCCGTCCTCGTCCTCCTCGGCCTCCTCGCCGTCGCGGGGCTCGGAGCCTTCTTCTTCGTGCTGAGTTAGGCCTGAAGTCATGAATTTCGACGACGAGATCCCCGTAGGGTGGGCGCTTGACCCCGGCCTGAACGTCTCGCTGCGCCTCCGCCACATCCGTCGCTTGGTCGAGCGCTATGCCTGGGCCGAGGCGGTCCTCGAAGCCGAGGAGCTCCTCGACGAGAAGCCCACGCACCTCGACGCCCTAGAGCTGCTCGCCAAGGCCCAGCTCGGCATGGCGGATGCGGAAGGAGCGGTGCTGAGCTGGCAGCAGCTCTTGCACCTCGATCCTACCCCGCGCGCCGATCGTCTCACCAGCCTCGCCATGGCGCGGCTCGACACCTGCGATCTGCACGGAGCCATCACCGACGCTCGCGAGGCGCTCCGCTTAGACCCCTCCCTAGCCGAGGCCCACTTCGTCATCGGCCTCGCGCTCGAGTATCTGCCCGGCCGCAGCGCGGAGTCCGTCCAAGCGCTCATGGCGGCCAACCAGCTCTCCCCCGAGTCCTATCCCTTCCCCCTCACCCTCGATCCGAAAGGGTGGGAGCAGGCCCTCGAGACCGCGCTCCTCCATGTCGCCCCCGAGGTACGGGAGCTCTGGAACGGGGTGCCCGTTCGGCTACCCGAGCGCCCAAACCTCGCGGAGCTCTCCGACAACAGCCCCCCGATAAGCCCCAGGGTGCTCGGCATGTTCCAAGGTACGCCTCCCGAAGACGCGGATCCCTGGCTGAGCCCCCCCGAGAGTCTGATCCTCTTCGCTCGGAACCTCCTCCGCGTGCCCACCCTCGATCACCTCATCCAGCGGCTCGCCGAGGTCCTGGAGCAAGAGGCCTTCGTCTGGGTCGGTGAAGATCCCTGGGGACCTGAGATGCTCGACGAGTAGGGCAGCACTGTGTCGCCTCACTCCCACTCGATGGTGCCGGGTGGCTTGCTGCTGATGTCGTAGGTGACGCGGTTGATACCAGGGATCTCATTGATGATCCGATTGCTACACCGACCGAGGATCTCGTGAGGAAGTGGGACCCAGTCGGCCGTCATGCCATCGAAGCTGTGTACGGCTCGCAGCACGCAGACCTCTTCGTAAGTGCGCTCGTCACCCATGACCCCCACCGCCTTGACCGGCAGAAGGACTGCGAAGAACTGCCAAATATCTCGGCTCAAGCCCGCTCGCTCGATCTCGTGGCGAAAGATCGCGTCGGCACGACGTAGGGCCGCCAGCCGCTCCGGCAGCAGCTCACCCAGACAGCGGACCGCTAGTCCCGGCCCCGGGAAGGGCTGCCGCCACACGCGACGTTCGTGCATGCCGAGCGCTTCGCCAACCGCGCGGACCTCGTCCTTGAAGAGCTCCCGCAGCGGCTCGACCAGCGAGAAGTCCATGTCGTCGGGCAGGCCCCCGACGTTGTGGTGAGACTTGATCACTGCGCTGGGCCCCCGGACGCTCACCGACTCGATCACGTCAGGGTAGAGCGTCCCTTGGGCCAAGAAGGGCGCGCCTTGGATCCGTCGAGCCTCTTCTTCGAAGATGCGGATAAAGAGCTCACCGATGATCTTTCGCTTCCGCTCTGGCTCGGTGACCCCGGCGAGCGCGTCGAGGAAGCGCTCGCCTGCATCGACGACCGTCAGGTTGAACTCCGAGAACTCCTCCCGCACCTCCTCGACCTCATCCTCGCGGAGCAGACCGTTATCTACAAAGATGCAATAGAGCTGGTCGCCAACAGCCTCGTGGAGCAACGCGGCTGTGACCGAGCTGTCGACCCCACCCGAGAGCCCACAGATCACCCGATGGGAGCCGATGGTCTCGCGGAGCTCCACGACCTTCTCGTCCACGAACTGGCCCGGGGTCCAATCACCGCGTGCCCCGCAGACCCCCTTGACGAACCGAGCGATGAGCTCGCGCCCTTGACCCGTGTGGGTGACCTCAGGATGAAACTGTAGCCCGAACCTCCGCTGGTCCTCGCTCATGATCGCGGCGATGACATCGGCAGAGCGGGCGACCACCCGGTAGCCGGGAGGGGGATGCTCGACGTGATCGCCGTGGCTCATCCAGACGGTATGGGCATCGCCAGGAGCAAAGTCAGCGAAGAGGGGGCCAGGATCATCGTCGAGGAGGATGCGGGCCAGGCCGTACTCGCGCGCCTTCCCACGCTCAACCGTGCCCCCGAGCAGGTGGGTGAGCTGTTGGAGACCGTAGCAGATCCCGAGAACTGGCAGATCGCCAGCGATCCAAGCGGCGTCGAACAGCGGGGCGTCGTCGCCGAGCACACTCGCGGGCCCCCCGGAGAGGATCACCCCGATAAAGCTCTCGTCGAGGTCGGTCGGCGCCGAGTCGGTACACGGTCGGATCTCGCAGTACACACCCAGCTCGCGCACGCGCCGCGCGATGAGCTGGGTATACTGAGAACCAAAGTCGAGGATCAGGATTGTCTGGTGCTGCAAGGGGCCCTCCCAGGTCGCGTCCGCGCCACCCGCCCCGGTGTATCGCGTCAGGTCCAGCGAGCACGCCCAGCGGCACCGAGCCAGGCCCGTCGATCCGCGGCCGATCTGCGCGCCGGCTTCCCCTGCAGACACCATCGAACCCGTGCCCTCGCCTGCATGGGGCAGCGGAAGTCCGCGCCCGATCGAGGCCTCAGCGGGCCACCCCTGAGCTCGATCCCAGGGTGCGCTGAATGAGCAGCAAGAGCTGGCTCATCTTGATGGGCTTTTCGATAAAACCCTCGAATCGTTCCTTGACGACACGAGCGTCCACATCCGCGTCTCGGTAAGCCGTGCACGCAATGACTGGTATATCTCTTGTTTGAGGTTCGCTTCGGAGCACCCGATGCACCTCGAAACCATTCATCTCGGGCATCATGATATCCATCAGGATCAGATCGGGCCGGAATCGCGCGACGGTCATGCCCGCCTGAAACCCAGACTCCGCGATCTCGACGTCGTAGCCCTTGATCTGAAGATAGTCCCGGAGCATCTCGCTGAAGTCTCGCTCATCGTCAACGATCAAGATCCGGGCTCGCGCGTCCTCGGGACCCAGCGAGATGTCGAGGCCACGCTGCTCGACGAAGTGAACCAGCGATTCATGGCCGATCCGCCGATGACCTCCGGGGGTCCGATGAGCCTTGAGCTCACCGCTGTCGGTCCAGTTGCACACGGTTGGGATCGAGACGCCGAGCAACTTGGACACTTGGTGGGTCGTGTAGAACTTGGGCGTCCCCTCGCCGTTCGCTCCGTTCCCATGCCCCTTGCTCATGCATCTTCCCCGCGAGACGTCTTCACCCTATGGGGTGGACGGCGCGCCCACAAGCCCTCGTGGGACTCGAGGAGGCGCACCAGGGCGTCTAGCTGATCTTCGAGCCGATCGAGCGCGCGCTGCATGGCCAGGATCGAAGATCGATGCGGGGCGCTCAGCGGTCCCCGCGAAGGCTCCTGGAGCAGGTCTATATGCCCCACCAGCACGCCAAGGGGGCTGTAGATGTCATGCCGTAGGTGTTTCTCGACCTTCTTTGCGACGATGAGACGCTCGATCCAGGCGTCGGCGACCACCTGCGACCAAGGGCCCGACGGGGCCACCGTCACGCGGGGTGGGAGCTTGGGTGGCGGCTCCCCTTCGGCCAATAAGAGCACCGGGCCGGGAGGAGGGCCCGCAGCCAGCGCGTCGCACGCCCGCACCACCGTGCCGTCGAATGGCTCCGCACTCGGCAGCTGGCACCAGCGCCCCGCGAACGAGATCGGACAGACGGGATCGGGGCCCGCCAAGACGATCGGACCCGTTGTCAACCAGTCCCCCAAAAACAGGGCCCAGAGGTCTCAGACCCCTGGGCAGGCAACCTTCGGATCACGAAGCGGACGTTCCGCGTCAGTCCATGATCCGGAAGCGGAAGAAAGTCTCGCCGACGATGATCTCTTCGCCCCCGAACAGACGCCGCTCGGTGATGAGCTCGCCGTTGACCAGACTGCCGTTCGCGGACTTGTTGTCTTCGATGTAGTAGTTGGGACCTCGGCGATAGATCTTGCAGTGATAGCGCGAAACCTTGGAGTCGTTGCGGACCTGGATGTCGTTATCGCGCCCTCGGCCGATGCTGACAACGTCTTTGGTCACGGGGTGTACCTGCTCATCGGGGCTGCTCTCGGACTGGAGCAGTACCGCTCGCCGGGGCTTGATGTCGTTTACGGGCTCCGCACCATCGAGCTCAAGAGGCTCGTCGTCGCCGAGGATGTCGAGGCCGGCGTCGTCGTCGTCGGGGAGGACATCTTCACCGAGGAGGATCTCTTCGTCGGCGGAGTCCGCCTGGGGCGCGTCATCCGAAGGGCCCGCGTCGTCGAAGACGACCGATAGGTCGTCTTGGATCGTGACCCGTTCCGCGTGGACGCCCATGTCGTCGGCCGGCCCGATGGCGATGTCATCGCCACCTTCGTCGTCGACCGCGATCTCGACGATATCCGCTCCGTCATGATCGCCGAAGAGGATGTCATCGGACCCCTCGACGAGGGGGTCCTCTTCGGCGGCCGGAACAGGGACCGGCTCAAGCTCGGGTTCAGGTTCGGGTTCGGGTTCAGGTTCGGGTTCGGGTTCGGTGCTGACAGGAGCAGCGAGCACACCCGCCTTCATTCCCAACTCATTCCAGCCATCGACCGCCGTCGTGAAGGACTCGATCTCCTCATCGATCTCAGCGATTCGAGACTTGGCCGAGTCCACTTCGCCCCGGAGCTCCGCGGCTTCTTTCTCGAAGCCGTCTTCATCGAGCTCTCCGATGGCGTGGCGGAGCTCGAGCTCTTGCATGCGCATGGAGGACTCGGCGCTGTCGGACTCGACCTTGTCTCGAGCGGCGCGAAGACCGTCGATCGCCTCGACGATGTCGACGGTGAGCGGGATCAGATCCTCGACCACCTTCAGAGACTTCTCTTTGTTCTCGGAGATGACCTTCTCGACCACTTCAGGGGCGAAACGATCAGCCTGGGCCTGCGCCTTCTCGACGAAGGCATGGTAGCGCGAGAACTCGTCTACCTTGGCCTGGAATTTGGACAGAAGCTCAGGCTTTTCCATGGGGTCCGCCGTCTCCTGGTGTGCGGGGAACATTGCGGTGCGCACATGCGACCGGGGTGAACGTATACAACATCTGAGCCCGCAGGCCAACCCCAGCCCAGACCTTGCAAGGCATATCGATAGGATGTCCTACCGGACGGGCCAAAGGGGAGGTGAAGAGTTCCCGGTCCTAGGCTCTGCCAGCCCTCTCGCTTCGGGGCGCGTGGAGCGACAGGGAAGGCCGCGCCCTTTCCAGCCCATCAAAGAGAGAGGGGTTCTTCGAAGAGGCTATCGAAGCGCTGTTGCGCTCCTCGCCACACCAGCTTGATGGTCCCTGTGTTGCCTGCGCGCTGCTTGGCGATGATCACCTCGGCCTCACCAGGTGCGGTGCTCTCGTCCTTATTGTAGTAGTCGTCTCGGTAGATGAACAGGATCACATCTGCATCTTGCTCGATAGCACCCGACTCTCGCAGGTCCGAGAGCACCGGACGCTTGTCTTGGCGGGACTCGACACCTCGGTTGAGCTGAGACAACGCGACGACAGGCACCCCAGCATCCTTAGCCAGCGCCTTGAGCCCCTGTGAGATCTCACCGACCTGCTGGATGCGTGGTGCGCGGGGATCGTCACCCCGCATGAGTTGAAGATAGTCGACCACCACCAAGCTCAGCGAGGGGCACTCCGCCTTGAGCTTTCGAGTGCGCGCGCGGAGCTCGCCGATCGACAGCGCAGGGGTGTCGTCGATGAAGACTTGAGTACGCCGGATCTCGTCGCTCGCGTCGATGAGGACCTCCCACTCCTGACTGGTGAGGGCCCCGTCGCGCACCTTGCGGGCATCGAGCTGACTGTGGGACGTGAGCATCCGGCCGACCAGCTCGTGCCGCGTCATCTCGAGCGAGAAGACGGCGATCCCAGGAAAGTCATTGGAGAACGATGCGTTTTGGGCGATATTGAGGGCGAGCGCTGTCTTGCCCATGCCCGGTCGAGCCGCAAGAACGATGAGCTGGCCCCCGCGCAGGCCACCGAGCTTGTCGTCGAGATCGGGGAAGCCCGTGAGCACCGCCCGTCCATCATCCGTGCCCTCGGCCGCCTCCTCCATGCGCCGGATCTCTTCGTCGACCAGGACGCTGATCTCACCCCAGGCCTGACTCCTTCCGCCATGACCCACCTCGGAGAGGTCCTTGATGGCACGCTCGATGAGGATGCTGACCTGATCGACACTTCCGAGCGCCCTGCGCTGGAGGTCCTCGGCGAAGCGGACCAGCTGGCGAAGCCCAGCGTGCTCCGCGATGACATCGGCATAGTGCTCGAGGTTCGCCACAGAGGGCGCATGGTCCGGCAGCTGCAAGACGTAGGGGAGCCCCCCGCATCGCTCCGCCAGCCCCTCGCGTTCGAGACGCTGCGGCAAGGTCACCAGATCGACCGGCTCCTGGGCGCGATGCATACGCACCAGCAGCTCGTAGAGCGCGGCGTGATCGGGCCGAAAGAAGGCCTCGGGCTTGAGGCGGTCCGCGAGGTCGAGCAGACGGGCGGGCTCTTGGAGGAGCCCCCCCAGCAGCGCCCTCTCGGCCTCGAGGTTGTGGGGAGTCACCATCGAATCCATCCAACCGCTGCGAAGACGATCGTGGGGCAGCCTGCCCCCCAGGCCACGACCACCGCGCCCTCCCCTCACCTAACCGCCACGCGGTCCCTTCGCCCGCGCGCCCCATCCCGCCAAGGAAGCGAAGAACCTTCCGAGAACAAAGGAAGAACGCCGAACGCCCCCAACACCCCTGAGGGGCGCTGAGGGCGAGCCGGAGGCCAGCGGGACACGAGTGGGCGTCAGGCCCAGTCCGCGGCGGGACAGATCCAGAGAGGCGTCAGGCCTTCATCACGTAGACCTTGACCAGGGCTGTGACCTCGCGGTGAACGCGGACGGGCACCTGAAAGAGGCCGAGGGTACGGATGTTGTCCTCGAGCAGGATCGTGCGGCGATCCACCTCGACACCCTCAGCCCCAAGGGCGTCGGCGATGTCGCGGTTGGTGACCGAACCGAAGAGCTTGTCATCATCCCCCGCCTCGCGGCGGATGGTGATCGAGGTGCCCGAGAGCTTGGCCCCGATGGCGCGAGCCGCCTCGAGCTGCTGCTTACGGATCGCCTCAGCCAGTCGTTGCTGATGCTCGACCTGCTTGATGCTGCCCTCGCTCGCCGGGATCGCGAGACCTCGGGGGATGAGGTAGTTGCGGCCGTAGCCCGGCTTGACGTTGACGATATCGCCAGCCTCACCGAGGTTCTGAACCTCTTTCTTCAAAATGACGCGCATGGTAGACCTCCCGGCTCAGTCGTCGCTGTTGTCGTCGTCGTCGTCGTCGACATCGTCGTCGTCGTCGCCGTCGTGGATGCCTGCGGCCTCGGCCTCGGCCCGGGCACGCTCCTCGGCCTCCGCACGCGCGGCCAACTCTGCGGCGAGCTTCTTCCGCTTCTCTTCGGCTGCCTCGAGCCGCTCGGGCACGTCGACCGCCTGGTCGAGCAGGACCGTCATGAAGCGGATGACCCGGTCTTCATTACGGATGATCCGCTCAAGCTCGGCGATGATCTCGGCGGGCGAGAGATGGTTGAGCAAGACGTAGTGGCCCTTGGTCTGCTTCTCGATGGTGTAGGCGAGCTTGCGCTTGCCCCAGTCATCGCGAAGCAGCACATGGCCGCCGTTGTCTGTGATCACCTTCTCGAAGCGCTCGAAGATGGCCAGGGTGTCTGCATCGTCGAGATCGGGGCGAACGATAACGACAGTTTCGTATTCGTGATGAAGCACAGTCACGGTGCCTCCACTTGGACAGGTGGGGGGCGGAGCTTTCGCCCGACCCCGAGGAGGTTCAGTTGAACAGAAGGGACCACAAGGGGGTGAAGTTGCCACCGACCGCGATGATCGGAGCGATGACGAGGGCAACAACGCTGATCAGCTTGACCAGGATGTTGAGGGAAGGACCCGCGGTGTCTTTGAAGGGGTCGCCGACGGTATCACCGACAACGGCCGCGTCGTGTGCCTCGGAGCCCTTCTCGAGCACGGTGCCATCGGGCATCTTGAAGCCGCCACCCTCGAAGGACTTCTTGGCGTTATCCCAGGCACCGCCGGCATTGGACATGAAGATGGCCATAGCCACGCCGCTGACGGTGACGCCCGCGAGGAGGCCGCCAAGGGCTTGGGGCCCAAAGGTGACCCCGATGACGACAGGGGTGAGCACGGCCAACAAACCGGGCACCATCATGCGCTTGATGGCCGCACGGGTAGAGATGTCGACGCAGCGGGCCGTGTCGGGCTCTGCGGTGCCAGCCAAGAGGCCTTCGATCTCGCGGAACTGGCGCCGCACCTCTTCGATCATCTCCATCGCGGCGTCGCCGACGGCCTTCATGGCCAGAGAGGAGAAGAGGAAGGGCAACATGCCGCCGACAAAGACCCCAGCCATGACCTTGGGCTCGAGGATGTCGATGCCCGAATCGCCGAGCCTGGCCTGCTGAGAGAAGGCGGCGAACAGCGCCAGCGCGGTCATAGCCGCCGAGGCGATCGCGAAGCCCTTGCCGATGGCGGCGGTGGTATTCCCGACCGCGTCGAGGCGATCGGTGCGCTCGCGGATCTCCGGCGCTTGATGGCTCATCTCGGCGATGCCGCCCGCGTTATCGGCGATGGGCCCGAAGGCGTCGACCGCGAGCTGGATGCCGGTGGTCGAGAGCATGCCCAGCGCGGCGATGGCGATGCCGTAGAGACCCGCGACCTGGTACGACGCGAGCACACCGCCTGCGATGAGGAGCATGGGGGCCGCGGTGGACTCCATGCCCACACCCAGACCCGCGATGATGTTGGTGGCGTGGCCCGTCTTGGACTGCATGGCGATGCTGTTGACCGGCTTCTTGCCCATCGAGCAGTAGTAGGCGGTGATCAGCCCGACCGCGACGCCGACCGCGAGGCCGATGACGGTCGCGACGCCCACGCCCCACCACTGGACGGTGGCCGTGGCACTCCCGATGGTGGTCTTGATGCCCTCTTCGGGCCAGACCGCCCAAGCCAACCCGAAGGTGGCCAGCGCCGTGAGCCCCGCTGCACCGAAGGCTCCCATATCGAGGGCGTGCTGGGGGTTGCCGTCTTCGTGGGTACGCACGGCGAGGGTGCCGAGGATCGAGGTGATGACTCCCGCGCCGGCGATGAGGAGCGGCAGGACGATGGGACCGATGGAGGCGTTCTCGTCCATGTTCAGGTAGAGGCCGAGGCCCAGGACCATGGTGCCGATGATGGCGCCGACATAGGACTCGAAGAGGTCCGCGCCCATACCGGCGACGTCGCCGACGTTATCGCCGACGTTGTCGGCGATGACCGCGGGGTTGCGGGGGTCGTCTTCGGGGAGACCGGACTCGACCTTTCCGACAAGGTCCGCGCCGACGTCAGCGGCCTTGGTGTAGATGCCGCCGCCCACGCGGGCGAAGAGCGCGATGGAGGAGGCCCCCATCGAGAAGCCGGTGAGCGCGTTCAGCGCGAAGGAGAGCGGGTTCACGCTCTCGGACGCGCTGGGGAAGAGGAAGGAGGCCCCTTCGACGTACCCGATGTAGAGCAGGCCCAGGCCGAGCAACGCCAGCCCCACCACGGTGAAACCCATGACCGAGCCACCGCTGAAGGAGACGGCCAGCGCTGCGGTCATACCCTTGCGGGCCGCGAACGTGGTACGCACGTTCGCCAGCGTGGCGATGCGCATGCCGATGAAGCCCGCGAGACCCGAAGCGACGGCGCCAAGGACGAAGGACACCGCGATCAGCGGGGTCTGATCGCTCTCGGGTCCTCCAAAGGAGTTGGCGACACCGAGCAACACGGCGACGATGAGCACGAAGCCCGCCAGCCAAGTGTACTCGGTCTTCAGGAAGGCCATCGCACCTTCTTGGATGCGACGCGCGATGGTCTGCATCTCTTCGGTGCCAGGGTCCTGCTTGGCGGTCTGCACCGCCTTGAAGCCGGCGAAGGCCAGCGCGATCAGGGCGAAGCCGGGCACCGAATAGGCGCCGAAGTCGACGAGTTGCTGGATCAAGGGGTCCTCCTACGGAGAGCTCACGCTTCCGAGGTTCGAGCGGTGGGCGTGGCGGTGCCTGGTGCTGCGCCACCCTGCCTCGCCCGTGTATTATACTTATTCATGGCGGCAGAAGACCCTTCTGCCAGAATCATCTCGACCGCGTCCGCCGCGCGATCCACCACCTCGTCGAGCGCTTCGGCTTCGATGGGCGACCACTTGGAGAGCACGTAGGCAGCCGTGTCCCAGCCTTGGGGAGGGCGACCAACCCCGAAGCGGACCCGAACATAGTCGGGACCCAGGCAGCGGTTGAGGTCGCGGAGCCCGTTGTGGCCCCCATGCCCCCCGCCAACCTTGACCCGTACATCGCCGAAGGGGATGTCGAGGTCATCATGGATGACTACCACATCGGCGTTGACGACCTTGTAGTAGCCACGCAGGGACGCGGCGGGTTGGCCGGAGCGGTTCATGAAGGACTGCGGCTTGGCGAGAACCGCTGCGCGGCCTCCGATGCGCGCGGACCCAACCAAAGCCCCGAGCTGGCCGCGGCCCACGTCGGCACCCGCGCGCGCACCGAGCCGATCGACGACGCAGAAGCCCGCGTTGTGGCGGGTCTGCTCGTACTTACGGCCAGGATTGCCGAGTCCGACGACGAGAACCATGGATTACTTCTTCTTCGCATCAGCGCTGGCGGCGGGACGGGCCGAGACCCGCTTGCCGTAGATGGTCAACACGTTGAAGTCGTTCCGCGCAACGAGGCTTGCGCCTTCGGGGAGCTGCAGCTCCGAGGCCTTGACCATGTCGCCGATCTGAAGAGGCGTGAGATCGTGCTGGATGGTCTTGGGGAGCTTCTCCCAGGCGCAGCGGATCTTGACCTCGCGACGGATGAGCCGCAAGCGACCCCCGATGGCCATGCCCTTGGCCCGGCCGACGCCTTGGAGCGGGACCATGACCTCGACCTCTTGGCCCGGAGCGAGCCAGAAGAAGTCCACGTGCAGCAGGTCGCGCCGCAGGGGGTGCCGCTGCACGTCGCGCACGAGACAGGGGACCGTTCCGTCGTCCGCGAGGGCTCCAGAGGCCGCCCAGGCCGCCTTGACGGCCTCGGGCACATCCCCGGCAGAGAAGTCGAGGTGGACGATGGTGTTGCGGTCAGCGGACTTGCGGAACATGTCCACGAGGGCTTGGGGGTCGATGTTCAACGACACGGCAGGGAGGCCTCCGCCATAGACTACGGCGGGGATCTTGCCCTCATTGCGGATCTTGCGGGCGGTGGTCTTACCCGTGTCGCTGGTGCGGATCTCGGCGGCGAGGCTCGGCATGGGATCATCCTCTCGCGTCGGGCCCCTGAGGCGCTTCGGTCGCGAGAAGACAGGCCGCACCCGGATGGACCGAGCGCTGCGCTGTCGCCCCTTGGACAGAAGGGCCTTCGGGAGGCCGGGACGCTGGCAACTTGCTGGATTTGAGCACGCCCGTCTGGACCTGCCCCGTAAAGCGGCGCCGGAGTAACGACACCCCGGGGGCGTGTCAAGCGGCCCGCGTTCTAGCGCGTCCGGCTGGTGAGGAAGAGCCGCGAGATCGAGTCGTTGAAGTGAATCGAGCGGATGGCCTCCGCGAAGAGAGGCGCGACGCTGATCACGCGCAGCTTGGTGCAAGCCTGACCCGGAGCGCTCAAGGGAATGCTGTCGGTTACGAGTACCTTCTCGAAGGAGGAGGCGTTCAGGCGATCGATGGCCGGTCCCGAGAGCACCGCGTGCGTCGCGCACGCGTAGACCGACGTCGCCCCGTGCTCGACCAAGGCCCGCGCCCCCTTGGTGATGGTCCCAGCGGTGTCGATCATGTCGTCGATAAGGACAGCGCGCTTGCCCTTGACGTCGCCGACGATGTGCATGACTTCGGTCTCGTTGGCCTGAGGTCGCCGCTTATCGATAATGGCCAGGCCGCATTTCAGCAGCGAGGCATAGCCACGCGCCCGCTCCACGCCCCCCGCGTCCGGGGACACGATCACCGTATTCTCTGGGTTAGCGGCCACATCTTCCCGGAGAACATGGAAGAACAGGCCCCGAGCGTAGAGGTTGTCGACAGGAATGTTGAAGAAGCCCTGGATCTGACCGGCGTGCAGGTCCATGGTCAGCACTCGCTCGACCCCTGCGGCTTGGATGAGGTCCGCAACCAGGCGCGAGGTAATCGGGGCCCGCGGCGCCACCTTACGGTCCTGCCGGGCATAGCCGAAGTAAGGGATGACCGCCGTGATACGACCTGCCGAGGACCGCTTGCACGCCTCGGCCATGATCAACAGCTCCATGAGGTTGTCGTTGCCAGGGGCAGAGGTCGGCTGAATCAAGAAGACATCGCGCCCTCGAACATTCTGCTGAAGCTCGACCCGGCTCTCACCGTCCGAGAAGCGACCGACCTGGGCCGGCGCGAGCGGTTGGCCCAAGCTCTGACCGATAGCTCGCGCCAAGGCGGGGTTCGCATTGCCACTGAACAGGACCATCTCGCCGTACATCGAAACTCCGAGACCGGACGAGCGCCTGACGAAGAGGGGCGTACAACCTGCACGCTACCCCAGCCCCCTCGCCACTCCCGCCCGGTCGGATCAGCGCTGAGGAGGAAGACTTACCCATGGTCCACCAGCCCCGCAACCTCAGTCCGAAGCCCAGAGAGACTTCATCGGGCCACGTCGGCGACAAGTCGCGACCACCCTCCCTCGAATGACCCGCCGAGCTGTCGCGTCTTCAGGACAACCCTGCCAAGGAGGCCCCGATGACCCGGCTGCTCGCACTCTCCGCCATGATCGTCTTCTCGAGCCCCGCCCTCTCGGAGCGACGCCCGGCACAGCTCGTCGAGCTGACCTACGCGGAGATCACCGATCTTCGACAGGACATCCGCCAGGTCGAGCCACGCGGTCTGCGGCGGCACCTCGACCGGAGGGTCGACCGTATCGAGGGCTTGCTCCAACGCGCGACGGACGCGGGTGCCTTCGTCGCACAGGGCCCCCGAGAGGCCCGCCGGCCCGGTCCCCAGCGGCCTCCTCCACCTCCCCCGCCGAGCTTGAGCTTCGATGAAGCCCTCCAGATGGTGCGCTCCGCCCAGTTCGACGCCGACAGGTTGGACGCCCTTCGTATGGCCGTCCCCGTCGGCGCCTTCACCACCGATGAGGCACGCATCCTCGCCGATCAGCTCACCTTCGACGGCGGCAAGGCAGACGCACTCATCCTGTTGTACCCCGCGGTCGTCGACAAACACCGCTTCCCGATGGCCCTGGACACGCTCACCTTCCGCTCCAACCGCGAGCGCGTGATGCAGACGCTCGGGCTGGGCTGAGTCGCCAGCCGCCGCCCCAGCCCTCCTTGGAGGGCTGGCAGGGGGTGGCGCGCTCTAGTGTGGCGCCCGCAAGGTGCGCACCGCGTCGTGCAGACCCTCGACTGTCAGCTCGAACATAGGAAAGACACCCGCGATCGCGCTGACCGTGGGGTGGTTCCACCATCGGGGAGGATCGGGGTTGAGCCAGACGCTCGCCGGGCAGCGCGCCTTGATCCGTTGGAGCCACTGAAGCCCGCTCGGCTGCTCGCTGCCGGACCAGCCCCAGGCGGCGTGGAGCTCGTAAGGCGACATGCTGGCGTCGCCAACGAAGAGCAAGCGATGTTTCGGGCTGAGCTCGGCGAGCACCTGCTCGGTCGGAACGCGATCGAGCTCTTGCATGTCGCGGTAGAGCCATCCATACACGCAGTTGTGAAAGAAATAGACGTCGAGGCTCTTGAAGGTCCTGAGCTGTTTGAGGGCCGAGAACAGCTGCTCGACCCGCTCGGCGTGGGGCGCCATCGAACCCCCAGCGTCCATCAACAGCACCACCCGAAGCCGGTTCCGCCGCTCTGGACGCTCTACGAACTGGATATCCCCTGCGTTCTGCGCCGTCTCTCGGATCGTCTCGTCGAGATCGAGCTCCTGCGGGCCGTCGCGAGCGAGACTTCGAAGAGCCCGGAGCGCCACCTTGATCTCGCGCACGTCGAGGGTTCGATCGGCGCGATAGTTCGCCCAGCGCCGCTCTCCAGCGACCCGGACGGCGCTCCGCCCTCCGCCGCTCCCCCCGACCCGGACGCCCTGCGGAGCCTGGCCGGAGTGCCCAAAGGCGCTCGTGCCGCGCGTTCCGATCCAGGTGTTGCCTCGATCGTGTCGCTCGCGCTGGGTCGCGAGCCGCTCGAGAAAGTCTCGCCAGAGCTCCTCGAAGCTGTCGTAGTCCTTGGGAGGGAGGGCCCCCGGGGCCCCACCGAGGGCCTCGTCGAGCCAGACGGTGAGCTGTTCGCGGAGATCATCCGGCAGGACCAAGCCCTCGAAGGTCTTGCGAAAAGCGAGGTCGAAAGGATCGTAGTCCGCCTCGGTTCGGCAGAGCACCGCCCGACCGTAGCCGTACAAGCCTTCGAGATCGGTCGCGAGCCCCAGCTTGAGACCCCGAAGAAAAGCGAGCCACTCCCCCATTCCGACCGGGACGCCTTCCTCGCGAAGTGTTGTGAGAAAGTCGAGGAACATCGAAACTCAGAAACTTCGAGGAGGGCTGCGACGCCCACGCAGGAGATCGAGATCCTGCTGTTGCTTGAGCAACACGCCGAGGAAGGGATCGTGGGTGCGCACATGGTCGGGATCTAAGCCTGAGGCGACCAATACGGTCAGCCAGTCCACCAGCTCGCTCGTGGAGGGAGGCTTGCGCAGACCCGCGGTCTTGCGCATGGCATAGAACCTGTCGAGGGCCGCGTCGAGGAGCTTATCTTGCAAGTCGGGATGGTGAACCTCGACGATCCGACGCATGCGCTCTCGGTCGGGAAAGCCTACATAATGAAAGACGCAGCGGCGAAGAAAGGCGTCAGGCAGCTCTTTTTCGGCGTTCGAGGTAATGATGACCACGGGTCGGTGCTGCGCCCGTACCGTCTCATCGAGCTCGGGGATGTGAAAGGCCATCTCGTCGAGCTCGCGGAGGAGGTCGTTGGGGAACTCGAGATCGGCCTTGTCGATCTCATCGATGAGCACGACGACCTGGCGCTCTCGCTTGAAGGCCTGCCCCAACACACCGAGCCGGATGTAGTTGCGCAGGTCACGCACGTCTCGATCCCCGAACCGGCTGTCGTTGAGCCGCTGCACCACGTCGTAGACGTACAGACCATCGACCGCGCGGGTCGTGGACTTGACGTGCCACGAGAGCAGCTCCATCTCGAGCGACTCGGCCACCGCATGCGCGAGAAGCGTCTTACCCGTGCCGGGCTCCCCTTTGATCAACAAGGGGCGCTGAAGCGCGATGGCCGCGTTGACCGAGGCGATGAGTTCCGGATCGGCAATATAGCGGGACGCGCCTTCAAAGCGCTGAAACGACGGCATGGATCCTCCAGCGGGTCCGACCCGCTCCTCTAACTGTTACCCGTTGGGCTTGTGCTCGCCCGTCTGTCCGCTTACGCCTCGCGGGACTGTGCGAGGTGCACGGTCGCCCCGGTCGGCCCTCCGCGCTCCCCCTCCCGAGCGTACCCCGCCGGAACTCACGGCACAACGCCGAGCCCTGCGCATTTCGCGCCGGGTGACCCCTCCCTACTCCAGGAGCCACCATCGTGGACAACAACCTCGCGGTCCTGATCGACTTCGAGAACATCGCCGCCGGAACCGAAAAAGAAGGTCTCGGCCGATTCGACGTCGAACTCGTTCTCGCGCGCCTCTCCGACAAAGGGCGCATCCTCATCTCCCGAAGCTATGCAGACTGGGGCCGTTTCGCCCGGTTCAAGCAAGGCTTGCTCACCAACAATGTGAGCATGATGGAGCTCACCTCCCACGGTATGCACGACAAGAACCGTGCCGACATCGCCATGGTGGTCGAAGGCATGGAGCTCGCCTTCACCAAGCCCTACGTCGACACCTTCGTCATCGTCTCGGGCGACAGCGACTTCACCCCTATGGTCCTCAAGATGCGCGAGCTCGACAAGCGCGTGATCGGGGTAGGATGCCGGTCGAGCACCAGCCGCCTGCTCATCCAGGCCTGCGATGAGTTCATCTTCTATGACAACCTCGCCCAGCGACGAAGTCGTCGCAAGCAAGAGCGCAAGGCCACCAGCAGCGAGACCCCGACCCTCCAAGCCGCCTTCGACCTCCTTCTCGACGCGGTCGAGGGCCTTCAGCGCGAGCACCCCGAGCCTCCCCTCGCCGGACGGGTCAAGACCGCGATGCTGCGAAAGAGCCCCGACTTCTCCGAGGGCGACCTGGGCTTCTCCAGCTTCACCCGATTCCTTGAGAAGGCGCAGAAGCAAGGTGTCATCACCATGCAGCGCGACGAAAAGTCCGGCGGCTTCCGCGTCGATCAGTCGGCATCCTCCGCTCCGTCCAACGACGAAAAGAGCGCAAAGCCACGCGGAAACGCCAACCGAAGCGACGACAGCGTGTGGCTCGACCCCTATCTGCCCAAGGGCGCGCGCCCCCTCATCGAGGCTCTCGCCGAGGAAGGCTTGAACCCGCTGGCCGCCCCCACCCGTAAGACCGTCCTGCAGGCCGTCGAAGAGGCCGTGGCCGAGCGGTCGCGCAAGCGGCGTCGGGTCACCGTGCAGTTCGTTCAAGAAGACGTCCAGCGTGCCCTCAAGCGCACCCACCCCGATCTCCCGATCCGCGGGATCCGTCACGTCTTCAACGCCCTGATGCGCGCGGGAGTCTTCATCCACCGCGACGGCACGCCGGTCCGCACGGGCTCCGCCCCCTTCACCCTCGACAAGACGGCCGAGGAACTGAACGAGACCCTCGCCGACATCTACGTCGACGAGCTTCATCGCTCCGGTCTGGAGCTCAGCGTTCCGTTGCTCGCCGAGCTCTTCTTCGGCGCAGCCGATCAGTCGCGACCCATCGAAGAGAGCCTCGCGTACCTGCAGGCGACCACCGATGACGACGGCGAGGGAGCCGACGACGACGGCGACGAAGACGACGACGTGCCGGACCTCGACCCCGACCTCCTCCTGGTGGAGGAAGACGAGCTCCCCGCCTCCGAGGAGCTCGATCGCGGCGAGAAGACTGCCAGCAAAGAGCTCTCTGAGGTCACCGAGCAGTCCGCCAACGCTTCGGAGCCAGCCGACGCTGCTCCTCCAAAAAAGAAGGCTTCTAAGAATACGAAGAAGCCGAAGAGCGCAGACAAGTCAGAGCCCTCTGAAGACGAGCCCAAACCAAAGGCCAAGGCCAAGGCAAAGGCCAAGCCCAAGAAGAAGGCCGACGTAGTCGATGAGGAGCTCACCGCGGAGTCTAGCGAGGAGTCGGAAGATCCGCCCAAGCGTCGCCGGACCCGTCGCCGCACGCCCGCCAAAGACAAAGCGAGCGAGGAGCCCGATCTCGACACCCTGCTCACGGCAGACTGAGCGGGGTCGCACTCAGCGGGGGCGGCTCAGGCCATCGCGAAGCCCTCGCAGGAGGGCCCGTGCGTTCCGACCGAGGTGAGCGCTGTGGTAGCCTCCCTCTTGGACCGCGACCGTGGGATAGCCCCAGGAGCCAATGAGCTCGCCCACCTCGCGCAGATCGTCCGTGGTCAGCTCAAACTTTCCGAGGGGATCGAGGCGGTAGGTGTCGAGGCCCGCCGCGAGGATGAGCGCCGCCGGCTCGAAGGCTCGCAGCACGGGGGCGACCTGCTCTTGGAGGATCTGGCGATAGCGAGTGCCATCACAGCCTCGCTCCTCGCAGAGGTTGAGGTTGAACCCCTCGCCTCGACCCGCACCGCGCTCTTCGGGGAAGCCCGTATAGTAAGGAAAGTCCGTTCGTGGGTCGGCGTGCACCGAGACGGTCAGGACGCTGGGGTCCCGCCAGAAGAGGCTCTGGGTCCCGTTGCCGTGGTGGTAGTCGATATCGAGAATCGCGACCTTGCGCGCCCCTGCTTTGCGGAGCGTGCGCGCCGCAAGCGCGCCGTTATTCAGGTAGCAATAGCCGCCGAAGCGATCTCGCGTCGCGTGATGGCCCGGAGGGCGAGACAGGCTGTACGCGAGCCCTTCCCCCTGACTGATCCGGCGCGCTGCCTCAACCGCCGCAGCGGCGCTCCAGCGCGCGGCAGACCACATCTGGCCGTTGAGCGGTGTGCCTGCGTCGAAGCACCACCATCCTGCGTGGTGGAGGTTGTCGGGATCGGCCCGCACCCCATCGCCCCGTGGAAAGACCGTGGGGTAGAGATCGTCTTGGAGCGCGACGGTCTTCTCGTAGAGGTGGAGCAGCGAGGGCGCGTGCAGCCCACGGAGGTGGGCGGCAGGCAGCGCTGGAGGTTGCCAGAGCTCGAAGAGCGGGTCCTCAGAGAGTGCATGCACGATGCTCTCGGCCCGAGCGGTGGTCTCGGGGTGATCGATTCGCTCACCCAGCGCCCACTCATATCGCGGCTTGAAGAGCAGCTGTTCCGAATGAAACAGCACGCCGATCCGATCAAGCTTCAGCGAAGTCCCCGATCGAGAGGTCGTAGAAGAAGAGGTGAAAACCTTCTTCGTAGTAGGGTTTCATCCATCCATCATTCCAGCAGAGGATCTTGGTGCGCTCCGCGTGGAGCACCCGGAAGCCATAGCGAAGGTACGCTTTGACCGCCCAGTCCGCCTCGGGATGCGCGAGCAGGACGAGGCCGTCCTTGTCGAGCCGAGCCGCCTCGGCGCGTGCGAAGTCGAGCAGCTTGCGCCCGAGCCCCCGACCGACGTGGTCCACGTGAAGGTAGACATAGCCAAGGTAGAGCACGTCCCCCGCGTCTTGCAGGGTCAGCGTACCGACGGTCTCACCCTGAACTTCGAGCGCAAAGAAGCGCCTCTTTCGGAAGTTCTCTGCATACCAGGAACGATCGACCCGGTGCTGGTCCAGGTCATCCGGATCGACGAGCTCTTCATACCAGCCGGCCGAGGAACAGAGGATCTCGACGATGTCCGCCGCGTCGTCGAGCGTCGCGGGCCGAAGGATGGGATCAGGGGTCGCTTGCGGTTCGATGGGGCCTCCTCAAGTCAGCGGCTCAGAGTAACTCAGGAATGCCCCATTCTCAACTAATCAGTGCAATACAGCGCTTACAGCGAGTCGTCGCCTCGAGCGAGGCAAGGTATCACGACCCGAGGCGCGCCCTGGCGAATCGGGGGCGAAAACTAGGTTCGCAAGAGGACCTGCCGGACGGCGCGAATGGCGTTGGCGTCGGCGGAGACCTCGGCGGCTCGCTGAATGAGCCCCTCGATCTCGCCGTCGGTCAGGGGCCGATCGAGGACCGAGAGATCGTAGGCGATCCCGACCTCGAAGTCCCGGTGGCTCGACTCGAGGTTGCTGGCTCCCGCATGAAAGATGGCATCGTCGACCGCCTTCTTCGTGCCTCGGCTGACCGAGTGCACCACCGCGAGAACCGCGCCGCCCACAGCGGCCTCTCGGACCGAGAGGTGCGCCCGCGGTGCAAAGACACAGTCGCGCAGCCCGCCGAAGAGCGAGAGCTCTTCCACCGTCGACGCGACCCGACGAGCGATCCGGGGCTGGGCTTCTTGGGTGGCCGCCCCGATGTGTGGCGTACACACGACCGCCGGCTCCTCGGCGTAGGGGTTGTGCCAGCTCGGCGCCCCTGGACCAGGCTCGCTCGGATAGACATCGACCGCGGCCCGACGGATCGCGCCGGTACGCACCGCGTCCAGCAGCGCCTCGCTGCTGTGGATGTTCCCACGAGCGAGGTTGAGGAAGATCCGCGGGCTATTGGGCCCTCGATCCGCGCCGAGCTGCGGGAGGACCTCGTCGAGCAGGCCCGCGTTGTCGCGTCCCCAGGCGTCCGTCGCGGAGATGTGCACGCTCACGACATCGCTCTGCCGAAAGAGATGTTCCAAACTTCCGACTGCCGTATAGCCCATCTCGTGACCCACCTCGACAGCCACCTGCCGGGTGTCGTGGAAGATCACGTTCATGCCCAAGCCACAGGCCGCTCTGGCGACGGCACGCCCGATGTTGCCAAGCCCCACGATGCCCATGACCTTGCCGAAGACCTCGAAGCGGCCGGCGTTGGTCTTCTCCCAGCGGCTCTGGTGGGTCGCGACGTCGGTCTCGTAGAGGCGGCGGCACAACGCGATGGTGTGTCCGATGGCGAGCTCGACGACGCTGCGCCCATTGGAGACCGGGTCGTTGCAGACAAGCACGCCGTGATCGGCGCAAGCTTCTTTATCGACCGAGTCGTCGCCGATGCAGCAGAGCTGGACAAGGTGAAGGTCCGGGCAGGCCTCGAGCACCGCGCGCGTCACCTCGACCCGGCTGCGCTTGAAGAGGACCTGAGCCCGAGTGCTCCGCAGGGCGTCGATGAGCGCCGCATCGTCGGGGATCGCATCGACTCGGACGGCCTCGATGCCGAGGCGCGCTAAGGCAGCGTCGAGGGAAATATGCGGGTTCTCGACGACTAGGGCACGAGAGAAAGGTCCAGTCAGGGTTCGAGCCAACGGGTCCTCCGAAGCGGGGGCGTTCCAAGACTGGGCCCCTACCCCACCGACAGCCAGCTCGCCCGTCCGGGCCGAGGCTGAGGACCCGCAACCCTGGGCGGGCCGCCGCGGGCGGACGGCTACCGCACCCCCACCCGCCGGGGGTTCTCGCGAGAGCCATGAGAAGCGCCGGTGGTCTGGATGTAGAAGTCGAGACCATCGGCGAAGCGCTCGTCGATGGGCAGCACGGCTCGGTGCGCGCCCAGAGTCAGCGGCATACCGACCGACTGCCAGGTCTGTGCCCCCGCCGGGCGGTACCAGAGGGTGACAGGGCTACCGTCTTCGTCGCACAATCGGGCCTCGAACGCGGCCCTGGAGCCCACCCGGATCCCCTGCGCTTCCTTGACCTCGAGGCACTGTTTGGGCTCCGGCTTGGCCTGTTCGACGATCCTGGGTGACTCCGGCGGCTTGACCGGAGGCTCCGCAGGCTTCGGCGCGGGGGTGGGCTCAGGCTGCGCCGAGGTCTGGGCGTCGTCCGGCTTCTCTGGGGGGGATGGTGCTCGGCGGGTGTCGTCTTCGCGAGGCGCGGGGTCTGGCCCGGCCGACCCCTGGGGATCGGCGGCGGGATCGGAGCCTTCGCTCGGCTCAACATCGGGTTCGGGGATGCCGGAGCTGGCGGCGACCCCATCGGTGGAGAGCTCCACGGGCTCGGCCGGATCGACCATGGTTTCGTCGACGACCTTGGCTGTCGTCGCTGGGGGCGCGTCGAGGAGTAAGGGCCAAGCTAACCCGATCGCGACGACCAACATGCCCACCCCAAAGGCCAGCACGACGAAGGCCGCGAGCCAAGGCAGGAGCTTGAAGCTTCGCTCCTCGGAGGGGGCCGCGCCCACGGCGCCTTCGTTGATTCGGATCGCCCCCATCGGCGTGCGGTCCCCACCTGTGGCCGGCATCAGCGTGGACTGCGCCATGATCCCCGCCTCGGCCTCGACCAAGGGAGTCGAGCGCTGGATGAGCTCGGGATCAGGAGGCCCGAGGTGCGAGATCCGGGTCAAGACCAAGGGCGGCGTGTCGGAGGGATCGGCGGGCAGCCTCTCGCGGACATCGAGGAGGGCATCGCGCAGCTCCTTGACACTCGCGAAGCGATCTTCACGGTGGTACTCGGTGGCCTTCGTGAGCACCCCGAGGAGCTGCTGAGGGACTCCGGCGAGCATGGTCTCGTCGCGATCGACGGCGAAGAGATCCATGGGGATCCGGTTCGCGACCAGCGTAAAGAGGGTGGCTGCGATCGCATAGACATCGGCACGCTCATCGACGTTCTTGGCGTCGGAGCGCTGCTCGGGTGCCATGTAGCCCCAGGTACCCATGACCGAGCCCGTCTTGGTCTTGCCGTCGTCGTTGCCGACGCGGGCGATCCCGAAGTCGGTGATCCGACAGACGCCATCGACCGTGACCAAGACGTTGTGCGGCTTGATGTCCCGGTGGATCACCCCCTTGGCGTGCGCTGCGACGATGCCTTGGCAGATCTGATCGGTCACCCGGAGCGCCAGCCTGGGGGGCATCGCGCCGTGCTGTTCGAGCCAGTCGACGAGGGATCCCCCGCGCACCAGCTCCATCACGATGTATGAGACGTCGCCTACCGAGCCCACATCGTAGACTCGCACGATATTGGGGTGCTCGAGCAGAGCCATGGTCTGCGCCTCGAAGTCGAAGCGCTCCTTGATCTTGGCGCTGGCCGCATACTTTGGATTGAGAACCTTAATGGCACGCCAAACCTGAAGTCGCTGATCGAAGGCGCGATAGACCATGGCCATCCCTCCTTCGCCGATCGGTTCGACGAGGAGATAACGCCCGGCGGCCAGGGTATGCGGCTGTACTTCGGTCATAGGGGCGGCAGCATCCACTTGATCAATGCCCGGAGCGTATCACGACCTGGGCGGCTTCGGCGCCGACTTGCCACCACCCTCTGGCAAACCTGTTCGACCCCTAGAGCAAAACCTCGCGTACGGGAAGGGTCGGGCTCGAAGGGGAGCAGGGAGCGCTTTCGGGCCTCCCACTCCACGACAGCCCGTGGAAGCTCTCGAGGATCCCTAAGGATTACCAGCCGGTCCTCGAGGCGCTCGACGAAGCGGAGCTGATGATCATCGATGTGTTCGCCATGCGCCGGATCGCGGGGGACGACGATCGGCACCTGGCCCAGAGCAGCCGCCTCGAAGAGGGTCGCTGGACCCGCGTGGGCGACCACGATGCGCGCGCGACGCATGTTCTCGGTCATTTCGGGCGGAGGGAGGAAGTCTACCGCACGGCATCGCCCCGCATCCTCGGTCGAGACGCCCCGCTGAAGCAGGACCTCGTGAGTCTCCGCGAGCTCCCGCGCCGCGCGGACGAGCCGGTCGAAGGGCTGGTGGTGGGTGCCGACCGTGATGAAGATCATAAGATGGGTCCAAGCAAGATCGCGTTCGGATAGGCCTCGAGCTGGTCCGGCCACTGGGCGACCACCGCGTCGACCCAAGGCGCCACCAGGGCCCCGGTCAGCGAGGGACGCTCGAACCGATCGTAGACCTCGATGAAGACCGTGGCGATACCCATACTTCGGGCGACGAGCAAGAAGGGTAGCGCGAGGCCCGAGCCCGCGGTGACGACCACATCGGGTCGCTCGGCCGCGAGAAGGGTTCGAGCCCGAGCCAGGGTCCGCAGCGCGAAGGCCGGTCTGCGCGCCACGCCTGCCTCGATGGGCATGTGTCGCTCATCTCTTAGCTTGAAGAGGGAGTCTTCCGTGACGGGAGCGAACCAGACCCGCTCGTGTCGCTCGAAGAAGGGACGAAGAAGGAGCAGGTGACTCAGATGTCCGCCTGGAGTGGACACGAAGGCGATCTTCATGCATCACCGCAGACCAGCGCACGGTAGGCCTCTTCCCAGCTCAGGACACGGCGCTCCCAGCCAAACCCGGCGGCCACCTCGCGCGCAGGCCCCGAGAGGTGCTGGACGTGCCCCCGGAAGGTGCGGATCTTTCGCGAGGCCTCAGAGCGCGAGAAGTCGAGGACGATCCCATCTCGTCCATCGGTCACGAGCTCCCGAAAGGCGGGGATCGCGTTGACGACCACCGGCACGCCAGCCGCCATCGCCTCGACGAGCGCGACGCCGAAGGCCTCGAAGCGACTCGGAAAGAAGGCGAGCTCACACCGCGCGAGCTCGACCAGCAGGTCTTCGTGTCGGAGCGCACCACAGAAGGTCAGGCGATGCGCGATACCATGGTGGACCGCCCTCGCTCGCAGCTCTTCGAGGAGGCCCGGGGCGGCCTCGGGACCGATAATCCTCAGTCGAAAGGGGCGATCGTCGTGCTGGGCGACCGCTGCGAGACGATCGATGAGGGCCTCAAGGCCCTTGTGGCGGTCAAGCCGGCCGAAGACCACCCAACGACCCGGCGTCGGGCTGCGCACGACCTTCGAGAACGCGTCGACGTCCACGCCATCGGGAAGGATCTCGCCTTCGACCCCCGCCGGACGCAGGGCCTCACGCGCTGCGGCCGAGGTAAACCAGACGGCATCGGCCCGGCGTAGCGCCGCTGAAGCGCCCGTGCGAAGCCAAATCTGCTTTATCCACCACCTTCGATGCGTGTGGAGGAATCCCCCATGAGGCGTGACCCCGACGCGCGCACCATGCGCGGCCCGACCCGCGATCGCTTGCTTGAGCAGCCCATCGAGCCCATGGACGTGGACCACGTCCGCCCCTCGGAGCCGCGCGGTCAGGCCGCGCGCCATCGGATAGCTCCGTGGCCCAACGCGGGGCAGACGTACATAGGGAACTCCGCCCCAGATCCCCGGAACGAGGCGACGTCCATCGGGCCCCCGATCCAACGTGATGACCCGCACCGCGTGACCGCGCTTGGCGAGGGCGGCACTCAGCCCGCCCACCACCGACTCCATGCCCCCCCGGTGTGGCCACCCGACCCGGCAGACGTGCACGACGTTCAGGGGCCTCGACGGCTCAAATCCGCTTTTCAAAGGCGGGGATGTCATACCGTCGCTCCGTCGTCTCGACCCTGCGGATCCGATCTAGCCGGAACACCCGCTCCCCGCTGCGCAGGTAGCACCACGCCTGGAGGTAGGGCAAGGCCAAGGCCCAGATCCCGATCTCGCGCCGGATGGGGCCCATGCGCGGGTTCTTCGACGCGTTGTAGTCGATGATCACGGTGCGCCTCTCTTTGAAGGCGCGCCGAAGCTCGCGTTTCTGTTGGAGCCTGAGCGGAGAGTCCGGAGCGAGCGCTCCGAGCAGCTCGAGCACCTCGCCGACCTTGACCGAGCCCGAGGGGTCGACGACCTCGGCCATGGCGCGAAAGACCTGAAAGGTCGCCCTGGCATCACTCAAGGCCCGGTGGTGCTGATCGAGCTGAACCCCGAGGCTCTCGCAGACATCCGCCAAGTTGTTCCTTCGGAACGCAAAGAGGCGGCGGGCCATGCTAAGGGTGTCGAGGGTGACGGGGGGGGCGTAAGGGATCCCGATCTCTTCGAGCTCCCGGTGAAGAAAGCCCACGTCGAACGGTACGTTGTGGCAGACCAATACCGCGCCATCGAGGATCTCGACGAGATCCGGGGCGATCCGCTTGAATCCAGGTGCGCGCTGGAGCATCGCGTCGGTGAGGCCGTGGATCTTGCGGGCCCCTCGGCTCACCTTGACCTTCGGACGCACGAGGGACTGAAACTCGCGCTCTGCCCCCCTGCACGTGCCCCGAACCACCGCGACCTCGCATACCCTATCGCGCTCGGGATCAAGACCCGTCATCTCGAAGTCGAGCACCGCGATAGGCACTTCGCGCAGAGGTCGCTCAAAGAGATCGATGACCCGCCTCCCATAGGCCCTCAGTGTAGCACCGAAGGCCCCAGGCGCGCCCAGGAGCAGTCAACGTTGTCGCTTTCCTCGCTTTCCGCCAGGGACGGGAAAGGGCTGCTGCACCTTAGGGACCACGCCCTCAGGCAAGGCCTGCGGCCCCCCCTTTCGACCTCGGACCAGCATCTGCTTGGCAAGATCTTCGGGAAAGAAGTGGTACCAGGTCTGCGGGAGCTGCCGCACGTCGATCTTCTTCTTGTTGGCGATGCGGCTCTGCAGGTCCGAGAGGACCTTGCTGCCTGGGATCTTCGCGAGCCCTTGGTTCACCGCCTTGAGGGCGCGGTCGCGATCTTTGTTCCGCGTCGCGACGACCGCCCACACGACGTAGACGAGCGCCTCTTTGCTCGAGGCCTTCGCCGCCTTCTCGAAGTGGGGCCAGGCCTTGTCGGGCTCACCGCGGCGATGATGGATCGCGGCGAGGGCGACGTGCGCCTGCCAGTTGTTCCACTGCCCCTCGCGCAGCAGCGGCTCGGCTTCGTCAAACTTGCCTTGAGCGTAGCGGATCATCGCCTTCTGGACTCCGAGCTGCTGCTTGACGAGGAGCACCCAGGGTCCGTGCTTGCGGCGGACCTCGTCGATGAGGGCCTCGGCCTTGTCGACCTGCCGGGACTGCATCAGTGGGACGAGGGCTTGCATCTCGCGCTGTACCAGACCCGCGCGCCATCGGGTCAGTAGGTAAAAGGACAGGCCCGCGACGAGCACCGCTGGAGGGATCGGAGCGTACCAGGTCCAGAAGATCGGGTACACCGCAGCGGCGGTGAGCAGGGCGAGTAGGACAGACAAGACGATCGTGCGCATAAGGAGCCTCGTGGGGCGGGCCCATAACCAACTGGACCGGAAGCAACGCACCTCGGGAACGATCCGGGGTCGGTGCGGGGCGCGTGTCGATAACCCAGACCCAGAGGTCCCGTGGGATCAGTCTTCGGTCGGCTCGGTCTCGTCCGGGCGAGCCCCTTCGATCTGGCCGCGGGCGGTGAAGACCCCGCTCTCGCCGCCTGCGGCGGTCCAGGTCTCGGACCAGTCCCAGGTGCCCGCGATGCGATCCTCGAAGACGACGAAGGTTCCCAGGGCCGAATAGTCGTGCTCATCGCCAGCGCGGCTCTCGTACAGACCGTGCAGCGAGAGGGTAAAGGTTCCGCAGACTTCAGAGGACCAATCCCCCGAAGCTTCGCGCGCCGGCTGGCCGTCGAGGATGAAGTTCACCGGCCCCCGGGAGCTCTCGCCCCAGCCAAGCGTCCAGGTGTAAAAGCCATTCACCGGCGTGGACGACACCGGGAAGTCGGGCTCGTCCCCGCCTTCGCGGGTGAGCACATTGGCGAAGACTTCCCAGGAGCCGTTGACGACGCTGGCCTGTGGACAGGTGGGGGCACAGCCGGCCAGGATCGCGATGAGCATGACGTAGCGCATGCGCACGATTATCGAATCCCACCGCTCCTGTCACCCCCTTTCCCAGGCCGTCCCGATGTCCGACACCCTCCGGACGCAGATCGAGGCGATCGCACGACGCTTGGGCTTCTCCGCCGTCCGCGTCGCCAAGCTCACGGTGCCGACCCCGAGCAGCGAGCGCTTTCAAGCCTGGATCAAAGAGGGCTACCACGGAGAGATGCACTGGATGGTCCGCGGGCTCGCGCCCCGCCGAGATCCTACCCTTAGGCTCCCGGACGCCCGCTCCGTCCTGGTGCTCGCGACGGACCATCACGCCGATGTCCCGCCCGACCCCCGAGGTCTCACCGGACGGGTCGCTCGCTACGCCTGGGGCAGGGACTACCACAACCTGATCGGAAAGCGGCTGAAGAAGCTCAAGCGGGCGCTCTCGGAGCGGGGCCTGAACACCTGGGGAGGCGTCGACACCGCGCCGGTGTTGGAGCGGGCATGGGCTCAGCTCGCCGGCTTGGGCTACCTCGGCAAGAACACGCTCAGCATCGTCCCGTCACGGGGCTCGTACTACTTCCTCTCCGTGCTCTTCCTCGACGCCGAGCTTCCTTCTGACCAACCCCTTCCGCGCTCCTACTGCGGTCGGTGCACCCGGTGTCTGGTCGCTTGCCCCACCCAGGCCTTCCCCTCACCGCACCTCCTCGATGCCACCCGCTGCATCTCGTACTGGACGATCGAGGCCTACGACCTTCCCCCGCGATCCTTGCGACCCCACTTCGGGCGCTGGATCTTCGGCTGCGACGTCTGCCAGGAGGTCTGCCCGCACAACCACCGCCCCCCCTCCGAGGCCGACGCCGACCTCGCGCCTCGGCACGCCTGGCTCGACCTGCCATCCCTGATCCTCGCCGAGGATCAGGGGTTGATGGAGCGCTTCACCGGAACCCCCCTTCGCCGCCCCAAGGCCGCGGGGCTGAAACGCAACGCCCTGCTCGCCCTGGGCAACCTCGGCGATCCGGCTGGTGTCCCCGCCGCGACCTACGCCTTACAGCACACCGACGATCGGGTTCGTGCCGCAGCGGTCTGGGCCTTGCATCGCCTCGCGCCCGCACGGGTGCCCGACGCAGACCCCTCCCCCACCGTCCAAGCCGAGATCGACGCCGGTCCAGGGTGATCGACTCAGGCCTCGCCCACCTCGGTGAACGCAGCGGCGAGCACATCGGCCAGCGCCACCTGAACCATCGCTGCCCTGACCTCAAGGTGGTCTTCCCTCAGATACTTCCTGCACGTGTCGACGTCGTCGAAGAGCTTGCGCGCGAGACCGTCGAGGAGCTCCGAGCCCTCGAGGGCCAGGAGCCGATCCGCCTCGGACTTGGCCTGGACCGAGTACAGACCGATCTGATGCACCAGCGCGCGGACCTGATCGTAGGCACGAGAATCGGAAGGAGGCACGACCTCGCGCAGGGCGAGTTCTATCTCGCGAAAGTCGTGCCGAGGCCTGTGCTCCTGAACCAGTATCCCGCGACCGATCGCCTTGAGGATGATGTTGCAGCGCCCATCGGGCAAGGGCTGGTGGGCGACGATGCGGCCCACCCCGACCTCGGGCCAGATCGCCGGCCGACCTTCGTAAGAGGCCTCGTATCCGGGCTTCAGCGTTCCGATCCCGAAGATGCCCCGGGTCTCGGACTGGGCGAAGGCCACGAGCGCGCGGTATCGAGGCTCAAAGACATGAAGGGGGAGCACGGAGCCCGGCAGGAGGACCGTTCGGGGAAGCGGAAAGATCGGCAAGCGAGCTACCGCGTCTCGAAGCGCTCGCTGCTCATCGATCATCGAACCTCCGTCGGGGATCGGGTTCGGAACGCCCCTGGTGTCATGGGTAGCTCACCGATCCAAGGACAGCCTGTGCCAAGTTTGCGAAGGCTGTTGGAAGGTAGCGGTACAGACCGGCGGTCCGCCTCCACCCTAGCCCATGCCGGTGAGGGCTGCGCGCCAGGGCGCAGGTCCCCGACCGAGCTTCGTGGCAGATCGCGACGCGCGCGACCAAAGCGGCGGGTTACGACCCATCGGCTCACCCCAGCCGAGGCGGTCCTTGGTCACGATCCAGATCGGTGCCACGCAGGAAGATCTCTCCTGGGAGCAGTGGGAGCAGCGGGTCCGCCAGGGCCGGGTGCCCTCGACCGCTCTGATCCGGTTCGAACCCATCACCGGAGACGCCTTTCAGCTCGCCAGCGAGCTGGACATCTACCAGTCCTTGCGCGCAGACGCGAACCGCGCGTGGTCCGACCGCTATCGCGCCGGGCCCCCCCCTTGGATGACAGCGCTGGTCGCAGGGGCCCAGATCCGGCTGTGGTGGTTGCTCTTCACCAGCGGAGCCGACGGCCGGCCGGTGGTCGACGCCCTGATCCTGTCGCACGCACGCGTCCTCGAGGACGGCGAGGTCTGGCGCATGGTCACCATGGGGATCCTGCACACCGCGCCCCTGCACATCCTGGCCAACCTGGCGATGCTGATCTATGTCGGCTGGAACCTCGAGCGAGCGCTGGGACGGGTCAACCTGGCAACGATCTTCTTCGGCTCCGTCTTGGGCGGCAGCTTGCTCAGCTTGTTGGCCAACCCTGGCGTGCTGAGCCTGGGCGCCTCGGGCGGGGTGCTCGGCGTCGTGGCCGCGGCGACGGTCTTCGGCTTCGTCAAGCACAACCTGTTGTCCGACCGGGCCCGGGTGGTCTTTGGCTGGGCGCTCTTCCCCTATCTCGCCCTGGTTTACCTCTCGGGGTGGAGCAACGAGACCACCGACAACTGGGCGCACACCGGCGGTCTGGTCGCAGGCGCCGTGCTGGCCCTGCTGCTCGATCCGCCGGGGCTGGAGCGAAGGAAAGGCTGGGGTATCGCCGCCCCCTCCACGGTCGTGGGGCTCTGCCTTCTCACGCTGGGCACGCTGTGGTGGATCGGGCCCCGAGCCATCGGAGTGGTCGACTCGATCGAGCTGCAACGCACCGCACCGCCCTCCCGAGACTACTACCGCGAGATCGAGTGGTCCGCGCCTGCCTCGTGGGTGCGAGGCACCGCCCATGGCCGACCAGGCTTCATCTCGAAGGGCAGCAAGAAGCGTCTGTGGTCCGTTCGCCTCCGCGAGCTGACGACCTACAGCACCCTCGACAAGCGGGTCGTGCTCCTGCGCGAAGATCTCGAGAGCCACTTTGGCACAGCCCTCGAGATCGAGACGCAAGAGCCCATCACACTCTCCGAGATACCCGGACGAAAGATCATCGCGCGGATCACGGGGGAACCGCCGCTGCGACTCGAAGCGAGCGTGGCCCTGCGCGGGACGACCGCCGTCGAGACCCTGTGGATCGTCGAGGAGCGCCTGGCGCCACGGTTCCGGGATCTCCATCATCGACTCACGCAGAGCATCTACTGGAACGAGCCGAGCCGCCTGGTCGAGGCGCGCGCCGAGGTCGCGCGGCGCCCGAAGAGCCGTGCCGCTCGAAAGAAGCTCGCTGAAGCCACGAGCTCGGCGGGCCTGCACGACGAGGCCGAGGCGCTGTGGGAGGAGCTGATCGTCGAACACCCCGAGCTACCCGATGGTTGGATCGGACTGCTCGGGCACAAGGAGCGGGCAGCGGGGGAAGACGGGGCACCTCGTGAGCTGTGGGAGCGCGCCGTGGCCCAGAGCGAGTCTCCGCAGGTCTTCGCCGAGGTCGCCATCTCGATGCACGCCCACGGCGAAGAGGCCCTCGCCTTTGGACTGATCGAGCTCGCTTGGCTCGCAACCCCCGGGGAGCGATCCCTCCGCCGCGCAAGGCGCACCCTCGGCTTGCCGGTCGATCTCGACCACGCCACCCCAGCACACTTGCTCATCGATCCCTACACCGGATCGCCCCTCGAGGAACCTCGCCTTCGTCCCCAGCCCATCACCTTGGAGTCCCTCCGCGAGGCGGGCGAAGACCACCTCTCGGTGCGCGACGCGCTCATCCGCGACATCACAGAAGCCTCCGACCCCAGCGCCCTCGGGGCGCTCCTCCTGCTGCAGAATGGCCTGCTTCCCTCCCCCGAAGACCTCGGCGCAGCCCTGACTAGCGCGATCGAGGAACTCGACCTATCGAGCCGCGGTATCGAGGTCCGCCGCATCCCGCACGCCCTCGCAACCTGGGCCCAAGGACGCCTCGCCGACGACCCGGACTGGCTCGACGAGCTCCGCGAGGCGGCCGAGCAGGTCAACCAGGGCGAAGTGAACGCAGTTATTGTCGGATTGACAATAACCCAGGGCCCCAGCGGGCCGACCTTCGTGCGCGCGGTTGACCGTGCCCCCCCTGCCCCTTAGCAGGGGACTGCTTCGGGGCTCGTCAGCCCCCCCTTTCCCTCTGGAGCACCCGTGTCCAAGCCTCGCGTCATCGTCCTCGGCTCCGGCCCTGCCGGTCTCACCGCCGCCCTGTACCTCTCCCGCGCCAACCTCGAGCCCCACGTCCTCGAGGGCATGCAGCCCGGTGGCCAGCTCACCATCACCACCGATGTCGACAACTTCCCCGGCTTTCCCGAAGGCATCATGGGGCCCGAGCTCATGGAGCGCATGAAGGCCCAGTGCGAGCGCTTCGGCGCCACGTTCTCCTTCGACGAGATCACCGAAGCCGACCTCTCGCAGCGCCCCTTCACCCTAAAGACCAGCACGGGCGAGACCTTGCACGCCGACGCCTTGATCATCGCGACCGGCGCCTCCGCGCGGTGGCTGGGCCTCGACAACGAGAAGCGGCTTCAGGGCCGCGGGGTCTCGTCCTGCGCGACCTGCGACGGCTTCTTCTTCCAGGGCGTCCCCTTGGTTGTCGTCGGAGGCGGAGACTCTGCCATGGAAGAAGCCACCTTCCTTACAAAGTTCGCCAGCAAGGTCTCGGTGGTTCACCGGCGCGACTCGCTGCGCGCCTCGAAGATCATGCAGGATCGGGCCTTAAAGAACGACAAGATCGAGTTCATCTGGAACAGCGAGGTCATCGACGTCCTCGGCGACGAGAAGGTCTCAGGGGTGCGCCTGCGCGACACCCAGACCGGAGAGGAGTCCGATCTCCCCGTGGCGGGGCTCTTCCTCGCCATCGGCCACATCCCGAACACCGCCCCCTTCCTCCCGGCCCTCGAAGCCGACGACAACGGATACCTCCTCACGGCTGCCGACAGCACCCGCACCAACATCGAGGGGGTCTTCGCTGCGGGCGACGTGCAGGACCACGTCTACCGACAAGCGATCACCGCTGCGGGATCCGGCTGCATGGCGGCCCTCGAAGCCGAGCGCTGGCTCGAGTCCCTCGAAGACTGAGCCCCTCTCCCCTCCCCCTCGAAGGTGTCCTACATGTCCTACGATGTCGCCGGTCTTGGCAACGCCCTCATGGATGCTCTCGTCGTCGTCGAAGACGACGCCTTTCTCAAACGCCTCAAGCTCGACCGCGGCACGACCCACATGGTCGACCACGAGGGCTGGGAGCGCGCCTACAACGACGTACGCCAGCTCAAGGTCACCTTCGACTCTGGCGGCTCGTGCGCGAACACGGTGGCCACCGTCGGGTTGCTCGGCGGGAGCGCCGTGTTCTGCGGCCAGGTCGGCGACGACCAGATGGGGCGGATGTACGGCGACGCGCTCACCAAGGCCTGCGGACAGCACGCCCTGCTCACCACCAAGAGCCAGTCGACCGGGAAGTGCTTGTCGATCATCTCGAAGTCCGACGCGGAGCGCACGATGGTCACCGACCTGGGCGCCGCCATCTCGCTCTCCGACGTCGCGCCTTTCCACGGGCTGCTCCGCAGCTCCAAGATCGGCCACTTCGAGGGCTATATGCTGCTCGATCCCATCAGTCGCGAGATGGTCGTCAGCGCCATGAAGCTCGCCCATGAGCACGGGGGCCAGGTCTCGCTCGACGTCTCGGATCCGCACGTCGTGCGATCGATGACCCAAGAACTTCGCGAGATTGTTCGCGATCACGTCGACGTGGTCTTCCTCAACGCCGAGGAGGCCAGGGCGCTCACCGATCAGGCGCCCGAACAAGCCGTACACACCGTAGCCGACGGTCTCGGCGTCGAGACTGTCGTCGTCAAGCGCGGAGGCCAGGGAAGCCTGGTCCGCCAGGGCGCCGATCTCTATGTGGTCCCCGCCCGAACGGTCCAGGCCGTCGACACCACCGGCGCGGGCGACGCCTACGCCGGCGGCTTCCTCTTCGGGCTGAGCCAGGGGTGGCCAGCCGATCGCTGCGGGGCGCTGGCCTCGGCGGTGGCCGGCCTGACCGTCTCGCAGATCGGGGCGGTAGTCAAAGATCGCATCGCCCTCGACCAGATCCGCCGCGAGGTCACGCCCTGAGCACGGAGCAGCCCGACTCCTGCGTTGGAGTCCGCCGCGAGACTACCTGGGGAGCGCGACCGGCCGACCTCCCTTCCGGGGATCGCTGGCGCCCTCCAGGATGCCGTCCTCACGCACGACGATGAGCTGCACGGCGGAGTAGGCGGGGCGAACCCAGAGATCGTGCCCGCGACCCTGTAAGTTGCGACGTACGTCGAGCGGGACTTCGGGCTCGATCATCAGCCGGCCGGGAACCCATTGGTGGTGCACCCGCGGCGCGTCCACCGCTTCTTGCGCGTTCATCTTGAAGACCGCGACGTTCAGGTAGACTTGGAGCGTCGCGCTGATGATCGTGCTGCCTCCCGATGCGCCGAGGACCATGACCACCCGACCTTCGTCGTTGAGCACCACGGTGGGCGTCATGGACGAGAGCGGTCGCTTGCCCGGGGCGATGGCGTTGGCCTCGGAGCCCACCAGCCCAAAGGCGTTGGGTTCCCCTGGCGTGATGGCGAAGTCGTCCATCTCGTTGTTGAGGGGGGTCCCGATCTCGGGAGGGACGACACCGGATCCGAAGGGGGTGTTGTTGGTGGTGGTGAGAGCCACCGCCAGTCCCCGCCCATCGACGACCGAGATGTGCTGGGTTCCCTCGTTGTCGCTCGAGCCGAGCGGCTCACCGTACCAGCTCGACTCGAAGGTTCGGCCAGGCCATATCTTGCTGCGGATCTCTCGGGTACGCTCGGAGGAGAGCAGTCGGCTGACGGGGACGTCGACGAAGTCCGGGTCGCCGAGGTGATGGGCACGATCGGCGAAGGTGTGCTGGAGAACCTCGGCGAGGAGGTGGTAGGTATCGGAGGAACGAGGGCCCAAACGCTCAAGATCGTAACCCTCGAGGGCCGAGAGGGCCTGCGCCAGCACGAGGCCACCCGAGGAGGGGGGCGGCATGCTCACGAGGGTGTGGTCACGAAAGCGAACGATGATCGGCTCTCGCTCCTTGACCTGGTAGCCCTCGAGGTCGCCTGGGGAGATCCAGTCGGGGCCGGTCGCGCGGACGACGGCGCGCGCGCCCTCGCCCGTGTACAGGTCCTCCCCCGCGGTTCGCACCCAGCGCCGCAAGGTCGAAGCAAGGGCGGGGTTGCGCACCCGATCGCCTACGCCCGCCACTCGATCGTTCACCGTGAAGAGCTCGTGGATCTGCGCATAGGAGGTCCGCTCCAGCATACGACCCAAGAAGGGGTGGACCTCGAAGCCGCGGCTCGCCTGGCGAAGAGCCGGCGCCGCGACCTGCTGCGGCGTCATGGTCCCGTGGTCTCGGAGTAACCTTGCCAGACCTCGACTCTCGCCGGGGACCGCTACGGCGAGCCGCCCCTGACGGCTGGGGCGCTCCTGCTCGAGGTCGCGGTACATGTCGCGATGGGCCGCGCTGGGCGCTACCTCGCGAAAGTCCAGCACAGCCCTTCGCCCCTCTCCGGCCACGACCGCGAAGCCACCGCCCCCCAGGCTGCTGCTGACCGGCTGCACCACCCCCGCCGAGAGCGCAGCCGCGACAGCGGCATCGACCGCGTTCCCTCCGCGCTCCAAGATCTCCGCTCCCGCCCGCGAGGCCAGCTCGTGATCCACGGCGACGATCGCGCCGCCTTCGACGGGTCTGAACGAAGCTGCCCCCGCAACGATCGATACCGTGACGGCCAAAAAAACGGCTAGACGCTGCACCGCACCCTCCCTTCGCACAAGCTGGAAGTCCCTGGCCCGATACACCACCCGCTCCGCTTGCGCTATGATGCCCCCAGGATTGGACGACGTGTCTACATCCGGGCCTCAGCCCTAGACTAGCCCTTGGGGGGCGCTTGGACCTCGCCTTCGGATATGGTACCGCAGACCGCCTTACAGGCGAGAACAATGACACCCTGGGTGCCTTCCGATTGGGGGACTGGACGCTCCTGCTCGTTTGCGACGGGCAAGGGAGCCCCTCTGCTGCCAGCCAGGCCTCGACCATCGCGACCTTGGCCATCCTCGAAGCCGTCAGCCACACCCAGTCTGAGCCCGGCGAGGCCCTGACCGAAGCGCTGCTGAGCGCCAACCGCGCCATCTATGAAGAGGCAAGAAAGAACCATCGCTTGATGGGGATGAGCACCTCGGTCGTCGCGATCCTGATCGCCGACAGCGCAGCGTACGTCGCTCATGTCGGAAACTGTCGCGCCTACCTCTCGAATGGTGGGCAGGGACAGATCTTGACCCGCGACCACACCATGGTCAACATGTTCGTCGACAACGAGCTCCTCTCCCCTGAAGACGCGGCGAGCCACCCCGAAGCCCACGTGCTGTCTCGAACCCTCGGCGCAGAGCGGCAGGTCGAGGTCGACCTACAGGTGGTCGACCTCGCGGACGGCGACGTGATCATCCTCTGTTCCGACGGGGTTCATCGCTACGTCGACAACGAGAGTCAGATCTGGAGCGACAACTGGGCGAGCCCGGAGCGCGCTGCCAAGAGCGTCATCCGGCGCGCCCATGCCCGCGGCGGCTCCGATGCCGCCACCTTGGTCGGTGTCAGGATCGGCGGTCAGGGGGATCCTGGAATGGGGCCGACCCCCTTGCCCTCTACCGAGTCTTCGGGCGACGCCCCAACCCCGATGTCCCTCGACGAGATCCACACCCCCGCCCTCTTCGATGAGCCGCAGCCACCAGCGCTCTACCCGCTCGACGACGAGACCACCGCCGGAACCGACGCGACCGCCGGAACCGACCAGCCTCCCTTGGCTCACCAGATCGAGACCCCGCGCGCTCAGCCGCCCCGCGTAAGCTCAATGCCCGAGGTGGTGCGTACAGCGCCTGCCAAGCCAGAGCCCATTCCGCCCGTCAAGCGAACCAACAAGAAGCGTCGACTGATCCTGGTCGGCCTCTCGGCGATCTTGGTGCTGTGCATCCTCATCTTGGTTGGGGCCGTGGTCACGCGGCAAGTCCTCGACAGAGCCCCGGCGCAGGCCAAGGTCGACCCGAGCCCCGAAGAGGGAGCCCAAGCCGCTTCGAGCTCCGGCCCCGAGCCAGAGCCCAAGGCTGAAGAACCCCAGCCCCAGACCCAGACCCAGGAGTTGGAGCAACCCGCCGAGCCGGAGCCCTCCTTCGATGAGCCCTCGGGCAGCGAGGTCGACATCACCCGATCGCCCGGAGAGTTCGCGCGGATCCGCTTTCCCACGCTCCGCCGCAACTTCCGCACGCCCCAGATCTATACCCACGCCCCTCCCTCGCCCGCCCCTCGGATCAGCATACAGAACGAGATCGGCCGGGGATCCGGGTGCGCCGGCGTCGAAGAGATCATCAAGGACTCCCTCCGACGAAGCCCGGCCTTCTCGCCACTCTACCGAGACCTTTGGAACTGCTACCGCGACCTGCACGATCCCCACGTCGGCGGGCAGCTGACCTCCGCCATTCACTTCATCGACAAGCGCCCGCACCTCGAGGGACAGCCCGTCCAGCCCAACCCCGATCGACCACTGCCCTTGTGGTACCTCCCGGCCCAAGATGGCATCGAACGACGAATGGACCTCTACGACGAGAGCGCTGGGGTTCGCGACGGCTTTCACGACGTCATCAACGACGCGATCGACCCCGAGATCATCGCGTCCCGCTTCCACTACGACCTGATGGCCCTCGCCGCCTACGCCGCGGCCTTCTCGAACCTACCCAATCCGACCAGCGCGCAGATCCAGGACTGGGCGCGGCGGGTCTACTACACCCGCAAGCACCGAGACTCAGCCGTCGGGCGCCTGGTGCAAGAGCTGGATCCGGCGGCCGACCGTCGGATCCGGGATGTGCTGGCCGCCGCGACCTTCGACTTCGAGCAGACCTATCGCAACGCCTCAAATAACTGGCTCAGCGAGAACCCCGGCTCCGAGAGAGAGAGCTTCGATTGGCAAGACCTCGCCGGGCAGCGGCGGCTCCCCGTCGAGGTCGCGCAGGCCGTGCTCGTGGGGGCCAAGCTCATCCCTCCTCCCACCGCCACCCGACCCCAGGCCAAGCCCGACGAAGCGGAGAAGCCGAAGCCCGTGGTACGAAAACGCGATCCCTGCGAGGTCAACCCCACCGATCCCCTGTGCATCCCCTAGCGTGGTGTAAGCCCTCGAGCCCTCGTGTCGTTCTCCGGACGTCTCCCCGGAGGACCCATGCATTCCTGGCTTACCAGCCTCGGCCTGATCGCCCTCGCCGGGCTCACCGCGATCCTCACCCCGCGGCTTGAGCCCCCATCCCTGCCCGGTGTCGAGCTACGGCCTCTCCCCTTCGACGAGATCCCAGTGGTCAAGGACGGCCGGCGTCCCGTCCGAACACCGGGGCACCCCCTCACGCTGCCCGACGAGCGCTCGCGCACCGCGGTTGTCGAGGAACCAAGCCACGAGGCGAGCCCCTCCCCGACGAGCCTCGCCATCGCGCTCGACACCTCGGGCTCGATGCGCGTGCGTCATCGCCTGGATCACGCGACTCACGCCACCCGACACCTGCTGGCACAGCTCGAGCCCCACGAGCGGGTCACCCTGCTCCTCTTCGCGGAGGGCCCACGGACCCTGTGCGCCTCTTGCACCCCGACCGAGGCGGACGAAGCCCTCTCGCGCGTCACGCCCCTCTACGGCGCAGGCGCGTCGGACCTCGGGACCCTCCTCGCCCACCTGCAGCGCATGGGGCCGGACCGAAGCCTCGTCTTGACCGACGGTACACAGACCTGGTCCAGCGGGGAGCAGGCGCGGTTCTTCGGTTCGGCAACGCCGAAGATCGCCCTGATCGCTCCGGGGGCGGACTCTCGCAACACCTACCTCTTCGATCGGCTGAGCGCTGCAGGGCTCCCGGTGCTTTCCCCTGAGCACCCCAGGGATCTCGCCCCGATCTTCGTCGATGCCTACAACCGTCTGACCCCGGAGCGCTCTCATGCGTCGCGCTGAAAAACTCCCCCTCCTGCGAGTCCTGATGATCGCTCGCTTCACCTCCGCCATCGTGCTCAGCTCCCTGATCGGCTCGCTCCTGGGCCTGTGGGCGAGCTGGCCTGAGCTGGCCCTGTGTGCCGCACTGAGCCTGGGTCCGGTCGCGACCTTCCCCAAGCGCTTCGCGATCACACCCCTACTGATCGCCGCGAGCCTGGCGGGCGGAGCGACGCTCGGGTCCCTCGGGATCTCACCCCTCCTCGGCGCCGCCGCCCTCGTAGGTGGTGTGGTGGCCTACGAGGCGAAGGCTCCGATCGCCCAGATCCTTCAGGGCGCATGCCTCAGCATGATCGGCACGGGGATCGCGTTGATCCTCCTCGCTCCAAGCCACGGAGTGGGCGGTTGGCAGGGCTCCCTACCCCTCTGGATCGCGCTGGGCGCAGGAGCCTCCCTCGGCCTGGCGCCCCGGTGGCTGCCCCTACGTCGAGAGAGCCTGCCTTCGCGGTTGTGGATCCTGTGGACTCTCGAAGGGGAGGGGCGTCGAACCGCGCTGGAGGGGCGGGATCTTTGCCGACGTATGATGAGGATGGAGCCAACTCTTCGCGACGAGTTCGTCTCCGTGGCTACCTGGCTGGTCACGACCCTCAAGCACCGCCAAGACATCGCGCGTGCCCTTCAGGCAGACGGATCCGACAAGTCCGCCGAGATCACCGATCCCCACCTCGCCCTTGAGCTGGCCCGCCTTCGAGAGGAGCGTGCGGCGTCTCGCCGCCAAGAGATGGAGTTCGCTCGCGACATCGACCACGCCCTGTGCACCCTTCGGATCACCTACGCCCGGCTCACCTTGCCCTCTCGACCCGACGATCCGGGCCGGCGCCTCGAAGACGTGCTGCCCGCCTTGCGGAAGAGCCCGACAGAGAGAGCCGCCCTTCGGCGCACCCAAGCGGAGCTCGCGGCGCTCTGACCGGCTCTCACCCGGTCGGACAGGCTCAGTCCGAGCCGAGATCGACGGTGTCCCCTTCACGCGCCAGCCGCACTCGTGGTTCCGAGGCGCCCGCCCAAGACTCGGCCCGAGCGTCGAGCAGATCGTCGGAGGCGTCGGGTGCGTGGTGGAAGAGGTAGAGGGTCTGAACCCCTGCCGCTCTACAGAGCTCGCGCGCGTACTCTGGATAGGAGTGGCCCCAGGTCATCTTTTCAAGATACTCAGGGAGCTCGTACATGGTGTCATAGACCACGAGGTCGGCCCCCGCCAGAAAGCGCAGCATCCGCCTCTCCCCCGCGGTCGGGTCGCGATCGTAGAGAAGACCTTCTCCGGGGGTCGCGAAGGGGGCGGTGTCGGTCACGTAGCAGATGGACCGTCCCCCGGCCTCGATCCGGTAGCCACAGGAGCCGCCCGGATGGTTGAGCAAGACCGCCCGAACGGTGTAGCCAAGGAAGTCGAACGAGGCCTCGGGCCGGATGGCGTAAAACGAGATGCTCGCGGGCATGTCTCTGAGGCGGACAGGGTGGTTGCGCCCGTTCAGGAAGGCCTCGATGCGCTCTCGCGCCCCGTGCTCCGTGGTCGCTGGGACCGCGATCTGCACGTCGAAGCCAGGGGTGTAGAGCGGGGCGAAGAACGGAAAGCCAATGATGTGGTCGACGTGAAAGTGCGTGAACAGGATCCCAAGCTGCCGACCTTGGGCACGCACGAGCTGCCCTCCCAGCGCACGCGCGCCGGTGCCACAATCGAGGATGAGGGATGGCTTGCCTTGGTGGTGCACCGCGAGACACGAGGAGTTTCCTCCCCAGCGCCGCGTGGTCGGCCCGGGCACGGGTATGGAACCACGCACGCCCCAGAAGGTTAGCTTCAATCCTTAGTCTCGCTATCGGTGTTCGATGGAAGAGCCACAGAGAGGCCCGAAGGGATCTCGGTGTCGGTCTAAAGGGTATCAGAAGCGGGCCGCCTCCGTCCGCTACCGGCCTCGATGTGCTTGACAAGACTCGGTGATCGAGCCACCCCATCCTCCGGGGTTGCAGGGACGCACCCACGGCAGGAGCCTTCATGACCGCTACCGATGCCCCGACCAAGAACCAGGATATTCTAAAGTTCGTCGAACGATACCGCGAGATCCTTAACCCTGAACAGGTCGTCTGGTGCGACGGCTCTCCCGAAGAAGACGAGCGCATGAAGGCCCTGCTGGTCTCGCAAGGCACCTTCCGTAAGCTCGATGACCAGAAGTGGCCGGGGTGCTACCTGGCCCTCTCCGATCCCTCCGATGTCGCCCGTGTCGAAGGGCGAACCTACATCTGCTCGCGCCGACGGGCCGACGCGGGGCCCACCAACAACTGGATGGCCCCCGACGAGATGAAGACCACCCTCGCGCCGCTCATGCGCGGAGCCATGACGGGTCGCACCCTCTACGTCATCCCCTTCTGCATGGGGCCTATCGGATCGCCGCTCGCCCAGTACGGTATCCAACTCACCGACTCCGCCTACGTGGTGGTGAACATGCGCATCATGACGCGCATGGGCGCCCCTGCGCTCCAGGCCATGGGAGACGGCCCCTTCGTGCGCTGCGTCCACACCATCGGCGCACCGCTGGAGCCCGGTCAGGCCGACACCTCCTGGCCCTGCAACCCCTCCACCAAGTATATCGTTCACTATCCCGAAGAACGCAAGATCGTGTCCTACGGGAGCGGGTACGGCGGGAACGCGCTCCTCGGCAAGAAGTGCCTGGCGCTCCGGATCGCCTCGACCATCGGCCGCGACCAGGGCTGGCTGGCTGAACACATGATGATCGTCGGGGTCGAGTCCCCTGACGGCGAGAAGACCTACGTCGCGGGAGCCTTCCCGAGTGCCTGTGGTAAGACCAACCTCGCCATGCTGATCCCCCCCCCCGAGATGGAGGGCTGGAAGGTCACCTGCATCGGCGACGACATCGCCTGGATCAAGCCCGGCTCCGATGGCCGACTCTACGCGATCAACCCCGAATGCGGCTTTTTCGGGGTCGCCCCGGGCACGAGCGACAAGACCAACCCCAACGCGATGAAGGCGCTGGCGAGCAATAGCATCTTCACCAACGTCGGATGGACCGAGAGCGGGGACATCTGGTGGGAGGGCATGGGCGTACCCGCTCCCGCGGGTCTGCATGACTGGCGGGGTCAGCCCTGGGATCCCCAAGGCGACAAGACCGCGGCCCACCCCAACGCCCGCTTCACCGCCCCCGCCGCCCAGTGTCCCGTCATGGACGAAGCTTGGGAAGACCCTACCGGCGTCCCGATCCAAGCCTTCCTCTTTGGGGGGCGTCGAGGTCAGACCGTCCCGCTCGTCCTCCAAGCGACCTCTTGGGCCTTTGGGGTCTACATGGCCGCCACCATGGGATCGCAGATGACCGCGGCCGCCTTCGGCGAAATCGGCAAAGTCCGACGCGATCCCTTCGCGATGCTGCCCTTCTGTGGCTACCACGTCGCGGACTACTTCAACCACTGGCTCCAGATCGGGCGTGAGCTGCCCGATCCTCCTCGCATGTTCAGCGTGAACTGGTTCCGCGTCGACGAGGACGGGCGCTTCCTCTGGCCCGGCTTCAGCGACAACATGCGCGTTCTCCGGTGGGTGGTCGAGCGCTCGCGAGGGCAAGCGGGCGCGGTCGAGAGCCCGCTCGGCTGGATGCCTCGCTACGAAGATCTCGACTGGCGCGGGCTCGACGACTTCACCCGCAGCTCCTTCGACGAGATCATGAACATCGACCGTGAGCAATACAAGCTCGAGCTCCAGTCCCACCAAGAGCTCTTCGGCCGCATGTACGACAAGCTGCCCAAGGAGTTCCTCTTCATGCGGGAGCTGCTCCTGTCAAACCTCTGGCGCTCCCCGGAGCGCTGGGGCCTCGCGCCGGAGCGGCCCTAGCCGGCTGTGGGGGGCCACGCAGCGAAAAACCCCGCCCTGGCGTGAGCATGGGCGGGGTTCTTGGGTGATGGCGCGCGGTACAGGATTCGAACCTGTGACCTTTGGCTCCGGAGGCCAACGCTCTATCCAGCTGAGCTAACCGCGCCCGGTGGGAACGACCTAGACCGCCCCCCACCACGACCCAGGCTACCTAGCCTGACCTGATGCGGTGTCAACCCCGGACAGAGCCCTCGACCCAGGCCCGCAGCCTCGGCTCGATGTCTTGGGTCCAGGCGTCGGAAGCCCGCTCGCGGCCGAAGGCGGTGAAGAGCTCCCCCACGAGCCAGACCAACTCATCGTAGCTCGACATGCGGTCGAGGATGGCTTCGAACTCGTTATCCCCTAGCACCTGAGGCAGCTTGACTCGGGTGAGGTGGACCTCGGGGCCCTTGAGCGTCACCACGAAGTCGCGGTCGTCCCGTCGCAGTCGAACCCTGAGTTCTTGGAGGATCTTGCCCCCGAAGAGCGCAGCCTTCGCCTCGACGCTCTCGGAGGCGTTGTCGCCGGTCAACACCGCGGTCACCTTCGTCTCGCCAGGGATCCGAAAGGCGAGCCGATCGTCGACGAAGAGCTCGATGCGCTCGCCACTCTCGCCCACATCGAAGCGCCCGGCCTCCTCCTCGCTGCGCCACCACAGCCAGAGGTAGAACTCGGAGCCCAGGGTCGTCGGGGTTGGGGTGGGTTCCGTGGTGCTCATGAGACCCCCTGGCTGGTCGAGGGATCCCCGACGTAGGACGGCGAGAGGTTGACGAGTGCGTCGCGCAGACTCGGATCGTTCACCGCGTCGAGGGGACTGAAGGGGACCAGGTTGAACCCAAAGGTCCGGTAGACCTGCTTGCGGAGCCGCTCGGCGACGGACTCGGAGAGAGAGTCGATGACGGCGTAGCGCTCGGTAAGGTTGATACAGAGCTCCGCGACGCTCACCCGCGGAAGGGCCCGCTTGAGCCACTCTTCTTCGAGGCGCTCGCGAAGCTCCTCTCGGACCGTCTTGGGGGCACGCTGGTCGCCGTTCTCTTGGGACCAAGCCTCGATGCGCTTCGCGAGGGTGGCCTTGAAGAGCTTGGCGGGCAGGACCTTCTTGTCGACCCGCAGCCCGACGAGGATCAAGTCGTTGTAGAGCCAACGATCAAAGTCTTCGAAGGAGGTATCGAGCAGGTTGTGGACCTGGACCCAACCTTCCCTCTCTTCCTTGCCCGGCTCCACCGGGCTGTCTTTGAAGGCGTGTTCTTGGAGGCGATCGCGGTAGATCTCGCGCCACCCATCAGGGTCTTCTCCGACCACGCGAAAGCGACGCACCGTGAGGGCGCCAGACATCAGCGACATGAGGACTCCTCGTCAACAAGGGGCGCGCGACGCGCCATCGGGCTCCACACGAGCCCACTTCGGAAGGAACCCTATCGCGTGGGGAGCGACACGCGACCTCCCTCGGTCTTGGGCCCGGTGAGATCCGCGTTGCTTCAGTCTTCGGTGATCTCGTGCAGGCTGTGCCGGAAGACGGTCATGTCGACATCCTTGCAGCGAAGGCCGAACTCGTATCGCCCAAACCAGGTCACGACCCCGACGAAGACCTCGCCTTCGAGCAGGGTGACCCGGATCGACTGCTCGCCATCCATGTAGCGGAAGAGCCGCTTGTCGGAGCAAGTGTAGCGGTCTTGGGGACGCCTGATCGGTGCGACAGGCTCGGCGCTGAGCTCAGGATGGTGGCTCATGAGCCGACGGGCCTTCTTGGCGGACTCAGGCTTATAGGCATACTTGAACTGAAGCTTGTGGACCTCTTCGGGGTCCTCGGCGCCCTCGATGAGCAGGGTGGCTGTGTAAGGTTCGACCGCCTGGACGTGGGCCTGGACCTGTCGCCGCCCGTGAAGCCCAAAGACGAGGGGCAGCTCCAGTCCGAGCGCTTCGTCGAGGCAGGAGCGCAGACGGTTGAGCTCGCGGTGCTCTTGCATCCGCCGACGCGCCAGGACCGCATCGAGGCTCGCGTGGCCGATGGCCACCTGCGTAGCGAGCGCCCGTGAGAGATCATGCTCATCGATGATCTTTTGGACCCGCTCCTGTCGCGCGAGGCGCTCGAGGGCATCGTTGAGACTCACCCGCCCCAACGCGACCGCCATCGCGAGCTGAAAGGGCATGCCGCTCTCGGCCAGCTCCTCGGCACGAGCTCGGACCTTCGGGTCGGAGCGATGCTTCTTGGGGGGGCGCTTGGGGGCGCGCGGGCCCCCCTTCGCGTCACGCTTGGGTCCCCGAGGCGATCGGAGCTCAGGTGGGGGAACATAGGGAACGCGTCGTGGCATCGTCTGGACCTCCCGCCGAAATCGGCGTCCGTTCGTCTTCTACTCGCGTCGACGCGCACTTGGCTCGGCCGAGCTCAAAGACAGGATGGGCCTCTCAACGATAAACGCCACCTGGCTGTCCGTCAAGCGGTTTCGAGGGATTTGCCGGGTCAAACCAAAACTACAGCTGTCCCAACGCCTCGAGCGTCTCGGCGACGAGCCCAACGAGCGTCGTAGACTCCAGGTTCAACACAGGGATCTGGGCCTGGCCGTAGACCTCGTCGGCATCGGGCTCGGTGGTGACGGCCCGAAGCAGCACAACATCGGAGTCCTTCAGATCGCTCTGGGCGGTGGCCCCCTCGCGCCGCCGAGCCGGCAGGAACCGCACCGTCAGGCGGGGATCGAGCCCTTGCTTCAGGAGGCGCTGCTCGAGCGTGCTCAGGCCGACCCACGTCACCCTCTTCAGCCCGCAGAGCAAGAACTCACCCCAGAGGCGATCACACAGGCGCCCCATCTCGTCAGGAGGAGGAACCTCGGCGCGGTCTGGGGCCACCTGGACGACGGCCAGGCCCTCGATCCCGTCCAGCGGGCCGCCTGCGAGGACGAGACGCTCGGCGAGCATCCGGCGCACCGAGAGACTGTCGACCACCCGAAGGCGGGGGAGGAAGACGTCGAGCATTCGTGCCGAGGCCAGGGCCGCGAGGGCACGACCTTGCTCGTCGGGGCCTCGCAGGCCTCGCTCTTCGAGGAGGGCCGAGAGCGGGGTGCCGCCGGCTTCGATGGCGTCGAGATCGGCGGCGCGCGCCCGGAGTTCCCGTCTCGCCTCCTCGAGCTCGGCGCGCAGCTCCGCCCGCTCCTGCTGGAGCCCGGCCCGCTGTGCCTCGAGAGAGCGGGTCTGCTCCGCGAGCTCGGACTGGCGCTCGGCCAGGCGCCGGGCCTGAGCCTCGATCCGGCGTCGCTCTTCGCGAAGGGCCTGAGCGGCTTCGGCGAGCAGCGGATCCGAAGAGGGCTCGGGGGCCTGCTCGATCACTTCGTCGAGGGGGCGGTCGAGGTGGCGCAGGAGCTGATCTTGATCGATCGGATCCTGGGCGGATGGCGCTGGGGCGGGGGCGGGAGGAGATGGGGCGGGAGGAGATGGGGCGAGCATGCGAGAGAACTCGCCGCTTCGCCTGAGGTCCGCGACATAGCTACGGACCTTGCGCGCCGCGCCGTCCGCGACCATGTCGTTCTCGGTGCGGTAGCGATCATAGCCCACCGCTCCAAGGAGCAAGAGCAAGCGCTGGGGGGAGGTCTCGAGCTCGCGGGCGAGCTTCTTGACTCTGACTGCCATGGGCGCCCTCCAGACCGACTCGGCCCAGAGCCCTAACCCGCGACTCGCCCCGCTGCTCCACGAGCCCGCTCGCGACAAGAGCGTGGCCGACCCTGGCGAGCTCAGCGCCCGAGCTCGGCGGCCGCGGCGGCCCGAACCGCTTCCACCGCATCGGCGAGGGAGCCGGCGTTCGGCGCGACCTCTTGGGCGAGGGTGAGCGCGAGCTCGTGATCGCCGTAGTTATACGCGTCGACGGCGACGCTGTACAAGGCGTGGCTCACCAAGGGCGAGCTCGGGTCCAGCAAGGCCGCACGTCGCGCGATCTCGATGCGGGCATCGAGCGCTGGCAAGCGCTCGGCGAGCTCGGCGAGACATCGCACAGCGTCGTCGATGCGACCCGCCCCTTCCGCCAGTTCAGCAGCCTCGAGCAGCCGCTGGTTCGCGTCTCTCCGATCGAGCGAGGCCGAGGAGAGCGCCGCGCCGACCCGCGCGCGCACCTTGAGGTCGGGATCCTGGGCGCGCTCAGCGTCCTTGGAGGCGAGGATAAACAGCCGCAAGGCTTCCGCCCCTTCAAGCCGGATCGCGGCGTTGCGCGCCGCCCACCCCCGGCCCCGATGGGCCATCGCAAGCAGGGCAGGGTCGCCCAGCTTCTCGAAGGAGCGGATGGCCTCGGTGAAGGCTTCGCGCGCCTGTGGGTAGTCGCCGCGACCATAGGCGGCATGAGCAGCCCGGTATCGTTCCTCTCCCCGGACGTAGCGTTCGTTCGCCTCCATCGCCTCGCTCAGGTCGGCCGAGGCCACCAGGCGAGCGCTCTCTTCGGAGGAGAGGCCCTTCGTGCGGAGCGCCTCAGCGGCGTTGGCCCTAGCATGTTCTGCGATCTGAGCGCCGCGCTCCGTCCCGACCGCCTCGGCCAGCCGCGCCGCCTCGACAAAGGACTCGACCGCCTCGACAAGCTCCCCGGAGCGAGCGAGGCCGAGACCTCGGGCGATCGCGAGATGGGCCGGACCAGCCTGGATGCCGGCGCTCTCGAAGCGGCGCAGCGCCCGCGCCTCGGCCTCGGAGAGATCGGACGCGCCAGACTGCGCGAGCACCGTGACCAGGGCCGCCGAGACGCGGGCGGCGTCCGCCCGATCCCCCGATGCTTCGTAGCGGTCCCCTACCTCGGAGAAGACTCGGATCGCCGTTGGGAAGTCTTCGGAGCCCTGAGCGATGGTCGCCTTGAGCTCTAGGAGCCGGAGCCCACCCTGATCCTCAGGGAGCTCCTTCGCCACTCGCTCAGCAGCGGCGAGCTGATCCCGAGCCTGGGTGAGCTCACCGAGGCGCACCGCCACCCGCCCGGCCTCGACCCGGTAGCTCAGCTCGAGGACCCGAAAGCTCGTCCCCGAGACCGTGCCCACGGCCTCGTGCAGGGCGTCGAGGGCGGCCGAGAAGTGTCCCGCCAACGACAATAGGTTCCCGAGCTCCGCCAGCGCAGCCGCGGTCTCGCGCACCAGACCTCCCGTCCGGGCCTCGTGCAGCGCCGCCCGGACCTTGAGCGCGGCGGCATCGAGGTGCCCCTCCGCCCGGTCCACCGCCGCTGCCGCCAGCAAGAGGCGGACCCCTTCTCGGCGGCCCGGATCGTCGACCGTCGGGATCGCCGCGCGGGCCCCGGCGGTGTCGCCCTTGCGCAGGCGGGCCGCGACCGCGCCGAGCACGTCCGCAGGATGTGCCTCGGAGGCCCCCTCGCCCAGGCTGGCCAAGCTCGCCTGAGATAGCGCGACGACGGTGGGATCCGACGCCTCCTCCGCGAGCCCCAGGGCCTCGGTCAGCAGCAGCCGGGAGCGGTCGAGCTGGCCCTGATCCCGCGCCACGAGCGCCCGGTTGACCCGAACCCGAGCGCCCAGCGAGAGGTCATGGCTCGCCTCGGCGCGCTGCTCGGCGCGTCGAAGGGCAGCCTCGGCCTGATCCCCTTCGCCACGGTCAGCGTGGATCAGACCCAGGAGGGACCAGGCCGCACCGTGCTCCGCATCGGTTTCGACCGCAGCCTTGGCCGACCGGATCGCTCGCTTGAGCTGGCCCGCCTCGTACCACGCGAGGGACTCGAGGTAGCGCGCCCGCGCCCCCCCTCCAGCAGCCGCCAAGGCAGAAAGAGCTCTGGCAGACGACTCGAATCGTCCCTGAGCCAAGAGCTCGACGGCCTGGGCGACCGCCTCGTCGGCGTCGGGATCGATCTGGACTCCGATCGTCGAGTCGGGCAAGACCAGGGCAGCGGGATCCCCTTCCTCGGGACTCGCCCATCCGAGCATCAGGCAAGCCAACCACAACCACGACATGAAGCCTCCTCTCGGTTCTGTATCGCGTTTCGACACCCCGCCACGAGCTGCGGTTCGCGAGCCGCGCACAAGGCATTAGGCGAGTCCTGCGGAGGCTAGCTCGATGAAGCACATCAAGATCCTGGACCTCACCCGCGTGCTGGCGGGCCCGTGGGCCTGCCAACACCTCGCCGATCAAGGGGCCCAGGTCATCAAGGTCGAGCCGCCCCAGGGCGACGAGACCCGCCACTTCGGTCCCCTGCACCACGGGGAGAGCACCTACGTCCTGTGCGCCAACCGCAACAAGCGCTCGATCGCGCTGGACCTCAAGACTCCGGCAGGGCTCGCGGTGCTCGAGGCGCTCCTCGCTCAGAGCGACGTGGTGGTCGAGAACTTTCGGCCTGGCGTCGCCGCGCGCCTGGGCCTCGACTGGGAGGCCCTCCACGCGCGCTGGCCGCAGCTCATCTACGTCGCGATCCACGCCTTTGGGGATCGGGCGGCCGGCTGGAGGGAGCGGCCTGGGTACGACCTCCTGCTTCAGCACATGGGCGGCGCGACCACGCTCACGGGGTGGCCTGGGGATCCCCCGACCAAGCACCCCACGAGCATCGCCGACCTGACCGCGGGCCTGTACGCCACACAGGCGGTGCTCCAAGGGCTGCTTCAGCGTGAGTGGACCGGCGAAGGGCAGAAGATCGTCGTGAACATGATGCAGACCCAAGCGACGTGCTTGGCTTACCACGCGACCCGGTGGGCGGCGGCCGAGACCCTCGACGAGCAGCGAGGCAACGCCCACGCTGGCATCGTCCCCTACGATGTCTTCAAGTGCTTGGATGGATGGCTGGTCATCGCCTGCGCGAACGATCCGACCTGGCGGAGGCTCCGGGCGGCGCTTCAGCTCGAAGACCGGCCCGAGTGGTCCACGAACGCCGGCAGAGTTGCGGACCGGACTCGTCTCACGGAGTGTCTGACGCAGACGCTCTCGCGGCTCACGATCGCCGAGGCCGAGGAGAGGCTGGCGGAGGCTTCCGTGCCCGCTGGTCCCGTCCTTCGCCCCGATCAAGCGCTCGCCCACCCCGCCGTGGACCGGATCGCGCTGGAGCACCCTCGCCTGGGCACCCTGGACCTGCCCGGGCCGGCCTTTCGGACCTCCACCACGCTCAAGACCCACCGCGCTCCACCTGACCTCGGCGCCGATCGGGACGAGATCCTCCGTGAGATCGGCCTCTTCGCTGAGGTCGATCGACTCCAAGAGGCCGGCGCCTTCGGCTGATCAGCGCGTCGCGACGCGCGTGACGCGAAGGGTGGGGTCCCCCGTCATGAGGAAGCCGGCCGCCTCGACGACCTCGCCTTCCACGATCACCTCTCGCCCGACGAGCTCCGCCGAGATCTCGCCGTGGAGGAGGTAGCGCGCTCCCCCTGGGGTACGGAGCGCCAGGCCCCCCGCGCCCAGGTCGAGCTCTTCGATCACACCTTCAACACGTCTCATGAGGCCTCCCGGTCCAGCTTCTCGGCCCCCGCGAGCGCCATCCCGATGAGCACGCAAGCCGTCGCGTTGGCCACGAGCCAGATGGGCCCGAGGCTGCCCAGCGCCCAAGGGCTGAGCGATCCGGTGATCGCGCCGTGGAGCAGGTGGGCGCCGACGCCCACAGCGAGCCCGAGGGAGAGCGCGCGGGTCGGCCGGAACGCACCAGCGAAGAGCGCGATCAACCCAGGGACGATCGCCGAGAGCCAGAGCGGGAAGCGGCCCATGAAGCCGAGCCCGAAGGCGGCAGGCCAGTCGAGGACACCCACCGACAGCGCGGTGAGCCAAGCCCCTGCAGGCAGAGGGAGCCAGGCGAGCATGAAGAGTCCCCCAGCGGTGACCGCTGCGGTGATCGCCCCCACCGCCGTCCAGCGGATAGAGGCCCCCGCTAGCCGACCGACGAGCAGGGCGATGACCGCCCCGAGCAGGGCCCGAAACGGACTGCCGCGAGGGGCGAGCCCCGTGAGCGATGCGACCAGATCGAGCGCTCCGTTGCCAACGTGCGGATCCCAACCGCTCCCGCGCGCCCCATCGAGCAGCCGCGCGCGGACCTCGTCGGGGCTCAGCCCGGTCGAAAGGAGCACAGCGGCGGCTCCGGCGACGTGGGGGGTCGCCATGGAGGTCCCCTGGAAGGACGCATACTGGCTGCCCTGTCCCTGCGGACCCACCGTGTTCTGGAGCACACCCCCGTCGGGGAGCCGCTTATCGCCGCCCGGCGCGGCGAGGTCGACCCCCTTCCCCCACGAGCTGTAGGGCGCCGGCTCGCCGGAGGGTCCGAGCGCTGCGACCCCGATCGTCTCCTTCAGCGCGCCGGGGTAGTGCACCCCCTTTCGCCCGCTGTTGCCTGCCGCAGCCACCACGATGACCCCGCGCTCGGTCGCCTTTCGGATCGCCGTCTCGATGACCGCGGATCGGGCCGCGCTGCCCAGCGAGAGGTTGATCACCTGGGCCCCTTCGTCGGCGGCGTGATCGATCCCCGCCGCGATCCAGGCGGAGCTGCCCGATCCATGACGAGAGAGCACCTTGATCGGTAAGATCGTCGCCTCGGGGGCGACGCCTGCCACCCCGATCCCGTTGTGGGTCGTCTGCGCGATGGTGCCCGCGACATGGGTCCCGTGCCCCTGGAGGTCCCGCGCGTCAGGTTCCCCAGGAACGAAGCTCACCCCGGGTAGGACCCGCGTGCCCTGGAGATCCTCGACCTGGGTGACCCCGGTGTCGAGGACCGCGACGACGACCCCTCTGCCTCGAGGGGTCGTGCGCCACGCCTGGTCCGCCCCCATGGCACGCAGGTGCCATTGCTTGTCGTAGAGAGGATCGTTCGGGAAGCCTCGGCGGGGGCTGAGGGCGTCGAGGGCGAGCGGGGTCGGCTCGGGGACGCCGTCGATGACCTGCTCGGCCTCGGCGTGTTCGACGAGGGGGTGGTCGCGCAGCGCCTCGATCGCCGCCGAGAGGTCCTCGACCTCACCGATGGCGAGGGCCTCGTCGACGCTGAGAGGGTGCACCCATCGCAGCTCCGTGTCGATGACCCGGCCGACCCTGGAGAGATCGGCCTCGTCTGCGCCGTCGACGAGGTCCACGATCAGGCGCCCTCCCCCATCGGGGACGGGGACCTCGGCCGGGACGGGCACGTGCCGCTCCGCGGGCTGCGGGGCCAGCCCCCACCACAGCCCCAAACCCCCTAGAACGAGAGCGCCCAGGGTCTTGTAGACTTGCCTCATCCTTTCTCCCTTCAGGTCTGACGTCGGCCGGGGCGTCGGCTAAGCCCTGCTCCATGGAACGACTCCGCCGCGAACAACTTACACACCAGCGTCGGGATCGTCTCGTCCTAAAGCCGTTAGGTCGAGCTCCTTCCGCAGCGGGCATGATGACGAGGGCTCAGGGGTTGGTATGATGACGACGAGGAGGAACGGAATGCACCTTGCGCGATCGGCGCTGCTCGCGACGGCCCTGGTGGCCGCCCCAGCCTGGGGACAGGACGACGAGGCCGAAGAGCCCGGAGGCCAGATCACGGAGCCCGGGGCCGACGGCTCCTCTCCTGTCCTCCCTGCCCAACCCCTCGACCCCGAGCAAGAGCCCGACACCGAGGCAGAGCCCGTCACCCCCGTTTCAGGCCGGAGCTACGTCGCGCTCGTCGTCGGCATCAGCTCCTACCGCAACCTGCCCGATGCCACCGAGCTGAACTTCGGGCGCTCCGACGCCGCGACCGTCGCGAACGCTCTGCGCCACGAGGCAGGCTTCGACGAGGTCTTCTTCCTCGGCGACGGAGAGGCCACCAAGGCGGGTATCACCGAGCTGCTCCACACCAAGATCCCCCAGCTCGTCGGCGCCAACGACCTCTTCCTCTTCTACTTCGTCGGCCACGGCATCGGGGCCGACCTGGGCTTGCCGGTGCTCCTCGCCCACGACTCGACCCTCCAGAACGGCCAGGAAGACGGCTTCGAGCTCAACCAGCTCGCCCAGGACCTCCAGACCTGGATCCGGGCAGGCAACGCGCTCATCGTCACCGACGTCGTTCACCGGAACGCCCTCGATGGTATCAGCTTCTTCGGACCCGCCGCCGCCGACTGGCCCACCATGCCCCCCGACTGGATGGTCCTCTCGGCGAGCCAGCCCCAGCGTCCCGGACGCGACGGGGCCTTCGGCAAGGTCTTCGCCGAAGGGATCGCCGGCGCCGCCGATGCGAACCGCGACCGCTATATCACCGGGGCAGAGCTTCACGCCTACCTCTTGAGCCGACTGAGCCCCCAAGGGCAGATCCCGATCGCCGAGGGCCAGTTCGACCCCGGAATGGTGGTCGCACAAGGGGTGCGTGGTCGCCCCACCGACGGGCCCCTCGATCGACCCGAAGAGCCACCGGAGCCCAAGGTCGCCCTCCCCGATTGGACCGTTTCAGCCGCCAAGTTCGTCTGGGCCTCCGGCTCGAGCCAGTCCGTCCAGTGCCGTGAGAAGCCGGTCACGTCTTGCGCTCCATCATGCTACGTGCGCCAGTTTTTGGCCGGGCCGTGCAAGCTGAAGGGGATCTTCGAAGGGGCGGAGCTCGAAGGATCCGCCATGATCCTTGGACCCGGCAAGTACGACTGCTCACGCAAGGGCGGCGAGCTGGTGTGCTCCGGACCCTGAGCCCCCCGCTCAGCGCAAGCCGGGCTTGCCGGGCAGGTAGGCGACCACACCCCCGCCCTCGCTGAAGGCACGGAGGAGTTCGATCTCGCGCAGCACCTCTTCGGCACCTTGGAGCGGCAGCTCGACGCGAACGACCGGCTGCTCGGCCGAGGAGAGCTCCTCGAGAAGGATCTCGAAGAAGGACTTCTGCTCGGGGTAGCGCACCACGCCCGCGTCATCGCCCAAGGAGGCGAGCTCACGCGCCTTGGCGATCGCTTCTTCATAGCCTCCGATCCCGTCGACGAGGTGCCGCCCATCGAGAGCCTGGGAGCCGGTCCAGACCCGCCCCTGAGCGACGGGCTCGATCTCGGAGGGGTCGACCGCCCGGCCTACGGCGACGAGCGAGACGAAGCTGTTGTAGGTGTCGTCGACGAACTGCTGCAGGAGCGCGCGATCTTCGTCGGAGTGCGGCTTGGTGAGGTAGAGCAGGTCGGCGTGCTCGCCGCGCTTGTAGACGTGCTCGGCGAGCTTGAGCTTCTCGTAGGAGCCGCTCACGTCGAAGAACTGCCCGAAGACACCGATGGAGCCCGTGATCGTGTTGGGATGCGCGAAGATGTAGTCCGCGTTGGCGCTGATCATGTAGCCACCCGAAGCGGCGTAATCGGCCATGCTCACCACCACCGGCTTGCCCTTGGCTTTGGTCAGCTCGATCTCGCGGTGCATCATGTCGGCTGCCAGCGCCGAGCCCCCCGGGCTGTTCACGCGGAGCACGACCGCCGAGACCTCGTCATCGTCGCGGATCTTCTGCATCATCTCGCGAAAGCGCCCGTCGAAGAGTCCCTCGGAGCCGAAGAGCCCACCCGACCCCTTGCCCGAGAGGATGGCGCCTTCGGCGAAGACCACCGCGACCTTCTTGCCCCGTGCGGCGGGGAAGAGGTCTTTTCGGTACTCCTTGAGCGTGGTAAAGCGCTTCTTTCGCTCGCTCTTGGAGGCCAAGACCGGCTTGCCCCCCAGCTTGTCGAAGAAGTCATCGCTCCGCGCGGAGCCGAGGTGTGCCTCGACGGCGTCGGCGTAGGCGATCCCATCGAAGAGGCCAGCCTCGACCATGCGAGCTGGGGTGAGGGAGGCCCCATCGATCAGCGTGGCGACCTGTTCGGGTTCCAGCCCGCGCGAGGCGGCGATCTCGTCGATCACCGTACCCCAGAGTCCGTCGAGGAGAAACTCGTAAGACTCGACGGCGGCGTCGGAGGGGGCCATGCGCTCGAAGGGCTCGACCGCGGTCTTATAATCCCCCGCGTGCACGAAGCGCGGGGTGATTCCCAGGTACTCGAGCGCGTCGCGGTAGTAGGTGACCGACAGAGCCTGCCCGGTGACGAGCGGGATACCCGAGGGCGCGATCAGCACCCGATCACAGGCACTCGCCAGGTAATAGTCCCGCATGGTGTAGGTCTCGCCGTAGACCACGCAGGGCTTGTCGGCTTCGCGCAGGGTGAGCAGGGCCTCGCGGATCTCGCGGGTGAGCGCCCAGCCCATCATGGGGGTCTTGAGCTCGATGTAGACCCCGTTGATCCGTTGATCCTCCGCAGCCTTTCGGATCGCCGTCGACACGACGGTCGCGGTGGGTGCGCTCTCGGAGGGATCCGAGAAGATGCCTGGCGTGACCGGCGCATCGGTGATGGGTCCCGAGAGGGGGATCTTGAGGAAGCTGCCCTCGGACACCTTGGCCGGCACATCGCGTTGAAGGTAGAGCACCAGCGCCCCGAACGCCGCGGCGAACACCACAAAGACCGTGAAGGTGACGCCCAGCAGCACGAGGGTGACCATGCGACCGCTGCGCTTGGGGCTATCTTTCGCTTGACTCATCCGATTTCCTCCGAGACCTGACATCCACACTCCACGGCTCTGGGGGGACGCGGGCCCCGATGCATAACCAACCAAAGCCCAAGGCGGGCGGCGAGATGACGCTTCGTGGGAGGATCGAGACGGGCCAAGACAAGACGATACGCCGAAGTCCCGGCGAGACGGTGCGCCTTAGCTACCGATCCGACACAAGATCTCGCGGACAGGCTTTCGGGTAACGGGATCCCGTCCGATCGAGCGACGGACCCCGAAAGACGAGACCACCTCGAAGCCATGGGCGGCGGAATAGAGCTCGCGACGGACGAAGCGCGTGTCGTGGTTGGACAAGACGACCACCGCACCCCGGGCCGCTGCCCCTTTGGCGGCGGACGCCAGAGCACGCTGCGCGTCGAGGTCGAAGCCCCCCTTGCTGTAGGCCGTGAAGTTGGAAGGCTGATCGAGGGGGACGTAAGGTGGGTCGCAGTAGATCTGATCGCCCTCGCCCGCGCGGGCCATGACCTGCTCGAAGCTGGCGGCGTAGAGCTCGGCGCCTTGCAGCAGCTCCGACACCCGACGGACGTGCTCGGGCTTGGGGAGTCGAGGAGCCTTGTAGCGGCCGACAGGGACGTTGAAGCCCGTGGACACACTCTCGCGATAGAGGCCGTTGTAGCACGTCTTATTCAACCAGATCAGCCGGGCCGCCTGGTCGACCCGGCGAGGTTCACAAGCGTTAAAGGCGCTCCGAACGTCGTAGTACGCATCTCGCCAAGAGCCGTCCTCGAGGCTGGGCAGGCGCTGGAGCGCATCGAGAACCCCTTCCACGTCATCGCGAACCGCTTGGTACATCGCGATGAGTCGGGGGTTGGCATCGGAGAGCACCGCCCGCTCCACCGTGCCAAGAGCGCGGCGACGGAGAAAGACCGACGCCCCTCCGCAGAAAGGCTCAAAGTACGTGCCTGCGCATGGTCCTGGGAAAACCCTGGTTATGGCTTCGGCGAGCCGCCGCTTCCCGCCCGCCCACTTCAGCAAGGGCTTCATTCAGACTCCACCTTGGTCGCCCGGCCGGTTAACGCCCTCTTCTGGATCAGACGACTCCCCGAGCGAATCGGCTCGGCACACCCTCGGAGGAACCGTGAAGAAGGTACTCATTTTCGCAGGCATCGGTGTTGTAGGCGTCGCCCTCGCGGCGGTGCTCGTTCCGTGGGGCCTGGTCGCGACCCAGCCCATCCCCGACGCCCCGACTCCGCCACCTCCGCCGGCGGCCCAGCAGGCCCGCCCCGACGAGGCGCCCGCCTTCACCCGGGATCGAAGCACCGAGGGCGCCGCTGCCGAGACGACCCAGCCCGCCGGGCTGCCGCCTGGCGCGACCCCCGGCGACTCCGAGAGCGCCGCCCCCCGTCGTCAGTCCTCGACGGATGTCCGCTTGGCCGAAGCGCGGGAAGCCGCTCGAGAGCGACGAAACCGCCCCGACATTCAGCTCGCCCGCACGTCCTCGACCCAGTGGCAGGCCGCGCTCCAACGCATGTCGACCAAGCCCAAGGATCCCGCGGCGGAGCGCACGATGGAGCGCGTGCGAGACCTTCGGCAGAACCTCCAAGAGTACCGTCGCGATCCCTCGACCCACAACTTCAACGAGCTCATGGCCGAACAAGAGAACATCTTCAACGAGTTCCGTCAGACCACCTACTGGGACCAGGACATGGAACGCATGGAGTCCAACCTCAACGGTTCCTGGGAGAAGCACCTGCAAGATACGGGCGAGCAGCACCCCTACCGCTGACCTGTCGGCGCTGACCTGTCGGCGCTGAGGTGTCGGCGCTGACCTGTCGGCGCTGACCTGCCGGCGCTGAGATGTCGGCGCTGAGGTGTCGGCGCTGAGGTATCGGGTCCGCTAGCGACCGCGCGATGCGCCGGCCCTCGACGCGGCCAGTGTGGCACGACCCCAGACAGGCCGAGACGCACCGCGTGCACGACGCCGGGAGGTTACAGCCCCGACGTCAAGGGCGCGCCGTGGGCGCACCAGCGCCCCTCCATCCCTCCCTCGCTCCCCCAAGGAGTCGCCATGAGTCTACGTCGCCGCACCTTCGTAGTGGGTGGTCACATCACCCCCTTTATCGGTAAGAACCATCCAGACTTCATCTGGAAGCGCCACCCCGACTTCGGCAGGCGCGAGAACCCGACCCTCGAGCAGACCATCACCGCCGCGGTCCGGGGGGCGTTGACCGCCACGGGCACCGAGGCCTCGGTGATCGACAAGGCCTGGATCGGCAACTTCGTCGGCGAGCTCTTCAGCAGTCAAGGTCATCTGGGCGCGGCCCTCGTCGGAGCGGACCCAGGCCTGCTCTACAAGCCGGCCATGCGCGTCGAGGGGGCCTGTGCCTCGGGCGGCCTCGCCTTCTCGAGCGCCGTCGAGAGCATCCAAGCCGGCACCGACGTCAACCTCGTCGCTGGAGCGGAGGTCCAGACCACCGCCTCGGCGCGGGTCGGGGGCGACTACCTCGCACGCGCTTCCCACTACGCCACCCAGCGACAGATCGACGACTTCACCTTCCCCGCCCTCTTCGCTCGGCGCATGAAGGCCTACTTCGAAGCCTACGGCGTCACCGAAGAAGACATCGCCCACTTCGCGGTCAAGGCGTACGCCAACGCCAACAAGAACCCGCTCGCCCACATGAGAGCGGTGACGGTCACCCTCGAGCACGCCGCGGCAGCCAATGAGCGCAACCCCAAGTTCCTCTCGAACGAAGATCTGCAGCCCTACCTCAAGGTCACCGACTGCAGCCAGGTCAGCGACGGTGGCGCAGCCCTGATCGTCGCCAGCGAAGAGGGCCTGCGCAAGCTCGGCAAGGAGCCCTCCGACTGCATCGAGGTCCTCCACGTCGAGCAGGCGACCGGCAACCTCTACGATGACGGCGATCCCCTCGTCATGCAGACCACCGCCATCGCAGCCCAGCGCGCCTACGAAGGCGCCGGCCTCTCCCCCTCCGACATCGACGTCGCCGAGGTACACGACTGCTTCACCATCACCGAGGCGCTCATGTACGAGGCCCTCGGCTGGGCTGACAAGGGCAAGGGCGCCGAGCTCGTCAAGGATGGCACCACCCACCTCGACGGCTCCCTCCCCGTGAATACCGGCGGCGGGCTGGTCGGCTTCGGTCACCCGGTGGGCGCGACCGGCGTCAAGCAGATCCTCGAGATCTACCGCCAGATGAAGGGACTCTGCGGCGACTACCAGCTCGCGTCCACCCCCACGACCGGGCTCACCGCCAACATGGGCGGCAACGACAAGACGGTCGTGATCTCGCTCCTTCGGAACGTCTGACGGCTCGCGCCCGCCGGGGAGTCGGCCCCCTCAGACCGAGAGGTCGCAGGTCAGCGCCGCCCCCTCGCTGTGAGGGAGCGTCCTCATCATCGCGGGCTCGGTGACGCAGTCTTCGATCCCGGCGCAGGAGTCGGTGATGGTGAAGCGCTGCTTCAGCTCCTTATCGAGAGTCTCAGCGTTCTCCCTAAGAACCAGGGCGAAGACATAGATGCCGTTGCTGTGCCCTCGGGTGTGCTCGATGCCTCGAACCTCGTAGCCATGCCACGTCGCGCCGGTCACGGGGAGGAGCAGCGAGGTGTGGCTCTCTCCGGAGGTGAGGAGCTCGGGAACTCCCAGCGAAGACGCGATCTCGGAGGGCGCTGTCACCGAGCTGCTGGGGCTCCAGCGCCCCTCGGGGGTCTCGCTCGCCAGGGACTCAAGGAGCTGGGCCAGCTCCGGAGCGATGCTGCAGCCGCGCTCGATCCCATCAAAGAGTCGGTCGAAGGAGGGGGTAGAGGCTCGGACCGGGCGAGGTTCCTCGAGATCGACGCCTCCAGCGCAGGCGAGGATGAGGGAGCTGGTCAACGCGAGGGCAAGGCGAGACGACATCGGACCTCCGGGGATACGGGGCGCTAACCACTCCCACGCCTCAGGGCCCTACGCCGTGTGTCGACCCCTGATCTAGCACCCGCCCGTCTGGTCGCGGCAGACCGCGCCGACGGCATCGCTTCGAGGCACCGAGACGATGAGCAGCGCCTCGTCGAGCATGTCGCAGGCCTCGTCGCAGTTCGCGCTGGTATCTTCGAAGGTGACATCCAGACGCGCCGCGCCGCTCGATGAGTCGCGGCCCACCGACCAGGAGTGAACGAAGAGCCCACACGTCGACCACGCGACCTGCCACGCGGCGAGGACCTCGCGTTCGGCAAAGTCGACCTCGGGCAGGGTGAGGTTCAGATCCGCTTGAAGCTCGGCGTAGGCGTGGGCATCGCGGACGACGGCTTGATTCACCTCGAAGAGACCCGAGGCCTCGGTCCAGTCCCAGAACCCCTCGTTCTCGATCACTTCTGCCCCGTCCAACGGATCGAGCGCGCCGAGCTCACAGAGATCCGTGTCCGTGTCCGTGTCCGTGTCCGTGTCCGTGTCGGTGTCGGTGTCGGTGTC
>REDI01000069.1 GCA_007693595.1 Deltaproteobacteria bacterium | reverse complement strand
GCTACAGTTCCAGTCGGTGTCGTCGCACTGCTCCTCCGCGTCGGGGTTGATGTCGGGGTCTTTGTCGTTGCAGTCGAGGTTGTTCGTGACGAAGCCTGGCGGGGGGCAGCCGGGACCCAGCTTGTCGCCGTCCTTGTCGCCAAAGCCGTCGCCATCGAAGTCGATGTAGTAGTAGTCGGGGCCCTGGATCTCGTCGTTGTCATCGTCGCAGTCGAAGAGCCATGTCCAGCCGTCGCCGTCCACGTCGATGAACTCGTTCTTGTCTCCGCTGGTCGCGCCGAAGTCCTTGTCGAAGAGGGGGTCGCCGGACTCGGGGAGGTAGTCGTAGATCTCGCGGCAGTCTTCGTCGATGAAGAGGGGGAAGGTGAGGTCTTCTTCGTCGAGATCGGCGAGGGCGGTGAAGCTGATCGTGAAGGGGTAAGGCGAGAGGTCAGGGAGGTCGGCGTCGAAGCTGTGGAGGTTGCCGGGACCTTCCACCGCCCGGCCCCCGAAGGCTGCGCCGTCGGGGAGGTCGTAGCCGGTGTAGGAGATGAGGAACTCGTAGGGCGGCGGGTCCCCATCGCCGAGGACGGGTGGGGGTTCGCCGTAGAGTTGTCGGGGGAGCGCTTCGGCGCCGCCTCCGATCTCGGAAAGGGCTCCGCAGGAGTTTCCGTTGAGCAGGCCGTAGGTCAGCGCGCTGGCCTGTTGGCTGACATAGACCACACAGCCCTGTGCGGACTGGTTGCCCACGAAGGTGTCGTGGGTAGACGAGAGCGCGAGCTCCTCGCCGTCTCCGTCGCCGCTCTGGAAGATCGCGCCGCCGAACGTGTTGGGGGCCTGATTGCTAACGAAGAGATTGTTCTGAGTCTGGGTCTTGCCGGTGTGAGCGAGGATGGCGCCGCCGCCTTCGTAGCTCACCCCGACCGCGTGACGGTTGGCACAGAATAGGCTGCGAACAGAGCGAACGCTTGCGTTGTCGGAGTAGATACCGCCGCCACCAGCGCCCATGCCCTCGGCCCGGTTCCCCCAGAGCCCGCTATCGGTCAGCTCGCAGGTCGAGTCGACGCAGGCCATGGCTCCCCCCTCCGCGGCCAGCCCGCCGTAGAAGCGGTTCTGCAGCGCACTCACTGCCGATGATGCGTCGACGTAGACGTGCCCTCCTTGCGACGAGGCGACGTTGAGCAAGAAGTTGTTGCGGGCGAAGCCGGTGGCGTCGGTGCGGGAGTCCGAGAGCCAGACGGCGCCGCCGCTCTGCGAGGACTCGTTACGATAGAAGGTGCTATCGACCAGAAAGAAGCTCTCGCCGTTGACCGCGAGGGCTCCACCGTTGAGGTCCGCGGTATTGTCGATGAAGAGGGAGCCCTCGACGTCCAAGGCGCTGCCCTCGGCGAAGACCGCCCCGCCGATCCCAGCGGCGGAGTTGCCGAGGAAGGTAGAGTCGAGGATGTCGAGCGTGCCGTCCTGGGCATAGATGGCGCCAGCGTATTCACGAGCGCCCTGATCGATGAAGTGGCTGCCCTGGATGGTGATGTCGCTGTCCGTGGCGTGGATGGCGCCGCCCCGACGCGCTGAGCCGCCCCTGAGGACGGAGTCGTACAGCTCGATGCGTGCGTCGGTGGCGGCGATGTGGCCGCCGTCGTTCGTTCCGGTGGCGTTGTTGTTGTCGAAGAGGGTCTCGGTGGCGATGAGCCGTGTTCCGGGGTTGAGCTGCACTGCGCCGGGGCCCGTGTTGTTGGAGTCCCTCAAGCGCGCGCCGTGGAACTCGAGGGTCGCCGAGCCCGCGACTGTGAAGATAGCCCGGCCTGAAACATTGTTCTCGAGAGTCATGTCTTCGAAGATCAGCCCGCCGGTGCCGCTGATGGCAAAGAGCGGGTGCCCGCCAGCGTCTCTCTTGTAGAGGGTGTTCTCGACGCCTTGTCCGCGAATCGTAAGCGTGACGGACCGATTGAAGGAGTTGCCGCCCGTGACGGTGTATGTGCCTGCCTCGAGGCAGAGGACCGCGCCATCGGGCTGGGAACCGAGGGCGGCCTCGAGAGTGCCTAGGGTCGAGTAGGTCTCTGTGCAAGGAACGGGCGACTCATCGTGGTCGTCAGCGAAGGAGGACGTGATCAGCGCTAAGACGAGAGATAGCATCAGACATCCAGGTCAGTCCTGCCACGGGGCAGAGGAAGGAGTATACGACGGGGCCGGGTGCCCGTGCCTGAGATTTTTTGAGTCGAGCCCAGCTCCCGCCGCGCGCTAGGCGCGTCGCCGACGGCGAAGGCACAGCGTGGCGAGCAAGGCGAGGACCGCGAGCGAGCTGCCCGAGCTGTCCGAAGCGCTACACGCGCAGCCCGCGGTTGCGGTCGCGGTGTCGGGCAGGGCGCGGCTCGAGCGCTCTCCTGCGTCCCCTCCCTCCCCGAGTCGGTCGCAGTCCTCGTCGAAGGCTGGGTCATCCTTCACGATGCTTGGGTCGGTGTCGTCGCAGTCGCCACCGTTTGTGGCGAAGTAGGCGCGCCAGGCGGGCTCATCCTCGCCGAACTCGTCGAGGAAGGCCCGCGCGATGGGGTCCCGCCCTCGGGGCG
>REDI01000032.1 GCA_007693595.1 Deltaproteobacteria bacterium | reverse complement strand
CTCGGGCCAGCCGCTCTCGGGGTCGTAGGAGATCTCGACCTCGGGCTCTGGGATCACGGCGTTCTCGGGGGGGACGTCGGAGTCGTCGCACTCGACCGTGCGCACGCTCAGGCACGCGTCGTCCCAGGGACCGAAGCCGGGATCGCAGCTCCACTCGCAGCGGTCGGGCTCCGACCAGGTGCCCGCGTCGTCATTCCATGAGATCTCGACGTCGGCGAGGTGAGAGAAGCCGTCTTCAGGGGGATCGTCGTCGCACTGGACCATGGTGGTCATCAGGCACTCGCCCTCCCACAGGCCAAAGCCTGCTTCGCACGACCAGTCACACACCGGCGCCTCGGGCCAGCCGCTCTCGGGGTCGTAGGAGATCTCGACCTCGGGCTCTGGGATCACGGCGTTCTCGGGGGGGACGTCGGAGTCGTCGCAGGCGACGGTGACGGTGTCGGTGCACTCCCCTTCCCACAGGCCCAGGCCGTCCTCGCAGCTCCAGTCGCAGGCGGGGGGCTCGGGCCAGCCGCTCTCGGGGTCGTAGGAGATCTCGACCTCGGGCTCTGGGATCACGGCGTTCTCGGGGGGGACGTCGGAGTCGTCGCACTCGACCGTGCGCACGCTCAGGCACGCGTCGTCCCAGGGACCGAAGCCGGGATCGCAGCTCCACTCGCAGCGGTCGGGCTCCGACCAGGTGCCCGCGTCGTCATTCCATGAGATCTCGACGTCGGCGAGGTGAGAGAAGCCGTCTTCAGGGGGATCGTCGTCGCACTGGACCATGGTGGTCATCAGGCACTCGCCCTCCCAAAACCCAAAGTCTGTGTTGCACTCCCAGCCGCACTCGGGGGCCTCGGGCCAGCCGCTCGCGGGGTCGTAGCTGATCGTGACCTCGGACTCGGTCGGGTGGGCGTTGTCTGGGGAGGCGTCGACGCAGTCGACCGCGCGGTTCGCGAGACACTCGCCTTCCCACAGCCCAAAGCCGGTGTCACAGGACCACTCACAGCTCTCGGGCTCCGCCCACGCGCCCTCGCCGAGGTAGGCCACCGAGACCGAGACGACCGCTGCGGTGGCATCGCTGGGGGTGCCGCTCGCGTCGCAGTCGACCTCGCGGCTGTCCAGGCACTCGCCTTCCCAGAGCCCGAAGCCGTCGTCGCAAGACCACTCGCAGGCTTGGGGAGCCTGAAAGCCCTCTCCCTCGATGTAGTCGACCACGACGTCGACGAGGTCGGAGGTGGCGTTCTCGGGGGCTTCGTCGGCGCAGAGGACCGTGCGCGCGTCGAGACAGGCCTCACCCACCTGCCCAAAGCCCGCGTCGCACTCCCAGGGGCACGGAGGCGGGGTCTCCCAGCCGGTGTCGTCGTCCCAGGAGATCCGAACGGTGCTGTTGGAGTCGGTGGTGCTTGCGTTGTTTGGGGGATCGTCGGTGCACGTGGTGAGCCGGGAGGAGAGGCAGACGCCCTGGTGCTCGCCGTAGCCGCTATCGCAGGACCATTCGCAGTCTTCGGGGGTGGACCACCGCTGCCCGTCATAGGTGATCGTGACCTGCTGGACGTCGGGGCTGGCGTTGGAGGGCGAGGCGTCGCGACAGTCGGCGAGGCGCTCATCGACGCACTCCCCGTCGAAGAAGTCGAAGCCGGTGTCGCACACACACTGCCCCGTTCTGGGGTCGCACGAGGCGTTTTCGCCGCAGACGACGTCATCGCACGCGCTGTCTGTGAAAGAGTCCCCGTCGGAGTCACATCCGGTGAGCGACAGCCAGGACAGGCCGATCGGAAGGAGGAGGAGGCGAAGTGGCGTAGTCTGCATGGGGGACCCCTGGGAGGATGACGGCGCGATTCTACCCGGAGTGATGCCTTGTTCGCTAGTGACAAGCTGGCGACATCCTTGCACGGGCCGAGGAGGACGCGGGGACATCCCAAGAACCTTCCCCGCGAGCGGACGAAGTCACGGGCGGAGGGCTTGGGGTCGAAGCCTGGACGATCGGCCGTGGGCAGCGGGCACCGGCGCGATAAGCGGGGCTCTGAGGAGCCCCCGTGTCCAGACCCCCCCGCGTGACCCGCTCCATCCGAGCCGTCGGCCCCCTCGTGGCGGCCGGCTTCGGAGTCGTCTCGATCGTAGCGCTCCTTACGCTCGTCTGGGTCCTCACTCAGGCCTATCGCGTCGCGGACGAGGTGCAGCACATGCGCCACGACGAGGCCGCCATCCAGCAGAGCCAGGAGCTCGCCGCGGCGGTCCGCGAGCAGTACGCGCACATCGCCCACACCCTCATCGAGGGAGACGCCAGCCATCTCGACCGCTACGAGCAGTCCCGGTCCCAGGTGAGGCAGGGCCTTCAGCACCTAGCCGCCCACGCTCCCGAGGCGGAGCAGTGGCGGGTCACGGCCTTGGGCGAGGCGACCCATGAGCTCCACCAGCACTTTCACACCGTCGTGCTCCCGCTCCTCCGACGAGGCGACGCCCCCGCTGTCCGACGGGAGCACCGAAAACTCGAGACCCTCGCGACCGAGGCGGGTAGGCACGCGGATCGGCTGGCGCGCGCCATCGAGGCGCGGATGGCCCACGCACACACCCAGGCCACCCGAGGGCTCGATGAGGCCCTGATCGGGGGCGGGATCGGGGCCGTCTTGCTGCTCCTGCTCTCGGTCGGCTTCACCTTGGCCGCCCGCTCCGCCCTGCTCTCTCCACTCGCAGCCCTCACGGACGCCGCCAAGCGCTTCGGCCAGGGCGACTTCACGCCTCGCCTGGGAGCCGTCGGTCGTGGAGAGCTCGGCCAGCTCGCCCGCGCCTTCGATCGCATGGCCGAGGAGCTGCAGGCGCGTGAACAGGCGCTCGTGCAGAGCGAGCGCATGGCGGCCATCGGTCAGCTCGCGGCGGGCGTCGCCCACGAGCTCAACAACCCCATCGGGATCATCCGTGGGTATCTCAAGACCATGGAACCAGGCGGCGACCCCAGCGTCCTGGCCGAAGAGCTCGCCATCCTCGACGAAGAGGCCGCCGCCTGCCAGCGCATCACCGAAGACCTGCTCACCTTCGCCCGTCCTCGCACCCTGCACCGACGTCCGACCGCGATCCACGAGCTGCTCCAGGCCACGGCGGCGCGCTTCACCGAGTCTGGGAAGGTCGAGATCCTGACGCGCCTCGACCCCGCGAACCTCTCGATCGACGCGGACCGGATCCGGCAGGTCTTGCTCAACCTGCTCCGCAACGCCGCCCAGGCAGCACCCGACGGCCCGATCGAGCTGAGCGCGTACCTCGCAGAGGATCACTACCGGATCGCGGTCCGAGACCGGGGAGGTGGCATTGATCCCGAGCATCTGGAGCGGATCTTCGAGCCCTTCTTCTCGAAGCGGCCCGACGGCACCGGCCTGGGGCTTGCGGTGTCGCGGGGCATCGTGAGGGCGCATGGAGGGACGATCTTCGCCCGCTCTCCCGCCGAGGGTGGCGCGGAGCTCGTGCTCACCCTACCCGTGGGTGAAGCGCAGACCCAGGAGTCCTCATGACGCCGCGACCTCGCGTGCTCATCGTCGATGACAAGCCAAACATGCTGCGCTTGCTCGCCAAGGTTCTACGCGGCCACGTCGAGGTGCGCACGGCGAACGGAGGGGCGGCGGCCCTCGAGGCGCTGGAGCATCCCGTCGACCTCGTCCTGTGCGATCTGAAGATGCCTGAGGTGGACGGGATCGAGGTCCTGCGAGCCACCCGTGCCCGCCAGCCGCAGGCCCGCTTCGTGCTCATGACAGCCTACGCCACGGTGGACACGGCGGTCGAGGCGCTGAGGCTTGGGGCGACCGACTACCTCACAAAGCCCTTCGACCCCGACGAGGCACGCGCCCTCATCCTTCGCCTGACAGGCGGGAGACAGGCGACCTCCGAGCCGGTTCTTCCGGGACTCATCGGCGCTTCACCCGCCATGCGCTCGCTGGGGGATCTGGTGCGGCGCATCGCGCCGAGCGACGCGACCGCCTTGCTGCTCGGCGAGACAGGCACGGGCAAGGAGCGGGTCGCGCGCGCCCTGCATCAGCTCAGCCCAAGGGCCGAAGCCCGGTTCGTCGCGGTGAATGTCGCTGCGATCCCCGAGGACCTCCTCGAGAGCGAGCTCTTCGGTCACGTCAAGGGGGCCTTCACCGGCGCCCATCGCGATCGCGCGGGCCTCTTCGAGGAGGCCGAAGGAGGCAGCCTCTTCCTCGACGAGATCGGCGAGATGCGGCCCGGCCTTCAGGCCCGGCTGACCCGCGCCCTCGAGGAGCGCGCCGTGCGGCGGATCGGCGAGGCGCGAGAGCGATCCATCGATGTCCGGGTCATCGCCGCGACCCACCAGGACCTCCCCGCCATGGTTCAATCCGGTGCCTTTCGAGAGGACCTCTGGTATCGGCTCAACGTCGCGACTCTACGCCTCCCACCGCTGCGCGATCGTCACGGCGACGTCAGGCTGCTCGCCGAGCACTTCCTCCGCGCCCAACGCGGCTGCGAGGCAAGAACCTTCGCCCCTCAGACCCTCGAGCTCCTCGAAGACCACCCCTGGCCGGGCAATGTTCGTCAACTTCGAGCCGCGGTGGAGCGCGCCTGCCTGGTGGCGAGCGGGCCCGAGCTCCTGCCAGAGCACCTGCCGGTGGAGCTTCGCGACGAGGGACGCGCCGAGCCGTGGATAGCGCAGACCTGGTCCGAGGCCATGGAGGCGGCACGCGCCGAAGCAGGCGCCCGCTATCTTCGAGCGATCCTCCGAAGGACGAGCGGCGACGTGACGGAGGCGGCGACCCACGCCGGGGTCGAGCGCGAGAGCCTGTATCGACTGCTGCGCAAGCACGGGGTCGATCCGTCGACCTATCGGTAGCCGACAGCTCAGTCACACGAGGGGCCGAACCACTCCGCTTCGTTATTGTCTTCGTTGCACTCGAACACCAGCCCGACTCCGGTGCCGTCGTCGTCGATCCGCACCATCACGCCGTCGGGCCCGAGCTGGCTGTGGTGGAGGTTGAAGACGTGGCCCGCGGGCATCTCGCCCGGTCCGATCTCGCCGGGGATGGTCCAGACCTCGATCAGGTCTAAGACCGCCCCATTTCGGGCATACAGCGCGACGGGGATCCCCGACTGGACAGGCATGAAGCCGGTGTTGAAGGGCTGGACGGCGATCTGGACGTGGTCTTGGTCTTGGCAGCCCGTCGCGCAGGTCTCGGTGATCTGGACTTGGAGGTCGTTGCCGTAGTTGTCGACAGCCGGGCGAGCCCGGAAGACGTTGTGCGTGGTCCAGGGCAAGGGCGGTGGACTGGGGACGCTGACATCTTGGTTGATGTTGGACATGGCGAAGTCGTGAACAGACCAGACCGGACCGGACTTGGCCCAGCCACTCCCGGCGTGCCCAAAGACCGTGATCCCGCGCCAGGGGCTCCCCTGAGAGGTGATGATGATCTCGGCGGAGCCGTCGTTGTCGAGGTCGGCGATGACCGGATACTCCCACACGGTGGCCGAGCTGTGGCTGAAGTTCTCGTAGCGGATGGTCCCGGTGCGCCCGTCGTAGATGCGAATGGCGACCTCGTCGGCGAAGATCGCTTCATAGGCTCCGTCCCCGTCGATGTCGTAGCCGCTGACCCCGGCGATGCCAGACTCGTCACGCATGGTCTGGGTCCAGCGAAGAGTGCCATCGACCTCGAACATGCCGATGAGCGTGCCCATGGGGACGACGATCTCGACCTCGCCGTCACCGTCGAAGTCGGCGATCGCCGGTGGGCCCGGTCGGTTGGGAGGACCGGGCAGGTCGACCGTGCGGATCAGGGTGCCGTCGTCGTCCATGACGTGCATGTGCCCGCCCCACACCCAGAAGCTCTCGCCCCCGATGTCCCCGTCGATGTCGGCGACCGCCGCGAAGACGGAGTCCCAGCTGCTCGTGGTTCGGGTGTTCGGTACGGACCACTTGATGGTGCCGTCGGGTCGGTAGACTCGATCGCCCAGGAGGATCTCGGCGACCCCGTCGGCGTCGAGGTCGGCGATGACCGGGGCGCGCCACGGCACGGTGGGTGTGGGCAGCATGGCCCGCAGGGAGCCATCGGCGCCGTTGACGACCGCGACGTCCATGACGACCTCGACCGTGCCGTCGCCATCGAGGTCGCCGATGACGGGCTGAGGGTACATCCCCATGCCGTTGATCACCGGACTGCGCCACTTCTCGGTACCATCCGCGTTGATCGCCACCACCTGATTGGTGCTCGTCCATGCGACGACCTCGGGGAGGCCGTTGTGATCGAGATCGGCGATCGCGACGCCTCCCTGGCCATTGATCCCCGAGAAGGTCCAGAGTTCGCCGGATCCATCGCCGTGGAGAGCGACGACCTCGCCACTGAGACTGGCGAAGACGATGTCGGGCCGATCGTTCTCGTCGATGCGCCCATCCCCGTTGTCGTCGTTGAGGTTGCCCACCGCCGGCATCACGTAGGAGCCCGATCCGCTCGCGACGGTATACTGCCATTTGATCTCGACGTTCCACGGGTCGTCGACGACCACGGTGGGGTGGGTGCAGGACTCGTCGATACCCACGTCGCCCGCTCCCGGCGCCGCGAGGGCGCACTCGTCGGACACCGTGTGCCCCCCACCCGGACGGACGCCGCTGTCGTCGCCCTGCGGGTCGCCTTGGTCCTGACGGAGGGTGAGACCCGTTTCGTTACACGCCGCGAAGAGAATGGCGCTGATCAGGAGGTAGGAGGAGCGCATCGAGATCTCCGAGGTTCGCGAAGACACAGCCTCCGTCACTCTACCACCAGGTCCAGGGATTCCGATAGACAAAGTGGGGCTATTTCTGCCCATCCATCGGCTGACACACCAGCTCACCCGTCTCGATCGCGTGCTCGGTCGGCCGCTTCAAGAGCGGGGTGCTCGCCAACTCCCCCGCCAAGATGGGGCCCTGATCGCCGTGGGTAACGACGACGGCGTGGTGCCCCTCGGGGGTCTGCTCGCGCACCCGCTTTAGGAGAGCCGTCGCGCGGCGCTGCGCCAGCGCGAAGGACTCGCCCCCGTCGGGTTCGAGATCCTGGCCGGATCGGGCTGCCTCGACTCGCTCTCGCCACGAGACCTCGCCCGAGAGCTTCACCGCGCGGGCGTCGACGTGGATCGGGGCCTCGACCCCTAGCAGCTCGGCGGTCTGAAGCGTGCGCCCTGTCGGGCTCGCGACGACCATGCCCACCGGCCGTGGGAGGGCCTGCCCCGCCCTTCGAGCCTGAGCCTGACCCTCGTCGGTGAGGCTGTCAGCCATGCCCAAGGGCAGCTCTTCGAGGGGCGTGTCGAGGTTCTGGTAGGCCTCGGCGTGGCGAAGGACGCAGAACTGGCGCTCGGTGGTGGGCGGTGCGGGCTCCTCCGCCGCCGACGGGGGCGGCGCGGGCTCGGAGGTGCCCCAGACACACGCCGCACCGAAGAGCCCTACCCACCACCTACGCATCGAGACCTCCAGAGTGTTCCACGCCCTCTGTAGCGGCTCTATGCATCCGTCGCAGCCCCTAAAAGGAGCTTCTGATAGGCCTGGGTCGTTCGCTGAGCCATCCCCTCTGCGCTGAGGTGGTGACGGACGAACGAGCGGGCCTCAAGGGCCATGCGCTGTCCCTCGGATCTGTTCAGCAGCGCATGGTGCAGGGTCTCGGCGAGGGCGTCGGGATGGTCTGGAGGGACGAGGCGTCCCGTTTCGCCTGGACGCACGATCTCCGCCAGCCCCCCCGCGTCGCTGGCGATCACTGGAACACCAGCCGCCATCGCCTCGATCACCGCTTGACCGAGGCCCTCCTCGATCGAGGGGTGGACCAGCAGCTCGATCGCCCCGTGCAGGCCCCGGAGCTCCGCCGCGGAGAGCTGCCCGAGGAGCCGGACCGGCGCCCCGAGTCGGTCGATCTGTGCTTGGAGGGACCGTCGCGCCTTGCCCTCGCCGGCGATCAAGGCCACGACATCGGGGCGGCGGGCTCGCAGCCACGCCATGGCTTCGATGAGGACCCGGTGCCCCTTGTGCGGCACCAGCGCTCCGACGGCGCCGATCGCCAGGCAGGAGGCCGCGAGTCCCAGCGAAGCGCGGAGTCTGGCGGCCCCCTCGGGGTCAGGCCGGTGGGCGCTCACCTCGACCCCGTCTCGGACTACGAGGGCCCGCTCGGGAGGCACCCCGTAGTCCAACAGGACCCTTCGGACGGCCTCGCTCACACAGACGTAGCCTTGGGCGGCGCGGTATCGGGCGCGCGTGAGCGGGCTCGTTCCCGGAGCGAAGTCAACCCTGCGGTGGACGATCACGGGCAGCGCCCCGGCGGCCCGGACCGCCAGGGCGTGGGCCTGAGGGGTGTGGGCTGCGATCATCTCAGGCTCAAAGAGGGTGATCGCCTGCTTTAGGGGCCGAGCGCTCGCGAGCCAGCCGTGGGGCAGATCGCCGCAGATCCGTGCGCCGTCTTCGTCCAGCTTCGGCCGAAGGGGGGCATCTTTGGGGAGCATGACCCCGTGGGTGCCCGGCGCGTGTCGGAGGAGCAGGCGAAGCTGGGTCTGCCCCCCACGCCACTCCGCGGCTGCGTCGAGGTGAAGGACGCGCATCGGCGATCAGCTCGGGGAGTCGTCGACCCGCGCCCGCTCCTGGGGCGTGGGCTCGATCGCCAGCTCTCGGAGCAGGTAGGGGACGCCGTCGACCACCGGGTAGACGAGGTCTGCCTCGGGGCTGAACAAGCCGCGATCGACGTCGAGTAGCTCTCCCCGCGTCAGCGGGCAGACGAGCAGGGCGCGCAGCTCGGGATCCAGGGACCAGGGTCGCGTCGACATGCGAGCCCCCTAGCGTGCAACGGGGACCGAGGCGAGCGCGCTCCCGATCACCAGTCGCGACGCGAGCGGGTGTCAGGCCCCTGACTATCGCTCACTTGCAGGGCAGAGGCCTGGGGACCATCCGGATCGATCTCTTCGGTCTTGCGCAGCTCGGGCACTTCGTGATCTTTGAGGGCCACCATGCGGCCGTTCTGCACATAGGGGATCCCCCGGAAGCCCTCGGCGATCGCCGAGGAGGCGGTCGGCTCGGCGACGACCGTCCAGGCGCGGGCGCTCACCCGACCCGTCTCGGGCTCGTGCACCGACTCGACGGCGATCCGCGCCTCGAAGAAGTTGCGGGGCTCCCCACCGCGGATCCCGGCCGGAGCGATCATGGCCTCGCCGTCGGAGCGAACCAGCACGTAGCCCCCCTCCCCCTCCCGGCTCTGGTGCACGATCTGGGTCGAGCCCAGGGTGCCCACCGTCACCGGGGCGGCGGTGAGCAGGGTGTCGCGCTGCCCCCAGGTCATCTCGGGCTTCAAGGGGCCCTTGGGGCGTTGGAGATCGAAGCCTGCGATGGCGCGGCTCAGCACCAGGCGCAGGTTCTCGTTCATCAGTCGGATGCGTCGGTGCTGGCGGCCGTCGCGATAGGCCTCGCGGAGGTTGACGTTGCGGACCTTGCCGTCCTTGCGCACTTGCAGGACGAGCACCGAGCCGACCATCTTGTCCTTCATCTCTTCCAGCACGGGGCCGAGGCGACCGCGCTCGGCAGGCAGGGGGATCCCCTGAAGCGCGGCGTCGTCGATCCGACAGCGGACCTCGGTGTTCCGCCGGTTGGTCGACTCGCCGGTGCAGGTCATGACGAGCTCGATGTCGAAGCCGGTGACGCGCACCTCTCGGTTGAAGTCCGAGAGAAACCACATGAAGAGCGGCAAGCGCACCGAGGAGTCGATGTAGATGCGCTCCTGCGTCGCGATGGAGAAGCCCTCTTCGGCAGAAGGAGAGCCAGCCAGCGCCAGGCTCGGCGAAGCCAGGAGGGACGTGAGCAAGCCGAGCGCTGGAAACTTCATAGGACCTCCGGGACATGTCAAGAAGGTGTCCACAGCGGGCGGTCTCGTAAAGGGGGGGGGCCTCTCCCGTCTCGCACCTGCAAGAAGCGCAACTCCGAACGAGTCAGGTTCTACGGCTCGAAACCGACAGCGTCGCGTCCCCTGTCCGCCGCTCGGAACGACAGCAAGTGACAATCCTCTGCCCCGAACGGAGAGGATCCCTCTTCGCGCTCGCGGAACTCAACACGGGTCGGAGCAGCCGCGGGCCCGAGTTCGAGAACCCGAGCCTGCGTTAGGATGGGAGCCGCCACCCTTGGAGCCTCTATGCAGCACGTCCGCCTCTCCGACCTCTCCTTCTCCTTCGACGAGGGCACGAGCCTGATGGTGCGCTCCCAGGCTCATGGGGTCGCCGCGCGCCTGCCGCCTCCCGCGATCGCGATCCTCGCGATGTGCGCCCGTCCCACGACCCGTGAGCAGGTCGCACAGGCCATGGGGCCGCAGATGGCGGGCCTGTACGACGGCCTGGTCGGCGCGGGGCTGCTCATCTCGCCGGAACAGGCGGATGACACCCCGGTCTTTTTCCACAACTTCGCCGGGATCGAGATCCATCGTCGAATGCTGGGTGATCAGGCGCGGGTCGACGCCTACGCCCGCGCGATCCAGGCCGCGGTCGAGCCCGGCATGGTGGTGCTCGATGCGGGAACGGGGTCGGGGCTGCTCGCCTGCCTGGCCGCCAGGGCGGGAGCGCGCAGGGTCTTCGCCGTCGACAACAGCGAGGTCCTCACGCTGGCCAAGCAGACCATCGCTCACAACGAGCTCGGGGGCGTGGTGGAGCCGGTGCGCGGCGACTTCGGCAAGGTGCAGGTCGCCGAGCCGGTCGATCTGATCGTGAGCGAGACCTTCGGCGCCCTGGCGCTGGCCGAGGGCTCGGTGCCGGATCTGATGGCCTGTGCCCAGAACAACCTCAAGCCCTCAGGCCGTGTGCTCCCCGATGGCTTGTCGTTGCACCTCGCGCCGGTACGCAGCGAGGTGCTCTACCGCGAGACCCTCGATCCCTTCACCACGTTGCACGGCGTCGACCTCAGCCCGCTGCGCCACTCGGCGATGGGGCGGGGACGCGTCGTCGACGTCCCAGCCGAGGGTCTGCTTGCGCCGGGGCAAGCCTTCGCCAGCCTCGCCTACCCCTCCAAGGATCCCGCCCAGGGCCGAGCGACCTTCGAGCTTCCCGAGGGCCCCCTCCACGGCTTCGCCGGATGGTTCGACGTCTACGACGCCAGCGCCCTGATGCTCTCGACGAGCCCCGACGCCCCGCCGACCCACTGGCGCCAGTGCTTCTTGCCGCTCCCTCCCCTCCGTGTGCCTGAGGGCGGCGCCACCCTCGCGCTCCAGGTCGCCTTCTCTCCCGCCCCCGACGATCGTCGCTCCCTCGAGGTCGAGATCACCTGGACCTTGGGCCCGAGCGAGGGGCAACAGCGCTGGCGGGTGCGCTGAGATGCCTCGGCTGCCGCTCCGGCGCGTCGAGACCTTGCGCCAGCACCTCGATGCCCTGATCGACGCCACCGATCTCGCCGCCCGAACGGTCCACGATCCGGTGAGCTATCCCAGGCGATACACCGATCCGCGCGACCAGGAGATCGCCGGGCTCTACGCTGCAAGCCTGGCCTTCGGCAAGGTCGACCTCTTCCGGCGCCCCCTCGATGCGTGGTTCGACTGGCTCGATCGGGGCGGTGGTCCCTACGCCCGCACCCTCTCCGACTTCGAGCCCGAGGCGGGAGCGGTGGAGCAGCTCTACTATCGCTGGGCCCGCGGTCCAGACCTGATCGCCTTGATGGCGGGAGCGCGGACCGTGATCCGCGAGCAGGGATCGTTGGAGGCGCTCTTCGGAGGGCCCGGTCCGGTGCGTGATCGCTTGGGTCGCGCGGTCTCGACCCTCCGCGACGCCACCGGCTCCTCGCCGATCTCGCGGGGGCTGGGCTACCTGCTCGCCTCCCCCGCCGGAGGCTCGGCGTGCAAGCGGTGGAACCTCTTCCTACGATGGATGGTTCGACCCGCCGAAGAGGGGGTGGATCTGGGGATCTGGCGGGCTCTGGACCCGGCCGACCTCGTGCTGCCGGTCGATACCCATGTCTTACGGATCTGTACCTTCCTCGGGCTGACCCAACGAAGAGACGCCTCTTGGCGCACCGCGCTGGAGCTCACCGAGATCCTCGCCCAGCTCTGCCCCGGCGATCCGGTGCGCTACGACTTCGCTTTGGCCCAGCTCGGGATCAGCGGCCGCTGCCTGGGCTATCGCGATCCCCTCACCTGCCCCTCCTGTCCGCTCGATCGGCTCTGCGCGGCCGGATCGAAGGGTTCAGCGACGTCGGCGTAGGAGCCAGGGAAGCAGGACCACCCAGCCCAGGCCTGCAGCCCCCATGCTGGAGCAGCCCTCGCCGTCGCAGCCCTCGCCCGTGTCTTCGACCTCGCCGACCGAGGCCCTCGCCACGCCCCACTCGCCGTCTTGGCCCGCGGGTGCCAGGCTCAGCTCGGTCAGCCCCAGGCCCTCGAAGGAGGGCACGCCGAAGCGGAGGTCCTCGGTGAGGCCCCCGAGCGCGCTCCCGAGCGCGGTGACGAGCAGGTTCCCCAGACCTTCTTCGAGGCGCTCGCTGGTCTGGGGGGCGAGCTCGTTGCCGGTGGCGACAACGGCGATCCGTTCTTGTTCCAGCCCTATCGCGAGGTCGATGACGCCGTCTTCGAGGGAGAGCTGCGCTGGGAGCCCCGCGTCGACCGTGACGCCCACGATCGAGGTCATGCGCCCGTCCAGCTCGGCGTAGAAATCCACCCCGAGCTCGCTGATCTGGAGGACGGCCGTGTCTTCTTCGTAGGCGACGGTCGGATGCTGACGCGGATCCGTCTCGATGCGTAAGGGGAGATTCTGCGGAAAGAGCTCGCGGAAGGGCTCCCCCCCGAGCGCGCCGAGGAGAGAGGTGTTGAGCGTGATCCCCAGATCTGCACCTTCGTCGATCACCTGGCAGAGCAGGCCCCCCTTCCAGGCCGCATGAAGGATGGCGTGGACGGCGCTGTCGCCGAGGAGCACCCCGACGTCACTGCTCGCGACCTCGGTGATAGAGGGAATCGCCGAGGCGTGGGCTTGGAAGTGGTCGAGGTCGTACAGGGCGACGCAAGACCCGACCTGCTCGGTCGAGGCCCCGAGCATGAGGCCCAGGCCCAGGCCGCCCGGCTCGACCTCGACGGAGCTCGGCTCGGTCCAGATCCGCACCGGCACCCCGCCGACGTCGAGCTCCTGGTCCGTCACCAAGGCCTCGAGCGCTCCCTCGATCTGCGTCTGGATGTCTTCGAGCTGATCTTCGAGCTCCCCTGCGAGGCGACTCTCGGCCTGACGAGCGAGGATCTCGACCAGTGAGAGGCCCATGGCGTCGAGGACGGTCTCGACGTTGCCGAGGTTGCAGTCGAGGTGCACATCCTCGCTCTTGAGGTCCGCCGCGATGTCGGGCTCTCCGACCTCGACTTGGATGCGCCGTCCCTCGAGCCCCCTCGACACGACCGAGAGCTCGACGGGAGCGGTGGCCCGAACCGGGAAGGGTTCGACGTAGCCCGGGCAAGTCTGCTCGGAGCAAAAGAGCTCGGTCTCGAGGATGAAGCGGTCGGCGGTGTCGTTGAGCGCGACCAGGAGGTCGACCTGAACCTCGAGCCGTCCCGTTCGAGGTCGGAGCCGGGCATCGACGATCTCGACGTGGGCGACGGCGTCGCGCAGCTCGAAGGCGTAGTTGACGCAGCCCCAGCCCGCCGCATCGGAGGTCGGAGGGAGCGGGACCGGCTCGACCGGAACCGCGCTGGTGATCGGGGCCGAGAGCGCGCCGAGACCCTGCTCGGTGATCTGCACCCCCACCGCGTCGTCGACGGGCTCGCCCGCTGGCTGGGGGGCGGCGAAGGCCAGAGAGAGGAGCAGGGGCAGCACGGGACCTCCGGTGAGGTCCCTACTCTAGCGCGAGACGGTGCGATAGCCCACCCTCAGCGCGCTGGGTGACGGCACGTGGCTGCCCCCTGGCAGCAGGGCACCAACCCGAACTTCGACGTCATGGCGCAGTTTGTGCGCCGCCAAAGGTGAATCGACCGGCCGTCCCGGCGCCCTGACGCCCGAACCATGACAGCCCAGCTTCGGCACGTTAGTTCGCCGCCCGCTCTCTTCGACCCCTGAGCATCAGGAGCAAGACCATGGCACTCCCGTCGATGTCGGAGGGCGATCATGAAGCCTCAAGAGCTGGTCTTCTCGCTCAGGGTCGCCGCGACCAGCGCTGACCCCGGGCTTCTGCGCTCGATCCTCCGGTCCTGCCACCCCGCGGCGATCGCGCGGTCGATGTCGGAGCTCGAGACCCCCGCCGTGGCGTCGCTCCTCCGCGCCATTCGTCCCGATCGGCGCGGTGGGATCTTCGGCTATCTCGAGCCCGAGATCCAAGACGCGGTCGCGGCCCGGCTCAACGACGGAGAGCTCGGGGAGCTGCTCGCATGCATGTCTCCCGACGAACAGGCGGACGTCTGGCTTCGGCTGCCTGAGGATCGCCAAGAGACCGTGCTCCAGGCGCTCGATCGCGTCGATCGAGACACGCTGAAGAAGCTCTCTTCCTATCCCGAAGGGACCGTCGGCTCCCTGATGACCACCAAGGTCGCGACCCTGCCGTCGGCGCTTACCGTCGCCGACGCCCTTCCCCGGGTCCGCGCTCACGCCCGTGACGCCGAAGACATCTACACCCTCTTCATTCTTGGCGAAGGTCGTCGACTGGTGGGCACGCTGTCGGTGCGCGATCTGCTCCTCTCGGACGATCGAGCGGTCCTGGGTGAGCTGTGCCGGCCCCACCCCATCCATGTCCAGCCCCGGGACCCCTTCGACGACGCCATCCGCCTGATCCGGGACTATGACATGGTCGCGATCCCGGTCGTCGATCACGAAGGGTCGCTGCTGGGGGCCGTGACCCACGACGACGCCTCAGACGCGCAGGAGCTTCGCGAGGCGGTGCGCCTGCTTCGGCTGGGGGGCGTGACGCCGGTGGGACGTGGCGTGACCTCGCTGCTCAAGGCGCCCCTGAGCGTGCTCTACCGAAAGCGCATCACCTGGCTACTCGTGCTGATCGCGGCCAACCTCTTCTCGGGTGCGGGCATCCTCGCTTTCGAGGATCTCATCGCCAAGAACGCGGCGCTCGTCGTCTTCTTGCCGCTGCTCATCGACTCGGGGGGTAACGCAGGTTCTCAGGCGGCTACGCTGACGATCCGCTCGCTCGCCGTCGGGGAGGTGAAGATGCGGGATTGGTGGCGGCTGTTGCTCCGCGAGGTCGGGGTTGCCAGCATGCTCGGCGGCTCGATGGCGCTGGCTGTCAGCCTGTTGGGGCTGATCCGAGGAGGGATCGAGATCGCGATCGTCGTCTCACTGAGCATGGCGGGATGCGTGCTGATCGGTAGCCTCGTCGGCGCCATGCTCCCCTTCGTCCTCCGCCAGCTCCGTCTCGATCCGGCTGCGGCGAGCACCCCCCTCGTCACGTCGATCTGCGACGCGCTCGGCGTCCTTATCTATTTCGGTCTGGCCAGTGTGCTCCTGGGCACGGTCGGGCCTCTCCTTCCACGAGGGTGGGCACCATGACCTTCGAGATCTTCCTCAACCTCTGTGTCGCGGTCCTCCTTGGGGCCACGATCGGCATCGAGAGGCAGGTCCGTCAGCGCATGGCCGGCCTGCGGACCAACGCTCTGGTTTCGCTCGGCGCCGCGAGCTTCGTCGCCTTCTCCAGCCTCATCGACGGCGAGATGAGCCCTACGCGGGTCGCGGCCCAGGTCGTCTCCGGCATCGGCTTCATCGGTGCAGGCGTCATCATGCGCGAGGGGGTTCGAGTGCGGGGCCTGAACACCGCCGCGACGCTCTGGTGTGCGGCGGCGGTTGGGCTCTTCGCAGGATCAGGCAACTGGATCGGCGCGGTGGTGGCTGCGGGGCTCGTGCTCGCGGTGAACATCGCGATCCGCCCCCTGGCCCGCCGCATCGATCCCAAGGGGGCCATGGCCACCGAGGTCGAACATCACTATCGGGTCACCGTGAGGTGCCCCGAAGACCGAGAGGCCTTCGTTCGGGCGCTGGTGCTCCACAGCTTCGGCCCGACCCATGTCCACCTCACCAGCATGCAGAGCCGGGACCTCGACGAGCCCGGCGAGGTCGAGGTCGGGGCGGACATCGTGTGCAAGGGATCTGCCGACGAGATCTTGGAGCAGATCGTCGGCCGACTGAGCCTGGAGCCCGTGATCACCGCGGCGCGCTGGCACTCCCGCCTGGATCGACCCGAAGACGGCGACTGAGCTAGAGCGACCCCCTCACGATCCTCGAGCCCCCAAGGAGCCCCATGCTCGATGCCCTCACCCTCGGCCCGTCCGACGCAGACAGCGTCCTATTCCTGCTGCATGGCCTCGGGGCCGACGGCCACGACCTCGCGCCGGCCGTGCCCTACCTAAACCTGCCCCACACGCGGGTCATCCTGCCTCATGCTCCGGTCCGACCCGTCACGCTCAACGGCGGGGTGGCCATGCGGGCCTGGTACGATCTGAGAACGCTTCAGCCGGGCCCCGACCGCGAGAACAGCGACCATATCCGCCAGGCGATGGCCCAGGTGCGCGAGCTGGTCCTGGCCGAGCGCGCGCGAGGGGTGGCCTCGGAGCGGATGGTGATCGCCGGCTTCAGCCAAGGGGGCGCCATCGCCACCGCCCTCGCGCTGAGCTTCGAGGAGCCCCTGGCGGGGCTGGTGGCCTTGTCGACTTATGGGGTCCTCGTCGAGGAGTGGGACGCGCTGGTCGCGTCGCACGCCGCCGCCCTGTCGGCCTTCGTGGGTCACGGGACGACCGATCCGGTGGTGCCGCTGGAGCGAGGTCGCGAGCTGGTGGAGCAGCTCCGGCGGCGCGTCGCCGAGGTGCGGTTCCGAACGTACCCCGTCGCTCACGGGCTTCATGGACAGGAGCTGCAGGATCTCGGGGCGTGGCTGGGGCATCGGCTGGCCCCGAGAGCGCCCCTCACGTCCACGCGATGAGCCCAACGATGACACCCCAGATCAGCAGCGCGAGCCCCGCCAGGAGCAGGGCCAGGGTCCCGCAACCTGCCATCGAGATCCAGCGCTTGAGCAAGACGGTCGCGGCTTGCTCGGGACCCAGCTCGGACAGGCTTCGTCCCCAGCGCATCGAGGCCGACATCGCCCTCAGCGCCAGCACGCTGCTCGTCAAACCGAGTAGCGTCGCCACACAACCGAGCACAGCCCCAGAACCCAAAGCCAAGTAGATGAGGTAGACGTAGGCGCTCCAGGGGGCGGGGTTAGACGCGTAGAGCATCTCTCGCACGGAGAGGCTCGAGAAGAGCAACACGACGAGCGAGAGGAGTCCGAAGGGGATCGATTGGAACATCAGGCCCAGGGCCAGGGTCAGCCAAGTCAGGACACTCCAACGGATCCGGCGGGCGATCCCGGAGCCTTCGTCGGCCGGTGCTTCGGCGAACCGCGCCGAGTCCTTGAGGGGCGATCGCTCAGAAGTAGAGGACAATCAGCACTCCGAGCGAGACGACGCCAAGGATGGAGACGTTGAGCAGGAGGATCGAGCTCGCCAAGGCCCAGCCTAGATCGCAGATCTTCCCGATCAACCGTTCGGAGGCGCCCACGACCCCCCTCTCGCGCACCGACGCGTCCCAGCGCATCGCAGACACCGCGACCCGCAGCGAGAGCGGCGCGCCGAGCAAACCCAGGAGGCCCCCCACGAACCCCACCAAGATCCACCCGAGCAGCACAAGGGGCACAAGAGCCCCCTGAAACGAAGTGATGACGATGGATCTGAGCTGGAAGTCACCTGTCAGGTCTACGAGGATGTTCCCGACGATGTACAAGCCAGCTAGGATGGTACAGCCAAAGAAGCCTAGCAGCACCACCGACAGCCCGCCCCACACCCCCAGGCTCAGCCGAACCCAGCGACGGAGCCGGTGCGCGAAGGTATCGAGTTCGTTGAGCGCGGGCATGAAGAGCTCTGGCGAAGGGGGCGATGGGTGAGGGCTGCTCGCCGCGCAGGGGCCCTACCCCCTGCGCTCCGCGGCGCGGGCGTGCGCTTCGAGGCCCTCGAGGTGGGCGAGGGCCGCGGCGTCCCGCGCCACGGCGCGGGTCTGGGGGGTGGATGTGTGGAGATCCAGCGAGCCCTGGGGGCGCAGGAAGGTCAACACATCGAGGGCTCCGACCGCGCGAGCGCTGCCGCCGGTGGGCAGCACGTGGTTGGGGCCGGCGCCGTAGTCGCCGAGCACCTCAGCGGCCTGCTCCCCAAGAAAGAGCGCCCCGTAGCTCAGCAGGACAGGCTGGAGCGCCCGCGGGTCAGCCACGTGCAGCGCGAGGTGCTCGGGGGCGATCTGGTTGGCGACTACGCAGGCGGCGGCGAGATCATCGACCTTCACCGCGAAGCCGTGCCTGCGAAGGGCGCGACGGGCTACGTCGGCGGTGGGCAAGGTGGCGAGCTGCTCGTGCAGCGCGGCCTCGACCGCTTCGATCAGGGCGGCGCTGTCGCTGCACAGCATCGGGCCCGCGTCGGGGTCGTGCTCGGCCTGAGCGAGCAGATCCGCGGCGATCGCGTCGGGGTCCGCGTGGGCGTCCGCGATGACGAGCAGCTCGGAGGGGCCGGCCAGCATGTCGATGGCCACCCGGCCCGAGACGAGCTGCTTCGCGGCGGTCACCCAGCGGTTGCCAGGGCCGACGATCGCGTCGCAGCGAGGGACGCCCAGTCCGAAGGCCAGGGCGCCGATCGCCTGCACGCCCCCGACCGCGAGCACCCCGTTGGCCCCCGCCAAGGCGGCCGCGGCCAGGGTGACCTCGGAGGGGCGGGGTGAGGCGACGTAGACCTCGGCCACCCCCGCCGCGCGGGCGGTGATCGCCGTCATGAGCACGCTGGAAGGGAGCGGGTAGCGCCCGCCGGGCGCGTAGCAGCCAGCGCGCTGGACGGGCTGGAGTCGCACCCCCGCCCGACCCCCGGCGACCTCGATGGAGGTGTCGTGGCAGTCGGCGCGTCGCGCCTCGGCGAAGCGTCGGATCCGACCCGCGACACGCTCCAGTACGCCTCGATCGGTATCGGGCAGGGCCTCGAGGGCTGACTTCAGCACCTCGGGGCCCAGCAGGAGGGGCTCGCGGGGGGCGCGGTCCCCGAAGCGCTCGGCGAGGGCCCGCACGGCGGGGACGCCGCCGCGACGGACCTCGTCGAGCAGCGCCTTGGCTCCCCTGAGGGTCTCGTCGTCGACAGGCTCGCGCTGGAGATCGGGCAGATCCTTCGGCTCGATCCGCCGGAGGAGCGGCCCGGTGGTCGGCTCGCCTCCCTCCTCCTTGCGGTGCCCCCCTCGGCGCCGCACGCGCAGGGTTCGACGGTCGAGCTCGGCGCCGATGGCCGCGAGATCGACGCCCGCCGCGTGGGCGCGTGTCAGGGCAAAGAAAATCAGATCCGCGGCCTCGTGCGTGATCTCCGGCTTCGTCGCAGCCTCGATCAGCTCCTCGGTCTCCTCGCGGAGCTTCGCGGCCAGCAGCGCAGGGTCATCGAATAAACGCCGCGTATAACTACCTTCCGGGGCCTCGGCGCGGCGCGCAGCGAGGGTGCGGTCGAGGCGGGGCAGGCCGCCGTCGCTCCCCCAACAGGTTCGGGTGCCGAGGTGACAGAAACCGGGCTCTCCCTGACGCACGACGAATCGCAGCGCGTCCCGGTCGCAGTCGAGCCCCACTCGCAAGAGGGTCTGGGTTGCGCCGCTCGTGGCGCCCTTCTCCCAGAGCTGCTGCCGAGAGCGCGACCAATAGACGCCCCGCCGAGTCTGGACCGCCCGCAGGAAGCTCTGCTCGCTCGAGTAGGCGAGGCCGAGCGCGCCCCCGTGCTCATCGGTGATCACGGTCGGCACCAGTCCGTCGGGGCGATCGCTGCGCAGCGGAGCCCACAAGGCCTCCGCCAGGGTCATGCGCCCCGTATAGAGCGCCATGCCGACCTGGGCGTCGGCCCCCAGACGATCGAGGGCGGCGACCTCAGCTGCGGTGGTGACGCCGCCCGCGATGGTGAGCCGCGCGCCCTGAGCGGCCTGGATCAGCGGCTCGACCCGCTCCATGGACGTGCCGCCCAGCCGCCCCTCCTTCTCGACGAAGGTGACGAGGAAGCCAGAGACGAAGGGGCGCAGCTCGGCCATGACCTCGGCGATCCCTCGCCCGGTGCGGGTGCGCCAGCCCTCGACCACCACCTCGCCGTCTACGGCGTCGAGGGCGGCGATCACTCGGTCTGCAGGGAGGTGTTTGAGCACCTCAGGCCGGGCCGCTGTGCCGAGCACGATCTGGTGGGCGCCCGCGTCGAGCCAGCGCAGGGCCGCCTCGACGCTGCGGATCCCCCCGCCGATCCGACAGCGGTAGCGACGAAGGAGCGCTTCGATGACCTCGCTGTTGTCGCCCTGTCCCAAGGCCGCGTCGAGATCGACGATCGACAGCTCTCCCGCGACGGCGAAGCGCTCGGCGATGAGGAGAGGATCGCCCGCGTCGAGGGCGAGATCCTTGCCACCGACGAGCTGCACGGCGTGGCCGCCCTGAAGATCGATGCTCGGAAGTATCATAGAGAGATCCTTTGGGAGTCTAAGGGGCTTGCTGATCCAGGCCTGGCGGACGGACCGCGACCCCGGCTCGAGCCATCACCTGCTTGACCTCGTCGACGGTGCGATCGCCGTCGTGAAAGATCGAGGCTGCGAGGACCGCGTCGGCGCCAGCGTGAACCGCCTCGATCAGGTGCTCGGGGTGGTCTGCTCCGCCGGAGGCGACGATAGGCACGTCGACCACCGCCCGAACGGCCCGAATGAGATCGAGATCGTAGCCCTCCCGAGTTCCGTCGCGATCCCAGGATGTGAGCAGGATCTCGCCGGCCCCCCGCTGAGCGGCCTCGGCGGCCCAGGCCACCGCATCGGGGGCGCCGGAGGTGGTGCCGGAACGCACCACGACCTCCCAGCCTGACCCGATCCGGCGGGCATCGCAGGCGAGCACGACACACTGCACCCCGAAGCGTGCCGCGAGCTCCTCGAGCAAGGCGGGTCGGGCCACGGCCGCGGTGTTCACCGCGACCTTGTCGGCGCCCGCCTCGAGCAGACGCTCGGCGTCGGCCAGGGACCGCACTCCCCCGCCGACCGTCAGCGGCACCGGGAGCACCTGTCGCACCTGTCGCACCGTTTCAAGGCCGTGAGCGCGCTCTTGGGGGGTCGCCGAGACGTCGAGCAGGACCAGCTCGTCCGCCCCATGCTCGGCGTAGATCGCCGCCCGCTCCGCAGGATCTCCGGCGTCGCGCAGGCCTTGGAAGCGGATCCCTTTCACCACCCGGCCATCGCGCACGTCGAGACATGGCACCACTCGGATCGTCGGCATTTCAGGACTCCTTAGACAGCGCGACCCACCGCGCGAGGAGATCGGCGCCCCACTGCCCCGAGAGTTCGGGGTGGAGCTGACAGGCCAGGATCGGCCCACGCTCGACGGCCGCGACGAAGGGGCCCTCGTGATCGGCGATGGCGGCGTGCCAGCCCGCCGGAGCCACAGACAGCCGATAGGAGTGGGCGAAGTTCGCGAAGCCCGAGCGCAACAGGCGCGAATGCTCCGGGGCCTGCACATAGGTCCACCCGAGGTGGGGGCAGCGGACCCCCTCGGGGAAGCGGCGCACGTGGCCAGGCAAGACCCCGAGCCCCTCAACCCCTGGGGCCTCATCGCTGCCCTCGGCGAGCACCTGAAGGCCCAGACAGATCGCGAGCAGCGGCTTCTCGGCGCGCACCCGATCCCGCAGAGGCTGCACCAAGCCCGCTTCGCGCAGCCCCTCGATAGCGGGCTTGAAGTGCCCTACACCGGGGAGCACCACGATTGGGGCGGCCGCGATGGCGGCGGGATCCACGCTGAGCTCTGGCTCGAGCCCGGCGCGCCGCAGGCCCGCGAGCACGCTCGCCAGGTTGGCGGTTCCCGTGGGGACGACCAACGCTTCGCTCATGTGAGCACGCCCTTGGTGCTCGGGATGGCGCCGCCGCGTACCCTGACCGCCTCCCGAAGGGCCAGCGCTGTCGCCTTGAAGGCCGCTTCGACCTTGTGGTGATCGTTGCGGCCCCGGAGCACGTCGACGTGCAGGGTCGTGCGGCTCGCCATGGCGAGGGAGATCAGGACATGACGCATGTTCTCGCAGGCGAGCTCGCCCAGCTTCTCGCGCACGGTGTCGAGCTCGACCTCGGCCCAGGGGCGGCCCGAGAGATCGACGACCGCCCGTGCCAAGGCCTCGTCGAGCGGAGCGTAGGCCGAGCCGAACCGCACCACCCCCCGCCGCTCCCCCAGGGCGCGGTCGAGGGCCATGCCGAGGACCAAGGAGCAGTCTTCGGCGGTGTGATGGTCGTCCACCCACAGGTCGCCCTCGGCTCGAAGCGCGAGATCGAACCCCGCGTGCCGGGCGAGGGCCGTCAAGAGGTGGTCCAGCATGCCAAGGCCCGTGCGGACATCGACCTCGCCGCTGCCTTCGAGGGTCAGGGTGCAGCGGATCGAGGTCTCACCCGTCTGGCGTTCGACGGTCGCGGTGCGGGACATGGACGCTCCAAGAGAGGGGGGCCGTCGTGTGACCTCCCTGGGACCGCACCCGTCTAATCGTTCCGCGCCCTGCCGACCCGTGCGCTGGCCCACGATCCGGACGCGACCTACCCTGTCGACCTCGAAAGAGTCGTGCGATAAGGCGCCGGAGCTTGGACTTACCCCTCGACGCCGCGCGGGAGCTGGCCGCCAGCTACCAGGGCATCGCTCAGGACACCACCGATCACGACGAGGCCATCGCCGCCTTCCTCGAGGAGCGTCCACCCGAGCTCAAGGGGCGTTGACCCCGAGCTCGCGCCGCGACCCCTCCCCGCACCGCGCGCGCACCACAGCTTCCTCGACACGCGACCGCTCGAGAACCGCTAACCAGCCTCTTTCGGGCGGTAGACGCAGCGCTTGGGGTATCCTAGGATAACGATCCCAAGGTCCTGGAGGCTCTATGCGCTGGCTCCCTCTCACCCTCCCGCTCTTCCTCGTCGGCTGCGGCGAGCGCCCGATGTCGCTCGCCGAGCAGCAAGAGGCGGTGCGCCTCTCGGTCGAGACCGCTCGCATGGACGCCGCCACCGACGACGTCGTTCATGTCACGACCTCCTTCACCCTTGGCCAGGCGGCCTCCGAAGCGGCACAGGAGCTTCGCGACTGGTGGGAGTCCCAGGCCTCGTGCGCGAGCCTCACCCTCGAGGACTCCACCCTCACCGTCGACTTCGGGACCTCGGGCGAGTGCACCTGGAACGGCAGGAGCTGGACGGGCACCGCAACCGTCACCATCACCCACAGCGACGAAGACGACGCGGTCGTCCGACACCAATGGGAAGACCTCTCGAATGGTATCGGTGTGCTCAACGGTGAAGCGACCGTGACGTGGTCCTCTGACGTGGGCTCCCGCCGCGTTCGCACCGACGCCTCCTGGCGCGGCCAGCGAACCCTCCAGGTCACCTCCGACCGCCGCATCGAACGGTTGCAGCCGGGCGGACCGCCCGGATCGGGCATCGTCATCGAAGGCAGCCGCGAGTGGACGATCGACGGCTCTGAGCCCTGGACCATGGAGATCAACAACGTCGAGATCCGCCCTCAAGATCCGGCGCCACAGGCAGGCTCCTACGTGATCACCAGCCCCTCCGAGCGGGACCTGACCCTCAGCTTCCAGCGCCTCGACGAGAACACCGTCCGGATCACCGCAGAGGGGCGCCGCGTGCGCGTATGGGAAGTCACCCGCGACGGGATCGAGGAGGTCTAGAGCATCGCCGAGCGGTGGGCTAGACCGTCGCCACCGTGAGGTCGCCATGCTCAACGTCGTCTTCGTCGCCCCGTACTTCGGGGCCAACATGATCCACTGCGTGCGCGCTCTTTCCGACCTCGAGGGGGTTCGGTTGGGCCTGATCTCGGCGGAGCCTCAAGAGCGCGTCCCTCCTTCCCTCCGCGACCGCTCCGTCGGTCACTTCCGGGTCGATGATCCCCTCGATCCTGGGCAGCTCGCGATGGCGACCCGCGCCTTCCAGCGAGAGTGGGGGCAGGTCGATCGGCTCCTCGGGTACCTCGAGCAGCTCCAGGTCCCGCTGGCTCAGGCCCGCGACGCGTGCGGTGTGCCCGGCATGACCGAGGCGACAGCCCGACGCTTTCGCGACAAGAACCTCATGAAGTCCACCCTGCGAGACGCCGGACTGCCCGTGGCGCGGCAAGCCCTCATCCGCAGCGCCTCCGATGCCCGACACTTCGCCGCCGAGGTGGGCTACCCCATCGTGCTCAAGCCCGTCGATGGGCTCGGATCGCGCAACACCCAGCGAGCGAGCTCCGAGCCCGAGCTCTACCGGGCGCTCAACCGGCTGGTCCCCTCTTTCTCTGCCCCGATCCAAGCCGAAGAGTTCGTCACCGGATCCGAGTTCACCTTCGAGACGGTCTCGATCGGAGGGGAGCCGGTCTGGTCCAGCTCCACAGCCTACCTTCCGGGGCCACTCTCGGTGATCGAGAACCCCTGGATGCAATACTGCGTGCTCCTCCCCCGGGAGACCGACGATCCCCACGTCACGGCCTTCAAGACGCTCAACGCCGCCGCGCTCCAGGCCCTTGGAATGGTCGACGGCCTCTCGCACATGGAGTGGTTTCGTCGCAGCGATGGCAGCGTCGTGATCGGCGAGGTCGGGGCCCGGCCTCCGGGGGTGAACATCATGCGCATGAACGGCATCGCTCACGGGGTCGACCTCTGGGCTGCCTGGGCCAAGCTCATGGTGCATCAGACCTGGCAGGTAGCCCCTCGCAAGCTGGCGGTCGGCTGCGCCTTCCTCCGTGGGCAAGGGGCGGGGCGGGTCGTGCGCGAGGTCCGCGGCTTGCAGGAAGCGCGCCAGGCCTTGGGGGATCGATGGGTCGATGCCCAGCTTCCTCGGGTCGGTCAGCCCATCTCCGAGGGTTATGAAGGGGAAGGCTGGGTGATCGTGGCACACCCCACGACCGAAGGGGCGGTCGACGCCCTGCGCACCCTGGTCACCAAGACCCGGATCGTGCGAGGTTAAGCGCCCCTGTCCCGTGCCCGACGGGAGCCTGGCCCCCCTCGGTGCGGCGACCGACGCGTTACTTCCCCTGCCCCACCCCCGAGACCCAGGTGCACCGTGTCCGACTTCGCGTTCCAAGAAATGTTCCCCGTTGAACCTTACGACATCCCCTTCCGCAAGCTCGACATCGAGGGGGTGAGCGTCGATCGCTACCGCGACCAGCCGATCCTCCACGTGCCCGGTCGCGTGCTCTCGGAGCTCGCCTCGGTCGCCATGCGCGACATCGCCCACCTCCTCCGCCCCGGTCACCTCGCCCAGCTCAGGGCAATCCTCGATGATCCCGAGGCCTCCGACAACGATCGCTTCGTGGCTCGAACCCTGCTACGAAACGCCTCCATCGCCGCGGGCATGGTGCTCCCGTCCTGCCAAGACACCGGCACCGCCATCGTCATGGGCAAGAAGGGTCAGCGGGTCTTCACCTCAGGTCACGACGCCGAGGATCTCTCCCGCGGCATCTTCAAGACCTATACCGAGACGAACCTTCGCTATAGCCAGCTCGCGCCCCTCTCGACCTACGAGGAGGTCAACACGGGGACCAACCTGCCTGCGCAGATCGACATCCACGCGACCCAGGGCGAGGAGTACCACTTCCTCTTCGTCGCCAAGGGCGGGGGTTCGGCCAATAAGACCTTCCTCTATCAGCAGACCAAGGCCTTGCTGAATCCCGAGCGTCTCCTCGCCTTCATCGGCGAGAAGATGCGCTCCCTGGGCACCGCTGCCTGCCCCCCCTACCACCTCGCCATCGTCATCGGGGGCACCTCCGCCGAGAGCACTCTCAAGACGGTCAAGCTGGCGAGCTGCCGCTACCTCGATGGGCTTCCCTCGGCCGGCAACAACCTCGGCCACGCCATCCGGGATCGAGAGCTCGAGGAGCAGGTCTTCAAGCTCGCGCAGCTCACGGGTATCGGGGCGCAGTTCGGCGGGAAGTACTTCGTGCACGACGTGCGGGTGGTCCGGCTGCCTCGGCACGGCGCCTCCTGTCCGGTCGGGATCGGGGTCTCGTGCAGCGCCGACCGACAAGCCCTCGCCAAGATCACCGCCGAGGGGGTCTTTCTGGAGCAGCTCGAGCGCGATCCGGCGCGCTTCCTGCCCGATCCCAAGCCCGAGGATCTCTCGACCGAGGTCATCCAGATCGACCTGAACCAGCCGATGTCCGAGATCCGTGCCACCCTCTCGCGCTACCCGATCAAGACCCGTGTCAGCCTGAGCGGGCCCATCATCGTCGCCCGCGACATCGCCCATTCCAAGCTCAAGGAACGCCTGGACCGTGGCGAAGGACTGCCGCAGTACGTCAAGGATCACTGCATCTACTACGCGGGTCCCGCCAAGACCCCCGAGGGCCACGCCTCGGGCAGCTTCGGCCCCACCACCGCGGGCCGTATGGATCCCTACGTCGGGCTGTTCATGGAGCACGGAGGTGGCTTCGTCACCCTCGCCAAAGGCAACCGCAGCGCCGCCGTCACCCAGGCCTGCCAGAAGTACGGGGGCTTCTACCTGGGCTCGATCGGGGGCCCCGCGGCGGTGCTCGCCAAGGAGGCGATCCGCTCGGTCGAGGTGCTCGAGTTCCCCGAGCTGGGCATGGAGGCGATCTGGCGGATCGAGGTCGAGGACTTCCCGGCCTTCATCGTCGTCGATGACAAGGGTAACGACTTCTTCGCTGGGATCTGAGCCGACCCTGACGAGGCGCGGCGCCGCCCGAGAGCTCGCCCGGGCAGCGCGGGAACGAACCGTTGACCTATTCGGGCAAGAAGCCGTCGAAGAAGGTTCGGTACGCGCTCTCGGAGGGGGCGCGGGTCGAGGCGTCGTCGGCCGTGACCTCGGAGGCGCGGCTGCGGACCTGGAAGCTCGGCTCGATCCCGGCATCGCCAGGGAAGCGCACCTCAGCGGTAGGGTGCTCGATAAGGAGCATGTCCGAGCCGGTCGTCATGCTCATGGTGTATTGGCTCCCCTCGATCTCCATCTGGTGATGGGGGACGGTGGTCAGCGCCTCACCGCTGTCGTTCACCTCGTCGATGTTCAGCCAATCGCCTTCGAAGTTCGTCCCGTTGGGCCAGATGAAGCCCGCGATCGCCAGCCGGCCGTCGTCGAGCACGCCCACGCCCTTGACGTGGTCGATGTTGGTGTCGTCGCTGGCCGTGCCCGAGAAGTAGTAACGGTGCGTGAGGTATTCCCCTTCGGTGTCATAGGCGATCAAGACCGAGTCACCGAACGAGACATCGCCCCAGGTCACGTGCTGGACGCCCGTTCGGCCGCCCAGGTAGACCACCCCGTCGAGCACCCGGACGAGCATGCCGTCGTTGCGCGATGAGCCACGGGGATCGCTGAGGGTTCCGGTCTCGCTCACGCCCCAGCGTCGGCCCCACTGAGGGGTCCCGTCCGGCGCGAGCTTGATGAGCTCGTGCCAGCCGTAGGTCCCCGCGATCCAGAGGGTGGCGTAGAGGTTGCCGTCGCTGTCCAGATCCAGATCGCTGACGTGAATGCCAACGTGGGTGCTCGCGGGCGTGATGAGCTGGCTGTGCCAGAGAAACTCGAGCTTGTCGCCAGAGATGTCGACCTTGGCGATGGCCGGCTTCTGGAAGTTCGCGCTGGTCCATCCCCCGAGGTAGAGCACATCGTTGGTGGGATCGGCGACCATCGTGATCGCTCGGGAGGCGCTACCCGCCGTCGCCATGTTCAGCCCGACGCTCTGGACCAGCTCTCCATTGTCGCCGTCGAGCTCGTAGAGCACGACCGCGTTGGTCGATCCACCGACCGCGGTGACGAAGACCCTGTCGCCGACTTGGGCGATGCTCGCCCCCTCGGTCTGGTTGACGGCCACGTCCGAGGAGCCACTGGGGTAGCCGAGTCGATAGATCGAGGTCCACTCCGGCTCACCGCTCGCGGGATCGATCTTCATGGCATAGCTCGCGTAGAAGCTGGTCGAGCTCGATGACCAACCCTTGCCCTTGGCCACGACGTAGAGGTAGCCGTCGTCGCCCATCACGATGGAGCGGGTCGCCCCGTTGCCCTTCTGGGCGTCACCGACGAGTCGCACCGCCTCCCCCTCGAGGTCGTCGGGGCTGGAGAGATCGTGGGCCCAGGCGACGGTGCCGTCGGCGTTGAGCCGTGCCCAATACACGCTCCCAATGGAGTGCCCAAGACCTTCACTCTGCCCGATGACGTAGGTGTTGCCTTCGCCGTCGAACACCGCCCCAGCGACGGTATCGTTGCCCGACGAGCCGAAGAGGCGGAGCTCGGTGGCGGTGAAGCTGCCCATGGGGTCGGTGTCGGTGTCGGTGTCGGTGTCGGTGTCGCTGACCGAAGCCGCGGTCTCGCCACGATCGACGCTCTCGTCGCAGGCGGTCAGGGCCACCATCGAGAGCGCGCTTACACCGAGAAGGACGAGAGTAGAGTTAGGCAGACGAACCATGATGGTCTCCTCTTGGGGGTGGGTTCAGCTGCATGAACGACGCGATCCCTCGATCCCCTAAGAAAATCTTCTAGTACCATGATGTGTCATCTATATATCTTGTTATTCCAAGATATTTCTGTTCTCGCCCCCATTTGTTCAACCCATGGTCCTTAGGTGGCCGGAGCTACCCCCGCTCCCTGGCCTGCCGCCAGGCGAGGAAGCGGGCGTTGAGGCTCGGCCAGATCTCCTGAAGTCGTTCGACGAAGATGGTCATTTCGGTACCCTCGTTCGTCGGAGGGAGCAGATCGTGCTCCTGGGCGAGAGGGAGGTCCCGGATGACGCGGACTTGGCGCTGCCACTGCCCGACGGGCCCGAGCAGCTCGACCACCCGATCTCCGCGTTCTACACCACGCCGGAGTGCCTCGTAGGTCCGAGTCAGGGCTTCCCACGCCTCGATGAGCTGCTGCTCACCCACCACGCCGCGTTGCTCCTCGCTCGAAGTGCCCAACCAGCGGAACTCTGCGTCGCACTCGATCTGGGCCGCCAGGTCCCGTGCCTCGGGGTAGCGCCGCTCGATGGCGGCGACCATCAGCACCCGCTGCGCCTCGACTTGCCGAAGCTGACTCTCCGCCATCTCCATGACGAGGGCGAAGTCGCCCTGTGGTCCCGCGAGCGCGGCCTGACGTGCCATGGCGATCGCGGGGCTGGGCTGAGGGTAGCCAGCGGGTCGCGGCGCAGAGGCCCGGTATCGAGGCAGGGTCAAGGGAAGGCCCGCCGCGTCCGCCAGGATCTCGGCCTCGGCGACCCCCCGATCCCAGTCGGGTGCCGAGCCTTGCTTGGAGCGGGAGTCGGTGAAGCGACGTCGCCCCTTCTTCGGGCCACGCTGCGCGGCACGATCTCGCTTCGCCGCGCCCGACAAGCTCAGGAGTCGGACGAGCAGCGGGCCGAGTCGCTCCAGCACCCGCAGGACGAGCGCGGCGGAGGCTGGATCGACCGCTCGTGCGGGGACCATGGCGTCGCGCTCCGCCTCGCGCTCGATGCGCTCGACCTCGGCGAGGGCGGCTTGAACTCGCTCCCGGCTCTGGCGCAGCTTGCTCTTGATCTCGACGATCTCGTTGCGTATCTCGGCCGCTAGCCCAGGATCGGAGCGCTTCACGAGGCGCCCCAGCCAGCCCCTCGGCGCGACCGAAGCGAGCTGATCCAGCTTCTCTGCCAGCTCCACCTCTGTGGCTCGGAGAGCTTCCCGGTGTGCCTGAAGCTCAGAGCGCGCATTCTCGAGTTCGTCCATGGTCGGGTCCTGCGAGTGATAGACGCGTAGAGCGGGTCGGGCGCGAGTCGCTACCGCTATCGTACCGTCACACCGCATCGTAGACCACGGGTGCTACGCCTTATCGAGGTCCCCATGCGAACCCTTCCCCTCCTCCTGCTCGGCTGTGCCACGCCCAGCCCCCCTACCCATCCGCCCGATCCTCCCCCTGGGATCTGGATCCAGGGCGAGGCATGGCTCGGCAGCCCCCTCCCCTCCCCCCAGCAGGCGGTGATCCACCTGCACCAAGGGCAGCTCCGGGTCGTCTCCGAGCCCCCCGAGGGGGTCGAACCCCGCAAGGTCGACCGCATCACCGCCGCCTTCGTCGACGCCCACGCTCATCCCGCAGGGCTAGGACGCAAGATCGACGATCTCGACCTTCAGGGGCTGCCGACCTTCTCCAAGACCCTCCAGGCGGTGGCCGATCGGGTCGCATCGACCGAAGACGGATGGATCCTTGGACGTGGCTGGGATCAGAATGAGTGGCCCGACGCGCCGCAGGGGGCATGGCCCACGGCAGCCCACCTCGATCCGATCACCGGCGAGCGACCCACGGTGCTCCGCCGAGTCGATGGCCACGCCGCTTGGGTGAACCAGGCTGCCCTTCGAGCCGCGGGGATCACTCGAGACACTCCCGATCCCAAGGGAGGGCGGATCCTGCGTGACCCCTCGGGGGCCCCGACCGGCGTGCTGATCGACACCGCCGCGAGCCTGGTCCCCGTCCCCGAGCCGAGCGTCGATCAGGTGATCGGCTGGTTGCGCACCGCCCAAGAGACCATGCTCGGGCTGGGGCTCGCGGGGGCCCATGACATGGGGGTCGACGACACCACCCTCTCGGCCTACCGCGCCCTCAACGCTCAAGGACAGCTCAGGGTGCGCATCGACGCCTACCTCTCGCCTTCGAGCCAGGCCGCCGAGGTCCTCTTGCGCGAGGGTCCGCTCGACGAGGGGCGACTGAGCATCGTCGGCATCAAGGCCTACGCCGACGGCGCGCTCGGGAGCCGCGGGGCCCACCTGCTCGAGCCCTATGCCGACGAGCCCCAGACCCGAGGCCTCGCGATCACCTCCCGCGAGGCCCTCGCCGATCTCGCCATCCGTTGCTTGAGGGTCCGGGCACAGCTCGCGGTGCACGCCATCGGTGACGCCGCCGCACGCGACGTCATCGACGCCTTCGAGGCTGCGCGACGGGCTGTCCCCGAGGCGAGCGCCGTCCCGCTCCGTCTGGAGCACGCCCAGGTGGTCGCGGCTTCCGACCGCGCGCGACTTGGGCCCCTGAACATCATCGCCTCGGTGCAGCCGACCCACGCCACCAGCGATCACGCCTGGGCGGTCGCGCGGCTCGGGCCCTCGCGGGTCGAGGACAGCTATGCCTGGCGCGCCCTGGACAAGGCGGGCGCACGGCTGGTGCTCGGCAGTGACTTTCCCGTCGAGTCCCCCGATCCCGCGCTGGGGATCCTCGCTGCGACCCAACGGGTGAACGCCGAGGGGCGACCGGAGGGGGGCTGGAGACCCGACCAAGCCCTGACCGAGGCCGAGGCGATCGCCGGCTTCACCTTCTGGGCCGGGGAGATCGTCGGCGAGAACCCGCAGCGCTGCATCGGACAAGAGGGCTGCGGCTCCGAGATCACCGTCTGGGTCGACGGGCGCGGCGAGGTGGTCCGCGCGCCCTGAGCCCGAAGAGCCAAGGCGGCTAGGTCCCCTTCCCGAAGGGCTCCACCGTGTGCTCCTTCAGGTAGGCAGCGGTCGGGGCCATGGCCTCGTCCATGCTCACCCGGATCGAGTAGTTGAAGTCGCGCTTGGCGGGCTCCTGATCGAACCAGTGGCTCGTCGCCATGGCGTCGGCGAGGAAGGAGGTCACGGTCGGCTCGCCCAAGGGGAGCAGCTTGTGAGCCGTCTCGACGGCGGTAAACAGCCCCTTGGCGAGCCCATGACCGATCCGCTTGCTCACAGGGGGGACGTCGAGCTCACCCAAGAGCTCGTTGAACCACCCCCACAGGGGCACCGGCTCATCGTTGCTGATGAAGTAGGCCTTGCCCGCACAGGGGGCGGTGTGGTCCGTGAGCGCATCGGCCGCGTCGAGGTGCGCCCATGCGGCGTTGTCGACGTAAGTGAAGTCCACCTTGTTCTCGCCGTTGCCGATGATCCTCAGCCGACCCGCGAGGGCTGCCTGGACGAAGCGTGGTAAGAGGTGGGGATCGCGAGGCCCGAAGATCAGGTGCGGTCGCAGCGAGACCGTGGCGAGATGTCGACTGTTCGCCTTGAGGACCATCCGCTCGGCCTCGGCCTTCGACGCGGGGTACCAGGCCTTGTAGGACTTGGCGTAGGGGAGGTCCTGGGGCCCGTTCTCGATGTCGCTGTCGTAGCTCACGACCGAGGGGGTGCTGGTGTAGACGAAGCGCGGCACCTTGGCCGCCTCGGCGGCATCGAGCAGGTTCCGAGTGCCATCGACGTTGATCTTGTAGAAGCTCTCGCGGTCTCCCCAGACCCCCGCCTTCGCCGCGACGTGAAAGATCACGTCGACCCCATCGACCGCCTCGTCGAGAGCGGATCGATCCGCGAGGTCGATCTGGAAGCCTCGGGCTCCGAGGGCCTCGACCTCGGGGTAGTGCCCCCGCGCGAGGAAGCTCACGTCGTGCCCTTGCTCGATCAGCAGCTCGACGATGCGGCGACCCAGGAATCCTCCTCCGCCGGTAACCAGTGCCTTCATGCGGCGTCTCCTTGTGCCTGGGGAAGCGCGCGGGTCTGCTCACCAGCCCATGCGCGCAGCTCCTCACGCTTGATCTTTGAGTTGTGTCGGGCGTCGGTCGGGAAGCCGGCGCTGTGCAGCACTCGGCGGACCACCCCTTCCCAGCGCGTACCTTCGGCCATCGCCAGGATCTCGGCCTCGAGTCCATCGGTCCAGGCCTCGCCTGCCTCGAGCTCGACGCACAGGACCGGCTCCTGGGCTCCACGCTCCCCGATCCCGACCAAGGCGGTGCGCAGCACCTTGCTGTGCTCGTTGAACACGCCCTCGACCGGGACGGCGGGAAGGAGGCCTTCGGGGTGAGACGCCGATTCGGGGAGGTGCTCTGGATCGACCCACAAGGCGTGGCTCTTGCGCCCGCAGAACCACAGCCGACCCTGGTCGTCGAGGTAGCCCAGGTCCCCCATGCGGTGCCCTATCTGGCCATCGCGGGTGATCTTGGAGACCGCGTTGGCGTCGGGGCGGTCCTTGTACTCGGGGCTGACGATGGGCGCGAAGACCGTGATTTCGCCGACCTCGCCCACGGGGAGCCGGAGCTCGTCGGACCACTGCGCGATGGGATCGTCCGTGATCGGGATCACCTCGACGGTGACTCCGGCGAAAGCGGTGCCCACGCAGGTTCCATGGCCCTTCGAGGTGCGCTCCCAGGTCTCGCCCAGCACGGTCTCGCTGCCGATGGTCGCGACCGGAAGGGCCTCGGTGGCGCCGTAGGGGGTGTGGACCTCGACCCCTTCCGAGAGGATGTCGCGGAAGCGGCGGTGGAGATCGGCGGGGATCGGAGCTCCCGCGGTGAGCACCCGCTCGAGGGATGGCAGCGTCGCCCCTTCGCGCTGCGCCCAACGCGCCACGTTCTGCCAGACGACGGGCGAGGCAAAGGCGGAGGTGGCCTTATGCTCGGTGATCGCGCGCGCGACCTTGGCAGGATCGGCCTTGGCGGGCTTGGAGAGGTCCATGTCGGGGATCACGACCGTCATGCCGATGGCGAGATCGAAGATCACGAAGGCCGCGAAGCACTCGACGGTGACCGTGTCGTGGCCCATCGAGAAGCGCTCCTTGAGCATGTGGGCCTGGTTCAGGAACATGCGCTGAACGAAGCTGACGCCCTTGGGCGGGCCGGTGGAGCCGGAGGTGAAGGCGATGAATCCTTCGTCGGAGGCGGATCGATCGGGCTCGATGGCGTAGGGCTGGGTGTTGTCGGAGAGGCACTGCTTGAGGGTCGAGCCGCCCCAGAGCCACCGGGTGCCCGCCGTAATGAAGATCTCAGCGCTGTGGAAGTGCTTGCGCTTGAGCAGCCGCACGAGATGGACGATCGGCAGGGCGAGCACGGCACGCGGGGCCGCCTGCTCGATGCACTGAAGGAGCGCGGGCAGCCCCATGCCGGGATCCATTAGGACCGGGATGGCCCCCATGCGAAAGAGGCCGAAGAGGGCCGCATAGAACTCGATCCCCGGCTTGACGAGGAAGAGCACCCGATCGCCCCGCTTCAGCCCCTTGGCGACGAAGCCGTGGGCGAAACGATCGACCCTCGCGTTGAGCTCCCGGTAGGTGATGCTGCTCCAGCCGGCTCCATCGGGCACGATCAGCGCCGGCTGCTCCCCCCGTTCCTCGGCGTGGCGGCGCAGGTGTTCAGAGACGTTTCGCAGGCTAGACATCAGACCTCTCCGCGGCCAAGGCTCTTCCTCGGCCGGGCCGTATAACGCAGCCTCTCCGAAGCGCGAGGGCAAAGTGTCCGGGGAGGCCCGCCCTATCGCCTACTCTTCGCTCTCAGGGCCATCGCCGCCCAGGGGATGACGCGCCAGCCAGTCTTGGATCCAGGGCACGATCCGTTCGTGTGCGTCTTCGACGACGAAGTGGTTGGCGTCTTCGAGCTCGTGCACCTCGGCAGCGGGAACGGTGTCCTTCCAGCCGTTCAGGAAGTCGTGGTGGAAGACGAAGTCCTGCTTGCCCCAGATGATGAGATGAGGCCGATCCGACAGGCCCTTGATGCCAGCCTGGAGGTCTTCGCGAGCCCAGTAGGTCGGGTGGCCGGCCTCGATGGGGATGTCTTCGACGAAACGCTGGATCGCCACGCGATCCTTCCAGTTGCCGTAGGGTGCCAGGTAGCCCTGCCCGATCGGCCCGTCGTATTGCTCGGGGCGGGCAGACCCCTTCTTGAGGGCGAACCGTAGGAAGGCGTTGAAGCCTCGGACGGCCAAGGGGCCCACGAGGGGCCAGCGCATCGAGCGAATAGAAAGAGGGAAGTCGCCGAAGCGCGAGAGAGTATTGAAGACGATGAACCGCTTGAAGCGGTCTCGGTGTGCGAGCGCGCCGCCGTAGCCGATCGGCCCACCCCAGTCGTGACAGACCAGGGTGACGTCGCGCAGATCCAAGGCTTCGATGATTCGGGCGAGGTTCGCTTGGTGATCGCGGAGGTGGTAGTCCCAACCCTGGGGCTTGTCGGAGAGGCCACACCCGATGTGATCGACAGCGACGCAGCGATGGTGTTGCGAAAGGGGCTCGATCAGGGTGCGCCAGTAGAACGACCATGTCGGGTTGCCGTGCACGAAGAGCAGGGTAGGACCCTCGCCCACATCGATGATCCGCTGCTTATGACCATGAGGGTGTTGGGTGAAGAGCTGCCCTCGCCAAGGGTAGAGCTCCTTGACCTGGTCCGGGAGGGCGTCGTAGCGATCATCGGCGGGGATGAAGGACTCGTCGGTTGCGTTCACCACTTCACCTCCAAAATTAGGCTACCCAGGCCCGAACCCACGCCGAAGAGCGCGATGGTCTGACCCGGCTGGATGCGGCCCTGGGCCTCGCCGATGGCCAAGGTCACAGGCACCGAGACGGGGCCGGTATTGCCGAGATACGGAAACGTCACTAGCGCTCTGTCGAGGGGAAGACTCAAGCGCTCGAAGGTCTTGACGAAGTGGGTCAGCCCGACTTGGTGGAAGATGATCTCGTCGGGGGGGGCTTGGTTCCACCCGAACTCTGCGACGGCGAGAGGCCAGGTACCGACCGCACAGTCGACCCCATGCACCAGCAGGCCGTGAGCGTCAGCCCGCATCTCGAGATGGGAGGCTACGCAGAGGTCGTTGTGGGTCGTGTCGGCCTTCCAGACCCCGCCGGTGAGCCGATGAGGGGAGCTGCTGCGGTCCGCTCGCCGCAAGATGCAGGCGACCGCTGCGGATCCTAGCGTAAGGCTCGCGAAGTTGTTTCGGAAGTCATCGCTCGTGACCTCGGCCCCGTCGAGGCGCGTGAGGGTGTGCTCGATGCCCTCGCGGGTGACCTCGCTGGCGACGACCATGCCGGTCTCGATCTGGCCTAGCTCGATCATGTTCGCGACCGCGACCATGCCGTTGAGGAAGCCCAGACAGGCGTTGGTGACATCGAAGTTCATACAGCCAGGACCGAGCCCGAGCTGCCCCGCCACCAAGGTCGCGGTGGCGGGTTCGAGATAGTCGCGGCTCACCGAGCCGTTGACGAGGGCCTGGATCTGATCGGGGCGAACCCCACACTTCTGCATGACGCGATCGGCGGCCAGCGCGGCACCCTGGGAGCACTTAACCCCGGGATCCCACCACCGACGCTCCCGGACGCCGGTGAGCTTTTCGATGGTGCCAGGCGGGAAGCCGAGCTTGCGCATCATGCCCGTGAGGCGAGACTCGAGATCTTCGCTGGTGATGGTATGCGGGGGCAGCACATGGGCGATCCCCTCGATGGCGACGTGCTGGTAGCGCATGGCCTCTCCTCCCCGAGCCGCGGGCCGCGCGTCGGGGCACCGGCGCATAACCGATCCCCGACGGACAGCTTGCGCGGAGCCACCACCGCCCCCTCCTCACCGCTGGACGGGCGCGCCCAAGGCGCTACCCCAGAGCCCAGGAGGACCGAGTGCTCGAGATCCTGCTCATCGTCGCCGCCCTGGGGCTGTGGCAGGTGATCCTCGATCGTCTGGGCGGCGTGCCGGGGTGGGCCCGAGCGGCGCTTCGCGCAGGCATGCTGCTCGTCGTCATCGCGCAAGCCGCGCTGTACGTCTGGGTCACCTGGATCACCCGCTCCGTCCCGGTCCAAGAGATCCCCCAGGTCCTCTGGCAAGTCCAGACCTGGTCGGATCGAGTCCACGTCGGCTCCGCCGCCCTGCTCCTCCTCGCCGGCCTGGGCTTGCTCGGACTCTCGATCCGGCGCGCGCGCGCTCGCCCTCCTCAGCCGCCCACCTGACTCAGCCGCCCACCTGAGCTGCGGTCAGCCGGCCTCGGCCTCGGCGACGTGCATTCGAACGCGAACCAAGCTGTCGGGGTTGACGCTGATCGCGTCGATCCCGCACTCGACGAGGAACTTCGCGAACTCTGGGTGGTCTGAGGGCTCCTGCCCGCACAGTCCGATCTTGGTGCCGGTGTCGTTGGCGACCTTGATCACGCTGCGCAGCATGCGCTTGACCGCCTCGTGCTGCCCATCGAAGAGCGGAGCCAGGCGCGAGGAGTCCCGATCGACCCCGAGGGTGAGCTGGGTGAGGTCGTTGCTGCCGATCGAGAAGCCATCGAATCGCTCCGCGAACTGATCGGCGAGGATGACGTTGCTCGGCACCTCGATCATCACGAAGACCTGGAGCCCATCGACACCGCGCTCAAGCCCGTTGGTGGCCATGACCTCGAGCACCCGATCCGCCTCTTGGGGGGTGCGGCAGAAGGGGATCATCGGGGTGAGATTGGAGAAGCCCATGTCGAGGCGCGCCATGCGCAGCGCGCGGCACTCCAGGTCGAAGCCGGGCCGATACTCGGTGGAGTAGTAGCGGGATGCCCCCCGCCAGCCGAGCATGGGGTTGGCCTCGACGGGCTCGTAGGCTCGCCCTCCGATCAGGTCGGCGTACTCATTGGTCTTGAAGTCGCTCATGCGCACGATGACCGGATGGGGCCAACAGGCGGCGGCGATCCCCGCCATGCCCCGGGCGAGGCGATCGACGAAGAAGGCCTCGCCGCTGGGGAAGCCCCGGATAAGCTCGCGGATCTCGGCGGCAGCCTCTTCGTCGCGGAGCTCGCCGCGATCGAGGTCGAGCAGCGCGAGGGGGTGGGCGCGGATGACCCCGTTGATGATGAACTCCATCCGGGCGAGCCCAACCCCTTCGAAGGGGATGTTCCACCAGCGGAAGGCCGTCTGCGGGCTGCCGACGATCATCTGGACCTTGGTTCGGGTGGTGGGCAGGTTGGTCGTGTCGACCTCGCGCGCCTCGAACTGGAGCTGGCCGGGGTAGACGAAGCCTCGGTCCCCTTCGGCGCACGAAGCGGTCACCGCCTGCCTGTCGACGAGGCGCTCCGTGGCGTCGCCACAGCCAACGATGGCGGGGATCCCGAGCTCGCGGCTGACGATGGCGGCGTGGCTGGTGCGCCCCCCTGCGTCGGTGACGATGGCGGCTGCGCGTTTCATGATGGGCACCCAATCTGGATCGGTCATGCCCGTGACGAGGATATCGCCTTCTTCAAGCTGATCGGCCTGGCTGGCGTCGCGCAGCATGCGGACCCGACCCGCGGCGATCCCCTGCCCCACTGCCGTTCCCTCGCACAGGGGCTCGGCGGACTCGCGCAACTCCCAGGTCTTGAGCGTGCCCGCCCCCACACGCGACTGAACGGTCTCAGGTCGGGCCTGCACGACGAAGAGCTCGCCCGTGTCCCCGTCGAGGGCCCACTCCACGTCCATAGGACAGCCGTAGTGTTGCTCGATCTTTCGCGCCCAACGCGCGAGGGTGAGGATCTGCTCGTCGCTCAGGACGAAGCGGTCACGGAGGTGCTCGGGCGTGATCACCCGACGGGTGCGGCCCTGTTCGCCTCGACCGGCATAGATCAGGGTGGTCTCTTTGCGTCCCAGGCGTTTCTCGAAGATGGGGCTCGCCTCGGCCTGAGTGAGGAGCGGCTTGAAGACGCGGTACTCGTCGGGGGTGACGAGCCCGCCCACCACGCTCTCGCCGAGCCCGTAGGCGGCATCGATCACCACCACATCGGGAAAGCCGGTCTCGGTGTCGAGCGTAAAGGCGACCCCGGCCGCGCCTCGATCGGAGCGGGCCATCTTCTGGATGCCGATCGATAGGGCCACAGAGAGGTGCTCAAAGCCCTTCTCTTGGCGATAGTAGATGGCTCGGTCCGTGAAGAGGCTGGCGAAGCACCGGCGGACCGTCACGAGGAGGTCGTCGGCGTCGGTGACGTTGAGGAAGGTCTCTTGCTGACCGGCGAAGCTGGCATCGGGCAGATCTTCAGCCGTGGAGGAGGAGCGCACGGCCACGTCGGCGGCTTCGACGCCAAAGCGACGCGACAGCTCAAGGTAGGCTCGGAGGATCTCATGGCGGAGATCCGGGGGGATCTCGGCACCGACCAGGGCAGCCCGGATGCGGTGCCCGGTCTCGCGGAGCGAGATCCGACCGTCGCTCATCTGATCGATCAGGTCGCCGATTTCTTGGTCGAGCTCGTTGAAGCGCACGACGTATCGGTAGGCCTCGGCGGTGATCGCGAAGCCGTCGGGCACGCGGATACCCGCCGCGACCAACGAGCGGGTCATCTCGCCCAACGAGGCGTTCTTTCCTCCGACGACGGGGACATCGTTGTAGGTGATTTCGTTGAACCAGCGAATGTACTCAGCCATGGGCGCTCCCCGCGGCGGGGAGCCCGCCATCCACTTCGTCGAGGGGGGAGACTATCGCAGGAAGCGGGGCGCGCAACGGCCCCTCGCCAGCCGGGCGACCCGGAGACGGTCGAGCCCCTTGCACCCGAGGCAGGAAGCGGGGCGCGCAACGGCCCCTCGCCAGCCGGGCGACCCGGAGACGGTCGAGCCCCTTGCACCCGAGGCAGGAAGCGGGGCGCGCAACGGCCCCTCGCCAGCCGGGCGACCCGGAGACGGTCGAGCCCCTTGCACCCGAGGCAGGACGCGGGGCGCGCAACGGCCCCTCGCCAGCCGGGCGACCCGGAGACGGTCGACTTAGCTGCCGAGGAGCTGATCGATGTTGCCATCGTTCAGGCGAGCGGGATGGCCGCGCCAGACCACTTTGCCGTCTTTGATGAGGGCTGCGGCGGGCACACCCGAGACCGCGTAGTGCGACGAGAAGTTATTGCCCTGCTCCTTGGCGACGGGGTAGGTCACCCCTTTATCTTGGAGAAAGGCCGAAACCTTGTCGTCGGTTGAGCTGCGGTTGACCTTGGTCAGCCCCACCACGTTCATGCGGCCCTTGTAGCGCTCGTAGAGCCCCTGGAGCTCCGGGACGTGGTTGCGACAGTGAGGGCACCACTCTTCCCAGAAGACTAGGAGGGTCGGCTCGGAGCCATCGAGGTTCGCGTCGCCCTGAAACCAGCGATCAACAGGCAAAGCTGCGGCTTCTTTGCCGATGACAGCGACCTCGTCACAGGTGCGGCCTCCGCGACGGAAGACCTGGGTCCCGGCGTACTTTTTCTTGAGCTCGGCGCAGAGCTCGTTGGCCTTGGGGTAGTCGAACTGGCCGAGCGCCTGCTGCAGCTCTTGGATCTTGGAGCGAGCCTGCCCCTCGAGCGCTGCCCCTTCGCCGCCGGGGGAGGACTCGAGAGCCTCGATGCGCGCTTCGAGATCAGAGATCTTCTCGACCAAGTCGGGGTCGACACACCCGCCCAGGGCGAGTGAGGCGGCGATGGCGATGAGGGCAGAACGAATGAACATGGATGCATCTCCTTGAAATCGAGTGATTCGGCGTGTGGACCTGGCCGCTCACGCGCTCCGGGGGGGCGCCTAACCTGGGTGGGGGGGACTTGTCACGGGCAGCCCGAATCGGGCAGGTCGAATCTTGTCACAGAGCCGATCCGCGCCAGCGGCTCTGTCGCGCGTTAGCATGGGCCGTCGGAGGCACCATGCTGCGAACCACACTCCCCGTCCTGCTGCTCGCTGCGGCCTGCGGTCCAGGGCTCACCGCATTCAACCCTGAGGGCGCTCAACAACCCGACGGGACCGACGACACCGACTCTGCCGACACCCTGATCGGCATCGACGATCTCGACCCCTCTTTCGGTCCCGTCGAAGGGGGCAACCCGGTCTCGATCTACGGCTACGGCTTCGAAGGCGAGGTCTCGGTCTTCTTCGGCCAGTTCCGCGCGGAGCATCAGCGCCTCGGCCCCGATCGCCTCATCGCCACGGCTCCGGCAGCCTCCCAGAGCATGATCGTCGATGTTCGGGTCACCTCCGACCGCGGCACGACCACCGCGCACGACGCCTACCATTACGGCGGTGACGGCCCGATCGTCGACTCCGACTCCGGCTCCGACTCCGGCGGGATCCCCTCCGATCCCAACGGCGGCGGCACCGTCACGCCCACGGGACTGAACGGGGGCCTGGTCGAGCTCTTCCGCCTTCAGGTCGCCTGCCCCGCGTGCTTCAGCATGACCTCGGATGTGATCATCGACTCCCTCGCGGTCTTTCACCCCCCGACCTCCACGAGCTGGGTTGGGTGGTACCCTCCCTCCGGCTCCTGCGTCGCCAACCCGTCCCGACCGCCTGTCGCCTCCTCGTTTCACGCCAATGGGGAGTGGGCCAACCTACAGTCCGGCAGCGCGAACATCGCCATGCGACGCACCACGAGCGATCGCGGCCCCTACTACGAGGCGACAGGGCTCTCGACCGCCGACTTCATCTCGAACGCTTCCTATCGCCTCTCGGTGCCAGACAGCGGGCCCCACAGCGGTCCGTTCAGCGTCTCCGGGGCGGTCGACACGCCGCAAGGCTTCACCACGGTAGAGCCCGAAGCCATGCTCATGACCAGCCCATCCAACGCCTTCAGCGCCTCGATCTCGATGTTCGGCGATACCCTCCGGTGGTCTCCCTCTGGAGGTAGCGGGACCTTCCTTGTCGTGCTCGACTCCTACGACTATCTGTCCGGCGTACGCTCCGGCCAGGTCGTCTGCTACGGACCCGACAATGGGGTGATGAACCTGCCTGGTACGGCCATGAGCGCCCTGCCCTTCCTCGATGATCTGGTCATCGGCATGTACCGAACCCGCCTCGTCGAGACCACTCACCCCGAGACCGGGCATACCCTACAGGGTATCGCGCAGAGCGGGGTCTTGGGCACGGGCTACGTCGGGCTGTAGTCCGTCGCGCCGTACAGCACCCGCCCCTCGCAGAGCGTCAGCGTCGCACGGTGGCCTTCGAGGCGCTGCACCAGGGCGTCCTCGTGCACGGGATCGCCCGGTGGGGGCGCATAGAGCGCAAGGTCCGCCGGCCCCCCTACCCTGAGGATCCCCAGATCCGACCGCCCGAGCGCGCGCCCTGCGTTCCGGGTGATCCCTACCAGGGCCTCTTCGATGGTGAGCCCCATCAGCACGCAGGCGAGGGTGGCGCAGGCCCAGAGATCCCCCGTGGGCGACGATCCGGGGTTCAGATCGGTCGCGACGGCCATCGGGACCTCCGCATCGCGGAGCGCCTGGACGGGCGGTGAGGGATCGTTCAGGTAGAGACAGGCCCCGGGCAGGAGCACGGCCACCGTCCCCGCTCGGGCGAGCTCCGACGCCGCGTGGGGAGGCAGGCGCTCGAGGTGGTCCGCCGAGAGCGCCCCCAGGCGAGCAGCGAGCGAGGCCGCTCCCGTGGCCGAGAGTTGTTCGGCGTGTACCCTCACCCCCAGGCCCGCCTCTTGGGCGGCGCGCAGGATCCGCTCGCCCTCGTCGAGGGTGAACGCCCCCCGGTCGATGAAGACATCGGCGAAGTCCGCGACGTCGAGAACCGCGGGGAGCTGCTCCTGAATGACCTGCTGGACGTAGGCTTCGCGATCGTGTCGGAGCTCGGGGGGGATGGTGTGGGCCCCGAGGAAGGTCGTGAAGACGCGAACCCCCACGATCTCCCCTGCGCGGCGCGCGATGCGAAGACAGCGGCGCTCCTGCGCGGGGTCCAGGCCATAGCCGCTCTTGATCTCGACGGTGGTGATCCCCCGGGAGGCCGCGGCGCGGAGGCGCGCGACGCAGCCCGCCAGGAGCTCTTCGTCACTGGCCGCGCGCGTCGCGGCGACCGTCGAGAGGATGCCTCCACCTTGCTCCAGGATCTCGGCGTAGGGGACGCCGGAGAGCCTGCGGCGCCACTCCGAGGCGCGCGAGCCAGCCCAGACCGCGTGGGTGTGGCAGTCGACCAGGCCGGGGGTGGCGAGGAGCCCGCGTGCCTCGATGATCGTCGCCGCGCCAGGGGCCTGGGCGGTCGGCCCGATCCACGCGACCTTCTCGCCTACGATACCGACTGCGGCGTCTTCGAGCACGCCGAGGTCCGACCCGCCCTGGATCGGATCTAGGGTCAGGAGACGGTCGACGTTTGAGATGAGTGTATCCAGCTTCAACATGCTTCTCCTTGCGCATACCCCCTCCGATCGGCTAAAGAGGGGCGTCGCGATGTCTACGAGGCATCCGAGAATCTTGGCTCCGGAGTCTTCATGCGCACCCTATCTGTTCTATCACTGATGTTTGGCCTGTCCCTCACCGCGTGTGGCCCTGAGCCGGAGCGCTGGGGTGGCGACAACCTCACCACACCCGACCAGGGCAACGTCGACTCCGACTCCAACAGCGGCCATGACACCAATGGGAACAGCGGGGGCGGCAACAGCGGCGGGAACACGACCACCGAGTGCCACGCCTACGATCCCTTCCAGAAGGTTGGCTCCGTCCGCAACTACGCGGTCACGAGCCGGGGGGACTCGGGAACCGAAGTCCAGACCGTCCTCTCGCAGGGGCTCACGCCCGACGGCCGCCCCGCCAACCGGGTCGAGGTCAAGACCGAGGCCAACGACCAAGAGCAAACCGGCTTCTTCTACCACGCCTGCGCCTCCGATGGCGCCGCGCTCAAGATCGGCGCCAACGTCGAGAACACCATCACCTTCGACATGGGCCTCACGGTCTTCACCGAGTCCCTCGGCTGGATCGAAGACATGTATCAGCCCGGTCAGCGCTACCTGCCCCCCGTCGCCGACATGGGCAGCCCGGGGCAGCGCTGGAGCGGTAGCTACACCGTCCACACCACCGTCCAAGACAGCCCCACGAGCTTCGAGGTCGAGGGGCAGTTCGAAGAGCTCCCCCGTGGAACGACGACCGTGCCCGCAGGCACCTTCGAGACCTACCAGATCATCTACCGCTTCGAAGAGGAGCGCGGCAGCAGCGATCCCTTCGGTCTAGGCGACTTCGGCTTCGACTTCGGCTTCGACATGTTCGGCTTCTTCGGCAACGCCGGCGAAGACATCGACGCCATCTCCGAGCTTCACTTCGCCGAAGGCATCGGGCTCGTCTATGAGCTCACGGTCGACGCCGGGTCCGGTCAGGTGATCATGGAGCGCAGCCTGACCTCGTACTCGATCGCCAACTGAGCCGGGGCGTGGCCCGCCCATGGGCGAGCGCTCGATCCTGGGGCGTGTGGGCCGCCCTCTCGGCAGCTGCGTTCGCTGGTCCAGCCTGTCGGGCCCCGTGTAACCTCGACATCGACCAGCCCCTCTGCGTCGACCGCTTCGGAGCCATGGACCTCGTGGTTCACTCCTTCGATGTCGAGGCGACGAGCCGTCGCGTCACCCGCAACGTCGCGGCACAGGCCCGCGGGGATGTGTTGCTCGGCGCCGACTGGGGGATCGCACCGCTGGGACACGAGCTGCTGGTCGGCTTTCCGGTTCTCGGCGCGGCCGGCGTGCTCCCCCCCTTCCGCGCCGAGGGAGCCTGCCGAGCTGCAGACCCCAGGTTCCTCACCTTCATCCCAGACGTGACGGTCCAGCGCCAGCCGCGGCTCCAGATCACCCCCTGCCCCGACAGCCAGCAGGTCTTATTCACCGGCCCCGCCGACTTCGGGCGGGTGCTCGACGGCTGGCAGCACGACCAGGGCTGGGACCTGTGGGTCGCTGCCCCGGCCGAGGGCCTCTACCGTGGCGCCATCTATCTCTTCGAAGACGCGGGGCGTCGCCCTGGCGCGCTGCGAAATCACGAAGCCGCCGACGTCGTGCTCGAGGGCCCCTCCCCGGGTGATCAGCTCGGCTCCACCCTCAAACGCTGTCCAGATCCGGCGGGCGGGCCCGATCTACTCGCCGTGGGACTCCCCGGCTGGTCAGGGCCAGCGTCCGAAGAGCCTGTCCCCGAGCGGGGCGCAGTGGCGCTCTTTCAGCCCGAGTCCCTCGCCCATGGGCGCTGGACCCTCGACGACGCCATCGCCTTCTTCGAGGGGGGGCGGCCCTACGCTCGCGCGGGCATCGCGTTGGCCTGCGGTGCCGATCTCGACGGAGATGGTCGCCCCGATCTCGCCATCGGGGCCTCGGGAGAAGGGGGTGACGCCGACGGTGCCGGGGCGATCTACGTGCTCTCAGGCCAGCTCTCGACCTCGCGCGATCTCTCCGAGGCCGCTGGGCTGGTCCTCCGCGGAGAGCGGCCCGGTGAGCAGCTCGGTCGTAGCCTTGAGATCGCCGACCTGGATCTGGACGGGGGCGCGGATCTCATCGCAGGGGCCCCGGGGCTCGACACGCCCGAAGCCCCCAACGCGGGAGGCGTGAGGATCTTCCTACACGGCGCGCTCTCCATCCAGCAGTCTCTCGAGCTCTACGGAGGCCGAAACAGCCCCTCGGACCGCCTCGCCCGATTGGGGACCACCCTGGCGGTCGCCGACCTCACCGGCGACGAACGCCCCGAGATCCTGGCTGGCTCCTGGCGGATGACCGGCAGTGGCCGTGCCTTCGCCGGCGAGATCCGAACCTGGCACGCCGACGCTCAAGGCGATCTGCCTACGGAGGACCCCTCTCTGATCGTCGGCGACGCTCCTCATCAGCAGCTCGGCCGTCGCCTGATCACCGCGGATGTGCTCGAAGTGGGCCACCACCAGATCATCTCAACGATACGTCGCCGCGCCCGCTGACCGCTCGTGGGAGGCGAGCCCGAGCCCGAGCCCGAGTCCTACTGCGCCTGAACGATCGGAAAGGTCTCGGCGACGTCGTGCGACTCGTAGGTGGCGCGCACGGTGCAGTCCCCGATCGTGACGGCCAGCACCTCGAAGGCAGAGTCGCCGAGCGCGGGGCGGGGCCGGACGGTGCAGACGCTCTCGTCGTCGACCGAAACCGTGATCAGATCCGACAGGCCAAAGATGTTGTCGTCGTTCTCGTCGAGACCGCGGACCGCGAAGACCCGGCGGTCTTCGAGGACCTGGCTCCCACGGAGCCCCTCGAGCTCCAGACCGGAGAGGGTGGCCGGGTCGACGACTTCGACGGTTAGGGCCTCGCCGCCCTGCCCCGATACCGTGACGTCGCCGAGCTCGTCGAAGCGGACGCTGACGTGTGCCACGTGATGGGTCTGGATCTGGCTCCCTGCGCTTGCAGGCAGGATCTCGACCGGAGCGAGCCCGTAGCCCACCAGGGTGCGCCCCGCAGAGTCGAGCAGCCGAGCGCCGAAGCGGGTTGTGCCCCCTTGCATGACGCGCACGGGGGGCTCAGCGGAGACGAGCAAGACCCCCGGATAGGAGAGCTCCACGGTCTCGAGGGACTCGACCGACAGGGTGAACCGATCCGACAGATCTCCCGCAGTGACCTGGACCTCGGCCTCGCCGCGCGCCAGCGCACCGAGGCTGACGCGGTTGTCCTCGAAGCCGACCACCTCGGCGACGGTGCCGGGCTGAGCCTGGGCGCTCGAGACCGTCATGGGCTGACGGGACTCCGCGTCGTCGTAGACGAGCACATCGACCCCCATGCCCTCGGCGACGGGGGTGCCAAAGTCGAAGGGAAAGAGTCGATCGTCGGCGTCGTAGCCAAAGGCGAGGTTCCCATCGAGGCCCTCTGCGATGGGTTCGCAGGCTGCGGCAGCCAAGGCGATTAAGGGAATGAGCAGGCGGGTCATGCGAGGCTCCAGGGCGGGGTGAGCGGGGCGCCTGCCGTCGCGAGGCCGGCGCGTGAGTCTACGGACTGCTAGCGCGGTGTCCGCTTATCTTCCAGCTAAGACCGAGGAGCCTCGCCGCTCGCCCCAGAGGCTCAGCGACAGCGCTCTGCGCGTCGGGCCAGCCGCGTGGCCCTCGAGAGGAGATCGGCCAGACCCGCGCTGTCGGGGAAGCCCGGCTCGGTGGGATCGAGGGCGAGGCGGGAGAAGGACCGGAGCAGCGTATCTTGCTGCTGCTCGATCCTCTCGACGCACCGACCGCTCGCCCCCTTGCGGGTCAGATGGTCGGAGATCTGAAGGAGCCCCGCCCGAAGGTGCCAGGCGTTGCGACGGCTGGCGACGGCGTCGACGAAGCCCTCCCAGCCCTCAACCGAGAGCAGCGGGCGCTCGTTGCCGGCGGCAGCGTACCAGTGATCTCGCCCCTCGGCGCGGATCCCCAGCAAGACATAGCCGAGCTCGCGATCGTCCAGGCCGGACAACCGTCGATCGCTCCGGGCGGATCCATAGGTGAGGGCATCGGTCCGCAAGAGGTTGGCCGCTCGCTGGATGTCTTCGCACGAGGCTCCGCAGCGCGTCTGGATCTGGTCCCCCAGGTGGAAGACCGCCAGGTAGACCTCGAAGGCTCGTCCGGGATCCGCCTCGATGGCCTGGCTCAGACCGCTGGACGAGTCGCGCCACAGGCCCCAGGGGATCTCGGTCCGCCGCGGTGGTGGAGGGATGGTGACGGTGGAGGATCTGGAGCTGAGATCGCCGCTCTCGATCCAAGCGACCACACGGTCAACCCAAGGGACTGACGCAGGGAGCCGATGGTCACCCTGCTCGATCGCAGCGGCTCGATACCGCACGACGTAGGCTCGAGCTGCCTGAACCGCATCGGGGCCGCCGGCCTCGAGGAGGGGCAGCAGGGCCCGGTAGCCGCGGTAGGCCTCATCGAGGAGCGCGGCCCGTCGACGCTCCAGCGCTTCGAGGGTCGCGTCGTCGGGAAGGCCCGCGTGCGAGAGCGACGCGAGATCGGCGTCGAGACGACCTTGGCGGTCTTGGTGAAGCGCTTCGAGACGTTGCCACGGCTCGGAACCGTGAGAGAGCCCGCCGCGCAAGGGGGGCGGGGAGCGGATCACCACCTCGCTGAGGTTCGGGCCCTGGACGAGAGCGCCCCGACTCAGCACCCGATCGGGTCCCTGGCGCTCGGGGGTCTGGGTGCGCCCCGTGACCGTGGCTTGAAGGGCGTCGCGCGTGTAGCGGGTGAGCTCCTCGGCGGTGACCTCGCCGTCGCCATCGCCGTCGGCCCAGCCTAGCAGTCCGCCCAGGGCGAGGTAGCTGTACGCGGGTCGCCCTCCGCCAGGAAGCGGTCCTGCGAACTCGTGCGCCGCCCCGGCCGAGAGAACCACCGCTTGGGTCTGGGCGCCGGTCCAGCTCGGGACCAAGAACTGGGTGCCAGGCATGAGTGAGCCGCGCGCCGAGCGCCCAGAGAAGCACGCATCGAGCAACAGAACCCCCCGGCTCCCTTCGAGACGTTTGAGGATCTCGCCGCGCTGAACACTGCGGGGGTAGAGCGCGTCGGGCTCCCCCTGGGCGTCGGCCCCGACCAAGGCTCCATCGCGCCCGTCGGGCATCGGCACGCCATGGCCGATGAAGACCACCCACACCGTGCCACCCGGCCCCGCCTGACCCGCCGCGGTCTCGACGGCCCCCAAGATGCGCTCCCTCGTTCCTTCGGTGTCACGGAGGAGCCTTACGTGTGAAGCGGGGAGCCCCCGAGAGACCGTGAGGTAGCGGTACCAGTCTTCGGCGTTGCGGGTCGCGCCGGGGACCTCGTCGACCATGAGGTAGCGGTCGATCCCCACGACGACCGCGGATTCGGACTCGGTTGAGCCGCCGGCAGGCTCGAAGCTCAGCTCGGGCCATGGAGAGCCCCACGCCAGCGAGCACAGCATGATCAGCCAGATCATCATGGGTCGATCCTAACCGAAGTCCCGCCCGTCGCCTCGCCTGATTGGAGTCGATCCCGCAGGCCACGATCGGATACACGCTCCGGCGAGGAGGAGCCGTGTCCCACCGCGCCGCGCTCGCGCGCATGATGCTCAAGACCCCGCCCGACCGGCTGGCGTGGCGGGCGCTGTACCGCGCCAAACGCAGGGTCCGACTGGGCCTCGCCTCGGTGGGCTTCTCTACCCCCCTGGCGCACGGCACCCGAGCGCAGCCCCTACCCCTCGATCGCTGGCCGAGGCGGCGCGTGCCCCAGCAACATCCCGTCTTGAGCCCGAACACCCTACATCTGCACGGCTACGATCTCCCGCTAGGGCCCGACCTCCCGTGGACTCCCCAGACCGGCTTCTCCGGCACCGATCTGCAGCTCGTCCACCTGCACGAGCACCGCTGGTGCGCCGCCCTCCCCGACCCGCGCTTCATCGAGATCCTCAGCTCGTGGATCGACCAGGTCCGACCCTATGAGCCGCGCTACTGGATCGCCTCGTGGAACGGCTACACCCTCGCGAGTCGGGTCGTCACCTGGATGCGTGAGCTCCCGACCCGCGAGCTGCCTGAGGGCTTTCGCGTCAAGGTTCAGGCCTCGCTCCTCGAGCAGCTTGGCTTTCTCTATCGGAACCTCGAGCTCGACGTTCGCGGCAACCACCTCCTCCGAGATCTCATGGCGCTCGGGTGGGGCGCGGCCTGCTTTCATGGCCCCGACGCCGAACGATGGCTGGGCGTGGTTCTCCAGCGACTCCCCGCGGAGCTCGATCACCAGATCCACTCCGACGGGCTCCATTTCGAGGGCAGCCCGGCCTACCACCTCCAGGTCTTCGCCGATCTCCTCCAGCTCTGGCAGGCCCTCCCCGACGGCGAGGTCCGCGTGCGCCTCCTCGAGGCGCTGAACCGCATGGCCACCGCCATCGTCCTCACCACGCACCCCGACGGCCGCCCCAGCCTGTTCTCGGACGGGGGCCTGCACACCGCCTCTCCACCCGCCGCCCTCCTGCACGCCTACACGAACCTCACGGGCCAAGAGATCCCCGCGGCACCCCTCACCGCCCTCATCGGTGGCCAGTCCCTCGCGGTGCATCGCAGCCCCGATCAGCTCCTGCTGGTCGACTGCGGGCCCGTCGCCCCCGACGATCTGCCCGCGCACGGCCACGCCGACGTGTTCAGCTTCGAGTGGTCGGTGGGCGGCCGGCGCGTGATCATCGACACCGGCGTCTACGCCTACCAAAAGGGCCCTATCCGAGCCTACGCCCGTGGCACCGTGGCGCACAACACCCTGACCCTCGACGACCACGATCAGGCCGAGATGTTCGACGCCTTTCGGATCGGTCGTCGCCCCCAGGTGCGCCGCACCACCTGGGCGCCGCGCGGCGACGGCTTCGTCCTCGCCGGCCAGCACGATGGCTTCGCCCACCTCGAGGGGAGCCCCCGCCATCGACGTCGCTTCGATCTTCGTGGGCTGCGCCTCTTCGTCGAAGACCACGTCGACGGCGGACGAGGTCAGCAGGCCGTCGCCCGTCTGCTCCTTCACCCCGACGTCGTCGTGCATCCCACGCCGACCGGCGCGACCCTGATCCTCGACACCCACCGGATCACCTTGCGAACCACAGCGACGTTGCGCGTGCGCGTGGCGCCCTGGTGGCCCGACTTCGGCACCGAGCAGACCACCCGCCAGATCGAGCTGGATTATGGTCAGGCGCCATGCCGGGGTGGCTTTACCCTCACGGTTCAAGAACCTGCCCCCGACCCGGCGCACTCACCGCCGCTCGAGTGACCCCTGACCCCGGAGCCCTCCATGCACAAGGAACGCGACGTCGCCGTGCGCGCTGCCACCGCAGCGTCCGCAGCCATCCACGAGATCTGGCGGCGTGACGACGCCTGGGTCACCGATAAGGACCAAGGCAAGGGCCCCCTAACCGAGGCGGACCTCGCCGCGGATGCGATCCTGCAAGATCACCTGCGCACGGCCTTTCCCGACGACGGGATCCTCTCTGAGGAGTCGGTGGACGCGCCCGATCGCCTGGGCAAGCGCCGGGTCTGGATCCTCGATCCTCTCGACGGAACCCGCGAGTTTGTCGATCGGGTGCCCGAGTTCGTCGTCAGTGTCGGGCTCGTGGTCGAGGGACGCCCGGTCCTCGGGGTCCTGGTGCATCCGGTGCGCGGGCAGGTCATCGTCGGGATCGTGGGCGAAGGGGCCTGGCTCGACGGCGCCCCCGTTCGGACCACCGATCGCTCCTCGCTCGAAGGGGGACGGATCGTGGTGAGCCGGAGCGAGCTTCGGAAGGGCATGTTCGATGCATGGCAGGGGCTCGCTCACCTCGAGCCGGTCGGCTCGGTCGCCTACAAGATGGGTCTCGTCGGGATCGGCCAGGCAGACGCGACCTTTACCCCTCGCCCACGGAGCGAGTGGGACGTGGCGGGGGCGACGGCGATCGTGCTGGCAGCCGGCGGCAGGGTCACGGGGACCTCGGGGCAACCCTACCGCTTCAACCAGCCCAAGCCACTGGTGAACGGGGTGGTGGTGAGCAACGGGCTCCTGCACGACGAGCTGCTCGCCCTGGCGCGGAGGGGCGGCTGAGGGATCAGGGTCCGTCGAGCACCTGAATAGGCCGCATCATCAGGTTGATGTAGGGCATATGAGGCTGAAGGGCGTCGCGACCCCACCGCGTGGCGAGCAGGGCATCACGGATAGGCGGCACCACGTTCATGGGCGAGAGGGTGCGGGGCATGGGCAGGTAGAGATCGGCGTACTTTCGATCGCGATCGACGTTGGCGGCGCGCACGAGCTGCTGGATGGGCAGCCAGGCGATCCGCCGGGGGTTGGGAGCGAAGCAGTCCAGAGCGAGCACGAAGGGCTGGCGTACGCCGAGGTCACCCCCGACGCTCGAAGCCCACCCGACCCTCGCGGCGACGTTGGCGACCATGCCCCCCTCGCCCAAGCGGGTGATCCCGTAAGCAGCGTAGAGATCGTCGAGTAAGCGGCGCATCCGCTCGTCGTCGCGGAGGACGTCGTAATGCAAGACCCCTGGGACGGAGGCCGAGAAGCCGGCGGCGTCGAGGGCGTCGAACTCCTCGGTGCCTGGAGACCACCCCAAGGCGAGCTCGACCAAGGCGTCGCGACGCGCGATAAACTCGCGCAGGACGCTGATCGCTCGGGTGACCCCCCGCACCCGGTCGCGCGTCGAACGACCGACGTCACCCTCGATGAGGTGCTCATAGTAGTCGAGGTCGTGCTTGAGGGCATCGACGGTGATCCCGGTGGCCATGACGTAGGTCTTGATCGGGAGGTCCGAGAGCCGGAGGGGCTCGCCGTCGTCACGGAGGAAGAGCTCGCTGAGCGCCTCGCGCAGGTAGATCCTGAGGGTCGCAGGCAAACCATAGCGGGACTCGCTCTCGAGCACCCGCAACACATTGCCCCAGGCCAGGTGCTTGGAGGCTTCGACGATGGGCGCGAGCTCGAAGGGGCGCCGACGGGCGCGAAAGAGCGAGGTGAGCGCACCGATGGAGGTCCCGACCAGCAAGTCGGGCACGTGATCGTGCCGGGCGAGGAGTTGATAGGCGCCGAGGTAGACGTAGCCCGCCCCACCGCCGCCCCCCGAGACAACGACCAGGTTGCGCTGGGTGACCTCGCGCTCCAGGCTCTCGCGGTCGATCGGCAGGTGTTCGAGTAGGGACGCGCGGGCCACCCGCGTCTTCTGGGAGAGCTCCGGGAGCACGCGCACCACCTCCCAGAGGTCGGAGGCGAGCTCGACCGAAGGCTCGAGCACCTCGCGCACCTGCTGGGCGTGGAGCGCCAAGGGGCCGCTGACATCGATGTCTTCGCCGTCGCGGTTGCGCACCACCGTCAGTCGCGCGAACGAAATCACATAGCGCACCGTGTCGAGCAAGGTGTCAGGCACCGAGTCGGCGTGACGAAGGTGCATCTTGACAACCTTGCGCTCGAGCCGATCCCAAGGTCTACGGCGCTCCTTCAGGCGCCGGATGGCAGCGATGTCGATCACGCCAAGCGCTACTCCTCTCCCCCCTCTACCGCGTCGGAGTCGGGGAGGGAGGCAAAGAACGCACGGAGTGTTCTGACAGGGTCGTCAGGGATCTCGACCTCCCAGGTCTGCGGGAGCATCCCCGCGAAGTCCCGCCACCGGAAGCGCTGGCCCACGAGCACGACACACCCTCGATCGGTCGGGCCCCGCACCACCCGGCCCGAGGCTTGGATCACCTTGGTCATCCCTGGAATCAACGAGGCATAGGCGAAGCCCTGGCCGTAGGTGGACTGGTATCGATGCCGAAGCAGGTCGCGCTCCAGCCCTACAGGAGGGAGGCCTGGCCCGATCACGATCACCGCGAGGAGGGCGTCGCCGGGCAGGTCGATGCCCTCCGCGAAGATCCCACCTAAGACCGCCCCGAGGACCACCGGCCGCCCGCCCGAACGGAGGCGCGCGACGAACCGACGCCTCGCGTCCTCCGCCATGCCAGGTTGCTGGAGCAGACACTCCCGATCCTCCACGACCCCGATCACGCGCTCGAAGAGCTCGTGGAGGACGGCGAAGCTCGAGGTGAACACGGCGACGTTCCCTGGGATCTCGACCAAGAGATCGACGACGAGGCGCGCGATCCGTTCACGGTGCGCCTCGCGGTCGGCGAAGCGTGTCGAGACTCGAGGTGCGACCAAGACCTTACGCAGCGCGGCAGGGAACGGGCTCGGCACATCCAGGACGTCGAGGGTCTCGGGGGGGATCCCCATCAGGTCGCGGTAGAAGGACACCGGGGTGAGGGTGGCGGAGCAGCCCACGAAGCCCCCGAGCGAGGCGAGACGAGCCCCCAGCAGGCCGGACGGATCGAGGCAAAGGAGCCGCACGGCGTCCGGTTCAGAGATCCCGACCGTTTCAGGGCCTGCTCGCTCCAGCACAGCGGAGAAACGCAGCACCGCGCGGGCGAGGTCGGTCCAAGGATCCTCGTCCCCGAGCAGCTCAGGGTGCTGGAGCCGGAGCAGCGCGTAGTCCGAGGCGAGGGTGTCGATCCGTCGGGCGAGCGCCGCCCAGGCCCCTCGATCGGGGGTGCACAGGGCCTCGGTCTGATCGGCGTGGAGAGAAGACCGGATCTCGAGGGCGATCTGTTCCTCGATGTCCTCGGCGAGCCGCGCCACGCCCGCCAGGGCTTCGCCGGCTCGCGCCAGCGCGTCCCGCGACCGCGCGCAGGTCCGACGGCAGAGACTCGGAGAGCCATAGCCTCGCCCCCGCTCTATGAGCTGGTGGGCCTCGTCGACGATGACCGTCCAACCCGAGGGCTCCTCGCCAAAGAGGGTCGAGCCCGCGACGTCGGGGTCAAAGACATAGTTGTAGTCGGCGATGACCAGATCGGCCCGGCGGGCTGCGTCGACGGCGAGCTGGTAAGGGCAGACCTGGATCTGCTCTGAGATCTCGCGGATCCGCATCGGATCGGCCGGGCCCGGATCGAGGACCGTCCGCTGCGGCTCCTCCGCAGCGAGCTTGTCGTGGTACCGCTCCGCAAAAGGACAGACCTCGGCCCGACAGTCCACGGTCTCCATCAGGCACGCCTTCTCGCGGGCGGTGATCACGACCACCCGCAGGGGGGCTCCGACGCTCAGGAGATCGCGGGCTGTCTGAAGCGCCACCTCCTGGTGGGTGGTGCGAGCCGTGAGCCAGAGCACCTGGCGCCCCGTCGCGAGGGCATGGCGGAGCGTGGCGATCAGGACCGGGGCCGTCTTGCCGAGGCCCGTTGGCGCTTGGACGAACAGGGGCCGGCCCGCGCCCAGGCTCAGGCTCACCTGCGCACAGATCGAGCCTTGTCCTGGGCGTTGCTGAGGGTACGGCCAGGGGATCGACCACCGCTGACGTTCTTGCATCCAAGCGATCCGGTCTTCTCGCTCCGCGACCCAGCGCTCCAGGGTGCGGTGAACCCGCTCCTCGGTCGCCTCGATCGCTGGCGCCACCCCCAACACGTGCCGACTCCCGTCGAGCACGGAGAGGAGCACGAGTCGGCCGACCGCCTCGGGCTGCCCCCGGCGGGAGAGCATCCAGAGATAGACTCGGAGCTGAGCGGCGAACTCTGGCCAGTCTTCGAGGCGGGTGCGCCACAGTCCCGTCCTGTCGAGGGCGGCGGACTTAAGCTCCTCGATCACCGGACGGCCTCCCTCGGAGGACAGACCGTCGACCCGTCCATGGATCTGAACGAGCCAACCACCGATCATGAGATCGAGCCTCAGAGCTTGCTCGGCCCGAAAATACGGATCGTCGCCGAGGCGCTCCTCTTGCCAGCGCTGGTGGAGCCCCTGGCCTTCGGCGGCTCGCGCCGCGCTCGAGCGGGCGAGTCGAACGCCCAAGTGAGGTGAAGCGAGCCCGTGTTCGACGAGATCGCGCACCCCGCAGCCGATGGTTCGAGCCTGATCATCAAAGCGGATGGCCATGGGAGCCGCTATCGCGCACCGCCGCGCCTGCCTCGCGGCCTGCGATGCGCTAGCCTCGACCCATGTCTGCTCACGCCCCAGACCCCGGCCCAGCTCCTCTCACTCGCCGCGCATTCCTGGCGAGTGCCTCAGCCTTCGCTGCGGTGGGGTGCGTCAGGCGCCCGCCTGCGGCTCCGATCGCCCTCGTACCACCGATCCGGCTGGCGTGGAGGTTTCTGGCCGGGATGGACCTTCGATACCTCGTCATCGTACAGCGAGAGCACGGCGGGCGCGAGGAGCGACTCGCCCAGCGGTGGTCCTACCTGATCCGAGACGTCGATCCCCTGGGCCACGCCTTCCTCGAGGGTCGACTCATCGGCGCGGGCGGGCACATCCAAGATCGGCTCACCCCCTCCCCTCCCCCCTCCCTAGACCCGGCCTTGGAGGCCGCGCGCCAAGGACGCGCCGTCTCCTTGAGCCTGCGCGTCGATGGCCGCTTGCTTCCCTCTACCGACGCCCGCTGCGAGAGCGTCGGCAGCGTCCGCGCCGCCTGCTTCGAAGACCAGCTCGTGCATCACCTGCTCGCCGGTTCGCTCCCCAGGCGGCGCGTCGAGCTCCACGAGCCCTGGCCCGACCCCGAGCTCACCGCCCCCTTCGAGGCCCTCCTTCCGCCCACGTCTGGGCAACAGATCAGCGCTACGGCACGCATGGTCGAGATCGACCACGACGACGCGGGGCTGCCCCTCGTCCTGCTCTCGAACCGAGGCAAGATCCGTACAGCGGCGGGGCCCTCGATCCGCATCGAAGGCAGGTCTACTTGGGACCCTTTGCTCGGACGTCTGATCCGCCGTAACCTAACGGTCTCCCTCGCTGGACTCGGTGGAGAAGGCCCTGGGTTGCTTCACCTCCAAATCCAGCGGCTCCCATGAGCCGCGTGGAGCCGCGATGTCTGAATCGAAGCCGTTCGCATCTCTCGCCGATCCAGATCGCGACGAAGGAGCGCTCTGGCTGAGCTGGCTGGTCCGGCTTCGATGGGTCGCGCTCCTCGCGCAGATCCTCACGCTCTCCTTCACCTTCAGCGTTCTTCAAGGGCCTTGGGTGCTCATGCCCCTCGTCGGGGTCATGACCTTGCTTGGGGTCGGCAACCTCGAGGCGGTCGCCGCTCTGCGTCGTGAGGCCGAGATCACCCAGTCTCGGCTCTTCATCCATCTCGCGACCGAGGTCCTGGCGCTCACGATCTTCCTGATGTCGGCAGGTGGCCCGAACAACCCTTTCTTCATCCTCTACCTCGTCCACGTCTGCATGGGCGCGGTCATGCTCACCTGGGGCAAGGCCGGCCTCCTCACAAGCCTGGTCCTTGGGTGCTACGCCACGCTCTACCCGCTCCATCTTCCGCTGCGCTTCGAGCATCACAGCGTGCCGTCCGAACACCTGCTGAGCATCGGCACCGTGATCGCCTTCATCGTGACCGCGATCTCCGCTGCAGGGTTCACCATCGGGGTGTCGAGGACCCTGCGGGGCCACAAGGTCGCCTTGCTCCAAGCTCGGGATCGTACAGCCCGAGTCGACCGGCTTCGTACGGTCGGGACGCTCGCCGCAGGGGCGGCCCACGAGTTGAATACGCCGCTCTTCACCATGGATCTGCGCCTCCGACGGATCCAGCGCCGTCACGCCGAGGAGACCGACACCACGAAGGATGCGCAGGTCATCAAGAGGCAGCTCGAACGATGCAAAGAGATCGTCGAGCAGCTCCTGGTCGGGGCGGGGGATCCCTCCGCAGGAGGGCTGGAGCGACGGAGGCTCAGCGATCTGGTGGAGCAGGCCTCGGACCTGTGGGCCAAAGGGGCGCCGCTCGGGGTGGAGGTCTTGGATCGGAGCGGAGGGGCTATGGTCGAGTTGCCCGCCATCGCCTTTCGGCAAGCGCTGACCAACCTGCTCGAGAACGCCCGCGAGGCCCAAGCGGAGGCCGGACGGGATACCCCGATCCAGATCACGGTCGAGCAGGACGAGGGCTTCGGGGTCGTCCGGGTCCGAGACCACGGCATCGGGCTACCAGAGCAGCGTGATCGCGTCGGGGACCCCTTCTTCACGACGAAGACGACGGGCACCGGCTTGGGCGTCTACGTGGCCCGAGCGGTGGCAGACGGCGCGGGCGGCGGATTGCGTTACAGATCGGAGACAGGAGCCTGGACCGAGGCCGTCTGGTGGTTCCCTTTGTATCAGGAGCCCCGGCCCACCGGAGGAGATCATGACCCCGCCCAATCCCAAGACACGCCTGAAGATGTTGGTCGTCGATGACGACGAGGCCTTCCGCGAGGCGATGGAGCTCGAGTTCACCGATCGCGGATACCACGTGATCCCCGCGCCCGACCACCGCACCGCGCTCGGGCTGGCCGCCGTCCACCAGCCTCAGCTCGCTGTCATCGATCTCAAGCTGGCTGGCGAGCGTGGCCTCGAGGTCCTCAAGGACCTCGTCGAGCGCCTGCCGAACATTCGCGCGGTCGTACTCACAGGCTACGGCAGCATCGCCACCGCCATCGAGGCGATCAAGCTCGGCGCGCGCCACTACCTGACCAAGCCGTGCGACATCGATGAGCTCGAAGAGGCGTTCAAGAAGTCCGAAGGCGATCCCACCATCTCCGTGCCCGATCAGATCCCCTCGCTCGCGAAGCACGAGCGCGAGTACATCGAGTACGTGCTCGCCGCCAGCGGAGGCAACATCTCCGAGGCCGCTCGTCGACTCGGCCTGCACCGTCAGTCGCTCCAGCGCAAGCTCCGCAAGTACCCACCCCGGCGATAACCGGCTTTCTAGATAGGCGTCGACTCCTCGACGCCAGGGCCCCGGCTCCGCGATCTCCGGGATTTTCGCCTCCTGTCTCAACTCGCGGTGCATTATGGGCCTGGGCTGGCTACACTTCCTCCGCTCGCGCCGCTGGGCGCAGCGCCGCTGGGAGACTGTTCATGCGTCGCCTCTACCTCTTGGGCATCATCGGCTGGGCCACGACCGCGGTGGCGGTCGACATCGATCCCTTCTCTCCTAGCGGTTCTATGCCCCACAAGGCGGGCACCCCCTCGACCGAGTCCCCCGCCCTGACCAACGAAGGGCTGTCCCTGGGGGCGACCGCCACCATCGCCCGGAACATGGCGACCTACCGTTTCGCCGACGGGCGCACCCGCTCCCTGGCGCCCGAGGCCTTCAACACGGCCTTTTACGGCGGCTGGACCTTCGAAGACCGCCTCCGGGTCGAGCTGATCGCGCCCATCTACTTTTTCGCCCGCACCGGCACGACCTCCGAGGCCTTCCAGGGGCCCGCCTTAGGCGACACCCTGGTCCAGGCCAACGTGCGCCTCTTCGAGAACGACCAAGGCAGCTTCGGGGTCAGCGTCGTGCCCACCTTGGGGCTTCCGACCGGGCCACGCTCCGCTTACCTGGGCCGCGGGGGGCACGGCCGCCTGCGGGGCGCGGTGGGCGGCGAGCTCGCGGAGCGCTTCGGCTACGCAGCCAACCTGGGTTTCACCCTGAGCCGAGGCGACGTCTACGAGAACGTCGCCCTGGGCAGTAGCCTCGATGGAGCGCTGGGCGCATGGGTCCATCTCGATCCGAACCTTCGGATCGGCGCCGACATCGAGCATCGGTTCGGGATCTCGAACGCCCCGGGGCGGCGAAACACCATCGGCTGGGGGAGCGCCTTCGCGCAGGTCGTCCGCGACGACGGGCTCGGGCTGTCGGTCTCCGCAGGTCGCGGCACGTTCCAGGGGGTCGGGTCGCCTCAGTGGCGGGTCCAGGCGGGTCTGACCTACGCACCCCGCGTCAAAGACAGCGACGGCGACGGCATCCCCGACAAGCACGACCTCTGCCCCCACGATCCCGAAGACTTCGACGGCTTCCAAGACTATGATGGCTGCCCCGAGCTCGACAACGACGGCGACACCTTCCTCGACGTCGACGATCTCTGCCCGAACGACCCGGAGGACTTCGACGGCTTCGAAGACACCGACGGCTGCCCCGATCCCGACAACGACCAAGACGGCATCCTGGACATCTACGACGCCTGCCCCGACACCCCCGGAGTCGACGAGCAGATGGGCTGCCCCGACGCCGATGGCGATGGCCTGACCGACGCCCTCGACCAGTGCCCGCTCGACCCCGGTCCCCCCGAGACCCAGGGCTGCCCCGATCGCGACGGCGACGGCGTGCCCGACTGGCGGGACGCCTGCCCCGACGAGCCGCGCTCCGAGGGCGACCCCGTCGAGACCTCCAGCGGCTGTCCCACGCGCGCCTTCGTGCAGGGTGATCAAATCAAGATCACCGAGAAGGTCATGTTCCAGACAGGTCGGGCCACCGTCGATCGGTCCTCCTTCCCCCTCCTCGACGACGTGGTCGCCGCGCTGCAGCGATACCCCCAGATCCGCCAGGTCGAGATCGCGGGGCACACCGACAACGTCGGCAACCCTTCCTTCAACCGAAACCTCTCGAACCAGCGGGCCGCGGCCGTCAAGCGCTACCTGCTCGACCGCGGCATCGACCGCGATCGGCTGAGCTCCGAAGGCTACGGAATGGATCAGCCCATCGACACGAACCTCACCGAGCGGGGGCGCGAGCGCAACCGGCGCGTCGAGTTCCGCATCCTCCAGCAGGATCCGGTCACCGAAGAGGTCGACCTGAGCCTGGGCGCCGACATCGCCGCCCTCTCGGTCCTCCTGCCGACCGATCGCCCCTTCACCAAGGTCGAGATCGACGGTGAGCTCGCCTCGCCCAGAGCCCCCTTCCGAGGGAAGATCGTCGAGCCCGGCGCGCGCGAGGTGCGGATCTTCGATGAGCTCCGCGGGCTCGACTACACCGTCTCCATCGAGGTCAAGGCCGGCGAGACCGCGATCGTGCGGGTGCCTGAGTCCGAGATCGCCCGACCCGAATACCTGCCCCCCGCAGGTCCCGTACCCGATGGCAGCCCCTTGGCCTTCCCCAAGGGGGGGCGCGAAGCCCTCCCTCGGCCCGAGGGCGTCGAGCGCCGGGAGCCCGGTCCGGCCAAGACCGCCCCCGATAAGCGCATGGATCCACAGACCGCGCCCGGATCCCCTCCACCGCTCGCTCCCGACGAGCCCAGGCGTCGACCCGACGACGACTCCCCTCCCCCCGACGAGGAGGGGGAACCTTCGCAGGAACCTCCTGCGCCCCCCGCCGACGATCCCCCCCCTCCTGCCAACGAAGAACCCGATTCTCCCTGGGGCGGGGTGGAGTGAGCCTCTCTTCTACGCACCTCTAGGAGCCTCCATGCCCCACATCGCCGTCCTTGGCGCTGGGACCATGGGTCATGGCATCGCGCAGGTCTGCGCGATGGCCGGTGACCAGGTCCGACTCAGTGACCCCAGCCAGCAAGCCCTTGATCGTGCGCTAAGCACGATCCGCCTGAACCTGGACAAGGGCGTCGAGCGGGGCAAGGTCTCGTCCGAGATCCGGGACCTCACCCAGCACAACCTCCACGCTGCCGGGTCGCTCGGCGAGGCCTGCGAAGGCGCCGACTTCATCATCGAGGCCGTACCCGAAAAGCTACCGCTCAAACAACGGATCGTGCGCGAGATCTGCGAGGTAGCCCCCGCTCATGCGATCATCGGGACGAACACCAGCAGCCTGTCCATCGGGGCCATCGCGAGCGCTGCCGACGACCCTGGTCGCGTCATCGGGACCCACTTCTTCAACCCGGTCCACATCATGGCGCTCCTCGAGCTGGTGGTGGCCGAGCTCACGTCGAACACCACCCTGCAAACCGCCCGCGCCTTCGGCCAGCGTATCGGCAAGGAAGTGATCGTGGTCCGCGATGTGCCTGGCTTCGCCACCAGTCGCCTCGGCGTCGCCCTGGGCATGGAGGCGATCCGAATGGTGGAGCAGGGCGTCGCCTCCGCCGAAGACATCGACAAGGCCATGGTGCTCGGCTACCGGCACCCCATCGGCCCTCTGCGGCTCACCGATCTCGTCGGGCTCGACGTGCGTATGCACATTGGGGAGTACCTGGCGCGCGAGCTCGAGAACCCCGCCTTCGAGCCTCCCGAACTCCTCCGCACGAAGGTCGCGCGCGGGGAGCTGGGCAAGAAGGTCGGTCGTGGCTTTTACACTTGGCAGTAACGGAGCCTTCATGTTCGATGCTGTGATCCTCGACGCCGTCCGCACTCCGGTCGGGCGCTTTCAGGGAGCGCTCTCTGGCGTGCGGCCAGACGACCTCGCGTCCCACGTCCTTCGGACCGCCGTCGAGCGGGTCGATCTCGACCCGTCCTCGATCGATGAGGTCTTCCTGGGCTGCGCGAACCAGGCGGGCGAAGACAACCGAAACGTCGCACGCATGGCGGGGCTCCTGGCTGGCTTGCCTGATCATGTGCCCGGGGTCACCGTCAACCGACTCTGCGCCTCCGGCCTCGAAGCCGTCAATCAGGCGGTTCGGATGATTCGCTGTGGCGATGGTCAGATCTGTCTGGCGGGCGGCGTCGAGTCCATGAGTCGCGCCCCCCTCTCCGTGCCTCGCGGCCCGACCCATCCCAAGGCAGGCAACCTCACGGCCTGGGACACCTCGCTGGGCTGGCGTTACCCCAACCCGCGCCTCGCCGAGCGCTTTCCGCTCGAGTCCATGGGCGAGACCGCCGAGAACCTCGCCGAGCAGTATCAGCTCACCCGCATCGAACAGGACCGCTTCGCCTTCGACAGTCATCGAAAGGCCCTCCACGCCGCCGATCAAGGGTGGTTCCACGCTGAGATCGCCCCTTACGAGGTCCGCTCCCGCAAGGGCTCTACCCTCGTCGATCGCGACGAGAGCCCTCGCCCCGACACCTCCTTGGAGCGGCTCGCGCGCCTGCCTGCCGTCTTTCGCAGCGGGGGTAGCGTGACCGCTGGCAATAGCTCACCCCTCAACGATGGCGCGGCAGCCCTGGTGCTTACCTCGGCCAAGGCGGCGCGCGCGATCGGCCGCACGCCACGTGCCCTGGTACGAGCCGTCGCATCGGCGGGCGTCGACCCTCGGATCATGGGGATCGGGCCCGTCCCAGCCACCCGAAAAGCTCTGGATCTCGCAGGGCTCTCGGTGGGCGACATCGACGCGTGGGAGCTCAACGAGGCCTTCGCGGCTCAGTCCCTCGCCGTGCTCCGCGAGCTCGGCCTGGACGCGAGCAAGGTCAACCAGCACGGCGGCGCGATCGCCCTGGGGCACCCTCTGGGTTGCTCGGGCGCGCGGATCCTCACCACCCTCCTCAGCGTGCTCGACCGGATCGAGGGTCGCTTCGGCGTCGCCACGCTCTGCGTCGGCGTCGGCCAAGGGGTGGCCACGGTGATCGAGCGGCTGGATCAGAACACGAAGAGCTCTTCGTCGTAGCACTCGCCTTCGCGGATCTCGGAGCAGCTTGACCGGCGCAGACACCGCTTGTGGTCCGCGAGGCGGGAGCGGCGGTCCCCGTCGTCGGCCTGATCGTACATGCGCTCCTGAAAGACGCAGGACGCCTCGCACTCATCGAGCTCGGTACGGCTGACCTGGAGATCGCACGAGAGGACCCTGCGGCAGACCTGCTTGCAGGTGGGCTCACATGCGCCGACAAAGAAGATCGCGAGGGCGAGCATCGACCCGAGGATGGCGCGACGCCCGCTCACTAGTTGATACCGCCACCAGGACAGAAGCCATCGTTCAAGCGAGGGCAGGAGGACTCGAGCACACAGTCGATCCAGAGCGCAGCCTGCTTCTCGTTCTGCAGGCTGAACGGCTCGGAGCGATCGATGGAGTTTCGATCGTTCGGGTCGTAGTTGCCGATGTCGCCCGTTTGCCGAAGCGCACCTTCGCACTCCCGGATGCAGTCACGGACCAGGCGATCCTGGGTCTGCCCGGGCACCCTGATGTTGCACTCGTTGGACCGAAAGGCGCGCTGGCAGGCGGACTGGCAGCTCACCGAGTCCCCACAGCCACTCCAGAAGAAGGGCGCGGGCAGCAGGGCAGCCAAGAGTAGGGATCGCATGAAGACCTCACCATCGGGGCGACGCAAGGTAGCGCCTTGGCCACCCGTGCGTCAACGGCGGTCGGTCAGCGTGGCGCAAAGAGTGAAGACTTAGGCACGCGCGAGGCGATCGCCGCGGATCTGGTAGCCTGTGGGTAGGATCTCGGGGAGGTCATCGACGCGCTCCGACACGCCCCAGCCTCGCTGTATGAAGACATCGCAGATGCGAGCCCGAAATCGGTTGGACTCCTCGTCGGGGTTGGCGAGGGCCTGGAGCAAGGGCAGCCGGCCTGCGTCATCGCCGGTGGCCGCGATCGCCTCGGCCGCTGCGTAGCGTACCCCCTCGTCGAAGTCTTCGAGGAAGGGCGCGGCGTGCTCGACGATGTCATCGGCTCGGCGCTCGGCGAGCCACAAGAGGACCGCGCGCTTCTTGGCGGGCTTGAAGTCGTTCCCCGAGGCGCGCTCCCGCTCGAGGATCTCGTAGCAGGACGCGATGGCGACCCCCTCCCCTTCGAGCTGAACCAGGATCTCAAGGGGCTGCGTGACGGCCTTGCACTGACGGAGCCACACCTTGAGCGGCTCCACCGCATCTTTGCGGAGGCTGAGCACGAGCGCGATCATCGCCTCGATCTCGGTCGAGTTCTTGATGTCGTGGTCGAGCTTCATGTCGAAGCGAGAGAGTAGACCGAGGATCGCGCGGGGCGAGCCTTCGCTCGCGAGCCACTCCGCCGACGCCTGACGATCCTCGGGCTGAGCGTCGCGGTTGGTCAGGCGGCGAACGTGGCGCGCCATGCGCTTTTCGGGGCTCATAAAGAAGTCGAACATTCCCATCGAAGGGCCTCCAGGGCCGCTCATGTAGGACCGAGGCCGCGGGCGGCAAGGGTGCGCTCGTGACTGACTCCGATCTTCTACGGCCAAGCTCTACCCTCAGAGTAAATGCTCCGCGGTGCGCGCCCCAAGCTGGCGCTCTGCGAGGGGACGCATTAGGAACCCGGCGCTGTCCGCGGAAGTGGCGGAATTGGCAGACGCGCAGGATTCAGGTTCCTGTGAGGTAAAACTCGTGGGGGTTCAAGTCCCCCCTTCCGCATCGAGCGCCGACCTGGTCCACGGGTCGGCGCTTTTTCGTGATCGACCCTCACAGGTTAGGGACGACGGCGAACCCGCGCCCCGAGGAGCTTGGCGATGGATGGACTCCCCGAGGCCCTTGCCCGTGCCCTGGAGCCTATAGATCCCCTGATCGCCTGGCTGATCTCCCCGCTCCTCGGGGAAGGAACGGCCTCGCCACTCGGGCTCGCGGGCGCGGGGTTTTGGTTCGTCATGATCTTCGTCTCGTGGTGGTGGGTCCGACGCACCACGCGCACCGCCGACGCGGACGGGGAGCCCATCCTCCTACGGCTGACGGTCTTGGGGCTCCGACTCCTCGCGAGCACCCTCTGCCTGATCCTCGCGCTGGATCTCGCCATGATCGTGAAGGGACCCACCCTCATCAAGGGCATCTTGAGCCTCCTGAACACCCAGGTCTTCGAGATCGGGGGGACCTCGGTCACGGTGAGCGGGATCGTGGTGCTCATCGCGGTCGTCGTCGCCACGTTCTGGGGCACCACGGTCCTCCACAACCTCGTCACCCGAGAGCTCAAGACTCGCGGGGTACAGACCTCGGGCACCGTAGGCGTCCTGCTCAACCTCGGCCGCTACGTCGTGCTGTTGATCGGCATCGCGGTCGCGCTCACGACGGCCGGCATCAACCTGACCGCCCTCTTTACCGTCGGCGCCGTCTTCGCCGTGACGATCGGCTTCGCGCTGCAGAACATCGCCCAGAACTTCGTGAGTGGCATCATCCTGCTGATTGAGGGCGCCATCCAACCAGGAGATGTGCTCGAGGTTGAGAACAGGGTGGTGCGAGTCATCCGCATGGGGATCCGCTCTACCGTCGTGCGCACCATCGACGACGAGGACCTGATCCTCCCCAACAGCACCCTGGCTCAAGGGCTCGTCAAGAACCTCACGATGATGGACACCACCCTGCGCGTTCGCGCCACGGTCTCGGTGGCATACGGCAGCGACCTCGACGAGGTCATCCGGGTCCTGGAGCGGGCGGCTCGCGGCGTGACGCTTCGGATCCCCGAGCTGGAGCCTATCGTCTTGCTCAAGGCCTTCGAAAACTCAGGGATCGCCTTCGAGACGATGCTGTGGATCGAGGATCCGTGGGCCTCGCCCATGGCGCGCTCGCAGCTCCGGCTCGAGATCTGGCGCGCCTTCAAGGCGTCCAACATCACCATCCCCTTCCCGCAGGTGGACGTGCACTTCGACGAAGAGGTCGTCACCCTGCCCAGGCCGCAGCTCGCGCAGCTCCCCCCGACGGCCGGGGGCTGATCTACGTGTCGCGATCTGTCTCGTGGGCGGCAGAGCCCATGCCGGAGCGCAGGCTGGAAAATAGGTTTCCCCTCTATTTTTACGCATAGCTGGCGCTGGCACACATCCTGCATATTCCTTGACATCCCCCGAACCTTGGAGCCCCCATGTCGGTCCGATGGCGTCATGCCCTACCCCTCGCAACCCTGCTCGCCCTCAGCCTCCCAGGCTGCGCTGGAGCCGACTTCACGATGGGCGAAGGTCGAGCCGACGCCCCCGAGGAGTATGGCGACGATGGAGACGGCGACGGCAACGGTGGGGCGGGCGAGGATCTGGACGACCCGGAGCTGGACGACGACTTTCTCTCGATGCCGCCTTCCCAGTCCGACGTCTACGTCTTCGTCGCCAACCCTAGCCGAGACACCGTCTCGCGCATCGACGTCTTCTCTTTAGAGGTGCGCACCGCCCCCGTGGGCTCCAACCCAAGGGTAGTCCGGGTCACCGACAACTATGCCTGGGCGGTCGTCTTCAACCAAGGCGACAACACCGTGTCGATTCTCGACACCGAGACCCTCCAAGGCCAGACGGTCGGCGTTCGGCGCAACTTCAACCAGATGCGCATGTCGGCCGAAGGCGACTGGGTCGCGCTCTTTCACGATCGCGACGCCGTTCGTCCCGACGATCCCACCCCCGACGGCATTCAGAGCTTCAACGAGGTCAGCTTCGTCTCGGTGCCCGACGGCGAACACCACGGCGTCGTCGTCGGCTACAACCCCCGCGACATCAAGTTCAGTCAGGATGGCGCGACCGCGGTGGTCGTGGCCGATCAGCACTTGGCCTTGGTGGACCTGAGAGCCGAGAGCCTGCGACCCGTCCTCATTCCCATCAGCGACGTGCTCGAGCCCCCAGCGGCCGAAGAGGTCGTGCTCTCGGGCTCCGGCCGCTACGCCTTCGTGCGCCAGCGCGGCGCAGACGCGATCGTCTCCGTCGACCTCGACGCCCGCTCCACCCTGAGCCTCCCCGTGGGTGCCAACCCCACGGATCTCGACCTCTCGCCCGACGGGGCCATGGCCGTGGTCGTCTCGCGAGCCGACAACCAGATCTGGATCTTCGACGCCGAAGCCCCGGAGCTCCCTCCCGAGGTGCTCGACCTGCCCGAGCCCCTGGTCGCAGGCAGCATCCGCTTCAACCCGGACGGGGATCGGGCGATCCTCTACACCACGGCCGCCCTCAGCCGGACCTTCGCGATCTGGAACACCCAGACCGACGAGGTGCGGCTCGAGAGCCTGGTCAAGCCGGTTCGCGGCATGGCGTATACCCCCACGGGCGACAGCCTGCTTGTGATGCACACGCGCGAGAACAGCCCTGATCAGCTCCCAGGAAGCGACTTCTACAACCACTGGGCCGTCTCGCTGCTTCAGGTAGACGATCGGGCCCTCCTGCAGAACGCGATCAAGCTGCCCGCGGAGCCCATGGACTTCGCCAACGCCTACGACGGGCGAAACGGATATTTCATCATGCACAACGAGCCTTCGTTGATCCAGGTGGACTACGACACCCTCCTCTACGACGCCATCGCGCTGCGCAGTCACCCCGTCTTCGTAGGGGTCCTTCCCCCGCTCGAGACCCAGACCGCGCGCCCGCCCGCCTGGGCGAGCCAGGAGCACGATCTGGGTCGGATCTCCTTCTTCCACCCGGACTCTCGCCGGGTCGAGACCATCACGGGCTTCGAGCTCAACAACCAGATCGAGGAATAGAGATGCGCTTGCTCACCCCCTTGTTGATTCTCCTCGCGAGCTGCGACCCCGACGACGGGCGGCTGGACGACGGGTACTGGGATGCCCAGGACGTGACCGCGGCCTCCGATGGGCTCTACGTCCGCCTCCTCAAGAGCGGCGGCCTGGCGCACATCACCCCGGAGGGAGCCGTCCTGGTCGACGTCGGCCCCGGTGCCGTCGAGCGTGTCGCCCTCGCCCCCGATGGCCTCACCGCCGTGGCTTTCGTCAAGCGAACCCGCTGCGAGTCCGACGATCCCCGGCAGACGCGCCGCGCGACCTATGTGTCGGACTGCGATCCCAGCGAGCGGCGCTACCGGACCGAGCTGCTGACCCTCCGGGGAGGTGAGATCGAAGCCGCAAACCCGATCGGCACCCACTTCAACGCCGTCACCTTCTCCTCCGACGCGCGCTGGGCCATCGCGTGGCTCGATGTGAGCCAGCCGGTCGCCCTGGAGGGTGCGGGCGTGGTGGACCTGACGAGCGTGCAGGTGCTCGACCTTCAAGCAGGATCGACGACCCCGATCAGCGTGGGCTTCGCGGCCAGTAGCATCCTCTTCTCGGAAGACGCGGCGCGGGCGGTGGTCCTCTCGCGCGACAGCGTAGCCCTCGTCGAGCTCGACGACGACTCGCCTCGCCGCGGCACGGTCTTTCCTCTCACCCTCGAGGCGGGCCAGCGCTTCGACCCCGTCGGCCTGGGGCTCACCCCTGACGGGACCCATGCCTTAATCGCGGCGCGTGGGCGCGACGATCTCTATGCGCTCCGCCTTCAGCCTCCCTCGATCAACCTGGTGAACCTGAGCGCTGCGCCCGCTGCGATGCACATCCTACCGCCGACCCACCCGGACGGGGATCGCCTCACCGATCCTCTGGCCCGCGACGATCGCACCATCCTCACCTATCGATCCCGCGCTGCGGTCGAGCTGGTGGATCACGACAGCTTCGTGGTCGACACTCTCGATCTTCAGAGCCCCGCCAATCGGATCGAGGCCTTGGAGCGTCAGGCGGTCTTGTGGAACGACGACGGCAGCCGAGACGTCTTCGGGCTCGACGTCGACCGATTGCGCACCACGCGGTTCCGACTTCAGAACCCCCCTCTTGCCGTCCATCTCTCGCCCGATGCCCAGTTCGCCGTCGCGCGGACCCGAGCCAGCGGCGGGGGAGGCGGCGAGGGCGTCGGAGACATCTATGCGAACAACCCGGGCCTCGAGGTGCTCGACCTGCGCGACGATCGAGGTCGTACCACCCCCTTCCTTCTCGAAGACCTCGCGGTCGGCCTCGCGTTCAGCGAAGGTGACGAGCGCCTCGATGCCCTGGTCTTGCAGCGAAACACACCCTACCTCCTTCAGCTCGACCTGCTCAGCCTTCGCCAACAGGAGCTTCGCCTCTCGGAGACCCCGTTGGCCATCGGCAACATGCCCTCGCGCACCGGGGGTTCTTGGGGCTTTTGGATCTCGCACGCTGCGGCCTTCGGGTTGATCAGCTTCTATGAGCCCGGAAGCGGCGAAATCACCGAGGTGTCCGGCTTCGCCGCCCTCGCACTACACGATGACGTGCTGCTGGAGCAGCCCGAGGAGGACCGATGAACCGCGCCTTTTGGATCTTCCTTCTCGCCCCGCTGGCCTATGCCCAGGACCCCTCGAGTCCTGCCCCGGAGCTCCCCCCCCTCCCTACCGACGACGACGCCCCCTCCGAGGAGGAGCGCGAGGATTCCGCCTCCGAGGATCTCGAGCCCGCGATGCAGCCCGCCCCGCCAGTGTCGGTCCCCCGCTCGACGCCTCCTGATTCGTCCATGAGCCCCGCGCCTAGCGCGCGGGAGATCCCGCGAAGCCCTCCCCCGAGCGCAGCCAAGGGCCCTCCCGAGGTCGGTCGCACCTTCGTCGCACTCCACGGTGGAGGCTTCGTCTCCGAGAGCCAGGTCTGGCAACTTGCGAGCTCGAGCCCTCCGATCCTGGACTATGGGGTGATTGGCGGCATCGGCCTGAGCCGTTGGTTCACCCTGACGACCGAGACCAGCCACTTTAGAGGTCGAAAGATAACTACGAGCGATGCGTGGAACGCCTATCAGAGCAGCTTCTACAACCACCAAGCTGGGGTGGGCCTGCGCGTCCACCCCGACTACGGCGAGCTCGGCCAGCCCTACGCCCAGGCCACCGTCGTAGGATCGCTCGGGCACCTCCACCTCGACGATGACGTGAACCGAGTGCGGAGCGATCGAGAGATCCGAAGTACGGCCCTGAGCCTCGGCCTACGAGCCGTCGTCGGAGTCGAGCTCCGCGTGGTTCTCGACAGCCAAGTCGAGCCCGTGATCGCCTTCGAGGTGGGCTACACCGGCCTCGTCCCTCACCAGCACCACCTGCTCGACCGCGACGGCGATCGCGTGGCGGTCGGACGCATGAGCTACAGCAGTCCCATGGTCCGCGCCCTCGGCGGTGTGCGCTTCTGAGGGGGGCTTGGGGCCGGCTCAGCTGTCGAGCACCTGCTTGAGCTCGTGGATGGCGGTGCGCTCCTCGGAGGAGACGGCCGCCAGGCCCATGAAGCCCCCCGAGGCCCGCGCGACCTTGTCGGCTCGCTCGAGGGTCTGGGTGGTGAGGCGCTCGCGCTCTTCGGCCGAGAGGTGCCCCACGAGCTCTTGATGGTACGCCTTCCAGGCGTCGAAGAGTTCGGGGTTAGGGCGCTCCGTGAGCCAGCCTTCGAGCAGGGCGTAGGCGGGGGAGGTGCTCTTTAGACCCATCGCGGTCGCTTCGAGGAGGATGGCCTTACGCTCCGCCTCGTCGAGGACCCGATCCGCCCAGGCCACATGCAGCATGGGCACGATCGAGAAGGCGGCGAGGGTCATAGGGGTGACGCCGAGATCGACGACCTTCTCAAGGATCGAGTGATCGGTGAATCCCGTGATGTCAGCGAGCTCGCTGACCGCCGCCTTGCGCTGGCTCTGAGCACGAAACTTCTGAAGTTGTTCTTGCTCCTTTTCTTTGAAGAACTTGCCTTCTAGCGCCCGGCCGCGCTCGTCGAGAGACTCCTTGGACATCGAACCTCCTGGGGATTGCCCGGATGAAGGGCCTGAGGGGGAATAACGTGCGAAGCGTGGGACCGCCCGCGAGCGAGCAGGTCATCGGGAGTGCAGACTCCCTGAAGATTGCGGAGGACGGACCGTCGAGCTCAGGTCTTGGAGCGATCCTCGGGTTCAGCCGGTGGGTCGTCCTCGCTCGAGCCGGCGTTGGAGGAGGGCTCAGGATCGGGGGACGTGGTGTCGGAGACGGGCTGGGCGGTGGCGCTCTCGGGCTCCGTCGCTTCTTCGGCCTCGTCGGCCTCGTCGGCCTCGTCGGCCTCGTCGGCCTCGTCGGCCTCGTCGGGGGGAGGGGCCTGGGCGAGCCAGTACGGCTTGGCGCCAGCACGCAGGCGCTGGACCAAGAACACGGCGGAGACCGCGAAGATCAAGAAGGCTCCGGCCTGCCCCGCGGTAAAGCCCGAGAAGCCATCGAGGACTCCAGAGAACCATCGCCCGTCGGTCTCTTCGGGGCGGAGCATGTCCATGGCCAGGCGCGACGGACCGTAGATCACGCCGAGCAGCAGCGGGTAGAGCCCCGGCACCTGGGGGAAGCGATCAAGGATCAGAAAGAGGATGAGGATCGCCAGCGAGAGGAGGGCCTCGTAGAAGCCCATGTCGTGAGCGGCGATGATGCCCGGGTGGTCCAGCGGAACCTGCTGGGAGATGTGGCTGACCGCGTCGAGGGGACCCGAGTCCTGGCAGGGGCCCCAGCGCAGATCGTTCGCCCCTTCGACCGCCCAGGCCGGGAGGTTCGCCGTCCATCCTTCGACGGGGCGACAATACTTGGCGAGCAGGTTCACCGGGCCCGAGAGGTTGTCGCCCCGGATCCCTACGCCTGGATGATCGTGGGCCACGGTACACCCTAGTCGCCCGAAGAACCAGCCGAGCGCGAAACCGAACGCCATGTGGTCCAGGTTGGCCCACAGCCGAAGGCCGTATCGCTTGAAGAAGTAGACCGTCAGCGGGACGCAGACCAGAAAGCCACCCATCGAAGAGAGACCTTCCCAGACGTAGAGAAAGCGGATCGGCTCCGCGAGGTACTCCGCGGGCTTATACATCAGCCCATAGCCGACGTGCCCGCCGACGAAGGTCCCTACGACCAGCCAGCCGATCAGGCGGTTGATCGCTTCGGGATCGTCGCCTTGTCGCTTGGCACGCCACATCGCGAGCCAGCCTCCAAGCAGGAAGCCCAGCGCCACCAAGATGCCGAACCCATGGATCTCGAGGTGATCCAAGGGGAGCCCTGAAGGCAGAGGAATGTGGAAGATGACGCGTTCAAAATAGGGCATGACGGGCGTCAAGAGCAGCCTCCGAAAAGCGGCGCCCCGTGGGTAGCCCGACCGTGAGCCGAAGGCCACCACCCCCCTGTGGCTCCGCCTGCACTATACTCGCGTACCTCTCGGAGAAGCGATGGCCATCATCAACTTCGCGCGACGTGAGATCATCGCGCGCGTCGTCTACTGCGGCGCCCGCGGGGCCGGCACCACCGCCAGCGTCCGAAAGCTCTATGTCGACCACACCCCCGATCCGTCCGGGGGCATGCTCCCTTTCGCCCCACGGGGGGCGAGCGAACACTCCCAGGTCTTCGAGTACCATCCCGCCGACATCGAGATCCCTGGATTTCGCTTCAAAGTGCGCCTTTATTCCTTGCCGGGGGCGCTGATTCATGCGGGTCATCGCGCCGAGGTTCTGCGCGACGTCGATGGGATCGTCTTCGTGGCGAACGCTCGCCCCAACGAGGCCGAGCCCAACCTCGACGCCCTGCTCAACCTCGACCGCCACCTCAAGAAGGCCGGGCAAGACCTGGCGAACCTTCCTGTGGTCTTTCAGATCAACCACACCGACGCCGCCGATGCTCTCTCCCTCGACGATGTGGCCTTCGATCTGAACCCTTACCGTCACCCCGTCATCTTGGGATCGCCGGTGAGCGGCGAGGGCCTCGCCGCGGTCCGCGACGCGGTCGTGAAGAGGATCGCAGCTTTGCTCGCCGATAACCTCGAAGGCAAGCCGACCTGCCTGCAAGTGCACGCCATCCATCGGCGCGAGTCCGCCTCGATCGAGCAAGTGGTCGAGGCCCACCAGCGGGCGGTCCGACTGGCTGAAGCCCAGGCCACCCCTGCGCCCGCCCCCAGAGCCGCCCCCTGGTCGCGCTCCGGTTACGATGTGCTGCCCTTGGAGCACACCGTCAGCCTCAACTACCACCCTCCCTCGCTCGCAGGCATGAGCCCCCTGCAGGTCCTCGGCGCGCGGGTGCACGAGCTGACGGTCGTCGTCGACCTGATCATGGCCGATCCCGAGGGCAACAACCCGACGCGCCTTCATGTGCACCTGGTGCCCGAGGGCGACTCCCCGACCCCCTCGAGCGCCGCGCGGGCCCCGCTCCCCACCCTCGAGACCGATCCGATGCCCACCGACAGCGCCACGCTTCCGATGCCGATCGAAGACACCTGGCGACTGGCGAGCTATGCCGTGATCGGAACGATCTCAGGCATCATCGTCGGCTTGTTGACCGGCTTTCTGATCTGGGCCTGAGCCCAGAACAACCCCCTGCTACGAGCTAGCCATGCGCGAACGCTTGTCCTGGTCGGGCGCCCGCTGGGTCGCACGACCTACCGATCCTGATCGCCTCGAGCGGCTGCAGCGCGTCGGGCTCTCGGCTGTGGCCGCCCAGTGCCTCGCCACCCGCGAGGCTCCCGAGGACCCTCAGCCATGGCTCGAACCGAGCCTGGACCACCTCATCGATCCCTTCGAGATGCTCCACATGGAGTCCGCCGTCCTCCGCCTTCGACGCGCGATCGACAAGCAGCAGCGGGTGCGCATCATCACCGACTACGACGTCGACGGCACGACCTCCTCCCTGATCCTTCAGGCCTGCCTTCAGCTCCTCGGGCTTCGGCAGGTCGACTACCACATCCCTGACCGCTTCGACGAAGGCTATGGCTTCTCACCGCGCGCGGCCGAGCGGGCGGCCGAAGACGGCGTCGAGCTCATCGTTACCGCCGACATCGGGGTCCGAGACCACCAGGCCGTCACGGTCGCGGTCGAGCGAGGCCTCGACGTCCTCATCTGCGACCACCACCTGCCTGCTGGAGCGAGTGTACCGCCCGAGGCCCTGGTGCTGTGCCCGCCCCAGGCGGACTGCGAGTACCCCAACCCCCACCTGGCTGCCTGCGGGGTCTCGCTCAAGCTCGCCCAGGCCCTCCTGATCGACCACCCCAAGAAGCGCGCGATCCTCCGCAGCCTGCTCAAGCTCGCAGCCATCGGCACCGTCGCCGACATGGTGCCGCTCACCTCTCTCGAAAACCGAGCGATCGTCGCGTTGGGGCTCCGCGAGCTCAACCTCGGCCCCCATGCGCCGGGCCTCACCGCCCTCCTCCAGGTCTCCGGCCTAACCCCCGGTAAGATCCTCACGCGCGACCTCGGTTTTCGGATCGGCCCTCGGATCAACGCCGCGGGCAGGGTCGCGAGCGCCCGACTGGTGATCAAGCTCCTCACCAGCCGGGATCCGGTCGAGGCGCGGGCCCTCGCGCGGCAGCTCAACGAGCTGAACAACCACCGAAAGCAGATCCAGCTCCGCATGGTCGAGCTCGCCAAAGCTTCGGTGCCCTCCCCCCTTCCCCCCTTCGTGCTCGTCGCGCACCCCGAGGGCGAGGCCTGGCACCGAGGCGTCGCGGGCATCGTCGCCAGCCGCCTCAAAGATGATCTGCACCGTCCCACCGCGATCGTCGCGATCCAAGGGGACCACGCCGTCGCGAGCGTGCGCTGCCCTCCCTCGATCCACGCGGTACGAGCGCTCGACGCAGCCTCCGATCTCCTCGTCAAGTACGGCGGACACCCCGCTGCGGCTGGCTTTACAGTCCCAACCCCGAAGCTCGACGCGCTCGCAGCACGCCTGAGCGCTTACGTTGAACGAGCCGCCAGCGCCGACACCTTCGTCCCTGAGTACCCCGTCGACGCTTCCGTCCCCCTCTCGGAGCTCTCGGATGATCTCCTCGAAGAGCTAGGTCGTCTAGGCCCCTTCGGCATGGGCAACCCCGAGCCCTCGCTGCTCGTGCGCGACGTCGAGCCGGAGCGGATCAGCGTGCGTGCCTCGGGACGCCTGCTCCACCTCAAGCTCCCCGCACCCCAAGGCCGCTCCGTCGAGGCGATCTGGTGGGGTCAAGGGGAGCGCGCTGCGGCCTTCGCGGGTCCGGTCGACCTCCTAGGCACGCTCGAAGCCAACGAATACAACGGCCGGCGCTCGCTCCAGATCAAGCTCACCGATGTGCGCCAGAGCGGCGCCGACGCCTGATCAGCCCCCCGAGCAAGAGCAGCGGGACCATGATGGCGCTGTCGGCCGAGCCGTTGTCGCCACAGCAGCCGCCGGAGCTGTCATCGTCGATCCGGCGATCCTCAAAGGCCTTGAAGTCGCGGGAGAGGGGCCAGCCCGGGTTGGTCTGGAAGACGTACTCCAAGGCGCCGACCGTAGGGCGGTCCCCGTTTCGATCGAAGCCGTTGAAGTCGATGGAGGGGACGAAGGCCGCCCCAGAGGGATCGGCGGCGTCGCGGAGCGCGGAGCTCGCTCGCGGGTAGAAGTCGAGGGCGTCGATGTCGACGAAGTCGGTATAGCCGCCACCTGGAACGAATCCGCCCGACTCGAGGGTGACCCCGCTCACGCTGCCGGTGATGACGTTGCCGGAGAAGACGATGCCTTCATCGAGGCTCTCATTATCGACCTGAAAGGCATCACCGACGGGGTTAACCAGCGCGTTGTTCGCGAAGACCATCCCGCTGAGGCCTTGCCACTGCCGCAGGCGCACCGCCGCGCTGCCCGTCGCGACGAAGCTGTTGTGCGAGACGACGAGCTGCTCGAGCGACTCGCGGTTGTTCTCGCTGTAGAGGCCGTGACGGCCGGTAAAGGCCACGAGGTTGTTCCGAACGCGCGCCGCGCCGCTGACCCACAGTCCATCCTGGCCGGTGTCCCAGATCGCGTTGCCCTCGATGAGGTTCTGGGACCCGAACTCGGTCGAGTGCGCCACGATGCCGTGCCGGTTGACCTCGACGAGGATGTTGTCGACGATCTGGTTGCCTTGGCCGCCTGGGGCGATGTGGATGCCGTCGACCCGGATCTCTTCGTCGCGCCCCTTGATGTCGTAGATGAGGTTATTGGCGAAGAGGCTGTCCTGAACCCAACAAGACGCGTTGCCGCACCCTGCGTAGATCCCATGGCCGTCGCGGGTGTTGTGGATCTCGGTCTGGGTCACCTGTACGGCGGAGTTGTCGCTTCCAAGGCTGATACCTGTGCCGCCCGTATGACGGATCTCGCAGTCGTCGATGCGGATGTGCTCGGAGTTCTCGACCCGGATGCCGTTGCCGTTAGTCTCGGCGTAGCGCTCGTCATCGTGCTCGAAGATGAGCCCCTGGATCACGAGGTGGGCGCTGCTGTGGATCCGCAGCGCTCGGCTGCCGGAGGTCGTGAGTCGGATGACCGGCCGCGCCCCGCGCGCCGCGCGGAAGATGATGGGGTCTGAAGAGGAGCCCTCGCCCGAGATCGACCACTCATCAGGGAGCTCGTAGACCCCATCGTTGAAGGTGTAGATGGCCCCAGGGCTCAGGCTCTGGGTGAGGGATCGGACGTCTGCATTAGGAGTAAGCTCGACTTCGACCGCTCCGGCTACCGCCGGAAACGCCAAGGCGGCCATCATCGTCAGGGTGCGCATGCGGACTCCTCTCATGGCTGGCCGCATCATAGCTGAGGCGGAGCGCTTCAGCCTAGCGCTTCGAAGAGCAAGGTCCCTGGACCCCGTCCTCCGAGGTCCCGTGCAGCCGCGCGCGATCCCTCTCACTCCGAAGAGATTCCCCGACTCCAGCCCCAGGTGTGAGCTGGCTGACAGACAGCCCGCCGAAAGTTTTTCACCCACCGTGAGAGTATCTCCACAGACCTCTCTTCATTTCAGCTTTATCCACAACGATGACAGAGCTCGAAGCCCTGTCCCTCGCCGCCATCGGTCACGAAGGGTCACGGGCCATGGTAGAGTGAGGCGGTGGAGTTGTGCCCTTCTCCAGTCCCCATGGGAGCTACGCTTGCTTCGAACCCTGGCCCCTCTTCCGATCCTCCTCGCGGCGCTCGCCCTCGCCTGCGAAGACCCGGCCTCCCAGACCGAGCTCCCCGACCTCCCCGACGAGTCCGACTCCTGGCCGAGCGGCGGGTTCGACTCCGACGTCGAGTTTCCCACCGACACCGGCGTCGCGCCCGATGGACGCGAGCCCGATCACTGGCTCTACATCTACCAACTCGGGAGCTTCCAGCTCCCCGATGGTGAAGCCGGCGAGCCGCCCTCGCTCCTCGGGGAGCTCGTGGTCTACGAGTTCGTCGACTACGCCCTCCCGTCCCCCGAAGACGACGAAGACGAAGACACCGACTCCGATCCCGTGGACTCCGACTCCGACCCCGTCGACTCTGACCCCGTCGACTCCGACCCCGTCGACTCCGAAGACGAGCTCCGCCCCTGGGAGCTCCTCGAAGACGACCCCCTGCACTGTGAGGTCGTTTACACCATGGCGGGCGAGCCGTCGGAGCACCCCTGCGACGGCTGCGACCTCACCTACGAGATCACCTTCACCGTGACCGAAGGGGATCCCGGCCCTTGCTTCGACCCCGACCTCCCCGCGGACGGCGCGGTGCTGCGGATCGGCTGGAGCTGGAGTGAAGGCATCGCCTACTACGACTACGCGAACGTCGGCGTGTGGACCCCGTGGTTCTGGATCGCCGAGCGCGAGGTCGAAGCGCTCGAAGGCGACAGCGACAGCGGAGTGCCCACAGAGCCCCCTGGCCCCCCGGAGTACCTCTTGACCTGGACCGACGTGATCGGAGTCTCCCTTGAGCCCGAGGAGGACACATGAGGCGGGTCCTGACCTTGGCGCTGCTGCTGGGCTGCCCCGCCCCCGAAGAGGAGCGCGAGGCCCCCGTGCTCTCGGATCCGGTCGAGCTGGTTCCCCCCGATCTCGAGGGGGTGGACCTGCCCCAGGCCTTCGCCGATGCCTTCCGGCTCATCGCGGGCGTCGACACGCGACCCGTCTGGGCCGGGCACCTCGACGCCCTAGACCATGCCGAACCAGGATGCCCCGACTTGTACCTCGGGAACCCCGACGTGGACTCCATCGACATCCGCACCCGCGCCAAGGGGCGCTCCTGGGCGGACTATTGCCAGCAGAGCGATGGCACCATCTACAGCGGCTATTCCTACTGGGAGAACAGCCTCACCGCCATGGGCGATCCCAACACGACCTTGGGGCGGACCGCCGACGCGACCCGGCTGCTCCTGGGCGATGGCGCCGTCTCGCGCGACGATGAGATGCTCTACGAGTTCGTGGGAGAAGCCGAAGACAGCCTGAGCCTCACCACGACCAGCGAGTCCGAGACCTGGACCTACACCAGCCGGATCGCGGGCGTGGCGACGGGCCAGTTCATCTTCGACGATTCCCCCACACCCGGCGGGTTCAGGGTCGGCCTGTACCGCCGCAGCACCGGCGGAGACGCCGACACCCTCGAAACCCGCGGCAATCTCTACCTCTTCGAGCACCGGATCGCCGATCGTTTCGACAGCTTCGCCGTAGACCTCGAGTTCTCGGGCCCCTTGGGGGCAGGTCCCGACGACTGCACCCTCGAGCCCACCGGGTGGATCGGGCTGCGCGACGAAGACGCCTTTTGGTACGACCTGGTCTTCGAGCCTCGGCGCGGCGGAGATCCCCAGGATCCCGAGTACGACAACGAGCCCTACACGGGCTGTGATGGTTGCGGCACGCTCTACCTCCGAGGTCTCGAGCAGCCCACCCTCGAGGTCTGCATGGACTTCGACTTCCTCTGGGATGGCCTGCTCGACCACCCACGCATCCAAGACTACGCGTTCACCCTAAGAAACCTCGGGGAGGCCCCATGAGACTCGCCCTCGCTGCTGCCCTGGCCCTCGGCCTCACCGCGTCCTGCGGAGAGCCCGGCGCTTCGCCCTCGGCCGAGGAGCCAGAGGACGGGCTGACCCTGCTCTCGCCGCGTCGGCAGCTCATCCGCCTGAGCGTGGACCTCCGAGGCGTGCACCCCAGCGCCAGCTCGCTCGACTTCATCGAGGAGCACCCCGAAGCCTACGAGAGCTTCGTCGACCGCTACCTCTACGATCCTCGCTTCGTCGATCGCATGGAAGAGATCTGGAACTACTCCATCCGTACCCGAAACGGCTCGACCTACTTCAACCCGGCCGAGGCCGGGATGCGCGGCATGGATCGGGATCGGATCGCCGACAGCATCGGGGATGAACCCCTCAAGCTCATCAGTCACGTCATCGAGAACGACCTCCCCTTCTCCGAGGTGCTGACCGCCGACTACTCCATGGCCGATCCCATCGTGGCGCGCATGTGGGGGTTGCCCTACCCCGAGGGCGAGAGCGGCTGGCAGGTCACGGCCTACGACGACGGCCGGCCCCTCGCGGGCGTGCTCTCGAGCACGACGCTCTGGCAGCGCTACCCCTCCGCCGGCGTGAACAGCAACCGGCACCGCGCCAACACCGTCAGCCGAGTCTTCCTCTGCGATGACCAGCTCTCGCGACCCGTGAGCTTCAGCCGAACCCAGATCGACACGCTCACCTCGGGCGACCCCGAGGACGTGATCCAGACCACGCAGGCCTGCCAGTCCTGCCACTCCACCCTCGACTCCTTCTCGAGCCACTTCTTCGGCTTCTGGTGGGAGGTCGAGGGGGGCCTCTTCGAGCAGACCACCTACCGCCCCGAAGACGAGCCCCTGTGGCGCTACCAGATGGGCACGCACGTCTCGCCAGCCTACTTCGGCGTACCCACCAGTGACCTCCGCGAGATGGCGCACCAGCTCGCCCAAGACCCCCGCTTCGTCCAGTGCGCCACCGACACCCTCTTCGCGGGCCTCTCTCAGCGAAACCTGAGCGACATCGACCGCGACGAGCGCTTCGCCCACCGGCGCGCCTTCGAAGACAGCGGCCTCATCGTGCGCGAGATGGTGCGCTCGATCGTCACCTCGCGCCCCTACCGCGCCGAGCGCGCAGACGCCCCGGAGCTCCAGCACCTCCCCGTGCTCAAGACGGTCACTCCGGCCCAGCTCGAGGGCATCATCGCCGCCAAGACCGGCTACCGCTGGACCATCCGCGGGCGACCCGTGCTCGCGCGGAACATCGGTGGGGTCGGCGTCTTGGCTGGCGGGACCGATGGCGACTACGTGACCGCGCCAAACTACGACCCCTCGGTCGGACTGGCGCTCGTCCAGGAACGACTGGCGCAGGCAGCCGGCTGGCACGTCGCGAGCCACGATCTCGCCCGAGACCGCGCCGAGGATCCCATCTTGCTGCGCTACGTCAGCCGCGACGATCGCCCCGAGACTCATCGCGACGCGTTCAAGGCCCAGATCGAGCAGCTTTACTTCGAGGTGCTGGGCGTCCCCCTCGACGCGCCTCTCGACGACGACGGGGAGCCGATCGAGGCCCCCGAAGTCGAGGAGCTCATCGCCATGTGGAAGCAGCTCTACAGTCTCGACGCCCGCCCCGAGTCCGCCTGGGCCGGGGTGGTGAGCGTCGTCCTTCGTGACCCTATGTTGATCTTCTACTGAGCAGGAGGCCCCCATGTCGCGCCTTGATCTGACGCTGACCCGACGTCGACTCATCCAGGCCGCAGCGGCCTGCGCTGGGATCGGCATGCTCGGCTCCATGGACGCCCTCCTCGCTCAGCAAGCGAGGGCCTCGGCCCGCGGAGACCGAAAGTTCCTCTTCTTCTTCGCGAGCGGGGGCTGGGATGCCACCCCCCTCGATCCCAAGTTCGACGTCGACGGGTTCAGCCCGGTCGACGGCACGGACATGGATCCCGAGACCAGCCTCGCGAGCGCTGGAAACCTGAGCTGGTCGACCGGACCCGACCGGCGGAACATGGACGTTTTCTTCGGGCGCTGGGGGCGACGGTGCGCCATCCTTCGCGGAGTGAACGTGCACACGGCGGGCCACGAGTCGGGCACCCAGTGGATGATGACCGGCACGACCGCCTCCGAGCGGCCCGACTGGCCGACCATCATCGCGGCGAACGGCACCGTCGACTACCCCATGCCTCACCTGGTCTTTAGCGGGCCCGCTTATCCAGGCCCGCTCGGGGCGGCGGTGGTTCGCGGCGGCGGCGGCTCGCTCTTGCAGTTGATCGACGGAAGCTACAACACCCGCGTCGATCGGCCTTCGCCCAACCTCTCGCAGCCCGCCGACAGCATGATGGATGCCGCCCTCTTCCGCCGGGCCGGCCGGCTCTCAGCTCGCCTCGATGGCCAGGGGCGCGATCGCATGGAAGACCTCCTGGGCAACTTGGAGCGCTCGATGGAGCTCGAGGGCCGGCGCTTTGAGGCTGGGCTCAGCCAACAGGCCCGGGGCCTGCTCGCCCAGGCGCAGATGTCGCTCGAGCTCATGCGCCTGGGCCTGACCCGCACCGCCATGATTCGCATCCCAGGCGGCTGGGATACCCACGGAGGCAACCAGAACGTCGGCGTCCAGATGGATGCCTTCTTCGGCGCCCTCGACAGCCTCTTCGAGCGCATGGATCGCACCCCCGGATCCTCGGCCACGCGCCTCTCCCAAGAGGTCACCGTCGTCGCCACCAGCGAGCTGGGTCGCACCCCCCGCTTCAACGGCTCGCGCGGGCGCGATCACTGGCCCTACACCTCGATGCTCGTCGCCGGCTCTGGCATCGCGGGCGATCGGGTGATCGGAGCGACCAACGACCGCTTCATCAGCCTCCCCACCGATTTTTCGTCCGGGCAACCCAACGATGCCGGCGACATCATGGGGGTCGAGAACGTCGGCGTCACGCTGCTTCGGCTGGCAGGCATCAACGGCGACCGCTGGCTGCCGGGTGTCCCGACCGTCCCGGCCCTGCTCCGCGAGTGATCATGCGCTCCTCTCTGGCCGCCCTGTGCGCCTTGATCCTGCTCGCCGCCTGTGAGCCCGACGAGGTTGAGGTGGACGCCCGGTGCAACCCGAGCGAGCCCTTGACCTGGGACAACTGGGGCAAAGGCTTCGTCGACACGCACTGTGTGGGGTGCCACAGCTCGATCATCCCTCCCGCCCAGCGGCGCGACGCGCCGGTCGGCATCGACTTCGACACCTATCGGGGCGTGCTGTTGTGGGCGGAGCGCATCGAGGAGCGCACCCTGACCGGGGCCCGCCAGGGGATCGACAGCGCCGAGCTCATGCCGCCGGGCGGAGGGCCGACCGAAGAGGAGCTCGACATGCTCGAGGAGTGGCTGCACTGCACGGTCTACCCCGACAAAGCCGTGGTGGAGGGCCGATGAGGTCGACGCTGTTGCTCTCGGTGTGGTTTCTGTGGGCCTGTGGCGAGACCGGGATCCGCCGCCAACCCTTGCCCCCTGTGGCCGATCCGCCTGAGCGCGCCCTGGACCTCTGGGGTACGCCCCCGTCAGACTGGAACAACTGCTTCCCTGGGTTCCGCGGGCTCTACACCAACCTCCACCTCGATCACCCCGACGTGGAGCGCCCGCTGGCCGAGCGTCCCCCCGAGCCCTCGCAGCCCACCGATGACAGCGACGTCGAGCCCCCCGAGCTGGAGCTGCCCTTCGATCTCGACTGGTGGGACCCTCCCCTGGCCTTCGAGCGCTACGATGCCTCCACGGACTTCGGGCCGGGCTGGTGGCCGGTCGACGAGGGCTTCGAAGACGACCCTCTGTACTACGGCGTACGCTGGATCGGCTGGCTCCGCATCACCCGACGAGGTCAGCACGAGTTCGTGCTGGGGGCAGCCTCGGACGCCTGGGTGATGGTCAACGACCGCGTCATCGCCGAGCTCACCGACCGTGAGGCCTTCGAGCCGGAGTCCTTGTCGGTCCACTTCGAGACCGGCGTCTACCGCCTCGAGGTCCGCTATGCCCAGCGCCTCGGCTCCCGAAGTGGCTTCCGGCTGCGGTGGGTGCGCGACGGCCTACGCACCTGCTACCCCGAGTACGGCGATCCGATCGAGGACTGAGCACCGTGGGCGGCAAACACCACGCTGCGCCGCGTCGACCGCTCCCGAGACGACCAGAACCGAAAAGCCGGTCGGGCTCAGGCCTCGGCCCAGTCGTCTTCGGGGCCGAGATCGGCGCCGTCGGGCTCGAGGGCCACCACGCCCGCGTCTCGCTCGCGGACCAAGGTGAACATCATGTAGAGCACCACCACGACCAGCCGGGTGATGGCTTCGATGAGGGCGCGCTTGGTGTGCTCGCGCTCGACCTCGACGTCGGCCGCGGAACGGCCACGCGCTCGGCCCGTGCTCGGGTCATCGGTCCCAGGTTCGGTGTTGGGCTCCGGCGCTGCGCTCATGGATCCTCCGCGATGGATTGTACCCGGTGGGGACAGGCGGTCAAGGGGCGGCCTCGTCTTCTTCGGCGCGGAGGGCGGCGAGAGACAGCCGAAGGATCTCGACCAACGGCTCGGACTGAAGCCCCGCAGGCGCGCGCGTGTCGTAGGTCATGAGCTGATCGGGCTGCTGCCAAGTATGATAGCGCAGACTCACGAAGAGCGAGACGGCCGGGACCGTGACCTCGACCCGCTGGGGGAGCAGGGTCTCGCCGAAGGCGTGCCAGCCTTCGTAGGTGACCAGGATAAGCGGCTCGCCATCTCGATCGCGGGCCTCGAACCCTACGGGTGTGAGCTGCTCGGGATCGAGAGCGAGATCGACCCGGACCTGATCGGGGCCGAGGTAGCTCGCGCGCACCCGCCCCTCGTCTTGGAGGACGGCGGTCTCTTGAAGTTCTCCTGCCTCGAAGGGCACATCGCCGACCAGGAGTCCGATGGCGCCGTCGAGGCCGATGGCGCCGCGGGTGGCCTCGCGGATGAGGGCCTCGGCGTCGGGGGCGAGGAGGTGGCGCTGCTCGCGGCTCATATAGGCGGCGAACCGCTCGCCATCGGCGGTGAGGCTCGCGAGGGAGCCCCCGAAGGGTCCGAAGACCTCGAGGCGGGCGCGACCGGGTCGCACCACCTGGATCCCACCTCCGGTCGTGCCTCCGAGGCCCAAGGGCTTGGAGCGAACCTTGATCTGAAAGCGCGCCTGGAGGGGGCTCGGGCTCGGTCGGGCCTGCACCCGCTCGAGGATCGTGATCGCGGGCTGGGTGATCTCGGCGACGGGTTTTTTCTTGGGGTTGCAGCCAGCCCCCAGTGCGAGGACGACCAGCGCGATCTTGAAGCGTGAGCTCACCCGTTCTCCTGCGAGGCTGTACAGACCTGCTCCCCTAATGGATGAGCTCTCGCCGCGCATGGCGAGACCGAGTGGTGGGTTAGGGAGCGCCCCACCTACCCGGAGGGTGCCATGGAGATGGACCTCAGCCTCGAAGACTTCCTGGAGCTCTCCGAAGAGGAGCAACTCCCTTACATCGGGGACCGCGCGGTGCTCTACGCCCAGCAGTTCGACCGACCGGCCCTCGACGAGCTCTGCGCGGTCGCCGACCGTTGTCGAGCCTTGGCCAAGTCCCCTGGGGGGGCCGCGCGCATGGCCGAGATCCTGCGCTACCGCATGGCGCTCAACTTCTTCGTACAGCCCTCCTCCCGCACCTTCATGAGCTTCAACACCGCGCAGGCCTGCCTGGGGCTCAACCGGATGAGCGTGCGCGACCTCGCCATCAGCAGCATGTCCAAGGGCGAGTCCCTGGTCGACAGTGTCCGAACCTTCATTAGCTACGTCGATCTCGTGGTCATGCGCCACAGCGATGAGCTGGCCGCGCCCGCCGCCTTCTGGACCGCCACCAAGGCCCACCGGAGGATTACCCTCCCCGATGGTCGGGTCGTCCCGGTGCCGATCATCAACGCAGGCTCGGGCACCCGCCAGCACCCCACCCAGGCCTTGCTCGACGTCTACACGCTCCAGCGGAGTCTGCGCCGTGTTGGGGGGCTCGACGGCAAGACCCTCCTCCTCGCTGGCGATCTGAAGCGGGGGCGCACGGTCCGAAGCCTGAGCATGTTGATGACCCAGTACCCCGGGGTGAGCCTGCTCTTCGCAGCCCCCGAAAGGTACCAGATGCTCCCCGACATCACCGACGCCCTGGATCGGGCAGGCGTCTCCTGGCGGCCCCTCGACAACCTCGTCGACGGGCTGCCCCTGGCCGACGCCGTCTATATGACCCGCATCCAAGACGAGTGGGACAAGCTCGACCGAAAGGGCTTTGTCCGCGCCGACCATCGCTTCGTGTTCCGCAAGGAGCACCTCGATCTCCTCCGGCCGCATGCGCCGCTCCTGCACCCCCTGCCCAAGCGCGACGAGCTCGATCCAGCGCTCGACTACGTCGACGATGATCGCGTCGCTTACTGGAGGCAGGAGCGCAACGGCATGTGGATGAGGGTCGGGCTGCTCCTTCGACTCTTCGGCGCCCTCCAGGCCCTCGACGAAGCCGAGGCTGCCACCAGAGCATAGTTCTTCGCCTTCCTTCGTTCCCACGGTTCTGGGGGGCGGTGAGGGTCGCGACGGGCTGGTTCCGCGAGAGAACTAGGTTAGAATCCACTGTCCCGGCGCCCCGAGGTCTTCGATGCTCCTGATGCTGCTCAGCACCGCCCTCGCCACCCCGCCTTCGATCCAGGAGCCTCTGCGCACCAACGCGGAGCGCCCCGCAGACGCCGCCGTGGTCGTCGGGATCGAGCGCTACCCCTTCTTGCCCGACGTGAGCTACGCCTTCCGCGACGCGGACGCGGTGAACAACCTCTTCGTCCACACCATGGGCATCCCTGCCGAGCGCGTGACCGTCCTCAAGGGCGGAAACCGGGAGCAGATCCAGCGCGCGATCCAGCGCGGAGCGCAGGGGGTCCAAGACGGGGGCCGGCTGTGGGTCTACTTCGCCGGACACGGCGCCGCGACGCCTCAGGGGGAGCCGCTCCTCGTCGCCGACGATGCTCGGCAGGACATCGAGGTCTTCCTGTCGCGCTCGGTCCCGATCACCGAGCTCACCCGCAGCCTGAGCGTGCCCTCGACGGTGGTGCTCGACGCGTGCTGGACCGGCCAGAGCCGCGATGGCGAGGATCTGGTCCCCGGGAGCCGCTTCACCGTGCCGGTCTGGGCGCTTCGAGCGCAAGACGACGTGCACGTCTGGACGGGGGCCTCGGTCGACCAGACGAGCGGCCCCTACGAGCCCGCACAGCAAGGCCTCTTCACCTACTTCTGGGTCGGGGGCATCCGAGGGTGGGCCGACGGCGAGCTCGACGGCCGCCGCGACAACACGATCACCACCGCCGAGCTCCAGGCCTACCTGCGCCGGGTCTTCCCCCTGGTGCAGGCCCACACCCAGACCCCCACCTTCGAGGGCCCTTCGACCTTCGAGATCCTCAGGGCCCGCGGCCTGGAGCGCGCGCCCCGCAGCGAGAGCCTCCCCGCCCTGCCCGGCTCGAGTCCTCCGCCCGCCGAGCCCCCACCGGCAACACCCCCTAGACCCGCCGGGCCCTTCGTGCCCCCGATCACTCACAACGGCGGCCTCGTCTACTCCGACGGGCAAGGCCGAGCGATCGAGTTCCGCCGACTCCAGCAGCACTACGGCAAGCTCGCAGCCATGAAGAGGGTCGAGTCCAACCTCTCCACGGCCAAGCACATCCAATATACGGGGCTCGTCACCAGCGCGGTCGGCGGCATGGTGACCCTGATCGCAGCGGCGGTCTACGGGATCAACCTGAGCAGCTACAACTTCTGGGCCGATCGTCCTGACTTTGGCCCCGACAAGCCCAAGCCGACGGCCATCCTGGTCGGTACGGGCATCGTCGCCACGGGGGGTGGGATCTCGATCAGCGGCCTGCTCCACCAGCGAGGCCAGCGCCGCAAGGCAGCCCGGATCGTCAACGAACAGCTCCAGTAGGGCAGCCCTCCGACCGACAGGGGCTCGCGTCTGCGCGGCTTCGACCTCGCTCCCCTGGACCGAGCCTCATGGTCGGTTACGCGGCAGCGCTGGAGGCCCCTTGCGACTCATGTTTACGCTCCTGCTCTCTGCCTGCACCCTGGGCTCCGAGCCTGCTCCACAGGTAAGGATCAGCTTCGACGAGGTCCAGACCTCGTGGTCGCTGACCCCCGCGGAAGACGGGCACACCGAGGTCGCCCTGCTCGCGGGCAACGAACAGATCTCCTTCGGCACCATCGACGCGACCTGTACCCCCCGCCCTGACCTCCCCTTCAAAGAAGTCAACGGCCAACGTACTTTCGCGGCCCTGGCCTGCCGGTCCGGGAGCGGGAACGCGGTGGACTTCGTGCTGATCGACATCCCTGCCGAAGAGCCGGAATGGCCACACCCCATCGCGCTCGCCGCCTTGCTCACCCACGAGACCGAAGACGACAAGGTCATGATGCGCTCGCTGGGGGCTTCCGAGATCCCCGTCGGCATGGTGCTGCTCCCCCCTGAGGTCGAAGACGCCTCCGCTCCCCCCCAGGACCCTCCCTCCGACAAGCAGGAGCCCAAGGCCCCCTGAGCCTCGTCACAGAGACCGAAGAGCCGACGAGGCACACCGCGCGGGTGGGCCCCGACGACTGCCTTCGCGGCAGCGGTCAGATGGCCTTGAGGGCCCCTTCGTAGAAGCCGTCGAGGATGTCCTTGTACTTCTTCTCGACGACCTTGCGCTTGACCTTGAGGGAGGCGGTCAGCTCACCGTCTTCGACGGTGAAGTCCGACGGCAGGATCGCGAACTTCTTGATGGTCTCGTAGCTGGCGAGGTTCGCGTTGAGCTTGTCGATCGCCTCTTGGACCATCGCGACCACGGTGGGATCCTGGGCGAGCTCGGGGATGGTCTTGTTGCCGAGGCCGCGCTCTTCGAGCCAGCCCTTGCTGTTCTCTTCGTCGAGGGTGACGAGCGCGGTGCAGAAGTTGCGGTTGTTGCCATGCACCACGACCTGCGAGAGGTAGGGGCACAGGGCCTTGAGGCTGGACTCGAGGGCCTGAGGCGCCACGTACTTGCCGCCCGAGGTCTTGATGAGGTCCTTGATGCGGTCGGTGATCTTGAGCTTGCCGCTCTCGTCGAACTCGCCGACATCGCCGGTGTGCAGCCAGCCCTCGTCGTCGAGGGTCTCGGCGGTCTGCTCGGGCAGGTTGTGGTAGCCCCGCATGATGCCTCGACCTCGGAGCAGGATCTCGCCGTTGGACTCGGCGATCTGACACTCGACGCCCGGCAGGGCGGGGCCGACGGTGCCAAAGGCGAAGTTGTCGGGCAGATTGACGAAGCTCGCCGCGCTGGACTCGGTCAGGCCGTAGCCTTCGAGGATCAGGATGCCCGCCGCGTGGAAGAACTCGGCCATCTCGCGCGAGAGCGGAGCCGAGCCCGAGATGAAGAAGCGGATCCGACCCCCGAAGCGGTCACGCAGCTTGCTGAAGACCAGCTTGTCGGCGATCATGTTCTGGATCGCGAGCAGCCCTCCGGGCTCCTTGCCCTGCTGACGAAGCGCGCTGACCTGCCGCCCGACCCCGAGGGCCCAGCGGAAGATCTTGAGCTTGAGTCCGCCCGCTTCTTCGGCGGTGGTGACCACCTTGTTGTAGACCTTCTCGAAGATCCGGGGAGCGGCAGCCATGAAGGTCGGCTTGATCACGCCGAGGTTGTCGACGATCCGGGGGATTCGCCCATCGACGGCGGTGATGAACCCGGCCTGAAGGCAGGCGACCTCGAGGACCTTGCCGAAGCTGTGCGACATAGGCAGCCAGAGGAACTGCATGTCGTCTTCGCGGAAGACGGCGACCTTCTCCATGGCCTCGGCCTCGAAGACCCAGCAGTCGTGCAGGAGCTCGACGCCCTTGGGCTGTCCGGTGGTGCCCGAGGTGTAGATGAGCGTGGCCAAGCGCTGCGGCTCGATGGCGTCGATCACCGCCTGGAAAGCCTCGGGATTCTCGGCATCGTAGGTTTTGCCCTTCTCTTCGAGCTGGGCCAGGGTCAGCACGAAGCCGTCTTCTTGGGGCTTGCCGTCGATGACGATGACGTGCTGCAGCTTGGGCAGCTTCTCGCGGACCTCGAGGATCTTGGCGACCTGATCGTCGTCTTCGGCGAAGAGGATGCGGGTCGCGCTGTCTTCGAGGATGTATTGGCACTCGTCGGGCGTGTTGGAGGGGTAGACCGTGGTGGTGGCCGCCCCGGCGCACAGGACCCCGAGGTCGGCGAGGATCCACTCGACTCGGGTGACCGAGAGGATGCCGACGCGCTGCTCGTCTTCGATCCCCAGGGCGCGCAGGCCGCTGGCGATCGCCCGCACCCGGTCGTTGGTCTGGGACCAAGTGAGCTGTTGCCAGTCTTCGTTCTTATCGGGGAAGGTGAAGGCGATGCGGTCGGGCGTTTGCTCGACTCGCCACTGGAAGAGATGCGCGACAGACGGATGGGCCATGTTTACTCCTCAGCAAAGCAGGGTCGATGCATAGCGTGTTCCTGACGAAGTGTCATGATCCTTCCGAGCGTGTCCCCATCGGGGAGCACCGCTGACGCCTCACCGACCTCCTACGCGCCTCGCAGGGCTTCCATGGACGCGCTACGAGGTCCCAAACGCCCGATCTCGGAGGCCCGATGCACAGCTCGTCCACGATCCGTCACCTCACCCTGGGGGGCGCCGCCTTTGGCTTCGCCCTCGCTCTCGCCCCCTTGCTGGCCTGTGGCAACGTCGAGGTCTCGGAGCTCGACGAGGGCCCAGGTGCCGGAGCGACCGATCTGCTCGATCAGGCTCAGGAGCCGTCTGATCCCAAGCCCCAGGCGAGCGGCTGGACCGAGACCTGCGGCAGCGACAGCCCCACCGTCTTCACCTGCGGGGTCCCAGGCGGCAAAGAGATCGCGGTGTGCGGCTCCCTCGACGACGACACCCCATGGATGCGCTACCGCTTCGGGACCCCGGTTGAGCCCGACCTGCTCTTTCCCGAAGATCCCGAGGGCTCGCTCAACAAGTTTACGGTGGAGCAGCGGAGCTACGTTCGCTCTCAAGGCGATGTCCTTCGTTTTGACCACGACGGCAAGACCTACGAGATCGCCGAGATGGCCGGAGGCGGTGGGGGCCCGGACGCGGCCGAGAACAACTTCATGGGGCTGCGGATCCTGCAAGGGGACGACGTCGTAAGCTCCGTCGCCTGCGAGGGGGAGCCCATCTCGGACTGGTCCACGGTGCGCAACATCCTCGAGCCGGTGAGTCCCTAGAGCCGCAGAATCGACCTACGCGCTGCTCCCGCGGGTTCCCGTCCGTACCCCGAAGGCTTCGGCACATCGAAGCCAGAGCGCGCGCCGTGTCGCGGCGCGAAGGGTGAAGATCCCGATCGCCAACCCCATGAAGGTGATCGCGAAAGCCCAGCGCGCGCCGACTCCGGTCATGATGAGCTGACTCAGGTAGGCGACGAGCAAGAGGAGGGCGGAACCTACGGCTAGGCGACGCTCCGCGAGGAGGACGAGGCCGAACAGGCTGAAGCTGAGGGTGAGGAGCAGCTCGGTCGCCTGCCGCTCGCTGAAGGGAAGGCTGCGCGGCTCCCCCGCGGCGAGACTCGTCAAGAGGGGCATGGTGCCCGCGAGAAGCATCCACTGGTTCACCTTGGCCGAGACCAGCAGGACCAAACCCTTGGCCGCGTGGCCCGAGAACACGAGCAGCGCGGCGATGAGCAGCTCGGGGGCTTCGCTCGCGATAGGCGCGATCCACTGCACGAGCAGGTACTCATCGACCCCAGACTCCAAGCCGATCAAGACCAGGGAGTCGGCGAAGGCATCGGCCGCGACAAAGATGCTCCCTGCGGCGATTCCGAGCAACCCCGTGACCATTCCCCATCGCAGGTAGCTCGGTAAGCGCTCCAAGAGCGCCGCCGGACCGACCGCGGGAGCCTCGTGCGCCGCTTCGAGCGGCGCACGAACGAGCAGGACGATGGTCGCGGTGTAGAGCAGGAGCATCACCGCGACGTCCAAGAGGGAGAGCCTGCCGAGCGCCCACGGCACGACCCCGTAGAGGCTCGCCGCGAGCAGGGCGACGAAGGGGATCGAGGCGCTCCGGGGCAGCTCTACCTGAGCGCGGCGGAACCGAGCCGCCGCCAAGAGCACCACCATCGGCCAGCCGAAGCCGATCATAATGCGGTTCCCGCCCGTCATGTTCGCCAAGACGTACTCCCCTTCCTCTGGGCGGGTCGCCGCGTCCCACGCGAAGGTCGCATCGACGGCGTACTCGGGGAGCAGCCCGATGAGGGCGAGCACCGACAGGGCCGCGACCGGAGGTACGTCGCCCTCGATGGCCTCGACCGCCCAGCTCAGCAGAAAGGCCGCCCCCAGGATCGACAGCCCCGTGAACAGGGCGGTCCACAGGTGGGACTGGGTGGTGCTCAGGTAGAGCATGAACGGCCAGGGCAGGATCACGGCGAAGGCTGCGCAGAACGCCATGAGAGGCAGGATGACGCGGGTCATCGCGCGACCATCCACCCCGAGATCCTCGGCCAGACCTCGGAGGGAGCCTTGGCGCCGAGGATCAGATCGAGGTGCCCCCAGTGCACCTGATGCTCGAAGGGCTCGAAGATGGTGATCTCCTTGTCTGGGCTACCGCAGGCTTCGAAGCACGCGCGCGCGTCGGCCGGGCGGACGAGCGGGTCCTGGTCGCCCGCGATCACGAGCACCGGCAGCTCGACCTGGCGCCACCCCGCATCGTACGAGAAGGCCTCCCCCTGAGCCCAGCGCGCCATCTGCGCCCACACCGCCACGCTCGTCCAGTCGAAGCCCTTGACGAGCCGCTCCTGCAAGAGGTCCCGCTCCATCGATCCGGGCGCCCAGCCCGAGATCGGCATGGCGTAGCCCGCGGCATCGGAGAGGTGGAAGAGCCGCCCGATCACCGCGCCAGCCCACCGGGTGCGCACCCGCGCCGGAGCCGCCTTCATCAGCGGCTCCATCCGACGGCTCAGGCGAGCGATGGCGCGCAGGGCTCGGTTGTGCTGCGCAAAGGAAAACACGCCGGCCAGGTGGACCAAGCCGCGCAGGTCTCGCTGAGTGCTGGCGCCGATCCCGACCCCCGCCCCCAAGGAGTGCCCGATGACGAAGGGGAGATCAGGCGCCGCGTCGATCGCGCGGCAGAGGTCATCGACATACTCGGAGAAGGCAGAAGGGTTGGTGGCGCCGTACTTTCGACTCCGGCCGTGCCCCCGCAGCTCGAGGTTGTAGACGTCGAAGCCTTGCTCCGCGAGGTAGCCGCTGAATGATCGGCGGGAGAGGCGCCAGGTGAAGCGGTTCTGCGCGAAGCCGTGGACCAGGATCACCGGAGCGCGCGTCGGGCCCGCCGGGAGCGTGGTTCGCTGCGCCGCGAGCGGTGGCGACCCTCCGTCTGCTGGCAAGCGCAGCGAGGCCCGGCGAAGGGTGCATGACCGCTCGCCGTGCACGATCTCGTCGACGAGGCGCTCGCTGAGGATCTCGAACATCAGGCGCAGCCTATCGGCACCGACCCCGCGCGTCATCCCCCGAAGGGCGCGAACTCGTCTTGCGCACAGCCCGCTTGTGTCGTACCTCGGGAGGGTCGCAACGAAGCGACCCCGGCCCGCCCTCGTCCGGCGGACGACCGACCACGGAGCAGCCATGCAAGACGACGCCTACGACCTCCCCGAAGCCCCCTCCGACGACGAAGAGTCCAAGCTCTACCGCATTCGTCACTCCACGGCCCACGTGCTGGCTCAGGCGGTCCAGCGCCTCTGGCCCCACGCGCGTCTGGCGGGCGGCCCCCCCGTCAAGGACGGGTTCTACTACGACATCGAGATCGACGACCACACCCTCTCCGAAGAAGACTTCGCCCAGCTCGAGAAGACGATGAAGCGCATCGTCAAAGAGAACCAACCCTTCGAGATGACGACCTGGCCCCGCGAGAAGATCATCGCGCACTACCAGCGCACCGATCAGGTCTACAAGCTCGATCTCCTGGAGCGCATCATCCCCGACCCCGAGGTCGGGATCTGCCAGAACCCTCAGAAGGGCTCCGACGACGTCTGGTTCGACATGTGTCGCGGTCCGCACGTGCCCCGCACGGGCCAGTGCAAGCACTTCAAGCTGTTGCGCGTCTCGGGGGCCTACTGGAGGGGCCAGTCCGACCAGCCCATGCTCCAGCGAGTCTACGGCACCGCCTGGAAGACCCGCGAGCAGCTCGACACGTACCTACACCGCCTCGAAGAGGCCAAAAAGCGGGACCACCGCAAGCTCGGCCGCGACTTGGACCTCTTCATGTTCCATGACTGGGCGCCAGGGGCTCCCTTCTGGCTGCCCAAGGGCGAAGACCTGTACCACACCCTCGCCCGCCGCATGAGGGATCTTCTTGTACAAGGCGGGTATCAGCCGGTGCGCACCCCCCTGGTCTTCGACAGCGCGCTCTTCGAGACCAGCGGTCACTGGGAGCACTACCGCGAGAACATGTACCACTTCGATGAGCGCCACGCCGCCCACGGCCACGGCGAGGCGGCCCATACCCAAGCCCAGGCCCACGGCGACAACGATCAGGGCGGGCGTCAGCTCGGGCTCAAGCCCATGAACTGCCCGTGTCACATGCTGATCTTCAAGCACAAGAAGCGCTCTTACCGCGACTTACCCCTACGGATCCACGACCAGGGCGTACTCCACCGCAACGAGCTCTCGGGCACCCTGTCGGGGCTCACCCGCGTGCGGCAGTTCAGCCAAGACGACGCGCACATCTTCTGCACCCAAGAGCAGATCGCCGCCGAGGTCGAGGCCCTGCTCCACCTCATCGACAAGGTCTACCGGGCCTTCGACATGCCCGTGGCCCTCAAGCTCTCGACCCGCCCCGCCGAGAAGCTCGGGAGCGACGAGCTCTGGGACGCCGCCGAAGACGCCCTGCGCCAAGCCCTCGACGCCACCGGGCGCCCCTACGAGATCAAAGAGGGGGATGGCGCCTTTTACGGGCCCAAGATCGACTTCGACGTCTACGACGCCCTCGAGCGCACGCACCAGTGCGCGACGGTCCAGCTCGACTTCCAGCTTCCGCGTCGCTTCGACCTCTCCTACGTCGGCGCCGACAACCAGCCCCACGTCCCTGTCGTCATCCACCGTGCCGTCTTCGGGAGCTTCGAGCGCTTCATTGGGATCTTGATCGAGCACTACGCCGGTGCGTTCCCCGTGTGGCTCGCGCCGGAGCAGGTCCGGGTGATGACCGTGAGTGAGCGAAGCGAAGCCCACGGCGAAGGGGTGCTTCGGGCGCTCAAGAGCGCGGGCATCAAGGCTACGGCGGACCTCTCAGACGCCAAGATCGGCTACAAGATCCGCGAGTGCCACAACCAGAAGGTACCCTACATGCTCATCATCGGCGAGCGAGAGCGCGACGAGGGGACCGTCTCGGTGCGCTCCCGCGATGACGGAGATCTCGGGGCCATGCCCGTCGAAGACTTCCTCACCCGTGTCGTCGCAGAGTCCCTTCCGCCCTTTTAAGATCTCACGCAGCCCGATCGGGCCTCGATCTCCCCGCGCACCACGAGGCGACCCCATGAACGCATCCTTCGACCCGAACGGTCCCCGCGCCCGTCGCATGCGGGATCAGGTGACCTCCCCGCTCAAGCTGGCGGCCTTCATGGCGGCCAAGCTCCCCATGGCGCTCATCGCGGGCATCCGCGTGCGCAGCCTCGACGCCGAGACCTGCACCACCACGGTCCGCTATCGCTGGATCAACACCAACCCCTTCAAGAGCACCTACTTCGCGGTGCTCGCGATGGCGGCCGAGATGTCCACCGGCGCCCTGGGTCTCTCCCTGGTCCAGGCGGCCCCCGTGCCCGTGAGCATCTTGGTGGTCGGAATGGAGGCCGAGTTCGTCAAGAAGGCGGCCGGCCTCACCACCTTCACCTGCACCGACGGTCGCGTGCTCCAAGACGCGGTCAAAGAGGCCCTGCGTACCGGCGAAGGCGTGACGGCCACGACCCGCAGCGTCGGGGTCGACGAGGCGGGCGACGTGGTGGCGCGCTTCACCTTCACCTGGTCCTTCCGCCGCAAGGGCTGAGCTCCCCGCGCAGGCGCCGGTCCTAGGCCAAGGGGGGCTCCTACTTGGTGAACATCATCCACAGGGCATCGCCGACGCCCGCCAGGGTCTCGCCGGCGATGATCCCTGCGGCGACGACGATGAGGAAGCGGGCCGTCCAGTTGGGCACGATCCGCTCGAGGACGAGAGCCGCGATGGCGCCGATGGCGAAGGCCACCCCCACCCACAGCTGGATGGTGAAGGCCAGACCCACCGAGACCATGCTCGGGGTCCACTTGACGATGTGCTTCGGCAGCAGGCGCTCCGCGATGGCCCCCAAGACACCGAGCACGCCAGCGATGATCATGGCAGGCATGGTTCCGGGGGGCATGGCGTCGAGGCCCATCGCGAAGAGCTCGGCCACCGACTTCCAGACGGCGACGGCCGGGGCAGCCCACTCTTCGGTCATGAGCATATTGGCCGGATCGGGGATGAGGATCAGGTAGCAGGCGCTGCCGATGAGGGAGCCCGCGACCACGCCGACGGCCTGGCTGACCGCTTGGTGCTTGGGCCAGGCTCCGACCATGGCGCCGGTCTTCATGTCGTGCAGGAGGTCGCCGCACTGGCTGGCCGAGCCGCCGGTGACGTTGGCGGCCATGAGGTTCGAGCTGACGTTGGAGGGGTCGAGCACCCCGAAGGTGAGCTGCGTGACCTTGCCCATGGCCCCCACCGGGGTGACCCCCGTCTCGCCAGAGACCCGGCCCGCGACGATGGCCATGACGAAGGAGAGCGCAACGGCGACCGTGGCCAGCCAGACCTGAATGTCGAAGAGGTACCACTGGACCACGATCGCGAGGACCGCCGCGAAGCCCAGCGCCACCATATAGGCCTTGCGCGGGACGTCGCGCTCGTCGGGAGCGTTGGACGAGCCCGCTTTTTTCCTTCGAAAGGAGGCCGCGACGCTCTTCCACGAGAAGGCGAAGGAGGTCAGGCTCGCCGCGACCATCATGGAGACGCCGGGCCAGAGCAGCCAACGCACGCCTTCGGAGAACCAGGGCTTGCTGGGGTCGCCCGGCTCGGCCCACCCCATGTCGAGGGCGTAGGGCAGGAGCAAGCCCCAGGCGATCGCTCCCCCAAAGAGCATCGACAGCGCGGCACGCGGCCCGATGATCGCCCCGATGGCGATCATGAGCAGGCCGGGATCGAAGGCGAAGGTCAGGTTGAGGCCAGAGTAGCTGCTCACCGCCGCCGACTTGCCGGGCAGGGCGAAGGGGAAGCCGATCGGCTTGAGCTTGAACACCGAGGCCACGATCTTGGAGATCGCCCCGGCGCCCATGCCCGCCAAGAGGAGCCGCACCCGCACGGCGGCTTCGGCTCCTGAGGCGTACATCTCTTTGAGGGTCTGTCCGGTCGCCAGCCCCCCAGGGAAGGGCAGCTTGTCGACCTCGATGAGCTGGCGCCGCACCGCGATGCCGACGAGCACGCCGATGAGGCTGACCGCGAGGACCCACACCACCAAGGCCATATAGGGCAGCTCTTCGCCGGTGATCATGGTCCAGGCCGGGATCGGCGCCACCAAGCCCGCGGAGCTGATCGAGGCCGCGGCCGACGCCCCCGTCTGGCTGATGGTGTTCTCGCCGATGCCCATGGCCCCCTTGCCGCTGCGCAGCGCGCTGACCCCATTCCACAGGCCATACGCCAGCAAGGCGGCGGTGATCGACATGTTCATGCCCCAGCCGATCTTCAGGCCGAGGTAGACGTTGCAGACCGAGAGCAAGCCCCCCAGGATGGCGCCTGTCAGCATGGCGCGCAGGGTAAACCCGCGCTTGTACTCACCCGCCACCAGATCGACGGGCTCGTGATCGACCGCTGCTTCACTCATGCCTGCTCCCATCGCGAGGCCCGCCGTTAACGCGCCTGTGGGATGGGGTCGCCCCCCTTTCTGCGAGGGAGCGCCGAGAGGTCGACGCGAGCCCTCGGGCACGGCCTACGATGCGGAGCCGCGCTGTGGTAGCGTCTCGACCCTACAAGAGAGAGGTCCGAGTGTCCAAGCTTCAACCTTCCACGATCCCCGCTCTCCTGGTCGCGACCTTCGCGATCCCGCCGATGCTCGCTTGTGGGCTCCCGAGCTTCGGTCCGCCCGCCGAAGGGACCTGGGTAGACGACCAGATCGATCCCGTCGTCCGTGCCGAGGCCCAAGAGGTCGTCCAGACCTTCTGGAGGCACTTGGCCGAGGGGGACCTCGAGGCCGCAAGGCAGACCTTCGCTTGGCCCGAAAACGTAGAGATCAAGCAGATGGAGTTCTTTCATGAATACGTCGGGGATGCGCAGCATACCGGAGACTACCTCAGCGAGACCTACCTCGTCCGAGAGCCCGACGGCGAGCCGCTGCTCGTCACCGGGAGAACCCGCTCCCATCAGATCGTGCACGAAAACGAGGTCCAGAGTCGAGAGGTCTACATCGCGCTCAAGCCGTTCACCTACCGCACCGGAGAGCGGCTGGCGCGAACGCAGGTGGTTCGGATGGACGACGGGGAGTGGCGGGTCAAGAGCGTCAGGTTCGGGCCGAGCTCCTACGGCGGCCTCGAGCCTCCTGACCACTATGAGCAGGCCAAGAAGGCCCTCGACGAGGAGCGGTGGCTCGATGCCTTCTTTCACACCCTGACCGGACGCTGTATCGAACGCACCACCTTCTTCAGCTACGTCAACACCTTCGACAGCTACCACCTCCAAGAGGTAGCCAAAGACCACCTGACCAAGCAGACCATCTTTTCGCTCGACGAGATCCCGACCAAGCCGGTCCCGATCCGGGTCGCGGTCGAACCTGGGGCAGACCACTGCGAGACCCACCTCAGCTACCAAACCGTCCTCCGACCCGAGCAGACGGAGGAGCTCGCTGATGAAGCGCAGCAGGTCGTAGGAGCCTTGTCCGCGCGTCTGCCGGGCTTCGCGGCCGCTCCCGCCCAGGTCGTCCTTCTGCCCGTGAGCCAGGGTGACGGGGAGGACGACAGCTACACCCCGATCGAGATCAAGCGGTAGTGCCTCTCCTGCGCGCCACACTGCTGGCCCTCTGGCTCGCCCTGCTCGGATGGGCCTTCTTCGTCGCCCCCCCCTCCGATGGCCTGGACGGAGCGCGAGCGATCCAGTGGCTCGCCTTTCAGGGGGATCCCTCGCTCGTCGCGGTCTTCAACCTGCTCGGCGTCTGGCCCATGATCTTCGCCGCCTGCCTGCTCCGCGATCCCCCCCAGCCGGTGCCTGCCTGGCCCTTCGTCGCGCTCTCCTTCGCGCTGGGCGGCTTCGTGCTGCTCCCCTACCTGGTGCTCCGCCGCTGGGGCGCCCCGCCCCATCCGAGCCCCGGCCTGGCGCGACGACTGCTCACCGGCCGCCCCTTCGCCGTCTTCATCCTCCTCTTCGGATCCGGCTTGCTCCTCTGGGGAGCCCTGTACGGCTCGTGGCCGGTCTTCTTGCAGGAGGCGCGCCGCAGCCAGCTCGTCTCGGCCATGTCCGCCGACTTCATCGCGCTTATCCTCGCCTCCTGGGCGGTGATCCTCGACGATGTGCGGCGGCACGAGGGCCCTCGCTGGGCGGCTCTCGTCGCCGCGGTCCCGGTCATCGGGCCGCCGATCTGGCTCCTCCTCAGGCCCGACAGCCCGCCTTCAGGCGGCTCCGCGCCTGCTTCGTAGGCGTCGCTTCAGAAGGTGGCGCGACCGCCCAGCAGGGGGAGCAGGGGGATCCCTCGGACCCAGCCCTGCTCGGACCAGTCGTCGCTCCAAGTCGGGTAGAGCACGTTGGCCGCGGGGGGAACGTACCAGACCTCGGCGCGAAGGTCCAGGGTCCATCGGTCGAAGACGAAGGAGCGCGAAGCGGCGAGATCGAGCTTGGTATAGGCGGGCATGCGGGCGCTGAAGGCCTCGGCGAGCACAGGGCGGAAGGTGTCGTTGGAGGCGTCGTAGACGTTCCCTTGAACCGGGGTCCACGGCAGGCCGCTCCCCCACCGCCACCGGACGGCGACGTTCCAGCGGGGGTGCGGATCCCAGGAGGCCACGATCCCGAGGTTGATCGGCTGATCGAAGGCATCGGAGGCCCAGCGCGGTCCCCGACGCACCTGGGCGCGCCCCACGCCGGCCCACCCCCACACGAAGAAGCGCTCTCGAAGCCGATACCGGAGCACCAGCTCGGCCCCGAGGGCGCGCCCCTGGTCCATGAGATCGGGGGGCCCATCGGGTCGGAGGACGAGCACGTCACGCAGATCCTTGGCGTAGGCGTCGAGGTTGATCTCGAGCCGCTCGGCCACCACCTGCTCTACCCCGGCCGCCACCTGCCAGGCCTTGGTCACGGGGGCCTCCGGTCGACCTGTGCCCTCGACCCGATTTAGGATAGGCCCTGTCTGAAGGTAGCGTCCCAGCGCCAGCTTGAGCGCCGTGCTGTCCGTCGGGCGAAGCCGAAGGGCGGCGCGGGGCTCGGGGAGAGCGCTCCGGGTGAGCGAGTCCGCCCCGAGTCGGATCCCAGGGATGAGGCGCAGGGAGCCTAGGACGAGCTGGGTCTCGCCATACGCGCCGACCTGTAGGCGGGGCACGGTGGTCTGAACGGCGGCGCCACGGGCGATGGCGGGCGCCTCGGCCAGCACCAGCAGGCCCGCGTCGGGTTCGGGCGTCACGTTCAGCCCCGTGAGGCCTCCACGAACCTCCCAGCCCGCGCCCCACTGGTGGGGGCTCTGGGCGATCCCCCCCTCGACGTCGAGACGTGAAGAGAGGGTGATCGAGCGCTCGCGCTGGGAGCCCCCTGACGTGATCCGACCGGAGAGATCGTCGTGCACCGCCGCCACCACCAAGCGACCCCTCGAACGCTCCCCCCGCCACCGATGACGCAGGCCCAAGACGTCGAAGCGGCGCCGATAGCGAAGCTGCGGTGTGCGCTCCGCTTCGACCGGATCGAGGAGATCGAGGTTCGCGATCGCCCGATCCCAACGGTCCCCCGCCCGCACGAAAAAGATCCCGGTGCCCCGCTCCGCGTCCCCCCTCTCCAGCCGCACGGCCAGATCGTGAAAGATAGGCCAGACCGTGTACTGATCGGAGCCACGGCTGTAGAGGTCCTGGTAGGAGCGACGGCCCGCCACCGCCATCCACCAGCCCTTGCCGAGCGGTGCCCGGAGCTCCGCCCCCGCGATGATGGTGTTGACGCTGATCTGGCCCTGGACATGAGCCGGGGGCTCGAACCGGCTCTCGGCCTCGATCACTCCGCCCACCGCGTCGCCGTACCGCGCCCCGAAGGTGCTTGGGTAGAGCTCGAGCCCTCGAAGCCAAGAGGTCGGAAAGACACTGGCATACTGGTTGAAGTGGTAGAGGTAGGGGATCTCGACGCCATCCAAGAAGACCCGGTTGTCCGCCGGGGCGGAGCCACGGATCGACAGATCCCCGGAGGTCGGCGAGAACTCGCGCTGGGTGGTCACGCCGGGGAGCGACTGAATGAGGCGCACGGCGTCGTCTTGGGTTCCAGGGGTCTTGTAGGCCTGCTCCGCGTCGAGCCGGTGCACGGTGGGGTGAGCGGAGGGCCGCAGCCCCTCGACCACGACCTGCCTGTCGAGGGGGACCGGCTCGACGAAGATCCGCAGCCGGTCCACGGGGGGACGAAGCTCGAAGGTGACGGGGAGGTAGTCCGGATCATCGATCCGCAGCACCCCGAGCCCGTCGTCGTCGAGGTTCAGGTCGAGCGTAAAGCGCCCGTCGGGGCCGGTCGTGACCTCGACGCCGCCCGCACCGCGCACGACCACCTCCGCCACCGGCGTGGAGCTGCCGCGCTCGATCACCCGACCCTGAACGGGCGCGGCGAGGGCGATCCCGATCCACCAGAAGATCATCGCAACACCACCACGACCCTGGCTCCCAGCACGTCGTGGCGTGCACAGCGCTGCGCCAGCATCCAGTCTGGATCGAAGGGTCCCTCGACCGGGACGGCGCAGGGCAGCGCTTCGGTGCCGGGATCTTCGGGGGTGAAGGTCGGCTCGACATCCTGGAGCGCGAGGCCCGTGGGCGCGTCGTCGTCCGCGATCAGCGTTCCGCGAACATAAGGGCTGTCTACCTGCGCATCGGTGGGAAGGAAGCGCCCCGAGGCGGTCCAGACCCCGCGGGGAGGCTCGCCGACCCAGATCTCACGGGCCGCCCAGGCGTTGGCCGTGTCGCGCGCCTCCGGGAGGGCGAGCGCGAGCAGGGTACGAGGCCCCCGAGGCCCAGGCTCCGCCACTTCGATGGCATCCTCGGAATGGCGCAGCGTGCCCGCGACCCAGTCCGCGGTCCGCGCGTCGAGCTCAAGATACGTCCCGCCGGGCGCGGTGTGCATCCAGCGCACCAGCGTGTCCTCTTCGTCGATCACCGCCTGAAGCCGAAGAAAACCGCCAGGTGCCACATGATCGACCGCGGAGGTGCTCTGGAGCGCCCGGCGCGAGGCGAGCGAGAGCGCTCCGGGCTCGACCGCCTCGAGGTCCAGGGGTAGCCCGAAGACCTGGATCCCCCCGAGCGCTCGGGGCGTCGCGGGGTCCTGGGCGAGGTGAAGCACGGCCCGGACTTCGTGATCGTCGATCCGGGCGACCAACGCGAGAGACCGCGCCCCTGTAGGGATCAGAGGTGCCGGCCCCTCTGCGAGCGCGGGCCCGTCCGCGTCGAGCTCCGCGATCGACTCAGCCGTCGCGTTGTCCAGCGCAAACCAACGAAAGCTCACGGGGTCGTGCGACCACGGCCGCCCCTCGACCACCGTCGCCACGCCCAGCCGAACCCCCTCCCCCTCGGAGCTCGCGGTGATGGCGGCCACCCGAAAGCCGAGCAGGTCTCGCCGGGTGGCCCCGAAGGGCTCTTGGCAGGCGCTCGCGCCCATCGCCAGGGAGAGCAGGCCCCCTACGGCGACTCCTAGCCTTCGCGCTGTCGTTCGATCCGCCACGCATCGCTCCGACGCGCCCCGAGAGGACCCCAGGGCGCGTCGCGCTCTATCCGGGTACACGCCCGTCGTCGGCTCCGTGCGCCCAACGATACGAACGGACTACGAAACCGGCTCAGCTCGGGTCGAGGACCCGACCGACGAAGAGGATCGCCCCGGTGAGATCGTCGCGAATGACGAAGAGGAAGGGCTTGTCGGCGATGACCTCGGCGGGCAGGGACTCGACCCCGACCCCAACCCCCGTGGCGGCCGCCGCCTCGGTCCCCTCCTCGTCGACCATGACGAAGGCCTGGTGCACGACGCCGGTCAAGAAGAGGTTGCCGTCGACCGGGGGCGCGATGCCCGTGAGATCGGCGGTCCCCCCGTCGAAGGCGTCGACGAGTCCGAGATCTTGGAGCAGCGGGACGAGGTCGCGCTTGTCTTCGATGTGGAGCCGCGGCAGCCCGACCACTCCCTCGGCGGGCATCAGGCTCGCCAAGTGGGCTTCGAACCGGGCGTCGTCGAGCTCGGCCTCGAGGGAGGGCAGACTCGAGGCGTCGTTCGGGATGAGCAGCACCATGGAGAGCTCGTCGTCTTGGTAGGGGAGCCGCAGCGTCGAGATCCCCTCGTGCCAACCCGCTTCGATCCCGTGGTCGCGCACCGCGCCGAGATCCATGGTCATGATCGGCGCCGTGACAGTGCTCCCGTCGAGGCGGGTGAAGGGCAGATCCCGCGTCTCGCTCCGCTCGAAGGCGTTGGCCCAGTCGGCGTAGAAGTAGATGGCGTTGGCCAGGACCAGCCGCGTGTCGCTGGTGACGAAGTCTTCGGGGAGAAGATCGGCGATGCGACCCTCGGTTTGCTCCTCGACCCAGGCGTTGATGTGATCGCGCCCGCCATCGGGGTCCGAGATGAAGTCCCAGGGCTCCAGGGGGGCGCCGTAGTCCTCGTCGCAGATCGCGAGGAAGTCTTCTTCGAAGGGGAAGCTGTCTTGACCGAAGAGCCGATTGGCGACCCGCAGCGTGTAGCCACGGTCCAAGGGGCCATTGAGATCGCGGGTCAGCGCGCCGAGCGCTCCGTGCCAGGCCTGATCCTCGCCATCGACCCGGAGGACCTCGCGGAACTGCTCCGCCGTCTGGCCGCGCGCCCCCGCGCGGGTCATACCTAGGGCCGAAGTGATGCTGAAGGGCGAGAAAAAAGCGTTCTTTTCGGGCTCATCTTCGACGAGCTCCGCGTAGAGGTCCCAGGTGAAGGCGTTGTGGCCTGCCACCATGACACCGATGTCGCCCTCGGCCGAGGCGACCGTGCGCGCGACGCGATCGGGGTGGGGTTGATGAGGCTCGGCGTCAGAGCTCGGACAAGCGACGAGAAAGGCGAGACTCGTCAGGGCGAAGAGGCGGGTCATGGGTCACTCCAAGGACAGGGGTTCTGCCATAGAATCTGCAAGAGTCATGCCATGACCTGGCTGGACGGATAGCCTGCCTCCACGACCGATCCCTATGCTAGCATACGCTCGGGCGCCGCGCTGCGTGTGCCCCGCTGGCCCTGGAGCACGAATGCGCGCCTGGCATCTTCTCTCTGCCCTCCTTGCGCTCACCCTCTCGACCGCCTGCCGTCCGACCTTCGACAACGTCGACGAGGCCTGCCACGATCGGGTCCAGGGCCGGCGGCACGCCACCCACGACGCCGAGGAGCTGATCCACCGCGTCAACTGCCATCGGCGCGTCGCTCGAATCGGCAGGATCCGTCTTGCGCCCGAGCTTCAGGAGCTCGCTCGCCGTCAAGCCAACCGAGGGCAGCTCCTCGACCTGAACGCCACCCTCGCCGGCCTCGAGGAACAGAACTATCCGATCGGCCAGCTCTCGCGACTCGGGATCTGGAACCTGCTCTCCCCCATCCAAGACGTCGACGATCCCGCCGACCGCATCGACCACACCTTCGCCAACCCCTACTTTCGGCAGGTCCTCCTGCAGACCGCGGTTCGGCACGTCGGCGTCGTGTGGTCCTCCGACATGCTCTCGATGGTGCAGGCCTTCGACTATCCCCCCTCCCAGCGCGCGATGCGACCCGTCGTCTACCCGGTCGATGGCCAGCTCGATGCCCCCACGACCTGGACCTCTCCGATGGACGGCCTCGATGGGATCCCTGGCGGCGACGTGGGCTTCCCGATCACGATCACCGTGTCAGGATACGAGGCGCAGCCCTTCGGAACACAGGATCCGATGAGCGTCGAGATCGAGGATGCGGTGCTCGAGGGGCCTGAGGGTTCCCTCGACATCGTGGTCGTGGAGCCCCGCACGACCCAGGTCCTGCTGATGTTCACCTCGGCTGTCGTGCCGCTGGCCCCGCTCGAGCCCGACACCGACTACACCCTTCGGGCCCGCGTCCGCTGGTCCACCGGAGACCGCGAGATCGACGCGACCTTTCGGACCCGACCAGACTAAGCGATGGCCGCCAGGGCCACGAGGAAGAAGACCATCAAGATATAGAGCCCCACGGCGATGAAGGCCAAGAGGCAGGGCAACACCATCGAGAGGATATTGAAGGCGGACCCGGCGATCAACATGGGGCGTGCGTCTTCGCTGGGCCTGGCGCTGAGCCCCACGACACTCAGGATCAGACCGAGCATCCAGAACCCGTAGGCGAAGAGGCTGAGCCCCAAGATGCCACAGCCGCACATCACGACCCAGCCAACGACCCCCAGAATGATGGAAGCAATGCCCAACTGGTGGGCGGTTTGGTCTTGGGAGACCTCATGAGGAGCTTCGAGTACGTCCATGGTGACTTCCGTGCGAGAGGCGGGGAGCCGGGGGGATAACCTCGTTCGGTGCCATCGGCCGCAGACTTCTTTGCGGAGGCTCCGTAAGCTCGTGGAGGACGCGCTGCCTGTGGCACCGCTCCTGCTCGGCGCCCAGGAACCCGAAGCCTGGCTCGCTGGCCGGGAGGAGACGATTGCGCAGGGGAGGATCGGGCGGAGGTCCTCAGGGCTCGGGATCGCGCCCGGCGCTCGGCGGCGCGACGCCTGCGACCGCCACGAGGTCCGGCGCGTCCGGATCGACCCAGGCGCGCACCCCTGCTCCGACTTGGTACGGTGCGATCGCCGGAGGGTGTCCGACGAGGTAGGCCCGCGCCTGATGCCTGCGACCCTCGGGCAGGGTGATCTCGAGGTGGATGAAGTACGGCTCGCCTTCTTGAGAGGCATACACCACCCCCCTGGCCCGTTCGACGGAGAGGACCCGAGCCGGGACCTCGATCCCACGCGCCTTCACGGCCGCGGTCCTGCGCTCGAGCGCTGCGGTCGTTCGGAAGACCGGGACCAGGATCATGGCCACGAGCCCGCCCACCAGCAGGACGATCGCTCCCGCGAGCACTCCCAGGAACAGCACAGAAGACACGCCTCACCTCACCGAAGAACCTTGGGGATAAGCAGGCCACCGCGAGGGTTCAACCCCTAGGGCCGACACCCTCTCGAGCCGCGCAGCGCTCCGCGATCCCACCTCGTCGTCACGAGGTTCTGACGCCTCAGCCAGAGGAAGAAGGCGGACTCCACTACACTGCAGCGCCCGCACGCATGGACGTTGCCTCCCAGGCGTATACATCGCCACGAAGGGTCGGCCGCCGGCGCTGCCCCGCGAACTCACGGAGTCTCGTTGACCTCGCGCATCCCAGGATTCTACCAACTGCCACCGCGAGAGCGCCTGCGCGCGCTGCACCGGGACCAGGCGGTGTCCGACGCCGACCTTCAAGTCTACACCTCCGAAGGGCTCGCCCTCGAGGCCGCCGACGTGATGGTCGAGAATGTGATCTCGACCCTCAGGCTCCCCAACGCGGTCGCCTGCAACTTCGTCATCAACGGCGAGGACCGGCTCGTCCCGATGGTGGTCGAAGAGCCGAGCGTCGTGGCGGCGGTCTCGAACATGGCGCGGCTGGTCCGGGCCTCGGGGGGCTTCGTCGCCAGCGCGGACGAGAGCTTGATGATCGGCCAGATCCAGCTCCCCGACCTTCGCGACCCTCAGGGCGTCGCCGATCGCATCCGCCGCGCCCTCCCCGAGCTGGAGCAGATCGGGGCCCGAGTCCATCCCAACCTCGTCCGTCGCGGAGGGGGGATCCGCGAGATCCAGGTACGGCAGGTCACCTACGACGAGCCCGGCCACCCCCGCGAGGCCATGGTGGTGGTTCATGTCTTGCTCGACTGTGTCGACGCCATGGGCGCGAACATGGTCAACACCCTCTGCGAGCGGCTCGCCCCCCGCATCGAGGCGATCACCGGGGTGTCGGTCGGCCTGCGCATCCTCTCGAACCTCGCCGATCGCCGACTCGCCCGTGCGCGCTGTGCCATCCCCTTCGGCGACCTGAGCACCGACGGGATCGACGGCGAGCACATCGCACGGGGGATCGCCTCGGCCTGGCGCTTCGCCTGGGCGGATCCCTACCGCGCCGCCACCCACAACAAAGGGGTCATGAACGGCATCGACGCCCTGGCGCTCGCGACGGGCAACGACTGGCGGGCCATCGAGGCCGGCGCCCACGCCTTTGCCGCTCGCGATGGCGCCTACCGGCCGCTCACGCGCTGGGAGGCCCACGACGGGGCGCTCCACGGTCGCCTCGAGCTTCCCCTCCAGCTCGGCACCATCGGGGGACCGATCCGGGTGCACCCCACCGTCCAGGCCAACCTGCGCCTTCTCAAGTGCACCGGGGCCCGCGATCTGGCTCAAGTCTCGGCGGCGGTGGGCCTCGCGCAGAACCTGGGCGCGCTCCGGGCCCTCGCCACCGAAGGGATCCAGGCGGGGCACATGCGCATGCACGCCCGGACCGTCGCCGCCACCGCCGGCGCCCAGGGCGACGAGGTCGCGCAGATCACGGCCTCCCTCGTCGAAGAGGGCGACTTCAGCCTCGGTCTTGCCCGCGAGCTGCTCGCGGAGCTCCGCAGCCGATGAGGGCCTCGACCGGGCGTGGCCACGGCAAGCTGATCCTCGCGGGGGAGCACGCGGTGGTCTACGGCTACCCCGCCCTGGCCACCGCCATCGACCGCGGGGTGCGCGTCCAGCTCGACCCTGGACCGACCACCTGCCCTCCCGCGCTCGAGCGGGTGATCGCCTCTGTGCTCCCCGAAGGCGGCTTCACGGTCTCCGTCACGAGCACCCTGCCCGCCGGTCGGGGCCTGGGGAGCTCCGCGGCGCTGGCGGTCGCGTTGGTCCGAGCCGCCGCCGCCGCCCGGCTCGAGGCGCTGAGCCCCCACGAAGAGTGGCAGAGGGTCTTTTCGATCGAAGAACACTTTCACGGCACGCCCTCCGGCATCGACCAGGCGGTCAGCGCCCGAGGAGGCCTGATCCGTTACCGACGGGGGCCCCCGCCCCAGATCACCCCCCTGCCCTCCCCGGATCTCCGCTTCGTGGTGCTCGACTCCGGCACCTCGGGCGAGACCTCCGTCATGGTCCGGTCGGTCGCAGCCCAGCACCCCTCCAACGAGCCCACCCTCCGCGCGATCGGGGAGCTCGTCCCGCGCGCCGAGGCGGCCCTGACCGATCCCGCGAAGCTCGGGCCGCTCCTCACCCACAACCATCACCTGCTCCGCCGCTTGGGCGTCTCGACGCCTGCCCTCGACGAGCTGGTGCAGCTCGCGCTCGATGCCGGGGCCTACGGCGCGAAGCTCTCGGGAGCCGGTGGCGGTGGGGTCGTCCTGGCGCTCGTCGACGAGCCGGACCCGGTCCTGCGCGCCGCCGAGCGCGCCGGCGTGGCCTCCTTTGTATGCCGCCCTGTGCCCCCCGACGCCGAGGTCCCATGAGCCGCGCCACCGCCACCGCCCACCCCAACATCGCCCTCATCAAGTATTGGGGAAAGCGGGATCTCGGCCTGAACCTGCCCGCCGTGGGATCCCTCTCGCTCACCCTCGATCGCTTCCACACCACCACCCAGGTCACTTGGGGTGCTCCGCGCGACGAGGTCCACCTCAACGGCAGCCCCGCTGCCTCTTCCTTCGCGCGCAAGGTCTTGGCTCACCTCGATCGGATCGATCCCCATCGCCCCCCCTGTGCCGTAGACACCCACAACTCCTTCCCCACCGCCGCCGGGCTGGCGTCGAGCGCCTCGGGCTTCGCCGCCCTCACCCTCGCGGGGATCGTCGCCGCGGGCCTCCTCTACGACCCGATCCGGGCCTCGATCCTGGCCCGGCAGGGCTCGGGGAGCGCGTGCCGCAGCCTGTGGGGGGGCTTCGTTCGTTGGCATCGCGGCACGCGGGCCGATGGGCAGGACAGCCATGGTGAGCCTGTCGCGGGGCCGGACCACTGGGACGTGCGCATGGTCGTCGCCCTCGTCACCAGCGCGCAGAAGGCGGTCGGAAGCACCGAAGGCATGATCCGAACCCGGCGGAGCTCGCCCTACTACCCCACCTGGGTCGAGACCTCCGAGGCCGACCTGAGCGAGGGGCTCGCGGCGGTCCAGGCGAGGGATCTCGAGCGCCTGGGGACGGCGATGGAGCGGAGCACCTACAAGATGCACGCCACCATGCACACCGCCGAGCCCCCGATCCTCTACTGGCAGCCGGCCACCGTCGCCGTCCTTCACACCGTCGCCGCGCTGCGCCAGCGCGGCGTGGGCGCCTGGTGCACCATGGACGCCGGCCCCAACGTCAAGATCCTCTGCGAGGCCGCCGATGCCCATGCCGTCGCCCGAGCGGTCGGCGAGCAGGTCCAGCAGGTCGAGATCCTCGGCCCTGGCGGCGACCCGACCGTGGAGATCGAGTGAACACCTACTTCGCACCCGGAAAGGTCGTGATCCTGGGGGAGTACGCCGTGCTCGACGGGGCCCCGGCCCTGGTGGCGGCGATCGACCGTGGGGTGCGATGCCTCGTCTGGCCCTCCCAGACCCTACAGGTCCAGACGCCCGACAGCGACGCGCGCTTCGTGGGCCCGGCCCTGACCGCATCGGACGCGCCCCCACGGACCTACCGCTTCGAGAGCCATCCGCCCCAGGTCGGCGCCAAGCTCGGCCTCGGCAGCAGCGCAGCCGCCACGGTGGTCGCGGTGATCGCAGCCCGCGCCGAGCGAGGCCTGGACCTCGATCCCCGATCGATCCATCCCCTCGCCGCCGCCACCCACCGCGCCGTCCAAGGCTCGGGCTCAGGCCTCGACGTCGCCGCGAGCACCTACGGCGGCGTGCTCCGCATCCAAAACGGTCAGGTGGTGCCCCGCCCCCTCCCCCTCCCCTTCGACGTGGTCGCGACGGGCCAGCCCGCCTCCACCGGGCCCAGGGTGCAGCGCTACCTCGCGTGGCCCGACCGCGAAGCCTTCGTGCGCGAGAGCGCCCATCTCCTCGATCAGGCCCACCGCACCCCCCTCGAGGCCCTGCGCCAAGCCGGCGCCCTCCTCAGCGACATGGCCCGCCAAGCCGGCATCGACTACCTCACCCCTGCCCTTCGTCGGATCGCCACCATCGCCGACGACCTCGGCGGAGCCGCCAAACCCTCGGGTGCCGGCGGCGGCGACATCGCCATCGCCATGCTGCCCGACCCCGAGGCCCGCGCACGCTTCCGTGCCCGCTGCCAGCAAGAAGGGCTCCTCCCGCTCGACCTGCGCCTCGCGCCAGGCGCCTCTCCCCTGCCCCCGGAGTCCTCCCCATGAGCGAGCACGCCAGCCGAAAAGAAGACCACCTCGACCTCTGCGCCACCGACCAAGTGGCCTTTCAGGGCAAGTCCACCTTGTTCGAGCAGGTCCAGTTCCTCCACGAAGCCCTGCCTGAGCTGGCGGTGAGCGACATCGACCTCCGCACCACCCTGCTCGGCAAGCCCCTGCGCGCCCCCCTCGTCATCGCCGCGATGACCGGCGGCATGGGCCGCGCCGAGCGCGTCAACCGAGATCTGGCCGAGGTCGCCGAGGCGCGGGGCCTTGGGTTCGGCTTCGGATCCATGCGTCCTCTCCTCCAGGAGGGGGTGCAGCTCGGGTACAAGGTGCGCGACGTCGCCCCCACCGCGCTCGTCCTCGGCAACATCGGCATCGTCCAGGCCCGCGAGGCCAGCACCCAGGCCCTCATGGACATGGTGGGGATCGCAGGCTGTGACGCCCTCTGCGTCCACCTCAACCCCGCCATGGAGCTCATCCAGCCCGAGGGCGACCAGGACTTCCGAGGAGGCCTCGAGACCCTCGCCCGCCTGCACGAGGAGCTCTCCGTACCCATCGTAGCCAAAGAGACGGGCTGCGGGCTCTCGCGCCGCACCGCGCAGCAGATCGCCGCGATCGGGATCGGCACCGTCGATGTCTCGGGCGCAGGCGGGACGTCCTGGGTCGGCGTCGAGACGCTCCGCGCCCGCGCCCGTACTCGCACCCTCGGCGAGCTCTTTTGGGACTGGGGGATCCCCACCGCGGCCTCGGTCGCCCAGCTCGAGGGCCTCGGCCTCGATGTGATCGCGACCGGCGGCGTAAAGCACGGCCTCGACGCCGCGCGGGCCCTCGCCCTGGGAGCCCGCGCCGCAGGCATGGCTCGCCCCTTCCTCATGGCCTGGAACGAGGGAGGTCGCACCCGAGCGCTCCAGACCGCAGACCAGATCGTCGAGGAACTGCGCCTGGCCTGCCTGCTCACCGGCTCGCGCACCCCCGCCGCCCTCGGCCAGGTCCCGCTAGTGCTCGGGCCGGAGCTGCTGCGCTGGCTGCCGCGCGTCTCGCCGATCCGCGCTCGCCTGCTCGACGCCTGAGTGAGGGTGGGGGGCCGGGTAGCTCCTGAGGCTCCTGGCGGACCTTGCTCGCCTCGCGCCGCGGCGCTGAGGGCGAGAGTCGGCGATGCTTGGTCGGGCCGTGAAGCAGTCGGTACTGCGTAGACCGCACCGATGGAGCGGAGCCCCCCTACGGTCGAGGGTCGATCGATGTCGGGGGGGGGCTTGGGGATGCGGGAAGGGGGTAGGCACCAGGTCGGGCGCGTTGCCGAGTTGGCTTCATCTGTGCGATGGTGGTGGGAGCGATGGGACGGGGGGAGCAGTTGGGCGTGAGACGGCCGAGCCGCACGAAGATCCTAGGACTGGTCGAGGCCCTCGAGTCTGGAGAGGTCCTGACGACGAGCCTCATCGGGGTGCGGCTCGATGTGGGTCCCAAGGCCGCGCGAGCGTGGCGCAGGCGGCTGCTCAACGACGTCCAGGGTTGCGTCGAGGTCAAGGTGGGCCGTGAGCTGGCGGTGGTCCAGGAGATCGATCAGTCCGAGCAACAGCTTGTAGCGACCGCGGTGGGGCTGCACTTCGCGGTGGAGGCCTTGCATCCTCTAGCGGGCACCCCCTGGCATGACGCCCTACGGCGCATGGCCGACGCTCGACAGGTTCAAATCCAGGAGCTTCGCCATGTGGCTGAAGAGTTGCGTTCCACGTTTCGGGTGATTCCAGGCGGGCGTGCTGTGGAGGCGCGCGAGCCCCTGGTTCGCACGATCTCCATCGCCTGGAAGGAGCGTCGCAGGATACGGGTCCGCTACCGAAAGCTCAACGGCGAAGCCACGATCCGGGTTCTGGACCCTCTGGGCCTCGTGTTGCGCGGCGATCATGTGCTCTTGATCGCCCGTGATGCGCAACGGGCGATCCGACGCTATCGGCTCGACCGAGTCCTGGCTGTTACAGCGCTGAAGGAGCGGTTCTCTCGTCCACCCGCAGAGACAGTAGCAAGGGATCTGGCCCATCGGTGGGGGATCTGGATCGACGAACAGGCCCAGCCGGAGCAGGTTCGACTGCGCGTCCGTGATGGCTTCGCCGTGCTCGTTCAGCACTTCCGTCTCCACGCCAGCCAGGAGCTCGGGCCGGACCGCGATGGCTGGCAGGAAGTGACGTTCCACCTTTGTGTTTGCCCAGAGTTCAAGAGCTGGATCCTGGGGCTGCTCCCCCACGTGCAGATCGTGGAACCCGAGGGGCTGAGGACGGAGCTTCGCTCGATCGTAACCGACTGGTTGCGAAACACCTGAACAGGGGTCCAGGGCGATAGGGGTTCGGTTCGATGGTTTGGGCCTCGGTGAGGGGGGTGGGGAGGCAAGATGGTAGAGGTCGGACCCGGAGTGGGTCGTGGAGGTGTGGTGTGGAGTTGGTGCCCTTGCGGATGCTAAACGAGATCGCTTACTGCCCGAGGCTCTTTGCCATCGAGCACGTCATGGGCGACTTCATGGACAATGAACACACGGTCGCGGGGCGGACTGTCCATCGAAACGTAGACAAACCGACGCGGGCATCTTTGCCAGCTCCCAATGAAGATGCCAATGATTCGGAACATCGCCCCAAGGTCGTGCGCAGCGTTCGCCTGTCCGATCCCGGACTCAGGCTTGTCGGCGTCGTTGATCTGGTGGAGGTTGACGGAGACCGCGTCGTTCCCATCGACTACAAAAAGGGCAAAGCCCCAAAGATCCCAGAGGGTGCCTGGGAACCCGAGCGCGTGCAGGTCTGCGGGCAAGCGCTCCTTCTGCGTGCTCACGGATACCATGTAGACAAGGCCGTCCTATACTTCGCAGGGTCTCGACGACGCGTCGAGGTCCCCATCGATGACGAGCTGGTGGACCGCACGCTTGTGCTCCGAGATCAGGCCCTAGCGCTTGTGGCATCGCAGGAGCTTCCACCTCCCCTCGTCGATAGCCCGAAGTGTTCGGGCTGTAGTTTGGTGAGGATCTGCCTACCGGACGAGCACAACCTACTCAGCGGCACCCAAAAGGGAGAGCCCCGAGCTCTCGTGCCCGCACGGGATGATGCGATACCGCTTCATGTGCAGCTTCAAGGTGGTAAGGCTGGTATCACTGGCGGAGAGATCGCGGTGAAGGATCGAGAGGGCAAGCAGGTCGCGAGGGTCCGGCTCAACCACACCTCTCAGGTCGTCATTCACGGCAACGTGACGGTCACTTCACCGATGATCGGGAGGTGTGCTGAGCTGGACATTCCCATCGCATGGCACTCTTTCGGGGGTTGGTATCGCGGAACCATGCATCCTGCGACCGGACGGAACGTGGTGCTTCGTCATCGTCAGCATCTCACCGCGTCGCAGCTCGACTTGGCGCTTCCAATCGCCAGGGACTTCATCGTCGCGAAGATCAAGAATCAACGTGTCATGTTGCGACGAAACGCCAAAGGGAGCGTCAAGGATGTGTTGATGCACCTCAAGGACGCCTCCGAGCAAGCTTCGATCGCGACGGACCCCGATACCCTTCGGGGGATCGAAGGCATGGCGGCTCGGCGATACTTCGAGTGCTTCCCGCTGATGATCCGAAGTGACCTTCGTGAGACCTTCAAGCTGGAGGGTCGGAACCGACGCCCCCCTCGCGATCCCGTGAACGCCCTGCTGTCGTTCGCCTACGCTGTGCTGGTGCGAGAGTTCGCCCATGTGTGCCACCGCATCGGGTTCGATCCGCATGTGGGCTTCTTGCACACGATCCGCCACGGCCGTCCTGCCCTCGCCCTCGATCTGATGGAGGAGTTTAGACCCATCATCGCGGACTCGGCCGTGCTCTCGGCTTTGAACAACGGAGTCCTGAAGCTGGAAGATTTCGATGTCACCCCCGTAGGTTGTAGCATCAAGCAGGCTGCTCGGAAGCGGTTTCTTCAAACCCTCGAGCGCCGCTTGGATGAGCTCGTCACGCATCCAACTCTGGGGAGCAGATGGTCCTACCGAAGAACCTTAGAGGTACAAACTAGGCTTCTAGGCAAGGTCGTCATGGGGGAGCTGGAACGCTACCCGGGGTTCGTGGTGCGATGAGCGCTGGAACACAGAAAGCATGGATCGTGTGCTACGACATCTGTGATCCGGCCCGGCTTCGTCGAGTCTTCAACACGATGCGGGGATACGGCGACCACATGCAGTTCAGCGTGTTTCGCTGTGTGCTCTCCCCCCGGCAGCTCCAGGCTCTCAAGGGCGACCTGATCGAGGTCATCGATCCCACCGAAGACCAGGTGATGTTCGTCCCGCTCGGTAGCCCGAACAAAGGGAGTGATGCTGGAATCTTCGCCCTGGGTGTCAGCCTGACCCACATCGAGCGGGTGTGTCACGTCGTCTGAGGACGAGGCTCGGCCGGAGCCTGACCCATGTTGTGAAGGGGTCCTCTAGTGGGCTTTGGTGACCGGCGGACGTGCCAGGTAGTGCCGGCCGTTGGCATCGAGCACGACTCAATGACCCTTAAGCTGCCGCGGAACAGGCTCGTTCATGAAGGATGCTGGGTCATCAGGGTGTCAGATGACGCAAGCAACGTGGTGGCAACGGAAGGCCTATCCTGGCGCGACGAGGAGGCCCAAAACATCGATGCGCCAGAACACCCTTCCTACGATGGCAACGGAAGACCTATCCTGGCGCGACGAGGAGGTAGGTACGACTGCTGTGCGGGCCTGGCTTCCATGTTGGTCTATCAACCTCGCCTCGCTCGTCTGAGAGTCGTTGTGGAGACCCGCCTCTCGCGTGAGCGAGACATCACTCCGTAGAAATGCTACAGCTTGGCTAGGCCCTCCTTGATGGTGATCCTTGACATTGTACGCGAGCGGTTCAGTGCCAGAGGTCTCCACGGACACCGCTCGTTGTTGTGGACGCACAGTGGCTATCGAGCTAAGTTTACCCCGGAGGCTCCGATGATGCCTGCTATCCTAGGCCTGTTCTCTTCAACCGCTCGCAAGTATGCCTCTTTTGGAAGGAGTAGCGGAGGAAACCAGAGGCAGGCCTCCCTCCGGCCCCATGGGCCGGACCGCATTGAAGGCGCTGGCGTCGGCTGGGTCATCGAGGTCATCGAGGGCCCTCCCTCCGGCCCCATGGGCCGGACCGCATTGAAGGCTGCTACCCT
>REDI01000021.1 GCA_007693595.1 Deltaproteobacteria bacterium | reverse complement strand
GGCGATCGTCGCAGGAATACGCCAGGTCGATGGTCCGGGAAACCGAGAGGCACTATAGCAACTCTTATTTCAATGCCTACACGGGTGGGAAGTCATCCAGCGTAAGGGCTTCGAGGTCCATCCTCGGGCGCATCTGAGCGTTCCTCCTAGCCCGACCGCGGAGCGCCCTGACGACGTCTCCATAGGTGTTGGCCCGGGGAAAGGACCGGGAACAGAGTGGCCTGCTGCGCCAGCCCGCCGGCTTTCGATGCAGCGGCGTCTCCAGCCATGCTGCGGTCTCGGTCGTCCACTCGTCCAGCAGGTCTTCGAAACGCCATAGGTCCCATTCTTGAGCTAAAAAGTCCAAGGCAGCTGGTGCGACCTCGGGATCTGCCCCGACCACCTCTTGGAATAGCGCGGGAAGCCGCTCACCGAGCTCCGGCACGAAGACGGCGTATTCCATCAGCCAGCTCCACGCGCCGTCCGCCCAAGCCGTAAGCTGGAAGTGGCCAGCGCGACCCGAACTCCGAAGCACGTCTTGCAGGGTGTTCTGCCCATCGATCTTGACGAGTGTGTGCGTTTGGCTCGAATCTCCGAGGACGACCTGGTCTAGGGGGGTCCAGAGCGACAGGTACCGATGATGCTCTCGCAACACGTCAGCAAGAACAGGGTCGTCGATCTGAGTGGCGAACGAGCCTCGTTGAGAGGGGCGAGCCTCGGGGTACCGCATCCCGACGATGTTCGTCCAAGGGAGCAACAACGATATGGCGCGGTGCGTGATCAGCATATCCGTGAAGGCAATGCGCGCGGTCAACCCTCCCTCGGCGACCGCGTGCTGAAGCGCCACGCCAACGCAGGAGCGCCAGTCGGATCGGAGCCGTACGATCGGCTCCACCCATGCCCAGGCCAGCTCAGACTCATCGCGTCCCGTCCTCATCAGGGGCTGTTCTGGACTAGGAATATCGTAGAAGCTCTCGTGCAACGCCCTAACGATATCCGAGGTGGACATCAACTCAACATTCAACCACCCTGCGCGAACGCGAAGAGGACGCTCACTCACCGGGACCTCTAGTCATCGAAAGCTCCTCCGGGAGCCACAGCCGGGTCGGATGGAGCCAGCATGGTCTCCTCCTGCACAGCATGGGGTGCGGTTGCCGCAGGGGAAGGAATGTTCTGCTCCTGCACGGTACGATCGATAACCTGTCCATACATCGCAGAGACCTCGGGAGAGGTATTCAAGATGGACGTGTCGCGACCGTTGCCCCGCACCCGCTCCTCGACAGGGGAAGAGTCGCCGACCGAACCTGTGACTTGAGAGGCCACGCGCTGAATGTCCGCGAGGAAGCTGTCGGACGGAACCACTGCATGGGCGGTTGTCACGTCCGCAAAGGTCACGCCGCCCTCAAGAAACTCTCCGGCCCCCCCGCCCGTCAATCCATAGTCCTCAGAGCTCAAGTTTCGCGCCGTCCAGAGCACACTCATCAGCCCATCGAAGGCGGTGGGCTTCCGGAGTTCACGAAGGTGAGGCGCAACTTTTCGCTCGATGTTCAGCACGACGGTGCCATTCGGGTACCACTCTGGCTGGAGGGCTCCCAGCGTCATTAACCGGGCGAACTCGGTCTCTGAGCTTTCGGCTGAATTCACAACGATCTCACCGGGAGAGTACCAAGTCGGCCACATCGAGATGCTCTCCGTGGGCGGAACAACGCTCAGAGGACTGGTTCCGCTGGCGAGAAGATGACGGTAGGCCTTCATGCGCTCGCCCTGATCCGCCAGCTTTTGGTCGATCGTCCTTTGGGTGTGACCTCTATCCCGATAGCTGTTCGTGATCGCGCTGTCGACCATGCTGTCAGCGCCAGGTGTGCGAAGCTGGAACAGGCGGTTGAGCGACTGGTTTCGTGACGAGAACGGTGAAACCCTGTCCGCGGGAATGCGCTTACCCTTGAAAGCGAACACTTGAGCGGGGCCTGCCTGCTTCATGGCGGGATAGGTCCTCGACGGATCCGTGAAGTCGTCCTTACTCATCTCCGCCACGAGATTCGTGTAGAAGGTGGTCTTCAAGGTTGGATTGTCAAGGTGTGCCTCGTCGTCGATGTCTTGGAACTTCTGAACGGCGATCGGGTCCGCGCGTCCGATGGCTTGGGTTTGGTCGCGCGCGGGTCCTGCGGCTAAAAACGCTCGGATGATCTCGTGGGCCAGGGTGCTCGGATCCGAATAGTCCGTTTCGACCTCCGCTAGGGTCTTTCCTATCAACGTGGTCGCGAACGGTGCGACCTGTGGCGCTAAGTCGGGGACCTGTGCCCGAAGGTGCGCCTCGGCATCTTGCTGCGAAAGTGCAGTATCGACGTTGAGGCTACCGCTCACGAGGCTCGCTGTGTCCGCGTCGACGAGCGAAGGCTCACTCGTCGCGACAACCTGACCATCCTCAAGCAGGTGGTAGGTGTGCCCAATATCGTCGGATCGCACGTTTGGAGCGGGTGTGGTCGCGATCTCTTGTGACGCCCATCCAGAGGGCGCCGGCCCCACCGCGTAGTTCGATACCGCCCCCGCCGCCGCCTCATCCACCGCCTGGTCGAAGTCCTCGCCCGCGCTGACCCCGAGCACGCTGACCTCGGTGACCGAGGCGCCCATGCTGC
>REDI01000006.1 GCA_007693595.1 Deltaproteobacteria bacterium | reverse complement strand
CCTTGCGCTCGCAAGATGACAGAACGCTCATCTTCCACTGCTGCCTGAATTTCAAGGATCTCGCGCAGTTCCCGCTGGAGCGCGCCGCGCCGTCGAGGTTACCCTCGTTGACGCCGACGCCGCTTATCAGACTCCGAAGAGACTGTCAAGAACCAGCGGGTGGCTGGTCTGCTCGACGGCGACCGTGACGGCCTCCCGGTCAAGCCCAGCGCCTATAATGACTGCTAGCGCAGGCGCGCAACGCGGTGCGTGATCTTTCTCTCCGAGGTGCTTCATACCCCGCGTGCGCGGTCGGTTCGGCGAGACAGGCGATCCTGGACCCAACCTGCCCCCTCTTGGTAGCCCTCAGGAGCGGTCCTAGCCTATGATGCGACAGGAGGTCGCTGCATGTCCACTTTTCCACGCCCACTCCTCCTGCTCGGCTGCGGGCAGGTCGGTCGAGCCCTGCTGGGCCTGCTCCCCAAGTGGACCGAGCACCTCCAGCTCTGGGGAGTGGCGGACACCTCGGGCTTGCTCCTCACGCAGGAGCCCGCGCTCGTCCGGGCGCACAAGCTCGCGGGTCGCCCCCTCTCGAGCCTGGGGGCTGGCCCGATGGCCCTCCCTCCGACCGCTGGCCTCGTCATCGACGCTGCGGTCGGCGACAACACCACGCTCTGGCTCGAGGCCTTGAGCTACGGCCACGCCGTCGTGACAGCGAACAAGGTTCCGCTCTCCCGTCCGGCGGCTCCTTGGGATCTGTGGCGGCCAGCCTGGGAGCGACGCACGCTGGGTCTCGCGAGCACCGTCGGGGCGGGAGTCCCCTCAGCCTCCTGCCTCTTGCGCCTCCGTGAAGAGGGCGACACGGTGCGCAGCATTCAGGCCGTGGTCTCGGGCACCCTGCACTTCGTGCTCGAGCGCGTCGCGGCCGGGCAGCGCTTCAGCGACGCCGTTTTCGATGCGAAGGACCAGGGCTATTCCGAACCGGACCCCACCTTGGACCTCTCCGGGGCGGACGTCGGCCGCAAGCTCACGATCCTGGGTCACCTGGCGTCGTTGTGGCAGCGAGCGCCGATGCTCGACGTGGAGCCCTTGGCGCCTCCGAACTGGCGCGGGCTCTCAGCCACCGATCTTCACGACGCCTTACGCACGCTCGACGGCTCCTTCGCTCGGAGAGTCCTCGCAGCCAGGGACGCTGGCGAGCGGCTGCGCTACGTCGGCCGCGCCAGCGGAACGGGGGTGCGGTGCGCGCTCGAGCCTGTGCCAGCCGAGTCTCCCTTGGGCCGTCTCGGTCCGAGCGACAACGGCGTGATCCTTCATACCCAGCGCTTCCACGCCACCCCACTCGGGCTCACCGGCCCGGGCTTCGGCCCGGAGACTACCGCGAGGGCCCTGCTCGCCGACGCCCGGGCGGCGTGCAACAGATTCAGCTCCTAAAGCGCCCTCTTCCGCCTACCCGACCCCCACGTCCTGGAGCCCCCGTGCCCGACCCGACCGACGAAGAGCTGGCCCCGATCATCGAGATCTTGCGCAACCTCGATGAGGAGCTCGCGACGCGACGTGGAGACGACGGAGGGCGAACCCAGACCGTCGCCTTAGGCACCGAACAAGGACGGCTCTCTCGCATGGATGCCATGCAGCAACAGCAGATGGCCCTCGCCGAGAAGGCGATGTTGGAACGGAGGCTCGACGCCGTCCGACGGGCCTTATCGAGGGTGGACGACGGGAGCTTCGGCTATTGCACCCGGTGCGACGAGCCCATCGCACTGCGAAGACTGCGAGTGGTGCCAGAGAGCCCCCTTTGCATGGCGTGTCTGCGATCGCTCGGCGGCTGAGTCAACGTCTACGGACAACGCGCGGGCCGGAGGGCTCCTGGGCAGCGCGCGCGACGGTGCCGGTGCGGCCGAGCTTCGCCCACGGCACCGATCCGTCCCGCGCGGTGATCCACAGGACCCTGACGAGCACGCCCGCCAGGAACCAGGGCCAGATCAACCGCCGCAGCGGCACCCAGATGAGCTCGGCGACCCGCTCCCGATCTTCGACGTAGGAGAGGATCGAGGCTAGAAGATCAAGAGCCACCAGCCCGATCATCAGCTCGAGCAAGCCCCACCAAGAAAACGCGACCACGAGCCTCCAGAGGCCAGGAAATATCAAGGGGAGGAGCAAGAAGGCCAGGATGTTTCGATAGATGAGATCGGGCAGTCCCAGCCAGCCGACGGTTCCATGCCGAAAGAGGCCTCCCCGATGCTTGAAGGCGACCTGGATAAAGCCCCAGATCCATCGTGTGCGCTGCGCGACCAACCCTGGCCAAGTGCTCGGAGCCTCGGTGTACGCGACCGCGTCGGGCTGGTAGAGGACTTTCCAGCCCGCGCGCTGCACCGCGAGGGTCAGGTCGGTGTCTTCGACGCGGGTCTCAGCCGAGAAGCCTCCAACACTCACGATCGCGCTGCGGCGCCACGCGGTGGCGGCCCCAGGGGCCGTCATGATGCATCCCAGGCGGTGCTCCGCCCGTCGAACCAGGTTCAGCCCGGTGACGTACTCGATGCTCTGAAGCACCGTGATGAGGTTCTGCCGATTGCCGACCTTGATGTTGCCCGCGACCCCCCCCACGCGAGGATCATGCAGCAGAGGCGCGACCAGCCGCCGAAGCGCGTCCCGCTCCAAGACGGTGTCGGCGTCGACCGTCACCAGGATCTCGGCATCCACCTCGTCGATACCCGTGTTCAAGGCCGCGGCCTTGCCCTGGTTCGGGCGCTGCATCACCCCTTGAACCCGTGAGTCTCGCGCCTGCCAACCCTCGATCTTATCCCAGGTCGCGTCCGCGCTGCCATCATCGATGACCACAACCGAGAGGGCTGGATAGTCCCCCTCGAGCACGCTGAGGATGGTGCCTTCGATGACCCGCTCTTCGTTATACGCAGGCACCAAGACCGCGATGGTGGGCCAGGGGTGCCCCGAGGGTGGCGCCGAGGCCACGGGCCTCACGGCCCGTGCAACCACATCGACGATCGACAGCACCACCAGCGCGACCCACCGAGAGAGGAGGATCAGGCCCAAGGCTACGAGGCCTACATCGAGCGCCCCGCTGAGGGTCGAGAAGAGGTCCAAGATCTCACCGCTGTTCTGCGAGACAGGCCTCGTAGGCTTCGTCGGTGAGCTCAGCGCAAGGCTCGACCAGGTCGAAGTGGGGACCGCCCAACCTAAGGACGACCGGAGCGGCCGCCTGAGGCTCCACCACGGCCGAGACGTCATGATCGAGTGCCTTTGAGGCGCGCTTCGCCAGAAGTAAATCGTGGTTGTCGGCGACCGCGATGTGGCTCCCAGGGACCGACCGGCTGGCTCGGCGGGTGGTCACCCGGCCTACCGACGATCCAAACACGCTGAGCTTGGCTTGAAGCACGTCGAGGACCGACTGGCGGCGCTCGACGAGATCTGGACCCGCGCCGGCGTCCAGGACCAGCACATCGAGGGCAGCGGGAGGAACGCGCTGCCGAGTCCCATCGACATAGACCGTCGGAGGCCAGGTCGCGAGCGGCCCGTCGAGGACGAAGCCAAACTCCTTACAGCCTGAGCGTTCGCTGTCGCACGGCTCGATCTTTCGGTCCCAGACCCCGAAGATGACATCGCGCACGTCGGGACCCACGTCGGTCGACAGCGTGAAGGGCTCATCGAGCTTGTCGGCGAAGACCGTCGTGACGGCGAGGTCGATTTCGTCGCCGTCGCTGGGGACCACGGTGACCCCTACATAGGCCTCACGGGGTCGGGGCGCAGGCACGCCCCCGAAGCTGCCCGGCGTATACTCGAGGGAGGCTTGGACGAAGAAGGTCTCGCCTTCGTGACGGATCGAGGTCGGCTTCAGAACCCAGGTCTCGGGCTCGGCCGCGCACTGCTCGATACGACAGAGGCCGAGCTCGTGGGGATCGGTCGCGTCGCGGCAGCTCGACAAGAGGCACTCTCGCTCCGCTGGATGATGCAGCTCGAGTCCATCGACGAGCTGTTCGAGGGATGGGGGCCCGACGGTACAGGCCCCGAGCAAGGTGAGGACGAGTAGGACGCGATTCATGGTAGCCTCGGATTTCGATCCTCCTAACACCGAGCCACCCGCCGCCAGCCGCCAGCCTGTACCTTTCGAGCCCCCACGTCCCGCTGGATTCAACATGATCGCCCTCGTTCGCTCCCTCTCCCCGAGCTTCGACCGGGCCTTGGTCCGGTCCCCTGCCCGCGCTCGGCCCGACGCTGGAGCCGCACTGCGGGAGCATGCCGCCTATCTCGAAGCGCTGCGCGGCGCCGGAGCCGAGGTCCGCGCCCTGCCCGAGCTGCCCCAAGCGCCAGATGGTTGCTTCGTCGAAGACATCCTCGTCGTGGCGGGCCGCACCGCCCTCATCACCCGCCCGGGGGCTCCGTCCCGCAGGTCCGAGATCGAGGGGCTGGTCCAGGCCCTGCCTCCCTTCCTCCGAACGGTTCGCATGACCGCGCCCGCCACCCTCGACGGCGGCGACGTGCTCCAGCTCGGCTCTGTGCTCTTCGTCGGCCGGAGCGGGCGCACGAACGCCGCGGGGATCCGAGCGCTCCGCGAGGCCTTCGCGCCCGAGGGGCTCCAGGTCCGCGAGGTCGACGTGCGCGACGCCCTGCACCTCAAGTGCCACGCCAGCCCCCTCGGGCCCGAGCTCCTCCTGCTCACGGAGGGCTTCGTCGACCCTCGCGTCTTCGAGGATCAAGGAGAGATCATACGGGTCGCTCCGGCCGAGGCCTACGCCGCCAACGCTGTCCGGATCGGCGGGAGCGCGCTCATCGCAGAGGGCTTTCCTGGCGTGCTCGCCTCGGTCCAATCGCTCGGGCTCACCCCGATCCCGCTCCCCACCCAGCACATCGCTCGAGCAGACGGCTCCCTCACCTGCCTCTCGGTGCGGATCTCATGCCCCGACTGAGGCTCCCCTCCTGTTAGACTGCGCCCCATCCATCCCCCGAGGCGCCATGACTCCAGAGACCCTCCAGCAGCGCATCGACGCCCACCTCCACGACACGCTGGTCGTTCGACCCGAGCTCGCGAGCCCGCGCGAGCGCTACCTCGCCCTCGCGCACACCGTTCGCGACGCGCTCGTCGATCGTTGGCATCGGACGCAGCACGCCTACGAGGCGACCGACGCGAAGCAGGTCCACTACCTCTCTGCCGAGTTCCTCCTGGGACGAATGCTCACGCAGAACCTTCAGAGCCTCGGTCTGCTGGATACGGCGCGCGCATGCTTCGCGGCTCACGGCTTGGATCTGGCCGAGATCGCCGAGCATGAGCCCGACCCTGGGCTCGGGAACGGTGGCCTGGGTCGCTTGGCCGCCTGCTTCCTCGACTCCATGGCGACCCTGGGGCTGCCCGGCGTCGGGCAGGGGATCCGCTACGAGTTCGGCATCTTCGAGCAGCGAATCGAAGAGGGCGAGCAGGTGGAGCTCGGCGACAACTGGCTGAGATTCGGCAACGTCTGGGAGGTATCGCGTCCCGACGAGCGCGTCCCCGTGCGCTTCTACGGCCACGTCGAGCACCACACCAGCGACGGGGTCTTCCGTCCGCGCTGGGTCGACGCCCGCTGCGTGTGGGGCGTGCCCTACGACATGCCCGTCGCCGGCTATGGCACGCCTCACGTCAACACCCTGCGGCTCTGGAGCGCCCAGCCCACCGAAGGCTTCGACCTCGCCGTCTTCAACGCGGGGGACTACCGCCGCGCCGTCGAAGAGCGGACCATGGTCGAGGCCATCTCCAAGGTGCTCTACCCCGCCGACGACACCCCGGCGGGCCGAGAGCTACGCCTCAAGCAGCAGATCTTCTTCTGCACCTGCGCCATCGCCGACGCCCTGAGGCGCTTCGACGCACAGCATGACGACCTGCGCCGCCTCCCTCAGAAGGTCGCGCTTCAGCTCAACGACACGCACCCCGCCGTCGCGGTCGCCGAGCTGATGCGCGTGCTCGTGGACGACCGCCAGATCCCCTGGGATCTGGCCTGGGACCTGACCCGCGGGACGATCGCCTACACCAACCACACCCTGATGCCCGAGGCCCTCGAGACCTGGCCGGTGTCCATGTTTCGTCACCTCCTACCTCGCCACTTCGAGATCATTCAAGAGATCGACCGCCGCTTCCTGCTCGAGGTGCGGGTCCGCTGGCCCCGAGAGCCGGGCCGGCTCGACCGCATGAGCCTGCTCGGCAACCACGGCGAGCCGAGGGTGCGCATGGCCCACCTGGCCACCGTGGGGAGCCACGCGGTCAACGGGGTCGCGGCCATGCACAGCGAGCTGGTTCGCGCGAACCTGCTGCGCGACTTCGCCGAGCTCGACCCTTCCAAGTTTCAAAACAAGACCAACGGCGTGACGCCGCGTCGCTGGATCCTCGACGCGAACCCCGGCCTCTCGGCGCTGCTCGACGAGCTGATCGGCACCGGCTGGGTCACGGATCTCGACCGGGTGGCGGACCTGGAGTCCCACCTCGGTGATCCGGCGGTCCTGCATCGGCTACGACAGATCAAGCACGACAACAAAGTTCGGCTGCTCGACGCGCTCCAAGACCGGATGGACCTGAAGGTCAACCCCGAGGCCCTCTTCGACATCCAGATCAAGCGCATCCACGAATACAAGCGGCAACTGCTCTGCGCCCTGGGAGTGATCGACCGCTACCTCCGGCTCAAGAACGGCGAAGACCTCCCGCCTCGGGTCGTGCTCTTCGGTGGTAAGGCCGCCCCCGGCTACGCCATCGCCAAGCTCCATATTCGCTTCCTTCACGACGTCGCCGCCATGATCGCCCGAGACCCCCAGATCGGGGACCGGCTGACCATGGCCTTCGTGCCCAACTACAGCGTGAGTCTGGCCGAGCTGCTCATCCCCGCCGCCAACCTCTCGGAGCAGATCAGTATGGCGGGCAAGGAGGCCTCGGGGACGGGCAACATGAAGTTCGCCATGAACGGTGCGCTCACCATCGGCACGCTGGACGGAGCCAACGTCGAGATCCGAGAGCGAGTCGGCGCCGAGAACTTCTTTTTGTTCGGGCATACCATCGAAGAGGTGCAAGCGATCAAGGCCCGAGGCTACGATCCGACCCCGGCGATCGAGGCCAGCCCCCGCCTCGCCGAGGTGGTGGACCTGATCCGTACCGGCTTCTTCAGCGAGGGCGACCGCTCGGTCTACGCCCCGATCCTGCACGCCCTCACCGTTGAGGATCGGTGGCTCGTCACGGCGGACTTCGACAGCTACCTCGACGCGAACGCAGCGGTCGACGACGCCTGGCGCGACCCCGAGGCCTGGTCCCATCGAGCGGGCTTGAACATCGCCCGGGTCGCGCACTTCTCGAGCGATCGAACGATCCGTCAGTACGCCGAAGAGATCTGGGGGATCACCCCCGTCGAGGTCCCCGCCTCATGAGGTGGCTCGGGTTGATGGTGGCCGTGCTGACGGCCTGCCCCAAGAAGGCCCCGAGCCCCTCCGACGCTGGGCCGCCGGGCCTCATCCTCGTCAGCATCGACGGCTTTCATCCGAGCTATCTCGATCTCTACTCGACCCCGAACCTCGATCTCATCGCCCAGGGCGTGCGAGCCGAGGCCCTGATCCCCCCCTTCCCGTCCATGACCTTCCCCTCGCACTACACCCTGGTGACGGGCCTCCACCCCGAGCGGCACGGGATCGTGAGCAACACCTTCTACGACCCCGATCGAGACCAGACCTTTCGCTTGGGTGATCCCGCCTCGATGACCGATGGGACCTGGTGGGGCGGGGAGCCGGTGTGGAACACCGCCGAGCGCCAGGGCCTCCGCGCCGCCACCTTGTTTTGGCCCGGCTCTGAGGCCGAGATCCAAGGGATGCGTCCGACCTGGGTGACGCCCTACCAGCACGATCTGCCCCACGACGCGCGGGTCGACCAAGTCTTGGACTGGCTAGATCTTCCGCCCGCCGAGCGCCCTCACTTCATGACGCTGTACTTCAGCGCCGTCGACAGCGCGGGTCACGCCTGGGGGCCCCAGAGCGAGCAGGTCGGTCGCGCGGTGAGCGACGTCGACCAGGCCCTCGGGCGCTTGATCGAGGGCCTCCGCGCGCGCGACCTCGAGGGTCGGATCGATCTGGTGGTGGTGAGCGACCACGGCATGGCGGCCAAAGATCCCGAGCGGGTGGTCTACCCCGAGGAAGAGGGAGTCGATCTCACCGACATCCCCATCGTGGAGTGGTCGCCGCTGCTCGGTCTGAACCCTCCCGCCGAACGCACCGCCGAGCTCCTCTCGCAGCTCGCTGAGGTCGAGCGCCTGAGCTGCTTCCCCCGTGAGTCCACCCCCGAGGCCTGGAGATACCGAGCGCACCGCGCCATCCCAAGAGTGCTCTGCCTGGCCGACGGAGGCTGGCAGATCTCTCGCCGGAGCTTCGCCGAGCGCCACCCCGAGCGCCTCAGCGGCGGGGGACATGGGTGGGACCCACGGTGGCCGCCCATGCACGGGATCTTCCTCGCGCGAGGTCCCCGCTTCGCCCTGGACCACGAGGTTCCGCCCTTCGAGGCGGTCGACGTCTATGCCATTGTCTGCGCCGCTTTGGGGATCGACCCCGCCGAGCACCAAGGCGACGGACAGCTCCCTGCCACACTCCTTCGTCCCTGAACCGGAGTCTTCATGCGCCTCACGCTCTCCCTGCTGCTCCTCAGCTCCCTGTCCTGCACCAAAACCCCTCCGCCCGCCGCACCCGCTCCGCCGCCTCCCGCCTGCGGGCTCCTCGAAGATGGCAGCCGAGCCTTCAAGATCCTGCACCTCAACGACATCTACCGGATCGAAGGGCTCGCGGATGGGCGGGGGGGCCTGGCGCGCGTCCGCACCCTTCGTACCGAGCTCGAGCGAGACTGTCCCGGCGGCGTCATGATCACGCACGCTGGCGACGCCCTCTTCCCATCGTTGCTCTCTCGGGTCTTTCAAGGCGAGCAGATGATCGACGTGCTCAACAGCCTCGACGGCAACCCCGACGCCTTCGACACCCTGATGTTCTTCACGCCGGGAAATCACGAGTTCGACAAGGCAAAACTTAAAGATTCTCCGATGCTCCAGGCGCGCATCGACGAGAGCCAGTTCTTGTGGCTCGACACCAACATCGCATGGGCCGATGGCGACGAGGGCCCGTTGATCGGAGGGGATCGCCTGGCTTCCAACGCCGTGGTCGAGATCGGGGGCGTCAAGGTCGGGCTCTTCGGGCTCACCATCGACGCCAAAGTGCCGGCCTACGCCTCGATGATCGACACCGACTACGAGAGCGTGGCCCGAACCCAGGTCGCCAGCCTTCGCGACGACGGCGCCGAGATCGTGATCGGCCTCACTCACCTCGACGCGAGCGACGACCGCCAGATCATCGAGCGACTGGGGGCCGACGGGCCCGACATGATCCTCGGTGGACACGACCACAGCCTCCAGACCAGCGTGGTGGGCACCAGGCCGGTCCTCAAGGGGGATGCGGACGCGGTGCGGGTGCGCGTCATCGAGGCCCGCATCGGTCCCGACGGTCAGCTCGACCTCCGCTACGACGACGGAGACATCGCCCTCGGCCCCGAGGCCCCCGCCGAAGACCCCCTGGTGCAGACCCGAATCGAGACCTGGCTCGAGCGCTTCGAAGAGACGTTCTGTGCCGACGATGGACCGGGCTGCCTCGACCAGGTCTACACCACCGCTGGGGTCGACCTCCACGCCGAAGAGACGACGATCCGACGCTTCGAGACCAACCTCGGCGGCTGGATCGCCGACCGCATGGTCGAGACCTTCGCGGAGCACGGCGCGCAGGCCGCGGTCATCAACAGCGGCGCGCTTCGCCTGAACCAAGACATCTCGGCGGGTACGCCGATCACGCGGCAGATCCTCGAAGAGATCTTCGCCTACCCCACCAAGATGAGCCTGATCGAGATCTCGGGAGAGACCCTTCAAGCCGTGCTCGATCGGAGCGTCGAGGATTGGACCGCCCAGGGCCACTGGCTGCAGGTCAGCGGCGTCGCCTTCCGCCACGACACCAAGGCCGGAGCCGCCCTTCAAGGGAGCGTCCTTGAGAACGACTCCTGGAGGCCCATCGATCCCCAGGCCACCTACCGGGTCGTCACCGTCGACTACCTGCTCGATCCAAACATGGGCGACCAAGACGGCTACACCATGCTCTCCTTCGATGCCGTCGTCGACAACCCCATCAACGGGACCGATCTCAAGCCCCTGGTCGGAGAGGCCTGGAAGGCGCTCCCCGAGGGCCAGGGTTTCGCCCCGTCCCAACCCGGTCGCGTCTGCAACGCCAAGCACCCCTCTGGGCAGGCGTGCGTGCTCGACGGCGCCACACCGTAACGCGCCAGCGACCTCGTCAGAGGCCCCCCGCTCACCCGGCGCGCCTCGCGACCCCGCCTGTGGGCTCGCCGAGCCTCCCGCCTGCTAGAGCGGACACGCCGGAGGCAGGACCACCTTATCGCGCAGCGCCTCGATGTTGGGTACCGCTGGACAGTCCCCCGTGCCTGAACGGTTCACGGTGAACGTCGCCGTCCCCACCGCTGCGGACTTGGGGTAGTACTCGGGCTGCAGGCCGCCCGCCACTTCGCAGAAGCCGTGCCAGCCATCGGTCTTCTCCCAGCGGCCGCCCGAGGGCAAGGCCACCACGACCAAGCGCTCATCGCCGGTCTGGGGCTGGGCGATGGCGGTCATCGTGCCGAGCGAGAGGGTTCCCTCGACCCTGGAGTCGAAGCCGGGGGGCGGCCAGACGAGCAAGCTACGACCATCCTTCGCGACCGAGTAGACCTGGAGATCCGCGGGACGGTTGACCCGGACGACAGGCTCCACATCTTGGCCTTCGCAGGCCTCGCCATCGACGCCCGGGACCTCGACCATGACCCGGAGTCCACCTTCGCCCAGGCGCTCCCCGTTGGACAGGCCGAGCTCGCGGTCTCCCCGGCACTGGCCGCGCTCATCGGCGTCGATCTCGAAGAGGTCGAGCGGGAAGTTAAAGCCGGGCAACGGCGCGACGGTAGACTCGGTGGGTCGGGCGATGGCGGCCGTCAGGGCGACGCCACCGCGACCGGGAGCCAGCTCCATGCTGACGCGCATCGCTCGATCAGCACGATCTTCGGACGGCATCAGCCGAACATCGGGGAATGAGGCGAGCTGATTGAACAAACCGGCAGAGATCGCCTGCCCCACCCCACCCGAGGAGCAGCCGCTCGCCCACGTGGGCGCCTTGACCTGGACCGGCGTCCGCCCGGTGCGCTCCGCGACCGCCGCCGCGAGGTTGCGAAGGTTGGACTCGAAGACTGCCGCGTCCTGCTCGAGGCTGTCGAGCTCGCGCCGATCGATCGAGACCGACGCACATGCCCAGCCCCCAGCGGGATCGAACCAGCCTTCGCGCCACGGCTTGACGTGGCGCAATATCGCCGCGCAGCGCAGCTCGCTGACCCCGGTGCAGACATGACGCCCCAAGGACTGAAGCGCCTGCTCGCGGGCCGCCGCGATGGCCTCGCCGGCGTTGACACCGCTGGCTTCGCCTCGGCGAACCTGGTAACCTGCCACGTCGGCGGTAGGGCACAGGGCCTCCAGGTCCACTGTGAGCTTCTCCGTCACCCCCGGATTCTCTGAAGGAGACCCCGAAGCCTCAGGCGGCTTCTTGGAGGGACAGCCGATCAGCCCCAGAAGCATCACAGAGAGGAGACCTTGCGCCTTCATGATCAGCGGCCTCCACCACGGGTGGTGGTGCGGCCCCCGCGATCCCCAGAGGGCTGCGGCGAGGTCTCGCTCGGCGTGCGATCACGGCCGGGGGTCGGATCGGGCGGGGCCTCGTTCCGAGGGCCGCGCTCGATCTCGTTCTCGGGGGCCTCGATGCCCGCCGCATCCGCGAAGGCGCGGATCGCCGCCTCTTCTTGGGCGCGGGGGAAGAACATGAGGACCTTGGCGACGTAGACGTTGCCGCCTGGGGTCGCGGTGGGCTCCACACACCACGCCTCATCGCCCACAAGCCGAGCGACCCCGCTGGCCGCCGTCTCGACGACGCGCGCGTCTTCGACCTGGGTCTGCAAGGCATTGGACAGGCCTTGAGTGACCCGCACCGAGAGCGAGCCCGAGTCGATCCCTTCGGCGATGTAGCGGATTACCTGCTCACGCCCGTTGCGAAGCGCCGTGTCGCGCGCCTCCATCTGAGTAGGCATCGGCATGGAGATGCCGACGAAGTATCGACCTTGGCTGCTACGCGGCGGGGCGTTGGTCCAGGGACCACAGCCGCCCTCGACCTGCTGGCCGGTGAACTGGTTGCGCGAGGTCTTGAAGGCGAAGTAGATCGGGCGGGGGAACTCGATCGAGCGCTGCCAGGCCATGCCGTGACGGAACTCGAGGTCGCCCGAGCCTCCCGAGGGGCTCACGCCGGAGCCCTTCGCCCCCGCGCTCTGACCCGAGGAGTAGAAGACCGAGCCCGTACCCCCGATGAACTCGCCGATAAAGCGCTCGGTGCACTGGTCGGGCGCCCGGCTGCAGCAGGCCTCGAAGGCAGCCGGGTCTTGGATGTCGGCGACGAGCTTGTCGGTGAGCTCGTAGCGGACCCGCACGACCTGGGAGGCGCTAGCGCCGATCGAGGCGTTGGCTATGAGCGGGACGCCGACGCGGGCGGCCGCCTCGGTGGAGGCGTTGAACATCTCGTCGTAGACAACCCCGCCGCCGTCGATCTTGCGGTAGGAGATGTGTTGCGAGCAGGGGAGCTGCATGGCCGAAGACTCATCGATGGGCTCGTCGCTATCGGGCACGAACCGGCCGAGGTACATGGTGGGATCCGCATCGAAGGCGTTGCGCAGGAACAGGTTCTGCGGCGCCACCACCGTGGGTCCTACGCCCTCGGGCGCCTGGGTCTTGGGAGTGCAGGACGCAGCCAGCACGAGCGGAAGGGTCAATAGCATCGCAGTGCGCATGATGTAGCTCCGATACGGTGGGCCGTAGCCCGTTGGAGGGTTGGGCGCGGTGCGCCGAGCAAGACTAGCGTGGTTGCCAGCCATCGTGGTTGAAACAGGTCACGCCATTACTGTGGCTCAACCCGAAGATGATGTTGTCGGCCGTGCCCGTTTCGAGACGGCCAGAGGCGAAGGGGGTGTCTTTCATGAAGGGGACAAACTCGATGAAGTGCGTGCCGGGGCGAACGGTGACCGTCATCTCGCGCTGGTTGCGGAACTCCGCGACCACCTCGCCGTTGATCCGAACATCGGTCCAGTCGTTGTCGGGGTTACGCAGCACGATCTCGACCTCGTTGGGGAGCTGAGGCTCCGCGGGAGCCGGGCTGGAGCGGCGCCTCGTGTCCCGCTCGGGGCCGGTGGTCGCGCCAGGGATAGTCATCGAGAACCGGCCGTCTGGGGTATCGATCTCGATGCCGGGGCCGCCTCGGGGGCGATCTTGCCGCGGCGTGCGCTCGCGCTCGGTTCGCTGAGCGACCGGCGGAGGCGGCGGCGACGGAGCCGCCTCGGCCGTGTGGTAGTTCTGGTACGTCACCGCCGATCGGGGCAGGTCGAAGGAATGACCTCGGATCTCGCCGCGGATGCAGGTATGGACCGCCGACATGCTGTGGCTCATCGAGGCCTCGGGGGCGCTGATGATCATGCCGCCGAGCCCACGACGGGGATGGACACGGAAGCGAACGTACCACTGGCGCAACGAGGCGTCTTCTTGACCGTGCTGGTGATAGCACTCGTTCACCACATGGTTGACCCAAGCCTGGACCGCGTTGCGGTTGGACGAGTCGGCCGGGGGCTGAGGACCGCTCGCCGCGGGCGCCGAGGGCTGCGACGTCGACGGCTCAGAGGCCGGCGGGGCCTCGCGGAGCGAAGAGATGAGCCGGACATCGGGGCCCGACTCGAGCCGATCGGAGCTCGACAAGACCACCCGGCTCGGATCGGTCGCGGTGAGCACAGACTGCTGGTCGTGGTTCTGAAGGGTACGCAGCGCGCTGTTGACGTAGACCTTGGCTTCTTCGGCCGTGACCTTGCCGTCGGGCTTACCGTCGAGGTGGCCGTCGGCCCAACCGCGCAGCGCGCCCACCGCGAAGTAGGTGAAGGCGCCGTGCCTCACCGCGTCGATGGGACCCGAGAGCTGGTTGGCGCCTGCGGCGTTCCACTCGAGCAAGCGCGCGTTGGCCTGGTTCGTGTACGCCGGGACCAAGAAGCGCTTGCCCGCCAGAAGCTCCTCGCCGTCACGCCCCACTCCCGCGTAGCAGGCATCGACCATCATGTAGACCGAGCCGCCCCCCTTGCCGGCGAGCTCCTTGAGCTCCTTGACCGAGACCCCGCGGGCGCTGAAGGCCGAAGAGTCTTGACGAACATCATCGCCGAGGAGGAGACGGTCGCCGGTCGCCGTGTCGGCCGCGCCATGACCCGCGAAGTAGACCCAGACGGTGCCATCTCGGCCTACCTGCCCCCCGGCGCGCTCGACCGCCGAGAGGATCTGCTCTCGGCTCGCGCCGCGATCGAGGAGCGTGACCCGGTCGGCCGGCACCCCGCGGGTGAAGACGAGCAGGTTGTACATGGCCTGGGCGTCGCGCTGGGCGTGAGGGACGTCGGACACGAAGGGGTAGTTCTCGATGCCGATCACCACGGCGGCGTCGGCTGGAGTCCGCTCGCCGGTGCGAAGGGGCTCGAGGATGTCGGGCGCGTCGTTCGCGTGAGCCGGGGCCAACGAGAGGACGACCGAAAGGAGGGTCGAGGCGATCATGAGCACTCCAAGGGAGGAGAGGGGTCGGAGGGTGGAGCTTCGTAACCCCACCGACCTCGCATGACTTCCCTCTGGATAAAGGTCTGTTGCGGTCAAGCTCATCACAGGAACCCTCCCAGCAAGGGGAGCGGGATGGAGTCTGGCACCATGCGCTCGGCGCCCGACTCACTGCTGACGTTCGCTCTGAGGTTCGTCGAGAACTTGACGACCGACGCGGGGACCGCGAACTCCGCGTCACGGATCTCGTCGCGGATGCAGAGGCGTGTGGCTCTGCGGCGGGCGCGGTAGAAGTTCGTGATCAGATTGATCTGGGTTCTGACGCGCACCATGCGTAGACCCCGCTCGGGATGGATCCGAAAGGCGACTCGCCACTGACGAATACCGAAGGTTCCTTCGGCGTGGCGAGCGTAGCACGTGTCGACGAGCTCGGAGGCCCACTCGACCAACGCGCGCCGATCCGTGGGGTCGAGGCCTTCTCCGGCGACGGAGGGACGCTGGGGCCCGATACGGCGCGGTGTGTTCGCTCGTTGCAAGACCTCGAGGTCGGGCGCTTCTTCGAAGCGCGAAGACTTCGCGAGCACGACCCGAGAGGGATCGGGGGCGACGATCTGAGAGTGCTGATCGTCGACCCCCGCGACCCGCAAGGCGTGGTTGACGTACGCGCGGGCCTCGTCGGCGGTGACCTGCCCGTCGGGCGATCCGTCGAGGAAACCATCGGCCCAGCCGCGCATCGCCCCGATGGCGAAGTAGGTGAAGGCCCCGTGTTCCGCGGGCTCTAGAGGCCCCGTGAGTTGGTTGGGCCCCGCCGCGCTCCACTCGATACCACGCATCTCGGGGTTGACCTCAGCGACGGGCACCAAGAAGCGCGTACCCGCCAGCAGCTCTTCACCGTCACGCCCCACCCCGGCATAGCACGCGTCGACGAGCATGAAGACCTCGGCGCCGCCCGCTCCGGCCGCTCGACGCAGCTCCGAGACCGCCACCCCGCGGTGGGTGATCGAGGACGCCTGTCGCCGCACGTCATCGCCGAGCAACACCCGCTCCCCCGTCGAGGGGTCCGCCGCTCCGTGGCCCGCAAAGGTGAACCAGACCGTGGCGTCAGGCCCAGCCAGCTCACCCGCCCACGTAGACGCCTCGATCATGTCTTCTCGGCTGGCCCCCCCATCGAGCAAGCGGATGCGGTCTTGGGAGATGCCGCGAGTATGGAGCAGCCAAGTATACATCGCCTGGGCATCGCGGGCGGCGTAGGGGACGTCGGAGGCGAAGGGGTAGGACTCGATGCCGATGACTACCGCCACGTCGCCTGCGGCGCGCTCCCCGCTCCGAAGGGGCTTCATGAGGTCCGGCAGCTCTGTGGCGCTCGCCACGCCCGCCAGGATCCAGCCGAGAAAGAGAATCAACACAAGGGCTCCAAGAAGTGCGAAGGTGGCAAAGACGACCCGTCCCGTCCACCTATTCAAAAAAAAATCCGGGACCGACTTCCGCCTCGTGGATAGCTCGGTCCTAGACCGGGCTCACCAAAAAAGTCCCCCTCTTCCGTGCGACGGGATCGAGAAGACGCCCAAAGACGGGGGCTCTCAGTCCGACACGTTGTCGATGGGTTCGTAGACGCGGCAAGGCTGTCCGCGGAGCGAGGGGCAGGGAGGCAGCCCTTCGGCGATCGGCACGCCGGGGATCTGGACCAAGCCGAGCTGTGTGGGATGCCCCCCCCCGACTCCGAGATCGAAACGAGGGATACCATCGTAAGGGGGCGGCTCGAAGAGCCAGGTTCCGTGGTCCCGGCCGGGGCTGCTCACCACCATGCGCAAGCGAGAACCTTGCCGGAAGGGATGCGCAAAGGCTGGGATCTCGACATCGGCCCGGGTCCATGCCCCCAGCTCTACCGGGGCGAAGTCCCGCTCGTCGAACCAGCGTTCGACGCGGAGCCCATCGCGGCTCGCGGCCCGATGACCCAGCCTGAGCCAGCCGGACTGGACGTATACCTCGTGACCATCGGCGCGGACCTCGGTGAGGGTGACCTGAACGTGCACGTCATCCACCTCGGGGCTTCGGACATAGAGCTCGACGACTCCGGGGCCTGCGAGCACGACGTCGTCCGACATGGGCGCGGTGAGGTAAGAGACCGCGTCGCCCGGAGCGAATCGCGTCCAGTCCTCGTCCCACAGCGTCGGGAGGAGCTCATAGCCCCGCGGGCCGAAAAAGTCGATAGAGCCGGCGTGAGGATCGTGGCTCCAGCGATGGACCCCGCCTTGGGATGGAGGGTCGTCTGCAAGCTGGCCGTCACGCGTGGCGTGAAAGGTCCGGGTCATGGATCCAGGGGGAGGCCAGCTTGTCGTCTGGATCTCGGAGCGCGCCACCGGCGCCCCATCGACCTGGGAGCCCGCCCCGTTCTCGAACAGGACCGTGATCGGGGGCTCCGACTCGTAGCGCGCGAGGGCCTGTGCGTAGTCGTCCGCGTCGTCGAAGCGATCCGCCGGGAAGCGATAGCTCTCGATGCCGAAGCTCGACGCGAACTGCCCCGCCGCTGCCACCCGGATCGCTCCGTTCAGGCGCGGTATCCGCTCAGCCAGGTAGAGCTCCAGAAACTCGAACCAGCCGAAGACCACGTCGGGGGCATAGCCGTCGGGGTGGCGTCCATTCGCGAGGAAGGCCCGAACGTAGCGGGCGGAGTGGAAGCGATGGACGAGCTCGGCGAACTGGGCTCCGGTCTGCTCATCCTGCCACTGGCCGCTCAGGTAAACCGCCGCTTCGATCGGCTCCGAGAGCTGACGCAGATCGCGATCATCCGAGTTCGGAGGTCGAAACTCGAGCTGACGAAAGAAGCTTTCGAAGTTGAAGTTCTGGCGGGAGAGCCTCACGTTGTGCTCGCACTCCTCATCGCCCGCCTCGATGCGACGACGGACCCAGCCCTGCCCCGTCCCCGTCTGTCGCTCCCGCTCGTCGACCCACTGCTCGGTGAATCCGACGTTGTAGATGCCGCCGGGCCATTGCATCTCCCAGGCGTCGGCGATGACAGACTTGGGCACGATGGCCGCGAGGGAGGACGGGTTGGTCGAGGCCACATAGAGCTGCGAGATCCCAGGGTAGGACAAGCCCACCATGCCCACGCGCCCCCCGAGCACCCAGGGCTGACGCGCGATGGTCTCGACGATGTCGTAGCCATCGGCGTGCTGAGCGCGGTTGAACACGTCGAAGACCCCGCCCGAGCAGCCCGTGCCCCGCATGTTGACGCTCACCGTGGCGTAGCCCAATGCGTTGGCGATCATCGTGCCCGTGTCGGCCCGGTCAGGCCTGGAGGGGGAGTAGCCCGAGTACTCGACGACCGTAGGCCACGGCCCCTCACCATAGAGCCGGTGATCCGGGTAGCGCACCATGGCGGAGAGGGTCACCCCATCGCGCATGACCAGGTAGGTCAGGTACTCCTGGGGCTCCCCCTTCGGTCCCTCGATAGGAGACCACTCCATGCCCTCGACCCTCTGCGCGCGGTAGAACTCGGGTCTGGGTACGTCGCGCAGCGCGAGCACTCGGAAGGGCGCCGAGGTCTCACCGCGCTCCTCGTCGACGACCTCGTAGTACCGCCCACCGGCGAGGACCTCGCCGTCGGCGAAGGGGAACTCGGTGCCTTCGCCGCTCTGCACCGTCACGAGGCTCGAAGGGACGTAGGCGAAGTGAGCCTGACCCAGATCGTCGGAGGTGACGGTGATGAGGCGCTCCCCATCTTCGGAGAGCAGGGTGTAGGGGGTGAAGGGCCGGCCATCGAGCACGGTCGCGGTCTCGACCCCCGGACGCACGGTGAAGTCGGCGCGCACCACGAGGTCGAGCTCGGTCGGTGAACAAGCGGCCAGCAGAAGAAACGGGGCGAGGAAGCGCACGGGCCCTCCGGCGAGGCCCTACGATAACTCGGGCCAACAGCCCTTGTACGGGCTGTTCATCGGTTATGTTGTGTCCGAGACAGCCCCTGAGGCCCCATGACCCGACTTCGGATCTGGTTCACGACGTTCTTCCTCTGGTCCTACCTCTTGGTGAGCAACATCGTGTGGTGGCTCGGCTCCTTGCCCATCGCCGCGGTGAGCATCCTCACCGACAAGCGGCGCCGGCTCCTCCACCTCTACAGTTGCCTGTGGGGCTACCACTACGTCGCCTGCTTGCCTCTGTGGCGCGCCTCGTGGTCCGGGCGTGACCGCATAAAGAAAGACAGGACCTACATGATCGTGGCGAACCACCAGTCCTTGGGCGACATCCTGGTCTTGTTCGGGCTCTTTCGACACTACAAGTGGGTGAGCAAGGCCTCGATCTTCAAGGTGCCCCTGATCGGGTGGAACATGGTCGCCAATGACTACGTCGGCCTGGTTCGGGGCGACAAAGAGAGCATCGCCGACATGCTCGCCCACTGCGAGCGACACCTCGAGCAGGGCTCGTCGATCATGATGTTCCCCGAAGGGACCCGGTCTGCGACGGGCAAGCTCAAAGCCTTCAAGCACGGCGCCTTCACCCTGGCCCGAAAGGTCGGCGTACCGATCGCGCCGATCGTGATCGACGGGACCCTCGAGGCCCTGCCCAAGCACGGACTCTTCATCCTCAGTCCGTGGTTTATGCGCATCAAGGTCTCGGTGCTCGAGCCCATCTCGCCCGACGCAGCCCCCGACGCCCCCCGCCTCGCCGAGCTCGTGCGGCAGCGCATGGCCGACGAGCTCGCGCGCCTGCGCGAGCTCCCCCGTGACGAGGTGATCCTACGCTGAGCCCCGTCGGGGCCCCACCCACGCGCCTGAGTGTTACAGGCGCGCTCACCCGGCATCCCTGGAGCCCCGATGACCGACTCAGCCGACCTCGCGACCTGGACCGGCCCCTTCGGAGGTGTCCCTCCGCTCGATCGGGGGCAGCCCAAGCTGCTGCACGACGCCATGCTCGAAGCCATGACCGCTTGGAGGGCCGAGGTCCAGGCCATCGCGAGCGCCGCCGAGCCGCCCACCTTTCACAACACCATCGAGGCCCTCGAGGCCGCTGGCGGTGCGCTCGATCGTGTGGGCGCGGTCTACTGGGTGCACCTCTCCACCTGTACCTCCCCCGAGCTGCAGGCCGTCGAGCGCGAGCTCGCCCCCAAGCTCGCGGCGCTGCAAGACGAGATGATCCAGAACGAGGCGCTCTACCTCCGCATCAAGGCGGTGGTGGACGATCCCGGCGAGCTCGGCGAGGAGCAGCGGCGACTCTTGGAGCGCGTGCACGAGTCCTTCGAGCGCGGAGGAGCAGCCCTCGACGCCCAATCCAAGGCACGCCTCGCGGCGATCCACCAAGAGCTGGCCAAGGCCTACACCGCCTTCGCCCAGAACGTGCTCGCCGACGAGCAGACCTTCACCCTCATCCACCGCGAGGAGAAGCTCTCAGGCCTGCCCGCCGACTTTGTGCGGGCCGCGGCCACCCAGGCCAAGGAGCGCGGGCACGAGGGCAAGTGGGTCGTGCTCAACACCCGATCCTCGGTCGAGACCTTCCTCTCGACCGCCGAGGACCAAGAGCTGCGCGAAGCGGTGTGGCGCGCCTTCATCAGCCGGGGCGACAACCGGGACGACAACGACAACAACGCCCACATCGTCACCATCCTGCGGCTGCGGCGCGAGCGGGCGGGCCTGCTGGGCTTCGAGACCCACGCGCACTGGGCCATCGCCGACCAGATGGCGCGCACCCCGAAGGCGGCTCGCGACCTCCTCCAGGCTGTGTGGACCCCCGCCCTGAAGCGCGCCCGTGCCGAGGTGGACGCCCAGCGTGCCTTCGCCGAGCAGCTCGAGCACGACACCGAGATCGAGCCCTGGGACTTCCGCTTCTACCAAGAGAAGGTCCGCCGGGAACGCTATGACCTCGATGAGGCCGAGATCAAGCCCTACCTGGATCTGGAGCGCCTGCGTGAGGGCATGTTCTGGGCCGCAGAACGGCTGCACGGTCTGCACTTCGAGCAGGTCGAGGGTCTGCCCATCCCCCACCCCACCGTCCGCATCTTCGAGGTCACCCGAGAGGGCGAGCACGTCGGGCTGTGGTACTTCGATCCCTACACCCGGCCCGGCAAGCGCTCGGGCGCCTGGATGATGGCCTACCGCACCCAGGCTCGCTTCCCCGAGCCGCGCAGCCCGATCGTGGTGAACGTGTGCAACTTCGTTCAGCCCGGCCCAGACGAGCCCCTCCTGATCTCGTGGGACGACGCGCGCACCCTCTTCCACGAGTTCGGCCACGCGCTGCACGGCCTGCTCTCGGACGTGACCTACCCTCGGCTCGCCGGCACCAACGTCGCCCGAGACTTCGTGGAGTTTCCCTCACAGCTCAACGAACACTGGCTGAGCTCGCGGGAGCTGCTCCAGCGCTTCGCCCGCCACGCCCAGACCGGCGAGCCCATGCCCGCCGATCTGATCGACCGCATCGAGAAGAGCAGGACCTTCAACCAGGGCTTCGCCACCTTGGAGTACCTCGCCAGCGCCATGCTCGACCTCGAGATGCACCTCGCCCCTGAGCCCATCACCGACGCCCGCGACTTCGAGCGCACCCTGCTCGACGAGTTCGAGCTGCCCGTCGAGATCGCGCCGCGACATCGTCCGCAGCACTTCGCCCACGTCTTCGCCGGCGATGGCTACGCCGCCGCCTACTACTCCTACCTCTGGGCCGACACCCTCACCGCCGACGCCGCCGAGGCCTTCGCCGAGGCGGGATCGCTCTACGATCGTGCCACCGCCGATCGCCTACGTCGAAAGGTGCTCTCCGTCGGAGACACCCTCGACCCCGCCGAGAGCTTCCGCGCCTTCCGCGGCCGCGATCCAGATCCCTCTGCCCTGCTGCGGGATCGGGGCTTTGCTGAGTCGTGATGGCGGTTGGGCCAGCCTTGGAACCGCGCTTCGAGGAGTGGCTCGCAGAGCGCACGTGGCAAGACTTCGAGGCGCTGGCCAAAGACGTCGTCGTAGAAGAACTGTGCCAGGTCGCAGGGCCAGGCTCGGCCTTCGGCACCGAGACTCGCGAGGGCGTGAACGACGGGGGCTACGACTTCTACTATCGCGGCCCCTACGCTGGAGACACGAGGGACTGGCGAGGATCCATCAAGAAGACGGCCGTCAATGGAACGCACGCAGAACGCCGCAGCGCCCTTAAGCAGAGGGTGAAGAAGGATCTCGATCGATACCAAGGGGAGCACTGGCTGCTCGTCACTTCGCTGGCGCTTACGCCGGATGACCGCAGAGACCTGCAGGTCTACGCGAGGAGTCATCGCGCCGCCGCGCTTCACGTCATCGATCGAGCGGAGCTTCTGTCTTGGGGCCTTAAGCATCCCTGGATCCTCCACCGTCACGGCTTCGACGCCGGCTCAGCACTCCGAGACTGGCCGCGGCAAGGCTCAGGCCTCGAGAAGATCTCGACGGAGCCCCTTCCGGAGCCGTGGGAACAGATCGCACAGGAGCTCGCGAGCGACGGGACCACGTCGCGGCGGCGCGCCCTAAGTCCCCGCGGACCAGCGACGTTCGTGCTCGCACGCGCGGCTCACGTGCTGCGACGGCAAGACATCCTTACCCTCAAGGGGTTGCAGGCCGGCGAAAACTTGGCGCGGCTCGAGCGCGATCTACCGCTGCTCGACCCTGACCGCACAGTGCTGGTCCTGAGTGAGAGGCCGCCAAGGAACCTTGACCCAGGGCTGAACAGGCTCCATGCGTTGGAGATCTACGGAGCGATGGCCAACATTCCGGCGGGTCTAGACACCCTCCCCATCCCTAGACTCACCCAGGAGGCTAGCATCCGCTGGACGCTCGAGCGGTTTCGTCGATTACCCGTTCAAACGCTCGAGAGCGCCTGGCAGCTCGCAGCCGACGATCCTGCGGAGGCTGCCCTCCTGCTCCTAGGCCAGAGCGACCTGCTGGAGCTGAGCCTGAGCGAAGTATTGAGCCTAACGAATCACCCAAAACGGGCATTACGCCTACTCTTCGCCCTCGCCATGCAGGGGGCGATAGATCCTCGCGCCCCCCCCATGGACAGGCTGGCAGAGGTCGCGGGTCTCTCGGTGGAGGCCGCCAGTGAACTCTTCGATGCCCTCGCCGACACGGTGCTCTGGGAACGACCCGTACCGCCCTTACGTGACCTCGACGGAAGGGATGTGCCAGACTCCGAACCCCATGCCTACCTGAACCTCCGTCCGGTGGTCGGCCTGCTGGTGGGCCGTGAGCAGATCCCTTCCCCAATCCGCCCCTACCTCGCAGAGCCACCGCAAGCGATCCACTTCGCCAAGTCGACGGGCAACATCGGACCAATCCAGAGTCTTCTCGCTGACTGGACGTCCAACCTCGACGCCGCGCAGAGGCTCCCTCCCGCGCTCTCGACCCTCGTACAGCACAGGGTTCTCTTCTCGGAGCTGCACCCCGCGTTCTTCGACCTCCTCGAACGACGGATCGCCCTGGCCGAGGATGGGGCCCCCCTCTCCCACTCCGAGCGCTGGAGCATCCGCGCGCTGGTAGAGACCCTGGTGGCCAGCGACTCGATCGAGGCTCCTCAAGTCGTGTCCCTGCTCAAACGGCTCTTTGGCCTCTCCGAACGCGACGCAGAGGTGTTCAGGCTCCTAGAGTCGAACAAGGTGCGGGCGCCGGCGCCTCGTATGCGCGAACTGTTCGTCGCCCTCGCACACGATCACGACCATCTCGGTGCGTCAATGAGCCGCACGTTGCCCGATGTCTGCTCATGGTGGCTCGGTCCGAACCTCGTCTCCAGCGGTCAGGTCGGCGGCGTCGGGATCTTCTCCACCAGGTTCCACCACGACGAGACCCGCCCAACCATCGCCGCCGCTGGGGACCTGCTCGTCGCTCTGGTCGACGCTCGGGACGGTCCAACGCGAGCGCGCGCATGGCGAGCCGCTGGAAGCATCTGGCGCGAGCCCTCTGCGCCCCCTGTCTACTTGAACGAGATCGTGGAGCTGGTTCACCTCCTCGCCGCCCAGGCCAACCGCGTCTTGTCATCCCCCCTACCTCCTGAACGATGGGTGGAGTGGGCTGAGGTAGAGCGCGCCGTGCTCTGGTTCGCGACACTGCGTACATACGACGACTCCTCTCCCGTGCTGCCCCAAGAAGACTTGGCGTTGCTCCTCGCCAGCTTTCCTCGCGATCCGACTTACCTCCTCTATCGCGCCCTCTTCCACAACGACGGCCTGGTGATCGACCCGATCGCCCTCGCAGAGCTCGCTCGCAGCGAGCCGCTGGACCCAGATGCGATCCGGCGGTCCTGCGCAAGGGTGGGTCCAGTCAGGAACGATGCCGACTTCGCCGCCGCTATCGCTCGGAGCGTCGCCGCCGCGGTCCAGCATCCCGCCGATCTGGTCGAGCGGCTGACGAAGCTCGGGCTCGCGAGGACCTCCCAGGACCCACTCCGCGGCCTGGGCCTTCGCGGAGAGCTCGCCCCTACGACGCTCACGATGATGATCGAGCATCGAGCACAGATCGCGTGGGAGTTGATCGTCAGCCGTGACTTCGAGGATCTGCCCGCCTCGATCCGTGAGATCTTCCTGATCGCCGCAAAGGCGGTGTTTCGGGGCCATCTCGACGGACAGGACGCCGTGGATGGACGAAGCGCGCGGCAAAACATGCGCCTGCGTGCTGTGCTTGGGGACCCAAGCTCCGCGCCCGTAGCAGATCTCCAAGAGATGCTCGACTTCGCGCTGGAGCTCCTCGCTCCGGCCCAGCGCGGGGCCTTGCTGTTCAAGGCGGCGGCGCATCCAACCTCCGAGGGCCGCGCCGTGGTCACGGCGTCCACTCTTCGCTGGGCGAACGGGGATCCTTCGCCCGATTCCCGAGATGTGGCGGCCATCCTAGCCACGCTGAGCGAAGCCGACCCGGAGGCCTCCCCTACCCTGAAGACGGCGGTGGGCATCGCGCTCTCAGCCCTCCATCTGAGTGATGGCCGGCTCACTGAACACTGGCGCGCGATCCTGCGCGAGCTGCAGCACCGCGTCGGAAAGGAGCGGGTCCGAGGCGCCATCGACCGTTCCGAAGCCGAACAGTTCGATCGCGCCCTCCAGCAAGACTCCGAAGTCCGGAGCCTCAAACCCAAAGAACTGGGTTAGACTGGCTTGGCGAGGAGAAGGTCCTATGCGCGGTCGGCTAGTAAGCGTCAGGATCCGGGGGTATCGATGCCTCGAGGACCTAACACTCGAGCTCTCAAGCTCGCTAACCCTCCTCGTCGGCGCCAACGGCTCGGGCAAGAGCTCGGTGCTCGACGCCCTGCAGTTCGTCTCGGATCTCCTCCAAGACCCGGCCACGGCTTGGTCTGGAGAGCTGCGAGGGGTCCTGGGGTCAAGGAGCATGCCCTACCGCGCCCTGGCATGGAAGGGCGGTCCAATCTCATTCGATCTCTCCTTCGAGACAGGGGCCCGCTCCTATCGTTACGTCCTGGAACTGGCGGTCGACGCCCCCACCGAGCGCCCGCTAATTACCAAAGAACACCTCTTCGATGACACGGGCAACCTGCTCCTTGAGCGCGACGATCGAGGAGCTCGCGTCTACCTGGAAGACGGAACGACCATCCCCGTCGGCGCAGGCTTCCTTCAGCCCGCGCTTAGCGAAGGCCTCAAAGAAAATTCACCGTTTTCGCGCATCGTTAGCCCCGCGACCTTCCTCGCCGGCATCACTCTCCTCTGCCCCGTGCCGCCTCTCATGCGCGGCGGACAGGTCGATGCGGAGCGTCCTGACCGCTACGGTCGGGACTTCAAATGGCGGCTGCATCGCCTACTGACCGAGGCCGACAACGCGAGTCCTTTCCACGACGCCTTGAACCGACACCTGAGCTGGCGAAGGGTCAAGACCCCCCTGCGCGACGGGCACCTCCAAGTCCAGATCAACGAGGCCGATAATGGACTGGTCTTTCCCATCGATACGGCCTCCGACGGCAGCATCGTCTACACATACCTGGCGGCTCTCGCCAACCATCCTCCGAGCGGTGTATCGGTCCTCCTGCTCGACGAGCCCGCAACCGGCCTGTTCAGGCGTGCCAGCCAGCTCGCGGCGGAGCTACTCGATGAGTTGAGCCTATCGATGCAGCTCGTGCTGACCACGCAGAGCACAGGCCTCATGGATGAGCTCGAGCCCCTAGCCAAGACCTTCGCCCTCCGGAGGATCCCCGGCCAAGGTACTACAAGGACAAATGTCTCCGATCTCGAGGGCTACGAAGAGATCTTGGCAGAAGGCGAACTATCTGACGTGGTGATGTCTTGGGCAGACTACCCCCGCAACGAGGAGCGCCTCGCAACTGAGGCAGAGGAATGAGTCCGGCCGCTCGCCAAAGTGTCGTCATCATCAGCGATCAGAGCGAGAACCATCGGTCCTACGTGGCCTATGTCAGCCGGCTGCTCGAAGTCCATTCAGCGCATGCCTCCCCCTCCGTAAGACACGCGTACGTCGAACTGAAGACGTTCAATCAGCAGAGGGTCCAAGCCATTAAGCAGAAACTTCGCGAGTACTTGAGGAGTGAGCAGGTCCGGGCGGTCCTCGGTTTCTACGATGCCGAGAGCACGAGCGAAGCCGTGTGGAGCAGGAAACTTGAGCGAGGAAGTATGCTCGAAAAGACGCTAAATACAAGCTTACCGGCCCCCGTCTGCATCGTGGTCATGAACCCGATGACCGAGTCTGCCTTCCTGCTCAGCGACGAGACCACCGAGGTGGTGCGCCGGGTGCTCAAGGATCGCATCCAGCCCAGGCGGCTCGCGGGGGTGCTGAGGGAGCGACGCAGCGGACGTTGGGTCAACCGCGATGCACTTAAGCACGCGCTCGGCAGCCTCGGTGCCAAGAAGAAGCACGATCTCGACAAGGCGGTCGCCGACGTCCTCTCCGAAAAGCTGCCGCCGTGTGAAGCGCCCTCCTACAAGAACGCGGAAGCCCGGATCATCGGGGTCCTCAAGCAGGCGGAGCTCTGCTAGTACGTCCACCCGATCTCTTCGATCGACACATCGAGGCCGGTGCCGAAGGGGCGGTGGAAGCCACCGCTGTACAAGCGGAGCTCGACCTCGTCGGGGGCGCCTTCGGGGGTGTAGGTGATGAGGTAGGTGCCGTCGTGGTTGGCGAAGCCGCCCTGGGCAGCCTGACCCACGCGGGGGACGCGGTCGACCTCGGTGGCCTCGCCGGTGTCGCGGTCGACGAAGAGCGCTTTTCCACCAAGGAACTCCTCGCCGTCCCAGTCGGAGGCGACGAAGACGACCCCCTCGCTCTCGCGCTGCCAGACGAAGGTGAGGAGGTAGAAGGAGGCGACGAAGCCGTGGGGGTCGTGCGCCGGGGGCTCCACCACCGGCAGGCTGCGGGAGGGGGGCTGAGGCGTGCGCCGGAGTTGGTGCGTGCCGCCGCGCCATGGCGCCAGGTCGTTATGGGCGATGAAGGTGCCGTCGCGCTCGAAGAAGGCGACGGCGTGATAGAAGTACATGTCGCCGAAGACCGAGTCCCCCAGCAAGGGGGCTGAGTAGTGCACGGCGATGGTCTCGCCGTCGGGGGAGGGTACGGCTGCCATGGGGGCCGCGTAGGGCCGCAGATCGATCTCGCCCAGGTCGAAGAGCTCGCGGTGGATGCTAGAAGGCAGGGTGAGCTCCCGCCGCACGCCGCTCGAGAGGTTGTAGGTCACCGCCTGGTGGTACTCGATGGCGACGGCGAGGTCGTGGTCGCGCAGCCAATACAGAGGCGCGCTGAGGATCCCCCCGCCCTGACTGCTGCTCACGTCGGGCACGCGAAGCAGCTCGGTGGGCGCGTCGAGCTCGGGCCCCGCCTCAGAGAAGACGACCTCCCAGGAATCGGCTCGGGGGTCCGCGTACCAGGGCGCGTCGCTGGGCGTCACCCGAGCGGACGAGGCGATGAGGATGGCGTCGGCGTCGTGCGCCCACGCGGCGTTGCCGTCGACCTGGACCGCCGAGCCGCGGTCACAGCCCGCGACACTCAAGAGCAACAGCAAGGACAGTCGAGACATGCCTACCTCCTGCCGTCCCCTATCGTCGCCTCGAGCTCTGCGCATCTACCCGAGGGTCATCGGCACTGAGCCGCCCTCTCGGCTTTGAGGATCCGCTCCACATTCGCGTGGTCCACCCTCGTGAGGCGATCCCTGACCCTCTCGGCGGTCATCGAGGTATCGCGGCGATAGGTCGAGATGGCGCTGAAGGCCCGTTGCGCCTCGAAGGTGTTGAAGGCAAAGCCATGGCTGGCATAGACCGCGTTCCGAAGGAACCAGAGCTCGTAGCAGGTCCGGTCCCGCAGATGGCGCGGCGCGACCCGTCGCCCCTCCCACGCCCGGCGGAGCGCAGGGTCTCTGAGGCTCACCGGCAAGGTCACGGGCTCGATCGGCGCGCTGAGGCGCTCCCTGTCGATGGCGGCGACCGAGGCGTTACGCCCCTCGCGCTCCGGGGTCGCGAAGGCGCGCCAGAGCTCACCCGAAAGCCGTTGCCCCTCTCGGCCGTAGCCGTTGGCGGCGAGGAAGGAGTTGACGACCTTGCCGTTTCGATCACGGTGGTCGCTCGGGAACCGAAGGTTCATGGTCAAGGGCGTAATCCCGCGGCTCCCGTGATGCACCATGTGGACCGTGTGGTCGGGGTCGACCGAGATCACGATCGCGATGTGAGAGAGCGGGTCATCCTGACGACCATTGCGGTTGGCGTCGTAGGTGTTGTCGAAGAAGACCAGATCGCCTGGCCGCGGCACGGTGCGGGTGTGGACCCAGCCTCGCTGCTGCATGTCCGCGTAGAGCATGCGCACACTTCCTCGGATCTCGACGCCGGTGTCGCGCAGCACGTCTTCGATGAGGCCGTTGCAGGTCTCCATCGACAGCGCAGGGCGGGTGTCGAGGTAGTGCTCCGCGACCTGCGCGACCTGAGGCCCCAGTCCCGCCGAGGCACTCACGGGAGCTAAGAACAGCAACCAAGCCAGCAACGATGGGATGAGCTTCTTCATGTCCCTGGGACGTCGAGCGGGCGCGGTTCATTCGAGGCGCACTGACCGTGCTCAGGGCTTGCGGCCTGGCTGCGAGATGAGCGCCCAGTCGTAGGGGATATAAGCTAGCTCTGAGGTCTTCGGCAGGTCGTCCAACCGCGCTCGCACGAAGGCCTCGGCCCCCCCCTCGGCGGCGAAGTCCTTGGGGTACCACTGGAAGATCTGCGAGAGATGGAGCGTATCGCCCTCGACGCGCACGTTCCGTGGGTCTTGCAAAAACGCCCTCGTCTCGGCGTCGAGGACCGCGTCGAGGCCCATCGCCGGGAAGGGCTCCTGCCGCATCTTCGGGCAGCCCGCGGACTGGCAGTTCAGCGCGAAGTGGATTCGCGGATCATCGAAGTGTTTGCGGACGATCTCATTCTCGAGATGGTAGAGGCTGACCTTGAGGTCGCCCAGCGGGTACCGAGAGCGCCAGAAGAAGTCGATCCGGTTGTCGATCACCCGATCGAGCCCAGGGCGATCGATGACCGCGGTGATGGCCAGGGCGTTGTAGGCGTTGATCCAATAGGCGAGCTCCGCGTCCTTGGTCGGGAAGCGCTCGGGGTGGCTCGCGGGAGACTCGGCCGCCAGGGTCGCGGTGTAGGTGTCGAGCTTCGCGCGGTCGGCTTGGAGCCCCGCATAGTCGATGAGACCTCGCTCATCGACGGAGGCCGCGAGGACCTCGGCGAAGACCTCGTGCGAGAAGGGCTCCCCTGCGGGGGCCACCGCTGGGGTCCCACGAGGTTCGACGACGCGGGTGCACGCAGGCGCGAGCACGAGGGCCAGACTCAGGACGATCGCTCTCATGATGACTCCAGGTCCTCCGGCTGTAGCGGATCGGGTGACGAGGAGACTACCCCGACAGCGCCGTGGGCGGGGAGGAGCCGGAGATGCTACCCCAGTCCGCGTCACCCGGAGCGGACATGGACACCTACTACAAGCCCCAACATCTCTCCCAGTTCGGCGAGATCGCGGACGGCGCCCCCGAGCTCGCCCAGGCCTTCTTCGGCTGGTACGAAAAGGTCTTCGAAGAGGGCGCCCTCACCGCTCGCGAGAAGTCGCTGATCGCCTTGGCCGTCGCGCACGCCGTGCAGTGCCCCTACTGCATCGACGCCTACTCGACCGGCTGTCTCGAAGCCGGCGCCGACCTCGACCAGATGACCGAGGCCGTGCACGTCGCCGCGGCGATCCGGGGCGGGGCGTCCTTGGTGCACGGCGCGCAGATGCTCGAACATACCCGCAAGAAGAGCATGACATGAACCGCCCTCGAAGGACGCAGACCCTCGCGAAGCGCCGCGTCGCTCTCGCCGATCCCGCCCTCCAGCTCGCCATGCTCGACGCGCTCGACCTGCCGGGGGGTGACTTCGAAGACCAGCTCCGCCACAGCGGTCACGAGGGGCTGCGGCCCGGACCCTTCCGCGTCTTGCAGCTCAACTTGGGCAAGCTGTGCAATATGGCCTGCCTCCACTGTCACGTCGACGCCGGCCCCGACCGGATCGCGCAGAACATGAGCACCGAGACCGCCGAGGCCTGCATGCAGGCCATCGAGCGCCTCCAGCCCCAGACGGTGGACCTCACAGGGGGGGCCCCGGAGCTCAACCCCAACTTTCGACGGATCGTCGCCCACTGCCACAGGTCCGGCGTCCAGGTGATCGACCGCTGCAACCTCTCGGTCCTGCTCCTGGCAAAGAACGCCGATCTGATCCCTTTTCTGGCCGAGCACCAGGTCGAAGTCGTCGCCTCGCTTCCCCACCCTCGCCCGCGAAACACCGACGCGCAGCGGGGCGATGGGGCCTTCAATCGGTCGATCGAAGCGCTGCGCCGCCTGAACGCCGCGGGCTACGGCACCGGAGATCCCTCCTGTCGCCTGACCCTGGTCCACAACCCCGCGGGCGCCTTCCTCCCAGCCAGCCAGGCCGCGCTGGAGCAGGACTACAAGCGGGTGCTCGACCGCGACCACGGCGTGAGCTTCGATCGGCTGATCGCCCTGACCAACATGCCGATCTCCCGCTTCTTAGAGTGGCTCGACACGAGCGGAAACCTCGAGCCCTACATGCGACGGCTCGTGAGCGAGTTCAACCCCGCCACCCTCGAAGGGCTGATGTGCCGCGACACGATCTCGGTCGGGTGGGATGGTCGGGTCTACGACTGTGACTTCAACCAGATGCTGAACATGACCTCAGCGATCGCGCGTCCCCACATCGCAGACCTCGATCTCCCAGTCTGGTCGGCGCACGCGATCCGCACGGCCCGGCACTGCTTCGGCTGTACGGCGGGAGCGGGAAGCTCGTGTGCTGGGGCGACCACCTGAGGTACACTCCACAGAACCTCGGCAGGAGCCCGCCACCATGACTCAATCCTCCGACGCGCTCGACAGCCTGCTCTCCCTCGAGACCGCCACCCTGGAACGATACTGCGCCTCGATCACGGTCGACGGCGTCATCTCCCAGGTCCTGCGCCTGACCTTGAACAAAGGCCAGCAGCTCTGGGTCTCTCGCGGAGGCCTGCTCGCGTACCAAGGTGTCAAGTGGCAGCTCCGCGTACCCGGTGGGGCTGGCAAGGCCGTGGGACGCATGATGTCGGGGGAATCCGCCTCCCTCGTTCGAGTCACCGCCGAGCGCGACGGCGCCCCGGTGGTGATCACCTCGAACCAGCCGGGCAAGCTCGCGACCTGGGACCTCTCCAAGGGGCCCATCGTGTGCACCTCAGGGAGCTTCGTCGCCGCCCTCGGCGACGTCGACATCAACGTCACCATGGCCCGCTCAGCCGCCGCCATGGCCTTCGGGGGCGCGGGCCTCTTTCTCCAAAAGCTCTCAGGTAGCGGGATCGCGGTGGTGCACGGCGCGGGTGACTTCGTGCCGGTCCAGCTCGGCGAGAATGAGAAGATTCTCGTTAGTACCGGAAACCTCGCCGTGTTCTCGGGCGACGTGGACTACGGGGTACGCGGCACAGGCGGCTGCCTGAAGTCCCTCTTCGGCGGCGAGGGGCTGTTCATGACCGAGCTGACCGGGCCGGGGTGGGTCATGCTCCAGTCCCTCAAGAAGCTGCCCGTACCTCAAGGGAAGTCTGGGGGCTGAGCCCCCTCAGTCCCGCATCGCCACCGCGTCGGACTCGGGCTTGGGCAGGTGAGGCGCAGGATCGATCGGCGTGCCGTCGACCAGCACCATGTAGTGCAGGTGCGGCCCGGTGCTCCGCCCAGTGTTCCCCGTCTGAGCGAAGCGCTGTCCCCGGCGAACCTCGGTCCCCAGCGGGACGGCGGGCAGGGCGTTGAGGTGGGCATACGACGTGCGGATCCCGTCGCCGTGGTCGAGGGTGACGTACCGTCCGCTGATCGCGTTCTCGTCGATCACGACGATCTCTCCATCGGCCGGGGCAAAGACATCGGTGCCCGTCGGGACGGCGAGATCGATGCCGTTGTGGAACCTCCGCTGCTTGAGCACCGGGTGATGGCGGTAGCCGAAGCCGGAGCTGACCCGGTATCGATCGCGGATCGGTCCATCGAGGTGGAGCTCCCGCACACGATCATGGGGTGAGATCGGTAGCTTGGCCAGCGTCGAGCCCTCGGCGTCGCGGAGGAGGACGTGGCTGATCTCGCGGACCAGATACACCTCGGTCTCACCGAAGCGCACCTTGACCGGCTGGTCTCTGGTGAGCTCGACGCGCTCGGCCTCGCCGTGAGCGGACGGGCCGTGGGCGAGCGCCATCGACGCGAGAACGATCAGCCCGGCGAGCATGAGGCCTCCTTGTGAGTAGGTACTCAGACGCCCAAAACGTCCGAGCGCTTCGGCTAGCCGCGTCACGGAACGTCTCGCAGGGTGTAAAGGTGCGGTCAATGGCAGCGTTAGCGAGGGGATGCGATGAACCACCGCCCCGTGGGGTGTACTGTTCTCTCGTAGAGATCGGAGGATCGATGTTCGTCTGGCTCTGGCTGCTTGGCTTCTCTCTCGCGAGCTCCCCCAGCGAGGACGCGACCCGCGCCCTGGCCGAGGGGCGCACCGAGGCCGCCCTCACGATCCTGCGGAGAGCCTTGAGCGACGATCCAGACCACGAGCTGCACTGCATGCTCGGTCGGGCGGCGCTCCGGGCAGGTCGAGCCGCCGAGGCCGATCAGGTGCTCGAGCGGGTGCCCGACGAGGCGGCCTGCGCTCGGGCGGCCCGATCGCTGCGCGCGGAGGCCCTCTGGGCTCAAGGGCGAGCTCCAGAGTCCGCCGCCGCCTACGAGGCGCTGGGGGTGAGTTCCCTCGGACCCTCTCGCCACCAGGCCACCGCGAACCAGCTCGAGACCTGGGCCGAGAAGCTCTCTCAGGATCGGACCGACCAAGCTGCTTCCTTGCTCACAGCCGCGCTGCGGCTGGAGCTCCCCCTGGAACGTCGACGCGCGATCGCCCGCAAGCTCGCGCCCCTGGGCAGCGCGGCCAGCATCAAGACCCTGCAGGAAGCGATCGCGGAGGGCGGCCAGAGCGCTCCTGCGGACCGGCTGCTCCTCGCGCCGCTGCTCCCCCCAGCTCAGGGCATGGCGATGCTCTCGCCCCTCCCGGACAGCGCCGAGGTCCTCGCGGCGCGGGTGCTCCTGTCGAGCGCGCTCTCGCTGGACCAAGGGCTGATCGTCGCCCGGTCCTTGATCGAGCGCCACCCTCAGAGCGAGCAGGCGCGGGAGGCTCGGCTCGAGCTCGGGGCGAAGCTGGCAGATGCCGGGTGGATCGCCGAAGCCTCGGAGCTCCTGGAGCCGCTGGCTGCCAAGGACGACGACCACGCGGAGCGAGCCGCCTGGATCCTGGCGCAGCTCCTGACTCGGGGGCCCGACCAGGCCGAAGCGGAGCGTCGCCTCGTCGACCTGCTCCAGCGCTTCCCCTCGGCGACCTTTCGGCGATCTGCCGAGGCCCGCCTGGAGCAGGTGCGCTTCCACCGGGCCCGCGAGGCCCGAGACGCCGCGGGGCTGCGCGCGCTCGCCGACGCCCGGCCCGACAGTCCAGAGCGCGCCTTCGAGGCTGTTCTCGCGCTCGAGGGGCAGGAGCGTCTCGAGGCCCTCACCGAGCTCGCGGCGCGCTTCGCCGGCCAAGCCATCGCCCTACAGGCGATCCAGGCCCGCGTCGAGCTCGACGAGGCTGGCGGACTCGCCTGGCTCGAAGCTCAGATCCTCGCCGGCCGCTCCGACGCACACAGGGTCAAGAAGACCCTCTCGGAGCCCGCCTTGGTCATCCGAAGCCCCGGTCGTCAGCCGAGAGACCCCAAGGTGACCCTCACGGTACGCAACGTCTCCGAGGTCGAGATCCGGCTGCACGCCATCGATCTCGAGGGCTACGTTCGGGCGGGCCGGTCTCCGACGGATCTCGAGGCCCTCGATGTGGGCATCATCGCGCCCGATCGAAGCTTCACCGTAGATCTCGGAGAGGCCGAACTGGGCCGTGAGCGAGAGGTCGAGGTCCCGCTGCCCCTCCGCCGGCCCGGCCTGTACGCGGTCACGGCCGCCCTGCCTGACCGAGAGGCCAGGACCTTCGTCTTGGTGTCGGACATCGAGCTGGTGGCGCGAACCGTGGGCGGGGAGCTGGTGGCGACCGCGCTACGCGACGGCGTGCCCGTACCCCGCGCGCGCATCCTGGCGGTCGGGGAGCGAGCTATCGAGGGCCGGGCCGACGGCTCGGGTCTGGCGCGGCTCGAGGCGCCGGGGCAGCGTCTGGTCGTGCTGGCCGAGACCAGCGGCGGGCCAGCCATGCTCGAGATCCGCTCCGAGAGGAACCGACCGAGCGCAGGGCTTCGGGTCGGACTGGATCTCGACCGACCGATCTACCTCCCCGGAGATCAGGCACGGTTTCGCATCGCCGGGATCCGTGACGGCGATCCGATCTCGGGTAGCTGGACGGTCGAGCTGCGTACCGCGGGGCGTCGCGATCCACTCGTACACCAGACCCTCCGCCTGTCCAGCGATGACTACGGCACGATCCAGGGCAGCCTCACCCTCCCTCGGTCCCAGCGCCAGAACGGGCCCAGCACCTACGAGCTGTGGGCGCTGCCCCCTGGCGAGGACTCCCCCCGCCGCCTCGCGACCCTCAAGACCCTCCCAGAGAGCCCGCTCCCCCACACCCTCACCCTCGAAGGGGACCCCGAAGCCCGCTACGCCAAGGTCCGGGATGCGGATGGACTCCCCCTGTCCAACCACCCTGTCCAGTTGTCCGACAACCTCGGTCAAGACCGCGTCGCGCGCACCGATGCGCGAGGCCTCGTCTCGCTGCTAGCCCCCGCCGAGGGCCTGTCCTGGCAGCTCCACGCTGCCCTCCCCCTGTCCTCGGTGACAACGCGACGTCAGCGGCTCTTCGAGCAGCCCGCGCTCGAGCTGGACCTCGACAGCGAGGTCCTCCACTCCGCCCATGGGGGGAAGGTGCGGCTCCGCGGCGATGCAGGGGTGGTCCGCGTCAAGGTTCGTCGACGCGATGCCGGGCCCGCCGCAGCGGAGCCGATCGTCCTCAAGACCAAGCTCCGACCGGAGCCTCTTCGAGCCTTCGAGCCCCTGGGCCGCCCCACCCCGCCCCAAGGTGTCCTCCGACTCGTGCACGATGGCAAGGTGGTCCTGAGCGACGAGGAACACTCCTTCACCCTTCCCACCCTAGAACCGGGCCACTACATCTTGACGGCGGTGCGAGAAGACGCGGCCGCAGCGGCGACGCACCACGCCCTCCACGTGCGCGAAGGTGCCAGCTTGCTCCTCGACGGAGCGCTGCAGATCGGTCAGCCCGCTTCGATAGGAATGAGCGAGGGCGCCGCGTTGGTGACGGCGGAGCGGGGCACCCTCCTCGACGCAGCCGTGATCCGCGCCGGCCAGCGATGGAGACCCCAGCCCGATCCGAGCTGGCACGGCTCCGTCTCGATCGTCGCCACCACCCCCGAGGGATCGGTCGCCCACGACCGGGAGCTCGACGCCGCCCTCGGAGTCGCGCTCGATGCAGAGATCCACGAGGGCCGCTGGAGCGTATCAGGCGTCGTTCGGGATCCCTCAGGGCGACCTCAACGCGCCCAAGTCCTGGTCCGCGCCTCCGACATCGCCTTGATCCAAGACCAAGGGGAGGCGTCGCGACTAGGCCTGAACCTCTTCACCCAGCCCAGCGGAGGCCGCGCCTACGCCGCCGCCGCGCGCACGCTCACCGGCGCCGCAGAGTCCATCGGGGTCTCCTCCAGCCTGCTCGCCGAGGCTGCCCGCGTGAAGGAGCAGGCCCGCATGCGCAAGGCGCGGCGAGGGTCTCTGCGCGACAACGAGCTCGACGCGATGATGGATGACGAGTTCGTTCCCGAGCCGGAGCCTGGCTTCGGTGGGCTCGGCATCTCCGGGGTTGGCCGCGGGGCCGGGGGCGCCGGGTCAGCCGTGCATGGGGGAACGGTCGGAGGGAAGGTCGGGAGCGGGCCCGTACCGTCGGAGCACCCTCCCGGTGCGCGTCGCTCGGGGCTGTGGGAGATCGTCCAGACCGACCGCGCCGGGCGATTCTCGATCGAGGCGGCCGCTCCCTCTGCGCGCGCCACGTGGCGGGTCGAGGCCATCGCGCTCGGGGGCGGCTCCGTGGGGCACGCCAAGGTCGAGGTCGAGCCCCCCGTTGGACCTGCCCTGGTCGTGGATCCCCTCGCGCCCGGCTGGCCCGGCGATGAGGCCCGTCCCCGCGCCCGCGTCCTCGTCCCCGAAGGCGGAGCCGAGGTGCGCGTGATCGACGGCGATACCGCCCACCGCTGTGCCGAGGGGCCAGGCGAGGTCTGCGAGTACGAGCTTCGCGCCATGAGCCCAGGAGATCGCCGCCTCGTCTCAGTAGAGGTAGACGGCGTGGTCTCGGCCCGCAAGGAGCTCTCGTTCGAGGTCGCGGCTGGGACGCGCGACGAGGAGGGCCCCATCTACGCAGCCCTCGTCGGCCGTCCCGGAGGCACCCTGCTCGGCGCCATCGCTCTGGAGGCCGATCCCTTCCTGAGCGATCCTCGAAGGGCGGCCATCGCCGGACTCTGCGCCCTGGAGGCCCTCCCTGCCCTCTCGGGCGACGAGCGCGACCAGGCGCTCGTCCTCCTTCGAGCCCTCGTCGGCGACCTGCGGGAGAGCCCCGGTCGCCTCGACCCCTCGACGGCCGCGGCGGCCATCGAGCTCATGGCTCGGTCGGCCTCGGTCTTGGGCCTGCCGCAACGCGACGTAGCGACCTTCACCGGACCGCTCGCCTCGATCGAGCCGGCCGACGCCCGGACCCGACTCGCCTTGACCTGGGCCCGCGCCCATATCGACGGCAAGGCCCCCGAGGCCACCCTGGGGCGGCTGGTGCGCGAGGCCGATCAGCTCCTCGAGGAGGATCGCGCCTTGCTCGCGCGCCTGCTGATCAAGGTCGGCGAGCCCCCAACGGAGCAGCCCTTCGCTTCCGACGGGCCTCACGCCTTTCTCGCCGCGCGCGCGGTTCGAGGGTGGCGAGGACCGACGATCGACGACCTGCTCGCAGCCGGGCCACCCGCGCTCGGGGATCGCGACCGCCCCGCTTGGATCCGCGCAGTCGCACGCGAGCTGGCCAAGCCCGCCATGCCGTCTCAAGCTGCCGCAGGCGGAGTGGCGCGCAGCCTACAGCCCCTCGATGGCGCGATCACCTGGCGAGAGCGAGAGCCCGACACCTACACCCCCACGCTGTCCAGCTCCGAGAGCCTCCCAGCCAGGATCCCACAGCGAACCGACGGGCTGCCGCACCCCGACCAGCGCGTTGGAACATCCTGCGGGACGGCGGAGTCCCCCTGCCAGATCCAGATCGGCGAGGGCGTGTCGGTGCCCCCCGGGGTGCTCCACCCCCAAGGAGGCCTCGCCCTCGTCCCTCGGGCAGGGCAGGTTCAGGCGGTGGCGCCGGGGCGATACACGGTGATCGGCTTCCACCGAGATGGCCGAGGCAGCCGGCTCCACGTCGAGGTCGGGGCGAACGCCGACACCCCGCTCGGCAGCCGCCCTTCGGTCTTCCTCGCGCAACAGGCCGAAGCCACCCGAGATGACCCCCTGGTTCCCCTCGGGGATGCCCCCCTCCAGAACTGGCCTAAGGACCTTCGTGCTACGGTGGCGCGGCTCCGCTTCACCCACACCCCCACCACGGACGCGACCGCCCTGGTCGCTGCCTTCGAGAACCTCCGTGACGAAGCCCCAAACACCCCGATCCCCCTGGAGCGGATCGCCGAGACCGCCAAGGCCTACCAGACGATCGGTCGACCAGACCGCGCGCGGAGCCTCTGGCAGCGGGTGCTCGGCCAAGACCTCCTCGCCGAGATCGGGGTGAGTCGCCAGCTCGAGCGGGCCAGCGGGCGGCTGGCGACCATTCGGGCCCTACGCGAGACCCTCCGGCGCGCCCCCGCGGTGCGGGAAGCAGAACAAGCGACCTTCGCGCTACCAGACCGTCTGCTCGCCCTCGCCGAGAACCTGCCGCCCCAAGCGATCGAGGCGGGCGTGACCGCGACGGACGTACGCCTGCAAGCCGCCGCCTGGGATCAAGAGTACCTCGCCTTTCACCTCGACAGCAAAGAAGCCCCCGAGGCGGGGCTGCGACTGGCGACCACCCTGTACGAGCTCGGCGCCCGTGAGCGCGCCGTCGGCTGGACCGAGCGCCTTCAGCGGCGCTTCCCCGAACACGAGCTGCTCGACGACTGGCTCCTCTTGGAAGGCCTGGCCCGAACCGAGCTCCAAGACGGCCGCCGCGCGCGACCGCTCTTCACTCGGATCGCCGAAGACGACCTCCCCCTCGGGGGTGGGCGCTCCGGCCCCTCACCGCTCCGCGACGATGCCCGCTACGGGCTAGGCCGACTCGCGGAGGCCCAGGACGACCTCAAGGCCGCCCTGGACTGGTACGGCAAGGTCTCGAGCGCCGTGCCCGAGGCGAGCGCGGCTCGGCAAGCCCTGCAGGCGGTCTCGCTCGACACCGAGCCCGTCGTCCGCCTCAGCGCCCGAGGCCCAACCCGCCTCGACCTCAAGGTCGCCAACGTCGATCAGGTCCACGTCAGCGCCTTCGCCGTCGACCTGCGCACCCTCTTCCTGCGCGAGAGCGGGATCCCGCGCCCCGAGAACCTGCGGGTCGAGGGGCTCTCCCCGACGTGGACCGGCACGCGCCGGCTCCGAGCCGGTGCCTTCCCCGAGCGACAGGAGCTCGCGGTGCCCCTCTCAGGACCGGGCGCCTGGCTGGTGCGCATCGATGGGGACGGCGCGAGCGCGTCGGTGCTCGTGGTGCGATCCGACCTCGAGGTCCACCCCGTCGATGGAACCCAGCGCCGCCTGGCGGTCCGCGAGCGCAACACCCCGGTTGTCGAGGCGGGAGTGCGCGCCCTGGGCGGCTCGGGGATCGTCGCCGCCCAGACCGATGCCCGCGGGGTAGCCCTCGTACCTTCCGGCTCGCCCAGCTTGGCCTGGCGCGGGGATCACGTCGCGTTCACCCCCGATGCCATCGCCCTCACCGGCCCAGTTCGACGCGGCCGAGCCTCCACGGCGCCGGCGCCCGACGTGCTCCAGATGCGCCAGCAGCAGCGCGAGCGCAGTCGTCGAAGCAGCAACATCCAGACCTACGACTACATCGGCGAAGAGGTAGAGCAGAGCATTCGGGCCTCCGACCTCTGATCCGGGTTATGCCCCCGGCCGATGAGGATCCTGCACCGCATGTTTCACGAGCGTGGCACCCGCGCCTTCCGGTGGACCGAGGGCGTGGTCTGGACGATCATCGCGTTCTCGATCCTTCTCTTTGGTGTCGAGCTGATCCTCACCGAGGCCCTCGCCGACAGAGGATGGGCCTCGTGGCTGACCGCGGTGGCCGACAAGCCGCTCTGGGAGGGTCTCCTCGAAACTCTTCGGCTCGTCGATCTGCTGATACTCATTTTATTCTCGTTGGAGCTCGTCTCGCGGGTACTCTCGTGGCGACCACCAGACCTCGACTTCTACGAGCGCGACGCCCCTGAGGTGATCTGGCTGCATCTCGTCCGTCGTCTGGGCTACTTGCTTCGCCCGATGTCGGTCATCGACCTCGTGGCGATCCTCGCGGTCCATCCCTACCTGCGCGGGCTGCGCGCCCTCCGAGTGCTTCGGCTCTTGAGGCTGTGGCACCTCTTTCGGCACGCCAACCCGGTCACCGACATCCTCGAGGCCTTCTGGGTCAATCGCCTCCTCTATCGCGCAGCCTTCGCGTTCCTCGCGGCCGTCACCCTGCTGGGCGGACTGTCGATCTTCTTGATTGAGCGCACCGAGAACCCCGACATCAACACCCTTGGCGACGGCCTGTGGTGGGCACTCGTCACCCTGACCACGGTAGGCTTCGGTGACATCACCCCTATCACCCCCCTGGGTCGTCTGCTTGGGGCCGGCATGATGATCGCGGGTATGTTCACCCTCGCGACCTTCGCCGGGCTCGTGGGCAGCACCCTCCTCACCTCGATATTGAACTTTCGCGTGGAGCAGTTCCGCATGTCCAACACCGTCGGTCATCTCGTCGTGCTCGGCTACACCGAGGGGAGCCGGTTGCTCCTGCCCACCCTGCTCGAGGCCGTGCCGCGCGGGCTGCGCATCGCGCTTATGGCCCCCCATGAGCGTCCCGAAGACCTGCCTCGCGTCATGGACTGGATCTCCGGCGATCCGGCGCGTCAGCACCACCTCGATCGGGTTCGCCTCGCCCACGCCGAGAGCGTGCTGGTGGTCGGGCGGCGCGACATCAGCCCCGACCAGGCCGACGCCCAGACCCTCCTTACCCTGTTCACGATACGCGCCCACCTGGGGCAGGCCAAGGTGTCGCGCCGGCGACCCCTACACGTCGTCGCCGAGATCCTCGACGCCGAGAACGTCCAGCACGCTCGTACCGCCGGCGCCGACGAGGTCATCGAGTCCACCCAGGTCGGCTTCTCTCTGCTCACCCACGCCGTCATCGCCCCTGGCGCCGCCCCCGTCGTGAGCCATATGGTGCGCGCCGGCTCCTACAACCTCTACGAGGACCCCCTCCCCGCAGCCTTGCCCCCAGGCACGACCTTCGCCGAGGCCTGCGCCTACATCCGGCAGCGGGGCGCCATGCTGATCGGCGTCCACGAGACGAGCGAAGAGGACGAGGTCATCAACCCCTCCCAAGATCGGGAGCTCAAGCGAGATACCAAGCTGATTTACCTGGGGAAGGAGAGGTTGTTGGAGGATCGAGCCTAGGGTGAGTCCGACCGCAGCCCTCCTTCCCCCGGCAGCCGCCTGGCGTCGAAACGAGCTACGATGGCCCCAGGGAGCCCACCATGCTGCTCGTCCTCGCCCTCACCGCCCTCGGCGCCGATGTCTGGAGCGAGCCCCAGCCCGGGGTCAGCCTGCTCGAGCGCACCACCTCGGCCCCAGCACAGCGGATCACCGCCGCCTACGTCGATCGATGCGGCAGCTTGAACGCGCGAGCCACCCGCTACGACGAGCGGCGCCAGCGCACCTCGGCCTGGGGTGAGGACGTCGGGGCCTCGGTCGCGATCAACGGCGCCTTCTTCAGCTACACCGACTACGACGCGGTGGGCTACTCGGTAGGAGAAGGCGAGCCCTGGCCCACTGCCTGGGACCATCCAGATTTCACCGCCATCGGCTTCGGCTCCAGGGGCCGTGCCCGGATCTGGGATCCCTCCGATCCGCTGCCCCCTCCCTTCGAGGACTGGTGGACCCAGGTGGTGCCCGGCGATCCCGTCCTGCTCCGCGGGGGCGAGGTCGTGCATGAGCCCTGCTACTCCCACATGTGCTCGCGCCACCCCCGGACGGCGGTCGGGCTGACCGACGCGGGCGAGGTGTTGCTGGTGACCGTCGACGGTCGCACGGCGGGAGCGAGCGGCATGACGCGGATCGAGCTCGCGGAGCTAATGCGTGATCTGGGAGCCACCCGAGCGCTGAACTTCGACGGCGGGGGCTCGACCACCTTGTGGGTACGAGGGCGGGGCGTCGTCAACGTGCCCTCCGACGGCTCGGAGCGGCTCGTGGCGTCTCACCTCGGCTTCGTGCCCGGCGAGCGCGTAGGCTGCTGCGAGCGGGCGCCAGTCGACGGCGCCTCGGGGCTCTTCGCCGACATCCCCGACGGGCACTGGGCCCTTCCCTACGCCGAGGCGCTCTATACCCAGGGCGTTACCACAGGGTGTCAGGCCGAACCAAGGCTCTTTTGTCCCGATTGCGTGCTCGACCGAGCCCACCTCGGAGTGCTGATCGCGCGCGCTGCCGATCTGGAGCCCTCCGAGTCGCGATCCTTCGTCGATGTGGCGTCCGACATCTGGTACGCCGGCCACCTCGAGGCCTTGCTCGAAGCCGAGATCACCAGCGGTTGTGCCACCGACCGCTACTGCCCCGATCGCTTCGCCACCCGCTTCGAGGCTGCCTCCTTTCTGGTACGCGCCATCGGGCTGCCTCTGGAGCCTCCCGAGGGCCGCTTCTCGGACGTCACCGAGGCGCAGGCCCCCTTGGTCGAGGCCCTGGAGCGAGCCTGCGTGGTATCAGGGTGCGCCGAGGGAAGATTCTGCCCCGACGACGAGGTCAGCCGGGCCGAAGCCGCGAAGATGATCGCGGTCGGACTGTCGATCGGCGAGTTCGCCCCTTGCACCGAAGAGGAAGGCTCCAACCGCGACTCCGCGCCTGGGGGCTCGGACACCGAGGCAGAGAGCGAGGGTTCAGACGGACCGGACGTCTCTGATCAAGACGAGGACGACGACAGTCACGACGGAGACTCCTCCTCAGCAGAGGACGACGAGGACTCCGCGCGTCTAGATCTCACGCGCTCAGGCTGTGGCTGTACGAGCAGCCCAGCTCCCGCCTCTTGGCTCGCCCTCGCGATCTTTGGGTTACTCACTGGACGTCGCAAGGAGACTCGTCACTGAGTCGCTTGGCTGCCGCACCCTTGCCACCGGAAAATCTGTGTCTAACGCTACGGGCGAACCCGGAGGTCTGAACCATGCGCCCTGCTTCGACATCATCCCGGATGAGTGACAACCCCTTGCTCGAGTTCTTGACCCGCACACGCTGGTGGGCTTCGCCAGCGGTCTACCTTCCGATCTGTGCTCTGCTCGTCGTCGTCGCCACGATCTACGGCCAAACCCCCTGGTGGGTCGCTCCCTTCCTCTTCATCGGCGGGATCATCGCCTGGACCCTGTACGAGTACCTGCTGCACCGATACCTCTTCCACTGGACCCCGCCCATCCCCGGTGGTGAGCGCCTTCAGATGCTCTGGCACGGCATCCACCACCAGCGCTACGACGACCCCCTGCGCATCGTAATCAGCCCGCTGATCACCGGCTGGCTCGCGCTCTTACTCTTCGCGCCCCACGCGATCGTGTCCTGGTCTCTCGCCGATCTACTGCCCTGGGGCCACGCGATGGTGTGGTTCGCAGGCACCCTGTGTGGCTGGGTCGCCTACTCCGTCATGCACTGGGCGCTGCACTGTCGCCCCTTCAAGTCCAGGCACATGCGTCAGCTCCGCGCCCACCACATGCTACACCACCTCGATCCCCGCTACACCAACGCCCGCTTCGGCGTCACGACAACCTTGTGGGATCGGATCTTCGGGACCATGGAGCCCGAGGCCCGGATCCCCACCCGCAACGTGGCTTGACCCCATCGCGCCTGCCTCGTGGGCTGACCCTGCCGATCCGCTCCGCGATCAGGCCGTCGGCGAGGTCATGATCGACGACCTGCGCGGCTTCCGTGGGCCTCTGATCGGCTGAGCGCGCTCCCTCGATCGCCGAGCCCCAAGAATCGCCACGCGGACAGGATCGCGGCCCTCCACACCGTTACGTTTCCCTTCTCGACGGAGCAGACGGTGCAACTTCCACGCGCAGCGCTGTGCGGTCTGGTCCTCGCGCTCCCCTTCATGCTGAGCGCGAGCGCCGACGCCGACCTCTGGTGGCACGTGGCCGCAGGCGACCTCATCGTCACGCGAGGCGGGCTGCCAGAGACCGACCCCTGGTCCTATACCTTCGAAGGGGAGCCCTGGATCAACCATGAGTGGCTGCCTGGGATCGTCCTCTATCTTGCCCACTCCCTCGGCGGCGAGCTCGGCCTGCTCGGGGTGAGGGCCGCCACGCTCCTGGTCTTGATGACGACGTGGCTGCTCGCGGTCGAGCGCCGGCTCGAGATCGGTGCCGCCTCGATCCTCCTGATCGGGCTGCCCTGGCCTCTGCTATCCATTCTCGCCAACCTCAGACCCCAGACCCTGACCTGGGCCCTGGTGCCGGCGACCGTCGTGCTGGTCGATCAGGCGGCGCGCGGTCGCTGGTGGAGCCTCTTCGCGCTGCCCGCCACCCTCGTGCTCTGGGCCAACGCCCATGGGGGGTTCTTGTTCGGGTGGGGGGTCGCGGGGCTCGGCCTGGGGCTAGTGGCCCTGGGCTTCGAGTCGGACCGACAGCCCAACGAGGGGCCCACCTCACGCCGATTTCGACTGGCGAGCTTCGGTGCCGCCCTCGCCGTAGCCCTCACCCCCTTTCTTACGCCGAATGGGCTGGACCTCCCTCGCTATATCTGGACGGAGCTCACCGTCGAGCACCCCGGTCTGCCCGAGTGGAACCCTCCCTCCCCGACGATGTTGGCGGTCCTGCTCTGCGCTGCCCTGCTTCCCTTCGCGATCGGGGCGCTGAATCGCAGGAGGGTCCGCCCCACGGCGTGGATCGCGCTGGCCATCGCGACGATCCAAGCCCTGCAGCACGCCAAGTTCACAGCCCTCGTCCTCCTGCTCGCTCCGATCTGCCTGGCCGAGGTCCTCGGGCCAGACCTGCGCGCTCGTCTCTCTCGCGACTTCGATCTGGACTTCCTGGGACGCAGCCCCGTCGGCCTCGGAGCCGCCCTTCTGCTCGCGCTGGCGATCGGGAGCCCCATGTGGCCGGAGCACGCCGGACGCATCCCGGTCAATCCAAAGCTCTACCCGACCCGCGCGATCGAATGGCTCGACGGGGCGAGCAGCCCGCGCGAGGGAACGCTGATGACGCCGCTCGGGTGGGGAGGGATCGCGATCTACCACCTCAGCCCTCGCTGGAGAGTCGGGATCGACGGTAGAAACACCACCGTCTACTCCCCCGCCTTCGTCCAGCAGATCAGCCACGCCTGGGATACCGGCGATCTCAGCGCCCTGCCCGAGCCCCCGCCCACGGCTTTCCTGGGCCAGACCGGCACCCCCTTGATCGAAGCCCTCGCCAGAGAGGCTTCGTGGGAGGTCGTCTATGAAGATGAGACCGCCACGGTCCTCATGTCGGCGCAGACCCAGGTAGAGGGTCCGGGCGAGCTCAAGACATCACCCTTCTTTCCTTGATTTTGCTCGGCGAGGCAAAGAGCCGCGACTCCAAGTGCGAGCGCCAGAGGCCGAGCGGTGAGACCGGCGAACGTCCAGATAGGCGACCTCAAGCGTCAGCGTCGCCGACGTAGAAGGATCAGGCCGAGCACCCCGAAGAGGCCCCCTGCCCAACCAAGGCCCACCGGAGAGGAGGCATCGCAGGCGCAGCCCCCTTGGTAGAAGGTGCTGGCGACCCCATCGTCGAGGGGGACGTCGTCGAGATCGGCGTCTCCGTCAGCGTCTGCATCACTGTCCGTGTCCGTGTCCGTGTCGACGTCCGTGTCGGTGTCCGTGTCGGTGTCCGTGTCGGTGTCCGTGTCGA
>REDI01000071.1 GCA_007693595.1 Deltaproteobacteria bacterium | reverse complement strand
CAGGAGTAATCCTGGTGCAAAGAGACTGCAACATCCAGTCGAATATCATTTGTTGCCCCCCCCAAGAAAAACTAGACTGACATGTCAGTCTACTTGCGTTACCCCCCCTCGCGGCCGCCCCCTCCCTCCCCTCGCCGGCCGCCTGAGGCACGGATGAACGCCCAATCTCATCGCACCGCCGCCTTCGTCCGCGCGGAAGGCTCTCTCCTGCGGCGCCCGACCCTCGCCGCCGCAGCCTGGCTCGCGGCCAACGCGCAGACCTTCCAGCAGCGCGCCTTCGGGCTCGGCACCGTCCTCGCCGCCTCCCCTCTCGCCCTGCGCGGCACGCCGCTCTCCGACAGCAGCACCGCCAACCGCCTCGCCTGGGCCGGGCTGCGCGGGGTCTCCGAGGATCGCCTGCACATCCTCGGCGAGGCCTACTACAAGGCCCACCTCGCCGGCAGCCTGCGTAGCGGCGGCCTCCGCGCCATCGAGCGGGCCCGCGCCCGTGGCGAGGCCATCGTGCTCGTCAGCGACAACCTCGACGTGATCATCGACCACCTCGCCGCCGAGATCGGGGCCGACGCGGTGCTGTGCAACCGCATGGAGCTCCGGGGCGACCGCGCCACCGGGCGCCTCGCCGATCCCACGATCAGCGGCACCCTGGGGGGCAGCCGCCTGCGCGCCTTCGCCGCCGAGCGTGGCCTCGACCTCTCCCAGTGCAGCGCCATCGGCAGCCGGGGCGAGGACCAGGTGCTGCTCGCGGCGGTGGGCAAGCCGTGCGCGGTCTGCCCCGATCCCTCCCTGCGCCGCGCCGCCCGTGACCTCGACTGGCCGATCCTCACCGACTGACCCCCGGAGTGCCCATGCGTCCCACGCCCCTCAACGCCCTGTCCGTGCGCGATCAGCTCGCCGGTCGGCGGGTCCTGCTCACCGGCGTCACCGGCTTTCTCGGCAAGGTCTGGGCGGCCCAGATCCTCATGGAGCTGCCCGAGATCGGCCGCATCACCGTCCTGGCGCGGGGGCGGCGGGGGGAACACGCGGTCGAGCGCGTCGAGCGTCTGCTCGGCACCTCCCCTGCCCTACGTCCGCTGAGGGCGCGGCACGGGGCCGGCCTCTCGGACTTCCTCGCGGGCAAGATCGACGTGCTGCCTGGCGATGTCGGCGAGCCGCTGGCGGGCGTCGACCCCGCGGCGATCACCCGCCTCGAGGGGGAGATCGATCTGGTGCTGCACTTCGCGGGCCTCACCGACTTTCAGCCCGATCCCCTCGCGGCCCTGGCGGCGAATACCCACGGTGCCCTGCACGTGGCGGACCTGGCGGTGGCCCTCGGCGCCCCCATGCTGCACGTCAGCACCGCCTATGTGGCGGGTCGGCGCGACGGGGAGATCGAGGAGGATCTCGATCCGACGCTCAGCCCCCTCGGCGATCGCTTCGATCCGGTGGAGGTCCTGGCCTCCCTCGAGGCGGAGCTGGCGGAGATCGGGCTCGGGCAGCCGCAGCGCAAGGCGCGCATCGACCGGGCGCAGGAGCACGCCGACCGGCTGGGCTGGCCGAACCTCTACACCTTCTCCAAGGCGCTCGGGGAGCGGCTGCTGGCCCAGCGGGAGGGGCTGAACCTGACCATCGCCCGGCCGACCATCGTGGAGTGCGCGCGCACCTCGCCCTTTGCCGGCTGGAACGAGGGCGTGAACACCTCGGCCCCGCTGGCCTGGCTGATCTCCACGCCCTTCCGCGACTTTCCGAGCCGCGCCCACCACCACTTCGACATCGCGCCGGTGGATCTGGTGAGCCGGGGGATCACGCTGATCGCCGCGGACATCCTCGCGGGGCGGGGCGGCGGGGTGTTCCACCTGGGCACGAGCGGGTCGAACCCGGTGAGCTACGGGCGCATCATCGAGCTGACCGGCCTCGCCAACCGGCGGCGGCTGCGGGAGGCCCCGGACGTGGCGGCGTGGGAGCGGGTGCTGGTGCCTCACCTCGATCCGGTGGCGGTCGACGCGGACCACCGGCCGCTGTGGCACGTCACCCGGCTGCGCAAGGGGCTCGACCGGGCCCGCAAGGTCTTTGAGAAGGCCGACGAGGGCCGCCTGCCCCCCGCCCTGCGCGATACGGCGGGATCTGCGCTCAAGACCCTGCGCAAGAAGGGCGTCAAGAAGACGGCGGAGACCGCGCGGCTGCTGCGGCGGATCGAGACCATGTTGGAGCTGTTCCAGCCCTTCGTGCACGACCACGACTATGTGTTCTGCAATGACCGGGTGCGGGCGCTCTCGGCGAGCCTGCCCGAGAGCGAGCGCGCGCCCTTCGCCTTTGACGCCGAGACGATCGACTGGCGGGACTACTGGTACAACGTCCAATACCCCGGCCTCTGGGTGTGGAGTATTCCCTTGCTGCGGGGCGAGCGCGCCCCCCTCGACGCCCTGCCCGAGCCGCCCCTCCGGCTGAGTCGGGCCGCCGCCCCTGCGCTGGCGGTGGCTGGGAGCCAGGCATGAACCTCCGGAACCAGCTCGACCGCTTCGCGCGACGGGCCCGCAAGGTCGCGGTCGCCGCCACCGACGCCGATCGGGCCCTCGAGGCCTCGATGGCGGGCCTCATCGAGCTCGCCGCCACCCGCTACGCGGTCGATCCGGGGGCGCAGTGGCGGCCCGGTGAGCCCTTCAAGCTGCTCCTCGCCGGCTACTCCGGCACCCGCAACACCGGCGCCGACGTGCGCGTCGAGGAGATGATCCGCCAGCTCCGACACCTCTTCGGCGACGAGAACCTGGAGCTGTCGATCCTCACCATCGATCCCGACCAGAGCCGGGGCTACTTCAAGACCGCCCGCCAGCTCCACCTGCCGCAGATCTTTCCCGCCTGGCTCGCCAAGACCGTGCGCGCCCACCACGGGGTGCTGGCCTGCGAGGGCTCGATGTTCAAGTCCAAGTTCGCCAACGCGCTGGCGACCATGATGACGGGGGCGCTGGGGCTGGCCTCGGCGGAGCACAAGATCGCCGTCGGCTATGGCGGCGAGGCCGGGCGCATGGACGACCACCTCGAGGCCCTGGTGGCGCGCTACTGCCGCGACACCCTCCAGATCTGCCGCAACGAGAACAGCGCGCGCATCCTCGGCGGGCTCGGGATCCCCTGCCGCGTCGGCACCGACACCGCCTGGACCTACCAGCCCCCCGACATCGGCGAGGACATCCTGCGCCGCAACGGCTGGGACGGCCGGCGCCCGGTGGTGGCGTTCAGCCCGATCAACGCCTTCTGGTGGCCGGTCAAGGCCGATCTGGGCAAGGCGGCGAGCAAGGTGCTCAGCGGCGCGCACCGCGACAGCCACTACGCCTCGGTCTACTTCCACAACGACGGCCCCGAGGTCGATCGCAAGCAGCGCGCCTACCTCGACGCCCTGGCCCACGCCGCCCGCACCTTCCGCGATCGGCACGACGCCTTCTTGATCCTCTACGGCTCCGAGGCCCTGGACCGCCGCGCCTGCGAGGCCCTGGCCGAACGCCTGGATCCACGCCCTCCCCTGATCATCTCCGATGAGCACGACCACACCGAGATGGTGGCGACCCTGTGGGCGACCGACCTGCTGGTGACGAGCCGCTACCACGCCGCCGTGTGCTCGATGGCCGGGCGCGCGGTGAGCCTGGGCGTGACCATGGACGAGCGCATCCGCAACCTCATGGCCGACCGGGGCACGCCGCAGTTCTCGCTGGAGGTCGACGCGCCCGATCTGGCCGACGATCTCGTCGATCGCATGGAGGAGGCCTGGCGCGACCGCGAGAAGCTGCGCGACGGCATCGAGCGCACCGTGGTACGCAACCTCCGCCGCATGGGAGAGATGGGCGCGATGCTCGTCGATCACGTGCGGGCCCGGCACCCCGAGATGCCCTTCGCCGATCACCTCGGCGAGCACGGCGATCCCTGGGACCACCTCCCTCCCCTCTCCCCCCGCCTCGCCGCCCTGCGCGACGCCTGGGCCTCCTCCCTCGACTCTACCAGGAGCGCTTCGTGAGCTTCATCGCGACCATCTTTGGCCACCTCGGCCACGATCCCGAGACCCCCGCCCTGCACGAGGTCTTTGGCGAGCGCGTCGAGACCACCACCCGCCAGCGCCTCACCAGCCTGATCGCCCGGTTCCGCGGTCGGCTGCGCAAGGCCAAGGTCAAGCCCGGCGATCGGGTGGTCCTCCTCGCCCCGAACAGCGCCCGCTGGGTCGCGGCCGATCTGGCGATCCTCGCCGAGGGAGGCGTGGTCGTGCCGATGTACGCCCGCCAGGACCCCAAGGAGCTCGTGGCGATGATGCACGACTGCGAACCGACCGCGGTGATCGTCGCCGACGCGGTGCTGGCCGCCTCGGTGCGCAAGGGCTGGGCCGAGGCGCCGATCCTGACCTTCGAGGAGCTGGCCAAGGGCGATCCGGTGCAGGAGCCTCCCCTCTCCCGCGACCCCTCGGAGCCGGTGACCCTGATCTACACCTCGGGCAGCACCGGCGAGCCCAAGGGCGTCGTCACCACCCAAGAGAACGTGGACTACATGCTGCCGCAGACCGCGACCGCGATCGGCCGCATGATGGCGCTCGGCCCCGAGCTCGACGGCCCCGAGGTCGTGTTCCACTACCTGCCCTTCTGCTTTGCCGGCAGCCGGATCGTGCTGTGGACCTGCCTGTATCGGGCGGTCGCCCTGCATGTGAGCACCGACCTCGACAACCTCGCCACCGAGATCGGCGCGGTCAAGCCGCACTACTTCCTCAACGTGCCGGTGCTGCTCGAGCGCATCAAGAACAAGGTCGAGGAGGGGCTGGCGGGCCGTCCCAAGCCGATCCGCTGGCTCGTGCAGGAGGGCATGGAGGCCTTTGACCGCAAACAAGCCGGCACCGCCACCCTGCGCGACCGGATCCACTACCGCATGGCCGATCGGCTGGTCTTTCGGGCGATCCGCAAAAAGGTCGGCCCGCGCCTGCGCTGCCTGATCTGCGGCTCCGCCCCCCTCGGCGAGGACACCCAGCGGTGGTTCCAAGCGCTGGGGATCCCGGTCTACCAGGTCTATGGCCTGACCGAGACCACGGCCATCGTCACCATGGACACCCCCGCTGGCCGCGTCGTGCCCGGCCGCGTCGGACCGGCGCTGCCCGGGGTCGAGGTGCGGATCACCGACGACGAAGAGCTCCAGATCAAGGGCCCCAACGTCTTTCCCCGCTACTGGAACAAAGCCGAGGTCACCACCACCGCGTTTACCGACGACGGCTGGTTCCGCACCGGCGACCGGGGGGAGGTCGACGACCACGGCAACTACCGGATCATCGGGCGGCTCAAGAACCTGCTCGTGCCGTCGAGCGGCCACAACGTCGCGCCCGAGCCCATCGAGCAGCTCCTCACCGAGAACATCCCCGGCGTCGAGGTCGCGGTCCTGGTGGGTCACGGCCGCCCCTTCCTCTCGGCGATCCTCTCCGGCCCCACCGACGAGGCGATGGTGCGCGAGATCATCGACCGCCTGAACCAGGATCTGCCGCACTACAAGCGCGTGCGCCGCTTCCACCTCGCGAGCGAGCCCTTCACCGCCGACAACGGGCTGCTCACCGCCAACCAAAAGGTGCGGCGTGACGCGGTCGAGGCCCACTTCGCCGACATCATCGCCGGCCTCTACCCCTGAGCGTGCCTATGACCACCACCTTTCGCGGCAAGACGATGTCCTGGGAGCCTGTCGAGGGCGTGCTCGAGGTCCGCCTGCACCGCGAGCCGGCCAACGAGATCGGCACCACCACCCTGACCGAGCTGGAGCATCTGGTGCGGGTGATCGGCGAGGGGGCGGCGGGCTGTCGGGCCCTGCTGTGGAGGAGCGAGGTCAAGCGCGGGTTCTGCGCCGGCGCGGACCTACGGGAGCTGCACGCCGGCCTCGTGGAGCGCAAGGAGCAGGTCGGCCCTCTCCGACGGGTCGCGCGCGCCCTGCCCACCGGCGCCCAGGATCTGCTGCGGGAGGGGGCGCGGCGGGTGAGCCAGCCGGTGGTCCGCCGCAAGGTCGGGCAGTTCATCGATCGTATCCACGCCGCCTTCGATGCCTTGGATCAGGCGCCGATCCCCACCGTCGCCGCCGTGCACGGGGTCTGCCTGGGCGGGGGCCTGGAGCTCGCCCTGACCGCCGATGTGATCATCGCCGACAAGAACGCGCGGTTCGGCTTTCCCGAGCTGCGCCTGGGCCTGATCCCCGGCTTTGGAGGCCTCCCCCGCCTCAGCCGCGACCTCGGCAACGCCGTCGCCCGCGATCTGCTGCTCACCGGGCGCACGATCCGGGCGAGCCGGGCGCACGAGCTCGGCCTCGTCAGCCAGATCGCCGCCAACGGACAGGCCCCCGAGATCGCCCGCGCCGTCACCCGGCAGATGATCCGGTTCGATCCCCGCGTCACCGCCCAGGCCAAGGCCTTCGCCAAGCCGCTCCCGCGCGCCGACCTCGACCGCGAGAAGGAGACCTTTCTGCGCATGGTGACCGATCCCGCCGTGCTCGACGCCCTCACCACCTTCGTCCAGGACGAGGGGCCCATGCCCTGGCTGCCCGGAGGCTCCCGATGACATCCAGCATCACCGCCCGCCTGATCGAGCTCGCCGCCCGCCGCTTTGGCCGCGACGCGAGCGCGCTCTCCCCCTCCGACGACCTGTTCGAGGCGCTGGAGATCGACAGCGTGCAGGCGATGGACCTGCTCACCGACCTCGAAGACGCCTTCGACGTGGAGATCCCCGACTACGAGCTGCAAGACGCCCGCACCTTCGCCGCCCTGGGCGAGGTCATCGGCCGGAGGGCCTCGTGAGCGCCGAGCCCGCCCTGCCGCCGCACGCCCTGTGGCCCGCCGCCTACGCGAGCCTGGGCGATCTGCTCGCCGACGCCTTCGTGCAGTTCAAGAGCGAGACGGCGCTGATCGAGTGCAGCCGCCGCAAGGAGCGCCACCGGCTGACCTACCTCGACCTGTGGCGGGCGACCCGTCCCTTTGGGCGGATGCTGCAAGATCGCGGGCTGGGGGCGGGCGATCGCCTGGCGATCCTGATGACCAACCAGTCCCGGTGGCTGATCGCGGCGAGCGCTGCGCTCCTGCGAGGGCTGACCCTGGTGCCGCTCGACTACAAGCTCACAGGCGAGGAGCAGGCCGCCCTGCTCGCCCACGCCCGCCCTGGCGCCCTGCTGGTCGAGTACGGGCTGTGGCGCCGCCTGCCCCCCCTCGACGTGCCGCTGGTGATCGTCAGCGAGGCCCCCGAGGGCGCCGACCTCAAGGGGGCCGTGCGCTACGAGGACCTGCCCGAGGCCGAGGGCTTTGACCGCCTCCCCCGCACCCGCGACGACATCGCCTGCATCGTCTACTCGAGCGGCACCGGCGGCACGCCCAAGGGCTGCCTGCTCACCCACGGCAACTACCTGGCCCAGTGGCAGGCGCTCGCCGGCCTGTACCCCATGGCGCCCGGCGACCGGTTCTTCAGCCTCCTGCCCACGAACCACGCGATCGACTTCATGACCGGGTTCCTCGGCCCGCTCTCGTGCGGCGGGGCGGTGGTGCATCAGCGCACCCTGCGTCCCGAGTTCCTGCGTTGGACCCTCCAAGAATATGGGATCACCCACATCGCCCTCGTCCCACGCCTGCTCGAGGCCCTGCGCGAGGGCATGGCGAACACCCTCGACGATCAACCTCCCTGGAAGCGCCGCACCCTCGGCGCCCTGGTCAAGCTCAACCGCCGCCTCACCCGCGACACCCCCCGCCACGCGATCTCCTCCAAGCTGCTCGCCCCGGTGCACGAGGGCTTTGGCGGCAAGCTGCGCCTGATCTTCGCCGGCGGGGCCTTCGTGCCTCCCGATCTAGCCCAGTATTTCTACGATCTGGGCCTGCCGGTGGTGATCGGCTACGGCCTGACCGAGGCGTGCACCGTGATCACCGTCAACGATCTACGCCCCTTCCGGCCCGACAGCGTGGGTCCGCCGGTGCAGGGCGCCAAGGTGCGCATCGCCGATCCGGGCAGCGACGGCGTGGGCCAGGTGGAGGTCTCGGGCCCCACCGTGTTCGCGGGCTACCTCGACGCCCCCGAGCTCACCGCCGAGGCCTTCACCGAGGACGGCTGGCTGCGCACCGGCGATCTGGGGCATCTCGACGGCAGCGGGCACCTGCACCTGGTCGGGCGGGCGCGCAACATGATCGTGACCTCGGGCGGCAAGAACGTCTACCCCGAGGACGTGGAGATCGCCTTCCGCGGCCTCGACGGCGCCTCCTGCGCGGTCATGGCCCGCAACTTCCTCTGGCCCCAGCGCACGCTCACCGACGAGGAGCTGGTGCTGGTCGTGCACGCCGAGGAGGGCCTGCGCCCCGATCTGCTCCGGGCGATCCAAGACGCGAACCGCCGGCTGCCCGAGCACAAGCGCGTCGCCTCGGTCCTGGCCTTTGGCGAGGAGTTCCCGACCACGGCCTCCCTCAAGCTCAAGCGGGGCGAGCTGGCCGCGCAGATCCGGGAGCACCACACGCCCGCCGACCTCGTGACCCTGGGGGCCCCATGACCGTGCGCGCCATCCTGAACCCGGCGGCCGGAGGAGGCGCGGCGGGCCGACGCATGAGCAAGGTCGAGCCCGAGCTGCGCAGCCTGTTCCCCGATCTGGAGATCGTGCGCACCGAGGGCCCCGCCCACGCCACCGCGCTCGCCCGCGAGGGGTGGGAGGCGGGCGTCCGCACCTTCTTGGTCATCGGCGGCGACGGCACCGCCTACGAGGTACTCAACGGCCTGTTCCCGATCACCGACGCCGAGCGCCCCCGCCTGGGCTACCTCCCCCTCGGCACCGGCAACAGCTTTGTGCGCGACTTCGGCGTCACCTGCGCCCGCGACGCCCTCAAGGCCCTGCACGCCCACCAGCACCGCCTGGTCGACGTGGTGCGGCTGGAGCACGACGAGGGAGAGCTGCACTTCGTCAACCTGTGCAGCCTGGGCTTCTCGGCGGCGGCCGGCGAGCTGACCAACCGGCGATTCAAGGCGCTCGGGGCGGCCGGCTACATCGCCGCGGTCCTCGTGACCTTGGCCCGGCTGGAGCACCCGATCTTTCCGGTGCAGCTCGACGGGGGAGCGTGGGATCGACGGCCTGCCGCCCTGCTCTCGTTCAGCAACTCCGGCTACACCGCCGGCACCATGAACATGGCCCCCGGCGCCGATCCCTGCGACGGCGAGATCGACGTGATCCGCGTCGGCGCCCTGTCCCGGCCGCGCTTTCTCGCGACCTTTCCCCGCATCTTCGCGGGCACCCACACCCAGGCCCCCGACATCGAGCAGGCCCGAGCCACGGAGATCGTGCTCGATCTCGACGGGCCGGTAGACTGCATGATCGACGGGGAGATCGTACGCATACGACCCCAACGCCTCTCCGTACTCCCCCACGCCCTGGAGGTCCTGCTGTGAGCGACCGCACGCCGATCCCGCTGCCCCCCGATGGGCTCGGCGCCAAGGTCGTCGCCGCCCTGCTGTGGTGGCTCGGCCTGCTGTGGATGGTGCCGATGATGCTGCTGATGATGGTGGTGGCGCTGTTCGTGCCGCCCGACCGTACCGAGTGGCTCTCCCGGCTGTACTGCCGGGGCCAGGTCGCGCTCACCTTGTCCTCGTGGAGGGCGGTGGTCGATCCCGCCGTCGATCCCAAGGGCACCTATGTGTTCTGCCAGAACCACATCAACCTGCTCGACCACGTCACCATGTACCCCTGCACCCCGCACTTCAAGCAAGGGATCGAGCTCGAGGCCCACTTTCGCATCCCGATCTACGGCTGGTTCATGAAGCAGCGCGGCACGATCGGCGTCCGACGTGGCGAGCCCGACGTGTTCGAGACCCTGCGCAAGGGCATGGCGGCCGAAGCCGAGCGCGGGCACAGCCTGCTCGTCTTTCCCGAGGGCACCCGCACCACCACCGGGCGCGTCGGGCGGTTCCGCACCGGCAGCTTTCGGCTGGCGCGGGAGCTCGGGCTGCCGGTCGTCCCCGTCGCCGTCACCGGCATGTACGAGGTGCTCCGCAAGGGCAGCTGGCTGATGCGCCCCGGCCACGCGATCACCGTACACGTGCTCGCCCCCATCGAGACCAAGGGCCTCTCCGACGAGGAGATCCTGGCGCTCTCGCGCAAGGTGGAGGCCCAGATCGCCGAGGTGGTCGACGCCTACTGGGCCGAGCGCGGCCTGCTGCCTGCGCCTGCCGAGCCCGCCGCCGAGGGAGGTGCCGCATGAGCACCGACGGCCGCACCCGCCGCGCCCAGGAGGCCCGCGAGCAGCGCCGGGGCCAGATCCTCGACGCCGCCCTCGCCGTCTTCGCCGAGCAGGGCTACCACCAGACCTCGGTCACCGATCTGGTCAAGGCCGCCGGCGTCGCCCGAGGCACGTTCTACCTCTACTTCGACAGCAAGGCCGCCATCTTCCACGAGCTGCTCGACGGCCTGCTTACCGAGCTGGGCGAGACGATCCAAGGCGTCGACACCCGCGAGGGCGCGCCACCGATCCCCACCCAGCTCGAGGCCACGTTGCACCGCGTCCTGCGCGCGCTGTCCGACAACGAGGCCCTGTGCCGGATCCTCTTCCGCGAGGCCGTCGGCCTGGACGAAGAGGTCGACCGCAAGCTACGCGCCTTCTACGAGCACCTGCGCGCCTACATCCAGGCTGCCCTAGAGAACGGCCAACGCATGGGCTTTATCCGGGAGATGAACACCCGCACCGCCGCCCTGGCCGGCCTCGGCAGCGTCAAGGAGGTGGTGGCCCGGACCCTGGTCGACGGTGGCGGCGAGGAGGACCTGCGGGCGGTGGCGGCGGAGCTGCTGGCGTACAACCTGCGGGGGGTTGTGGTGAGGGGGTAGCGGGGTGGTCGTTCGACGCTGGGCCATGCTCCCCCACGCCCTCAAGGCCTGCACCGCGCCGAGTCAAGGCGCCGGCCGGGGCTCGAAAAGGGGCTTGCCCGAGCGATCGATGTAGATCCATTCATCGCCCTGCGTGACGGCTGCGATGCCGAGCCGGAAGGGACGGGCTTTGCGGTAGGGGCCGGGGAGCACCACCTCACCAGCGGTGTCGATGTAGGCCCAGCCGCCCTCGACGGGCACGGCCGCTCGCCCCTCCGAGAAGAACAGTCCGTTCGGGTAGCTGTCCTTGTCCTTATCAGTTATGGGCCTGCATTGCCAGGGACCAGCGATGCGTTGGCCAGCGCGATCGATCAGCCAGTGCTCCTCCCCGACGCAGTGGAACGCGCGGTCGTCATGGAAGGGGCCGCTGGGGGTGGATTGCTCGCAGTTGTCAGGACCGATGACCACGCTCGCATCTGGAGCCAGGTAGGCGGCCTTAAGGCCGGCCTCGCGAAACAGCACCGCCGCCCGCTCCTGATGGAAGACGTAATTGCACCCCTCAATACCGCGAAAGCTTGGACAAACAACGATATCCCACAACACCTCTCCTTCGACGGTTCCCAGGACCTCCCCGTCGACAGTCCGAACATGTGTGATCGTCCTGCGGGGTGCCTCTGGGCGAAGCCGGCTAGCGAGAAAGATGCCCTCGGAAGGGGGACCCGCAAAGGCGATACTCACGTCGAGCTCGATCACGGACCCATCGACGCCCACGATCGGGCCGCCCCCATCTCGCACCTGCGTCAGATAAAAGGGTGGACGCGAGTTCAGTTTGGGGGGGAAGAGCCAGTCGCCGGTCGGACCGATCCAGCCACAGCTACGGTCTCCGTCGCACACCGGCGCCGGTCGAGAGAAGTAGTCGAGCGTCCACCAGTACTCCGGCTGGTCGACGGGAGGCTCCTCGTTGCCACTCACTCGGATCCAGACCCCTTCACGGATCACGTCTCCGTCGAGCCCGACGATGGCACGACCGTTGCCCGGGAAACGCACCAGCGCCACGTCTCCAATCGGGCGCTCGACAATGCCGTCATCTCGTACCTTCTTGACCGTGAACGCCGCGCCCTCTCGGTGCAGCACGTGCACACCGCCCGCGTCGTTCAACAAGAACGAGGCCGCGCGGGACGTGTCGATGATGTACAGGTCGTCAAAGGGCGAGCCCCCCAGGTCCACAAGAAGCTCCCCGTCCGGTGTCCATACCGCCTCGGCGTTCTGGATCAGGTGCGGTGCCGTCGTGCTGAACGAGGCCGTGACCGTGGGCGGGGCGTCGACCGGCGCGGTGCCGACCCCCGCGCACGCCAGCACAAAAAAAGCCGCGGTCAACAGGGCTGCGAAAGAGCGGTAGGTGTGCATCAAAGACGTCTCCTCAACGGCGAGCGACGGGCTTGGGTAAGGTCTCACTCCCTCGTACTCGGGGACGGCGTCGAAGGGGCAGCTGCTGATTGGGATTTTGGTGCTTGGGCGGAGAGCTCCTCCGCCTCTTCTTCGCGGGGGGACCACGCGTGCCACGGGCTGGACGGGAGCCGTCCGGCGCTAGTGGTCGCCGATTTCTTTTCGTCATTGAAGCCTCGATGCTCCTGGAAAGCTCCGATGGCGGTAGCGTCCCCCCCGCGTTTGCCCGGACCGGCCAGGCTCGATCCCTTGGTGTTGGCATCGACAAGCTGGATCTCGACGGCATCGAGCTGCGCCACGGTGGCAGCTATGGTACCGGGCCCAACCACCCACTTCAGACCCGAGTCCTTATTGATGCGGTACCAGCCCGCCTCGAGCTCCGCGAGCGGAGCGGGCCCTTGGACGTCGCCCTCGACCTTGGGGCAGCCGTCGACCCCCAGCTTGGCGACCCCGGTTCCGCGCACGGCATGCACGACACTGGAGTGGCCAGAACCGCTGTACTTGCCCGAGCTATTGGTGCGGAGGGACTGCTGGACATCCCCTGGCTTTCTATCGTTGAGCTCAACCTCGCTACCGCCCAGACCAACCGCCGCCGCGCCCAGGCCGAACATCTGCTCCTCCGAGGCCTCCATCCCGACGAAGTTCCCGGAGGACACGTAGAGGAAGCGCTCCGACTCCCCAGACAGGCCCAGCTCTGCCGCCCGAGCGCTGCTGGGATCGATCTCCTCGGCATCTCCGTTCTGGACAACCAGCAGGGCGTGTGTCGCCTCTAGCAGCGTCCCGACCACCATCCAGAGCTTGACGAAGGTGTACGACCCCCCGTCCTGGTAGGCCACGCGCATGCCGGAGGCGGGGTCGAGCCACTGCTGGTCCAGGTCATATCCGGCCGCCGCCACGGCGGCGCTGGTAAACTCGCTACACTTGATCGCCGTGAGATGGTCGATCTTGCCTTCCTTCAGTCCGTCCCAGATCTCGCCGTTACTCTGGTTCCGACCTATATCGTCGACGTGGCCCACCGCGCTCGTGTCCTTGAGCGTGAGGGCCCGGGTAAGCACATCGGTCTTGCCTTCGGCCAGGGCCACCCGGTGTGCATCAAGGCGGGCATTTTGCTCGGGCTCCAGGCAGTAGGCGTCCTCGTCGTGTTCGTGGCCCTGCTTCTCTTCAACCTCTTCCCCGATCTCCTCCGCCCACCAAGGTGCCGCAGCCCTCTGGAGAGATTCCCCCCACGACTGGAGCTGCTCTCCAGCCCCCTCGACCATGCCCCCCGCCTGCTCCCAAGCGCTCCCCAGCGTCTCCCAGGCTCCTCCAAGAAATCCGCTCTCTTCGGGGGCCTGGCCCGTGGCGCGCATCAACCGTTCGAAGCCCTCCGCATGATCACGGCGGAGGGTCT